>JBAYVF010000014.1:0-45370 GCA_041674705.1 Candidatus Omnitrophota bacterium
CTCGTTCGTTTCAAAACGGGAACGCCGCCGCGACTCCATCAAAAAAGCATTCGCTGGGATATTTTGGAAGAGCAGCGTGGCGACGAACCGCCCCACCCTTTTTCCTACAGAACCAAGAAGCTTGTCGTTCGGCAACTCCCCTGCTATTTAACGCATACCAATGAAAAAACGCACGATATTATTCGCGACAATTTAAGCCGTTCTCCCCTTTATGCCGGACAGATCAGGGGCATTGGCCCCCGGTACTGTCCCTCGGTGGAAGACAAGGTCGTAAAGTTTCCCGACAAAAAAAGCCATCAGATCTATCTGGAGCCCGAAGGACGCGATACGCCGGAAATCTACATGAATGGTTTTTCGACTTCGCTTCCCAAGGATGTCCAGGAAGCGGCGGTGCACCAGATCTGCGGGCTTGAGGACGTCGAGATCCTGAAATTTGGCTATGCCATCGAATACGATGCGGCGCCTCCCACCCAACTGAAACACTCGCTGGAGACGAAAAAAATACAGAACTTGTTTTTTGCGGGACAGATCAACTGTACGTCCGGGTACGAAGAGGCCGCAGCCCAGGGGCTCATGGCGGGCCTTAACGTGATCCGCAAGCTTTGCGGCAGCGGCGCATTTGTGCTCGACCGGACCGAGGCCTACATCGCGGTGATGATCGACGACCTTGTAACCTGCGGGACAAACGAGCCTTACCGGATGTTCACGTCGCGCGCAGAATTTCGGCTGTTGCTCCGCCAGGACAACGCCGACGAACGCCTCATGTTTTACGGGCATCAGTTCGACCTTGTCTCAGAAAAAGATTTTTCAGAATTTAATGAACGTATGGATCGGGTGCGGCGCGATATGCAGGAGCTTAGAGCAAAAAAAATTGGCAACGACACCCTCTATCAATATTTAAAACGGCCAGAAATAATCTATAAAACGTTGTTATCAAACGGCTTACACTCATGCAGTTTATCCGAGGATGAAATCCATTCCGTCGAAACAGAAATAAAATACGAAGGGTATATTGCCCAACAAAGGCGAGAGGTCCGAAAATTTTCTAAGCTGGAAAAAAAGAAAATACCAGCCAACCTGAACTACGACCAAGTTCCGGGGATCGGCCGGGAGGCAAAAGAAAAGCTAAAAAAAATCCAGCCTGAATCGATCGGGCACGCGGCGCGCATTCCTGGGATCTCTTCCTGCGACCTCTCCCTTCTTGTCGTTTTTATCGAAAAGAAAAACCAAGAAGATCTCCAGAAATAAGGAATTGTTTTAGGCGCCCCCGTAGCGACCCCAAGCCCGCCTCTCTTGAAGTTCCTCCATGGCGCCTAGGCAACGCGTCCGGCTTCCACGCGACAGCGCGGCAGTAATCTTTGCGCCGCCAACAAAGAAGCATCCTACTACAAACAATGGGCTTGCAGATTTTTAGCTTATTGGATTTGAATGTTTCACGTGAAACATCTCTCGAACCACCCTCCTCAAGAAATGAAGCTAATTTAGAATGCTTCCGCAGCAACAAGGTCCGAGGCCATCCCAAAAGTTGCCCGGCATGAAATGGCCACAGGCGCGATCCTTTTGTTGGTGCAAGAATCCGATCCTCAACCCGCAGGCCATTGGTCCAGAGGCAAAGAGATTTAAATTTAGTTTGCCTCCAGGCTAAATATGTGTAAAATATCCAAGAAAGATGACGATATGTTGTTGGCGGACAAAAAGTCTTTATTTGAAGGATTAGCCTAACAAACGTTTCACGTGAAACATCCGGAGGATCTATGGGTAAGATATTCTCATTCTTTAACCAAAAAGGGGGCGTTGGAAAAACAACCTCCGTCATCAATATTGCAACTGTTATAGCTGGATTTGGCAAGAAAGTGCTTCTTATAGACCTTGATTCGCAAGGCAATGCTACGAGCGGAGTTGGGATAGAGAAAAACGAAAACGAATCCACAGCTTATCAACTTCTTGTTGAAAACTCGGATCCAAGGGAAAGCATCAAGAAAACAGCCATAGAGAATCTTTGGATCATTCCATCAAATGCGCATTTGGCTGGGGCGGAAATGCATTTGATCGGCCAGGAAAAAAGAGAGTTCATTCTCCGCGAGCAACTGAAAAAGATTGCCGGCGAATACGATTATATTTTGCTCGACTGTCCTCCGTCGCTCGGCCTTATAAGCATAAATGCATTAACATCAAGCGGTTACATCATTATCCCGCTTCAGTGCGAGTATTATGCTTTGGAGGGTTTAGGGCAACTTCTCAACACCTATCAGCTTGTCAAAAAGAATCTAAGCGCTGATCTTGAGCTGGGGGGCGTAATCCTGACCATGGCAGACATCCGGACCAACCTGACGCAGCAAGTGATAGAAGAGGTGCGGAATTATTTTAAAGAAAAAACGTTTCAAAGCGTCATTCCGCGATCTGTAAAACTTTCCGAGGCGCCGAGCTTCGGGAAACCCGCGGTTATTTATGATCCGCACAATCGCGGGTCGCTGGCTTATGCAGAACTTGGAAAAGAATTCTTGATTCGCTTTGGATCGGATGAGGACCGGAAAAATCTTGTTGCGATCGCGAAGCAGACGAGCGCTCCCGTCGCCGCGGAAGAAAAAAGCGCGGAAAACGTAACAGAAACAGAACAGATTCAGGCAGCGCCCACGAACATATAAAAAGCACAACATTATTATCCATAAGGAGTTACTACGATGAAAAAAGCTCTCGGTAAAGGATTAAGCGCGCTGATCCCTGATAGTTACAAAGACCACATGGCGGCGGCAGAAAAGGAAGTTTCCGCCACAACAGCCACGATCACCACAGAACCCGAAGCGGTCATTAAAGAGGCTGTTCTCACGGCGAAGGACTCTGCATTTCAGCTCATACCGATATCGCGGATCGCGCCCAACGCAGACCAGCCGCGGAAAAATTTCAACACAGAAACCATCGAAGAGCTTGCCAACTCCATCCGCGAAAAAGGCGTGTTGCAGCCGATCATTGTAAAAAAGAAGGGGAACGGGCTGTTTGAAATCGTATGCGGCGAGCGGCGGTTTCGCGCGGCGACGCTTTGCGGCCTGACCGAAGTGCCTGCCATCATTAAAGATGTTGCGGACGAAGATTTTCTGGAGTGGGCGCTGATCGAGAATATTCAACGCGAAGACCTGAATCCTATAGAGGAAGCGGAAGCGTATCAGCGTCTCGTGGAAGAAAGAATGATCTCTCAGGAAGATGTTGCGAAGCGGGTGGGGAAGAACCGCGTGACAGTGACGAACACGCTCCGGCTTCTGCGGTTGCCGTCCGAAGTAAAACAATACCTGGCCGAGGGACGTCTTGCGGCAGGGCACGCCCGCGCACTTCTCGGGCTGTTGTCCCCGGAGCATCAGCGGCAAATGGCCAAAAGAATTGTCGAAGAAACCCTTTCGGTTCGCCAGGTCGAAGCCATTGTCAATCGAAGCAACGCTCACAAGAGAAAAGCAAAATCGGCCCGGCATTTGAGCGCGGAAATTGTGGACCTCGAAACGCGTCTTACGCACTATCTCGGCACGCAAGCGAAGATCTATCCGCGCAAGAACCAGAAGGAGGGACGCGTCGAGATCCAGTATTTTTCTTTGGACGATCTTGATCGCGTTCTCCAGAAGATCGGCTTACCCAAGGGCTGAAGCCCCAGACGCGTCTTCCATATTAAAGAACGAGAAAAGAGCCTTTACAGAAGCCCTAACCCCCGTGCTATAATTTCCGCACTTTATCGCTTTTGTGTGCATTTCTTATCCTGAGGGGAAGCAGTTCCTCGCAAAGCTGGTAACGCCTTTCAAACGAAGGGATTTCCGGATGTCAAAAAAGAGCTGGGCCGCGAAGGGTTTTTCCATTCTTTTAACAATCTTTGTTTTGGTCGGCTGTGGTTCTCCGGTCGAGCCGGGGAGACGGGGAGCCGATGAAGTTAAGGTGAGCTTCTGGGGAACGCCCGAAGAGATCGGCATTATTACCGAAGCCCTCGCGCCGTGGCAGGCCGAACATCCCGAGATCAAGATCGTTTTCGAACACACGCCCTATACAGGTTATATTAGCAAAATTCTCACCCGGATCGCGGGAGGCGCCGCGCCTGACATCATTGCCACTGAAGTCGATTATTTTGTGACCTTCGCGACCAAGGGCGTTCTGGAAGACCTGACGCCCTATGAAACTTCGGACCCGAAAGGTTTTGATAAAAGCGATTTTTTCCCGCAGATCATCGACCGCTTCACCTATCAAGGAAAGCTTCTCGCGGTACCACGCGACATCGCTCCGTTTGCCTGTGTTTTCTACAACAAAAAAGTTTTTGACGAAGCGAAGCTCCCGTATCCAACCGACGACTGGACCTGGAGCGATATGTTGCGACTTGCGCGCGAACTCACCAAAAAAGACAGCGCCGGCCGCGTCACGCAGTACGGGTTTTATACTTGGGCCTGGGAAAACTTTATTTATGGGAACGGTGGCGGGCTCGTGGACAATGTTAAAAAACCCACGAGGACCCTTCTGGACGATGACCGCTCCATCATGGGGCTCCAGTTTTACGCCGACCTGAGCAATCTTTACGAGGCGATGCCGACGCCCACCGCTTTTATGAATTTCGGGATGGGGGCGGACCGGATGTTCGCCAACGGCCGGATCGCGATGTTCCTCTCCGGCATTTGGGAGGCCCCGCAATTCCGCAATTACAGTTTTGAATGGGATGTCGTGATGTTCCCCAAAAACGACAAAGGCATTCGCGCGTTCGGGACCGGCGGGACCGGCTACGCGATCCTTAAGTCCTCCAAACACAAAAAGGCGGCGTGGGAAGTGATCAAGGCCTTGACGGGACCCGAAGGACAGCGGCAATTCGCCAAACGCGGCCTCGCTCAGCCCGCCCGCATCTCGGTGGCAGAAAGCGATGCGTTTGCAGGAGACACAGCGGCTCCCGCCAACAAAAAAATGCTGAACAAAGCCGTCCAGTATTCTGTCTTCAGCCCCTTTCATCCGAAATGGCGCGAGATAGAAGAGAAGTATATCCGCCCCAAACTCGACCTTATTTTTAGCGGGAAGAAAACCGCTGCGGAAGCCGCCAGGGAGTTGGCCCCCGAGGTCAACGCCCAGCTCGCGCAAACCGAATAAACGAAATCACTTTTAAACCATCGAAGCCAAGGAGTTTTTGTTGCCATGCCCAGAAAGTCGAAAGAAAGAAAAAAAGCGGAAGCGAAAATGCTTTTAAAAGAAGACGGGATTGAGAAAAAATTCGCTTCAAAATACGGTTATTTCACGGCCGACGGACGCGAATTCGTTATTACCCGTCCCGACACGCCACGTCCATGGGTGAACGTGATCTCCAACGGGGACTACGGCACCATCGAATCCCAGACCGGATCGGGATTTTCCTGGCGCGACAATTCGAATCTCTCTCGGGTCACGCGCTGGGACCAGGACCTCATTCGCGACAACTGGGGCAAATATATTTATGTGCGAGACCGGGATAACGGAGACTATTGGTCCGGGACCTGGAAGCCCTGCATGCCGAAATATGATTTTTTCGAAGTGCGCCACGGGCAAGGATACTCGGTTTTGACTAGCAAACTGAACGGGATCCGGTTTGAAAAAACGATTTTTGTGGATGTGGAAGATCCGGTCGAGGTTTGGAAGGTCGTTCTTACGAACCAATCCGGAAAAAAACGGCGGTTGAGCCTTTTTACTTATTTTGACTGGTGCCTCGGGAATTGGTCCGACACGCACCGCGAATTCCACAAGACCTTCATTGAGACCTGGATCGACAAAAAAAACGGCTGCATTCATGGCGTCAAGCGCGCGCCGCTCGTGCCCGGATTTATCTCCACAGGCATGACCGAAAAACCGCTTCAAGGGTTCCATTCGGCGTATCCCAAGCCAGTGGCGTATGATGGCGACAAAGAATCTTTTCTGGGACGGTACGGCGAGACGCATGCGCCGGCCGCGGTGGTGGAAGGAAGATGCCGCAATTCGGAAGGGAAGTGGGGCGACGCATCGGCGAGTCTTCAGGTGGACGTCGAACTCGGTCCCAAGGAATCCAAGACGGTGATTTTCACGCTAGGCTCTACGCGCACCCGGGAAGACGCCGAGCGGATCATCCAGAAATATTCCAACTCGCGGTCTGTGGAACCGGAGCTGCAAAGGGTCAAGGCGCTTTGGGATTCTTTTGTTCATGCCTCCGAAGTGGAGACGCCGGACGAGGCTCTTAACTTCATGACGAACACCTGGATGAAATATCAGGCGATCTCCGCGCGTATCTGGGCCAAGTGCGCCTATTATCAGTCAAGTGGCGGCTATGGGTTCCGGGATCAACTCCAGGATTGCCAGATCTTTTTCGCGACGCGTCCCGAACTCGCGCGAAAACAGATCCTGCTTCATGCCGAGCAACAATTTCCGGACGGAACGGTTTATCACTGGTGGCACCACGGGACAAATATTGGCGCCATCACGCACTGCTCGGACGATCTGCTGTGGCTTGATTTCATCACGCTGAATTATCTCGACGAAACGGCCGATGAGGCGATCCTCGATGCGGTTGTGAAATTCCTGCCGGACCCGAAAACGAAAGAAGTGACCTCCGGAACGCTTTACGACCACATGATCCGGGCGATCGACAAAGCGCTCACAAGGTTTTCACCTCGAGGGCTGCCTTTGATCGGCGAATGCGACTGGAATGACGGATTGAGCCATGTCGGCACCAAGTGGAGAGGGGAATCGATCTGGCTCGGGCATTTTCTCTACGGCATCCTGAATCGCATGGCGCCGATCATGGAAAAGCGCGGCGAAAAAACAAAGGCTGCGGAATATCTCCGGCGCGCGGAAGCGATGAAAAGGGCTCTGAATGCGGAAGGGTGGGATGGAGAATGGTATTTGGGAGCCACGCGTGATGACGGAAGGCCGCTCGGCAGCAAAAAATGCGAGACCGGAAAGATTTTCCTGAACTGTCAAACCTGGGCTGTTATCACGGGCGTCGCGGACGCCAAGCGCGCGCGCGTTGCGATGGATTCGGCGGCCAAGATGCTTTACAAAAAATATGGGCCACTCCTCCTGACGCCGGGCTACAACGTGACGGATGCAACGATCGGTTATATCACGCGTTACGCTCCTTCGGTTCGCGAGAACGGCGGGCTTTATACGCACGCCGGGACCTGGGCGGTTCAGGCCGAAGCGATGATGCGGGACGGCGAACAAGCGCACCAAATTTACAAAAGTTTCAATCCGGCCATTCGAGGGCTCGAGCCGGATATTTATTACAGCGAACCGTACGTGACGCCGGGGAATGTGGACGGACCGGACTCGCCCAACAACGGCCGGGGCGGCTGGACCTGGTACACGGGGTCCGCGGCGTGGTATGAAGTGGTGGCCATGAACTGGATCCTCGGCATTCGCCCCACCGCCCAAGGATTGATCGTGGATCCTGTCATTCCCAAAAAGTGGCCGGGATTCAAAATGAAGCGCCTTTTCCGCGGCAGCACTTATTTGATCGAAGTCAAAAATCCCCGTCAAACCGGGCAGGGGGTCCAGTCCGTTGTGGTGGATGGGAAAAAGCAGAAAGAAAATCTCATCCCGGATCTCCGCGACGGCAGAACTCACCGGGTTGAAGTCACGCTCGGATAACCCCCACCCATGGCCCTTCCTCAAAAGCGTTCTTCAGGAGCGAAAGACGGTCTGAGGAACGCTTTTTTGTTTTTCATGACGGCCTGTTTTTTGGGAGCATTTCTTTCGGCGGGTCACGCCGCCCCCAAAATCCAAAAACAACAGGCCCAGGAAACCATTGTCCAACAGATTGGTCCTCCAAGCGGGGAAGTCTCCCTCGATATCGGAAAAGTTTACAACATCGTTCCTGCCGGCAAGCCCCTTCGCCTCTCTACGCAATTCAAGGTGGTGGACGATTTTAACGCCTCAGAGCTCAAGAACAGCTTGGGAGGAGCCTGGATCGTGGAAAAAGGAGAGGAGAAAAAGGTCAGGCTGGATCTGAAGAAAGAAGACGCGCGCGGAGCCAAATCCGGAGCTTCTTTGTGGGCCAGGGCCAATCTCAAAAAAAAGGAGAAGGCGACTTTCAAAACCTCCCTGGAAAGGTTGGATATGAGCGCGGCTCACTACCTCGCGCTTAAGTGCAAAACGGACGCTTCGGCCCCCTTCAAGGGGCGCTTGCGCGTCGCTTTGACGGATTGGGCGGGCAAGACCGTGGAAAAGGATATTACCGAGGCTTGTCTTGAGAAGAACGGGTGGGGTGAGGTTGTTTTGCCGATGAATGTTTTTATGGGCGTCGATCTTGATCAGCTCAGCTTCCTCTCGTTCAACGTTTTTGCGCGGGATCAAAACATGGCTGGGAAAGTCGGCCTGGATGAAATAGCTTTCTTTGGCCACCCGGAAGTCGGGTTCGAAAGCGTGGAGGACAACTTTGTCGGATTCCCGCGTTCTGTGATGGACGAACACCGGCGCGAAGAACTTTTAGCGACCGCAAACGACAAAGAGATGCTTCTCAAGATCGCCCGGGACACCTGGCGGTATTTTGAAAACGCCACCGATAAAAGAAACCATCTTGTTTCGGACCATTTTAAAGTCGGAGATTTCCCGCTCGCAGCCGCTTATACCTCGCCTACTAATATCGCCCTGGACCTTATGGGGACCGTTGCCGCCCGAGAGCTGGAGATTATTACCCCGGCGGCGGCCGCTCAGCGCGTCCAGAGCACCCTGAAAACGCTAAAAAAAATGGACACGTGGAAGGGTTTTTTCTTCAATTTTTATGAGACCACTCAGCTCGGGGTGAGCCGGCGGTTTGCCTCAAGCATTGACAACGGATGGCTTGCCATTGCGCTGGTGGTGGTTCGTCAGGCTTTTCCGGGCGAGATCGCAAAAGAGGCTACGGAAATTCTTGACCGGTTTCATTTTCAGGAATTCCTGGACCCCGACACCAACCACCTTGCTATTGGTTACGATGTCGAGAGGCAAAGCCCCACGCCATATCATTATGGGATGCTTGTGACCGAGGCGCGCGCGATGAGTCTTTACGCGATCGGCAAGGGCGATCTTCCCCAGGAGCACTGGTGGTATCTTTATCGCACGGCCCCGGACGCGTGGGAATGGCAGACGCAAAAACCCAAGGGCAAAATGGTCGAGCACGACAAGATCAGCTATTTCCAGGGGTACTATAAGGAAGGGGAGAAAAAATTCGTGCCAAGCTGGGGAGGATCCCTTTTTGAATTTTTAATGCCGACGCTGGTGATCCGCGAACAAAAATTCGCTCCCAAAGGACTTGGGCTGAACGACAAAATAGTAACGGAGCTTCATAGGGATTACGCGTTGAAGGAAAAAAAATATCCTGTTTGGGGGATTTCGCCTTCCGCGACGGCCGATGGACGGCGTTGGATGTATGGAGAATACGGAATTAAACGGCTGGGCGTGAAAGGATATCCGGACCGCGCGGTGATCACCCCGCACGCGAGTTTTCTAGCCCTGGATGCCCTCCCCAAGGATGCTATCAAAAACATCCGGAAACTTCTCACGTTCGATATTTATGGAGAATATGGTTTTTATGATTCCATCACTTTCCCGAACAAGAAGGTGAACACCCAATACCTGGCCTTGGATCAAGGGATGATTCTTATCCCGATCGCGAATTATCTGAAGAAAGGCGTGATCCAGGAGTATTTTCATAAAGATCCGGTGGGCAAAAAGGCTAAAGAGTTGCTGGAGAAGGAAGATTTCTTCAAGGGTTGACGGCCCGCTAATCCCTTTTCAGGCAAGGGGATGCGCGTGCTTATGAAGAAGTTTTAATATCCACGCAAAGTGGCGCTCAATTAATGCTTTGAAAAAGCATATTGTAGAGTTAAACTGAGCGACACATGTGGCACTTATATAGCGGTAGAAGAACAAGTTACAACAAAGACAATTTTTGAAAGGAGCGCCCATTCCATGATTATCAAGCAAATGCTCAAAGACCGCACGCTTACCGACAAAGAAAGAAAAAATCTTGGCATTCTCGAGGTCATTCGCAAGAACGGACCGATCTCCAGGACCGATATTTCGAAACTCACGGAATTGAACATTGTGACGGTATCGAACTACGTGAGCCATTACATCAAAAAAGGTCTGGTGATCGAAGGGGAGCTGGATGAATCCACCGGCGGACGGAAACCCGTGCTTGTGGAGCTCAATCCCAAGGCAGGTTATATCGTGGGCGTTGGGCTTAATATGATGAGCATGGTAGCCGTGCTTGTGGATCTTGAGATCAATGTGATCAGCGAGATCAAGCGGGAAAGAGCTCCTGAGAATTCCGAAAAGATCATCCTTCAGATGGTAGACCTTGCGGCGGAAATTATTGAAAAAGCCGAGGTCGATAAAGCGAAGATCGTCGGCGTTGGCGTCGGCATCCCCGGGATCATTGACGAGCGCGGACGCACGATCCGTTGGCCCCAAAGTCTGGGAGACAAAGACATTTCCGTTTGCTCTTCGATCAAAGACACTTTTGAAAAACGGCTCAACATTCCCACGATCGTCGAAAACGACGCCAATGCCGCCGTGCTCGGTGAAAAATGGCTGGGACTTGATCGCGATGTGCGGAACATGGTTTACATGTTTTCGGGCGTAGGTTGCGGCATTCTGATCAACGAGGAGATCTATCGCGGAGCGAACGGCGCCGCGGGAGAGCTCGGGATCACAAGCGCACACGCAAGCAAGGATTACTCCTTCAAGATCGCGACCCAGCTTGGGCGATGGGAAATGGACATTGGCATGGTCCGTTATGCCCGCGAGCGGATCGAAAAAGGCGAGCCCTCGGCCCTAAAAGATATGGTCAAAGGCGATCTCTCAAAGCTGACTTTCAAAGAGATCATCAAAGGCATCAAGGAGAAAGACGCTTTGGCGATCAAGGCGGCGGAGCAGGCCGGGCAAGACCTTGGCAAGAAGATCGCGTTTATCGTGAACCTTCTTAATCCCGAGGTGGTTGTGATCGGCGGAGGCATTGAAGACTGCGGCTCAGCCCTTCTCGACTCCATCAAGAACACGGTCAAGGAATGGTCCGTGGAAGAAGCCGCGACGCAGGTCAAGATCATCCCCTCCGCTTTCGGTGAGAACGCGGTGGCGCTTGGCGTGGTGGGCATTGTGGCTCGCGAAGTTTTCGCGCAGGCCTAAACGCTTTCAGCTTTTACGCCTGAAATGAAAGCCTTTGTCCAAGAGCTCACGTCTCGGGTCCTCGCAGGTGGGACCATCACTGCGGCCGAAGCCCTTCGTCTCAGTTCGATCCAGGACTCCCCGACGATCGACCTTCTTTTGAGCTCCGCCCACGAGATCACCACCCGGTTTCGTCCTTCCCAGGCCGACCTTTGTTCGCTTGTAAACGCCAAAAGCTATCTCTGCTCCGAAGATTGCGGCTTTTGCTCCCAATCCTCCCACTACAAAACGGGCGTGAAGCGCTACCCGCTGATGAGCCCGGAAGCGATCCTGGAAGAAGCAAAAAAAAGCGAAGCGAACGGCGTTCAAAGTTTTTGCGTGGTCACAAGCGGCGAAACTCTGAATGACGCCGAATTTGAACAGGTGCTCGCGACGTTTCGCCTGCTAAGCGAGAAGACCCACCTCCGGCTCGATGGATCTCTTGGGAATCTGACGACGGAGCAGATCCGAAAACTTCGCGCAGCCGGGATGCGGCGGTTCAACCATAACCTCCAATGCTCGCGGGAGTTTTACCCCGAGATCGTTTCTACCCACACTTATGATGAGCGGATGGAAACGCTCAAATTCCTGAAGGAAAACGGCGTTGAAGTATGCTCGGGCGGCATTTTTGGGATGGGGGAGACCGCGGAAGACCGGATCCGTCTCGCCTTCGAGCTGGTCTCTTATGAGCTTCATTGTCTGCCGATCAACGTTCTGAACCCCCGGCCCGGGACGCCGCTTGAAGGACGATCCGCCATCTCACCCGAAGAAATCGTGAAAACGATCGCGATTTTCCGCTTTATTCACCCTCGAGCAAATATCAAACTCGCCGGGGGACGCGAGCTGAATCTCGGCGTTTATTTTCAAGAAAAGGCTCTTCGCGGCGGAGCAAACGGTTTTGTCGTTGGCGGCTATCTCACCACGGCAGGAAACCCGCTCCAAGAAGATATCGGCATGCTTCTGCGCTCCGGCTTTTCGTTAGGAAATGCTCCTGAACACAACCCCTGCCCGACCGGCTGCGGTCAAAGCCAATAAGCCTTGGAACCCTCTCTTAAAGGAAGAACAATCCTCATTACGGGCGGCACCAGCGAACTTGGCCAGCCGCTTGTCCGCAAAGCCTTACAGCAAGGGGCGCGTGTTTTTTTCACGTATTTTATGGATGAAGAAACCGCAGGGCAACTCGAGTTGCTTGGGGCCCATGGCGCTGCCGTTGACCTTGCAAGCGCGAAAGCGATGGACGAGTTTGTTGCGGAATTCCAGAAAAAAACCGAACAACTGGACATTCTGATCCACAACGCCGCGATGACCGCGGATGCGTTGATCGAAAAAATGTCGGAACAGCAATGGGATAAGGTTATTAGTGTTAATCTTAAAGCGCCGTTTTATCTCACGCGGCAGTTGTTGTCGCTTCTTTTAAGGTCCCCCCAGGCGAAGATCTTTACTCTGGTAAGCCGCGCAGGTTTGAGCGGGCTTGCGGGGGCAGCGAATTATGCCGCCTCCAAAGGCGGGCTGATCGCCATGACCAAAACGCTTGCCAAGGAACTCGGGCGCAAGAAAATTCTTGTGAATGCGGTGAACCCCGGATTTATGAGATCTTCCATGACAGAGAATGTCCCCGAGGAAGTTCTTCAGCAAAATATCGAGATGAGCCCGCTCAAAAGCTTTACGGACCCCGAAGAAGTCGCGGATTTTTTGATCTATCTGTCTTCCGAAAAAATGCGCAGGGTCACGGGGCAAGTCTTTCATTTCGAATCCCGCCCTTTCTAGCGGCGCGGGAAAGAGACAAGCTTCTTTTTCTGTGAAAAAGAGGCCTGTCCCTCTATAATACTTCCTCATTATGATAAAACGACGCGTCGTAGTCACTGGCATGGGGGTTCTTTCCTCGATCGGGAACACCCTTGGAGAGTTCCGAGAAAATCTTAAAAAAGGTGTCTCCGGAAAAGAGGACGCGGATCATTCCATCGTTGAAGGCCACAGGTTTCCGCCCGTGTTCCCCCTAAAAAATTTTAACGCGCATTCTTGCAAGACGCACCTCCTGGATCCTTTCATTCAATATGCCGTAGCTGCCGCGGAACAGGCGGTCGCCGACGCCCAATTCGACATGAAAGCGGTCGACCCTTACGACGTTGCGCTTTCTGTGAGCTCCAGCAAAGGAGGCGTTCACAGCCTTGGAAAATTCAAAGAAAGGTTCGTGCGGAATCCCAGCGCGATCCTGGGCGCAAGGATGTTCACAAGCGCGGTCCCGAATTTTGCGGATCAGTGGATCGCCCGGCGCATGAAGATCCAGGGGCCGGCTAAATGTTATGTGGCGGCGTGCGCGACCGGCACCGTCGCCATCGCTCAGGGTTTTCGCATGGTTTCTGAGGGAGATGCGGAATATTGCCTTGCCGGAGCTACAGACGCTTCAATCTCGCCGCTCTTGCTGGGCGGCTACAACAACATGAAGGCGCTTGCGGCCAAAAACATTCGCCCGTTCGACAAGCGGCGCGATGGATTTCTTGTGGGGGAGGGCGCGGGCGTGGTTTTTCTCGAGACGCTTGAGAGCGCGAAGAAGCGCGGCGCAAGAATCTATGGCGAGATCGCCGAAGCCGCTTATGGCCAGGACAGCAAGCAACCGATCCATTTTGATCTCCATGAACACGCGTTGTCCCACACGCTGGGGGTTCTTCTCAAAAGAGCCGGGATCACGCCGAAAGAGATCGACTACGTCAATTTGCACGGCACAGGCACGCGGCACGGAGATCTTTATGAGACGCTCGAGCTCAAAGAAGCTTTTGGCGAACAAGCTTACAAGATTCCGATGAGCTCGACGAAGGGCGCTACCGGACATATGCTTGGAGCCACGGGCGCCATTGAAATTATTGCGACGCTTCTGGGGATTCACGAGGGGTTCATCCCTCCCACCGTAGGACTTGAAGAAAAAGACCCGGCGTGCGATCTTGATTATACGCCGGGGAAAATGCGGAGCCTCAAGATCACCCACGCCATCAAGGCCTCCATGGGTTTTGGCGGCCAGGTCGCCGCGGTTCTTCTTCGAAAATTATGAAAAACGCTTACTTGCAAGAGCTACAAGAGCTCAAACAAAAGAATCTTTACCGCCAGCTCCGCGTTTTGAAAGAACACGAAGGGACACGGGCTGTTTTCGAAGGGCGGGAGATCCTTCTTTTCTGCGGTAACGATTATTTAGGCATGAGCCGTCACCCGCGAGTGATCGCGGCTGCGCATAAAGCGCTCGACCGGTACGGCGTGGGCGCGCGCTCGGCGCGATTGATCGCCGGGACCACCGAAGCGCATGCGAGGCTTGAAAAAAAGATCGCCGAATTCAAAAACAAGGAAGCCGCGCTCGTTTTTTCAGCCGGCTTTCTCGCGAACCTTGGGATCCTGACCGCCTTTGCGGGTAAAGAAGACGTTGTGATCATGGACAAGCTTTGCCACGCTTCCTTGATCGATGGGGCGAGGCTTTCCGGGGCCGAGATACGGGTTTTTCCGCATAAAAACTACAAAAAATGCGAAGAGGTCCTGAAAAAAAGCACGGCGCGACGGAAGATCCTTGTCACGGAAAACGTTTTTGGTATGGATGGAGACCGCGCGGATCTTAAAGAGCTGGTACGTCTCAAAAAAAAATATGGCGCACTGCTTCTCGTGGATGACGCGCACGGCACAGGCGTGTTCGGGAAAAGCGGTCCCGGAGCGACCGCAGCTTTTTCAAAAGGGATCGATCTGATCATGGGAACGCTTTCCAAGGCGATTGGCGGGCTCGGCGGGTTTGTGGCGGCGGACAGGGTGCTGATCGATTATCTCGTTAACTTCGCCCGGCCGTTTATTTTCGCAACGGCCCTTTCGCCCGTTCTTTGTGAAGCCGCGCGAGAAGCTTTTTGTGTGGTCGAGGAAGAGCCAGCGCTCCTGAAAAGACTTTGGGCCAATATCCGCGAAGTTCATCGAGGGCTTACGGCTCTCGGATTCAACCTTCCCAAACCCGAATCCGCAGTCCTGCCCGTGATCCTTGGCGCCGAGAAAGAAACCATGGAAGCCTTCGAACAATTACTCACCCAAGGGATCTTCATTCCCGCCGTGCGTTATCCGACCGTTCCCAAAGGCAAGGCCCGGCTCCGGGTCACCGTTTCTGCCGCGCATACGAGGGAAGACACCGCAAGATTAATGGCGGCATTTTTAAAACTCAAACAACGCAAAAGGACAAAATAATGCGGCAACAGACGCTTTTAAATCGAACTTGCAAGCTTTCGTGTCTTTTTTGTTTTTTTATGACGACGTTCTTTTTGTCGGCCGCATTCGGACAGGGAAAAAACACGAAAGACCTCAACGGGGAAAAGGAAAAAGCCGCTGCTTCTGGCAAGGAGATTGAGTCCAACAGCGTCTCCTTCGAAAAGCTTTTGGAGGATCATCCCGAAGACAAGAGCATTTATGATGATTACGCGCAGACTTTGGTCGGAGAAAGAAATTTTAACGGAGCGATTGAAGTGTATCGACGCGCGCTTCTCATGGGAGACAAGTTGCAAAACAACAGCGGGACACCTCTTCTCGAAGCCATCGAAGAGGTGTTCGCCCTGAAGAAGTTTTCGGAAGCAATGAAAAAAGAGCCCTCTTGGGATCGGGCCCGGAAGATCTCCTTTAAAGGGGGCGAGATCGTGACCAATATTCCCCAAGAATATAGCGAGCCTTTAGTTCGAGATCTCGGCCTTCTTATTCGCGAAGAAAAAGCAATGCTCGAGGAAATCCTTGGAGCGCCGAAAGGGGAAATGCCTTTTTTAAAGATCAGCGTGGCGGGGCGCGCCGACGAATACAAAGCGCTCTGGAGAGAAAAAAAATTCGAACCAAGCCAACTTTCTTCAGGAGCGTATAACATTGGAAAAAACGAAATCGTTGTTTTTTTTACCGGGGCCGATGTCCGGTGGACGCTCGCTCACGAGTTCGCGCACTGTTTTCTAAGGGCGTTTTACGCGCAGGAACCCTCAAAGTTTTTAGATGAAGGCCTCTCCAACTACCTGTCCTTTAAGCTTGCGAAAACCGGAGCCAAACCTATTCTTGAAGAAATCCTTGGCTGGCTTAAGGATCTTTACGGTGAAGGGAAGCTGAAAAACGCGCTCGATTTATTCTCATCCTGGGAACGTTATGAGCAATCCCCAGGCACGGAAGAAAAAATGGAGTTTTATATGCGGGCCTGGAGTCTGACCGCCTTTTTCTTGGACGGGGGGGACGCCTTTTTTTCAAAGTTCTTTCGGGACTACCTTCAATACGAGCTCCAACTAGGACCCCTTTCCCGGAAAGATGTGGAGAATTATTTCCGCGCCAATTTTTCGGAGGAAAAAGAACGCGCGCTTAATGCTCAATGGGGCCTTTTTATCGAGAAGATGAATTATGAAAACATCTGAAAGATTTGGGGAAAACAAATCCTGTTTTTGAATAGGTCGGGACAGGATAGAGAGGGGAGCGTTGGATGGACGAAGAGTCAAAGTCTCTGAAGGTGATGCTTCTGGTTGCTGCGCTGATGCTGTGCGTGGCCGTTATCCCCACGCTGCCTTATGCTTATTACATCCTATTGCGATTTATCGTGTGCGGCGCCGCAGTTTATGCGGCATTCAAACTGAGGAACAACTCTTCGCTGAGCGGCCACTTCATTCCGCTATTAATCATGGCGATACTGTTTAATCCCTTGGCGCCTGTTTATCTGACGCCCCTGATATGGCTGGTGGTAGATTTGGCCGGCGCGGTTTATTTTCTTAGATTAGCAAAAAAGATTTAACTTCCGAAAGGGAAGAGAAGGAGGTTGTGAAAATGGATAGGATGACTACAGAAAAGAAAAAATGGGAAAACAGCTTTGAAAAATGGGAGCTGATAGCGCTGTGCGTTTTGATGGTGGTGGTTTTGGTTCTTACGCCGTTTCAGGTCATGGTCAACGTTCTAGGGAAACCCCTGATGCTGGCTCTTTTTCTAGTGCTTTTTATTTTGGTGCGCATGGATTCAAGGATGAGGCGAAAAGAAGCGGGGGCGCGCGCGGAAGAGTATTAAAAAAAGAATAGCGGGCGAGAATCTGTTTTTACCGCTCGTCTTACCTCTGCGGCGAAGCATGTGAGACGCGAAAGAGAGAAGCGAAATGAACACAAATGAATTAATTCGAAAAGACCGAAAACACCTCTGGCATCCGTTCACGCAGATGCAAGATTGGCAGGTCGACGATTTTCCGGTCATTGAAAAAGGAAAAGGCTGTTATTTGATCGATACTCAGGGGCGGCGGTATCTGGACGGGGTGTCCTCGCTTTGGTGTAATGTCCACGGGCATCGGGTGAAGGAGCTTGACCGGGCGATCGAAAAACAACTTAAAAAAATTTCCCACACCACTTTCCTCGGGCTTACGCATCCCACGGCGATCGAGCTGGCGGAAAAACTGATCGCGATCGCGCCCAAGGGGCTTAGCCGTGTTTTTTATTCCGATTCCGGTTCCGAGGCTGTGGAGATCGCCCTCAAGATAGCGTTTCAATATTGGGCGCAGAAAGGCAGGCCTGAGAAGAAAAAATTCGCGCGGCTCGTCAACGCTTATCATGGTGACACGCTCGGCGCGGTGAGCGTCGGGGGGATCGACCTTTTCCACGAGATCTATAAGCCCCTTCTTTTCGAAACGTTCGCTATCCCGTCGCCTTACTGTTACCGGTGGGAGACCACACGCGATCCGGAAAAAGTAAAAAACGAAGCGCTAAGCGCGATGGAGAAAGTCTTGCGTGAGCATCACCACGAGATTGCGGCGCTTGTGATGGAGCCTTTGATGCAAGGCGCCGCCGGCATGATCGACCAGCCGGCTGGGTATATTTCCCGTGCCAGGGAGTTGACGCGAAAGTATAATACCCTCCTGATCTTTGACGAGGTTGCGACGGGATTCGGGCGAACCGGGAAAATGTTTGCCGCGGACCACGAGAACGTGACCCCCGACATACTGACGGTTGCGAAAGGACTCACGGGAGGCTACCTGCCGTTGGCCGCGACGCTGACGACCGAAGAAGTTTATAGCGCTTTTCTGGGCCGCCATGAGGAATTCAAGGCTTTTTTTCACGGGCATACTTATACCGCCAATCCACTGGCTTGCGCGGTGGCGATCGCGAATCTCGAGCTTTTCGAAAAACAAAAGACGCTCGAAAAGTTGCAGCCGAAAATCCAGCTCATCAAAAAAAGACTGGAAGATTTTTACAGCTTGAAGTGCGTCGGGGATATTCGCCAATGCGGCGTTATGGTCGGAATTGAGTTGGTCCGCGATAAGGCGACTCAAGAACCGTTCGAATCCAGAGAAAAGATCGGCGTCCGTGTGATCGAGCTGGCACGAAGAAAAGGTGCGATCCTCCGCCCTCTAGGCCCGGTGATCGTGCTCATGCCGCCGCTGGGGATGACGGAAAAAGAACTCAACAAGCTGCTAGATATTACTTATGAGTCAATAAAGGAAGTCACGGAATGAAAAGCGTATGAAAGCCGGAATATTCATCACAGGGACAGACACCGACGTCGGAAAAACAGTGATCTCGGCGGGTCTTGCGCTTGTCCTCCGGGATCGTGGGATGAAAGTGGGCGTGATGAAGCCTGTCGCGACCGGTTGTTACGGGGGAGACGAAAGGCTTATTTCCCAGGACGCGGTGTTTTTGATGGAGGCCGCCGAGAACGAATACCCCCCGCTCACGAGCCCCTCGCGTTTCCGCAACCCTCTCTCGCCCAACGTTGCGGCCACGCTGGAAAAAAAAGAAGTGGATATCCCGCAAATCCTTAAAAGTTATCATCAGCTACAGAAGCACTATGACTTCATGATCGTTGAGGGTGTGGGCGGACTGATGGTTCCCCTCAAGAAAGATTATTATGTGGCCAATCTCATTCGCGATATGGGATTGCCGATCGTGATCGTGTCATACGCGGGGCTTGGCGCGATCAATCACACGCTTCTTACCGTGGATGCGGCCACGATCCGGGGGCTCGAAGTGCGTGGCATCATCTTTAACCGTGTTGCTGTGGCGAATTATTCGCTGGCCGAACTTACAAATCCCAAAGTTATACAAGATCTTTCCGGCGTTCCGATCCTCGGGAGCCTTCCCGACATTGAGGGACTTAACATGGATAGCTGCCAGTTCGGGAAGCTCAAGGAAATTTTTCAGGAGCGCATCCGGATCGACAAAATCACAGGAAGTTTTTCCAGCGCTATTCCCCACAGATAGACCGAAAGGAATCAGCCTTGTCCAACAGGAAAGCCATCGGCGTCTTACTTGAAAGAAAAAAAGACGCGAGCCTGCTGAATTGGAACCTCAAGCGTCCTTACCCACCCGAAAAGATCCGCATTCCAATCCCCGCATCTTCAGAACCCTGCGTCCGGGAAGGAGAGACCGTTCAGATCGGGCAAAAGATCGCCAGCCCGCAAGAAGCGGGAGGTGTGAGCCTTCACGCCGGTATGTCCGGCAAGGTGGAGAAGATAGCGTCTTTTCCGAGCGCGGCGGGAGGCGAAAGAAGAATGATCGAGATCCGAAAACACGGCAGTCCCAATGCCTATCAATTTCCGCAAAGCGGAAATTGGGGCAGCCCCGACCACCATAAAGCAAAAGAAAATAAAGGTCGGGGCGAGCCCAAATCTCTTCCGCCTGCGGAGACGCGAAAAGGATGGGCCGAGATCCCGGCAGAAGAACTTTCGAGTGTTTTTCAGCACTCCGGGCTTGTGACCACGGATCCCTCCATGGAGCCAGTTCATGCGAAACTCGAACGTCATACCGGAGCACGAACGATCATCATCAACGGGTGTGAGCCGGAACCCTACATCACCTGCGAGCAAGTGCTTATCCTGTCTCATGCCGTAGAAATTTTAAAGGGCGCCGAACTACTCAAAAGAGCTCTTAAGGCCGAAAAGATCCTTTTCGCGTTCGAGGACTGCAATCTCGAAATGATCGAGCTGATTAAGAGCAAGATCTACTTTCTGAAGTGGGAATATGCCGAAGTCCGGACCGTTCCCGCGCTCTACCCGCAAGGCTCTGAAGGCGCCCTGCTTCAGGCGTGGTTCCCGGGAGAAGAAGACCGGGCGGTTGTTTTTCCCGCCTCCACGGCGTTTGCGGCCTATGAAGCGGTCGCGCTGGGAAAGCCTTTTTACGAGAGAGTGGTGACGGTCGGCGGCGAATGCGTGGTCGAACCGCGCAGCCTCTGGCTACCCCTCGGAATTTCTTTTCATGATGCGATCCATGCCTGCAAGGGAGTGATGCGCGAACCCGAAAAGATCCTTATGGGCGGGCCTATGGCCGGAACCGCGCAAAGGACCGCAGAGGTTTCTGTGATGGCCGGGACTGGCGCGATCCTCGCGCTTCCTAAAGAAGTCGCGAAAGACGGACCCGAGGAACCTTGTCTCCGGTGTAATCTTTGCGTCGATCATTGTCCGGCTCTGCTATCGCCCGTGATGATCACGCTGGCCGCGGAGCGAAATGAATTTGCGGTTGCAGAAGAATGGAATGTTGCGGATTGCGTTGAATGCGGCAATTGCTCCTATGTGTGCCCGTCCAAACGGCCGATGTTGAAGTTTATTCGCCTGGCGCGCGATCACACGAAAAGGATGGCTCATGGTTGAGGGGACGCTTTCTTATAAAACAACCTTGCCGGCACATATCCGATCCGGAGATTCTCTGGCCCGGCGGCACTGGGGGCAGCTCGCCGCTCTCGCTCCGGTCTTTGTAACAACCTGTTTTACCGGCCACGCGGAAATTCTGCGCATTCTTTTGATCTGCCTGGTAAGCGCGATCGCGTTCGGATTTTTAGCCGCGAAGCTTTTCCGGAAAAAAGAAAGTCTGTGGAACGGCGAAACCGTGCTCGCCGCAACGCTCTTCTCCCTGCTTATGCCTTCGCGATGTCCTTCCGAGGTTGTGATCCTCGGTGTTTTTATGGCGGTTTTTGTCGGCCGAGAGCTTTTCGGTGGTACGGGCGCCCACCTTTTGCACCCACTTCTCTTGGCGCGTGTTTTTTTACAACTCTGTTTTCCCAAAGCCATGTCGGAACCCATGCTCCTGGCGGGAGAGGGAAGTGTTTGGACGCTTCTAGGCGTCGGTCTCGGAGGAATCATCTTTCTCAAACAAAGACAAGGCTATTGGGAAACGCCGGCTCTTTTTATGGCGGCATGCTTTATTTGCGAAGCTTTGTTTGGAGGCCGGGAAATGCCATTCGCCTTTTTTGGCGGCGTTCTTCTGACAGCTTTTTTTCTTTTGGCGGACCCCGTGGCCCTTCCGCTAACGCGCCAAGGGACAGCTCTTTTCGTTTTGGGCGCAGCGCTTTTAAGCTCGCGGCTCAGTCCGGAGGGATTCTCAATCCGCTCTGCCGGATACGCGATCCTTTTGATGAATCTGTTAACCCCTTGGCTGGACGTCTGGCTCAGACCCGTTTCTTATAAAACAAAACATCATCTCAAGGCAACTTATCCGTCATGAACATCAAAAAAGCGGCGATGACAGCGTCAAAATATTTATTTCTGGTGCTTTTCCTGTGTCTGCTTGTCGCGATTCTTGGCGCGGCGCAAACGCTGAGGCGGTGAAGATCATGAGGTCCTGGGGTCAATGAAACTACCGGAAAGCCTTTTCTCGCGATTGTTCCTGGCCTATCTTCCATTCATGGTCTACCCCTATGGTTTTTTCAAGGCAGGCGTTGCGGCGCTGTGGATCGTTGTGTTCCTCTGGATCACGGTTGCTTTTTTCTGGTTCACACGCCGGATTTTTCCCGATCGTTCCTTAAAATGCGCTTTCTTCCTGTGGTTGATCGTGTGGGCTCAGGCCGTATGGACGCTTACAAAGCTACCGCCTTACTGGATCGTCAGTGTTTTCTTTCTCGCCCCCGTCTCATTTCTCGAAGATACAGTAAAGCCCGGGCATGTTCGTGTTTTCTCCAGACAAGTGCCGAAGTATTTTTTTGAACGGGCGCTGGCCGGGATCGGCTTTGCAGGTTTCGTGATGCTTTTGGCGCTCGTTCGGGGAGTCGGTGAAAAGCATCTTGGGATCCACGCTTTCGAACAACCCGCCGGCATGTTGCTTGTGATCGCAGCCGTTGCTTTTTTATGGAAAAATCAACCGTACCAGGGGAGAAGGTAACGTGTATTTTTTAATCATCACCTTCGGCTTTCTGCTGGCGATGCGTGGCGCAAGGCCCGCCCCTTTGCAAAAACCGGGTGACGGACTCGAACGCATTTTGCGCAACGCCGCGGATTTTTTTCTTACAACGAGTTTGATCCTTGTGCTTTGGGCGCTCGCTACAGCCGTTGAAAAGATCCAGCCCATCGCCCTCGAATATGAGGTCCTGGGCTTCGGGATCGCCGCCTATTTGTTTTCGCGCTTTCAGAAAAAAACAGACGCCTTTTTTTTCTCTGTGTTTGCGAGCGTTTTTATGATCCATTCAAGGCAGATCGATCTTTTTCACGGGCTTTCGCTTGTCTGGGCCGTGAGCGCGGGGATCGCGATTTTTCAGGCCTGCTTTCTGGGTTTAAGATACAAACTTCTTTTTTCGGACACACCAGTCTCGATGAGGGGGTGGCCGAGCCTGTGTCTTTTGGCCGGATGTATCTCTCTTGTTCTATGGAGTCTCGAGAGCTTGGTTTTCTAAGGTTTTTATCCAGAAAGTCGACAATAACGGAAAGAAGCGTTTTGTCCCAACGAATTCATTTCAAAGGAGTTTTCCCATGGCCATCGAAGAGATCCTGCTAGGAGCGGTTGAAAAAGAAGCTTCGGACATTCACTTGACCGTGGGGCGTCCCGTGACCTATCGCATGGTGGGGTCCCTGGTCTCGGTGGGCGAAAAACCGTTAACCGCGCAAGATACCGAGGCTTTTGCCAAAGAGATCACGACTGAAGTTCAGCGCAAAAAGGTCGAGGAGGTTGGAGGCATTGATTTTGGATTTTCATTCAAGGACAAGGCGCGTTTTCGCGTCTCTTGTTTCAAGCAGCAGGGGCATTATTCTCTCGTGCTGCGACTGCTCCCTTCAAGGTTTTTCGGTTTTCAGGACATCGGGCTTCCGTCGCAGCTGATCGAGACATTGAATCTCCCGCGCGGTCTGGTGCTTGTGACGGGGCCTACCGGGAGCGGTAAAACGACCTCCCTTGCAACCATGCTCAATTACATTAATGAAAATTTCCCCAAACACATTATTACGGCGGAAGACCCGATCGAGTTCGTGCATCACCACAAGAAGGGCGTGGTTACCCAGCGTGAAGTCGGAGACGACGTTCCGAGTTTTTCCGAAGCGATCGTAAAGTCCCTGCGCCAGGACCCGGATGTGATCCTGATCGGAGAAATGCGCGATCTGGCGACTATGGAGTCCGCTATCCGCGCCGCCGAAACAGGACACTTAGTTTTTTCTACGCTGCATACCACGGGAGCCGCGCGAACGGTCGACCGCATCATCGATGTTTTCCCGCCGGCGCAACAGCCGCTGGTCCGCGTCCAACTCGCCTCTACGATCGTTGCCGTGATTTCGCAAGTGCTTGTACCGCGCCTCGACGGGAAAGGCCGAGTGGCCGCCTTCGAGATCATGTTCGCGACCCCGGCCATTCGCAATCTCATTCGCGAAGGCAAGACCTACCAGATCCTTTCCGAACTCCAGACCGGATCACGCTATGGCATGATCATGCTGGACGATTATTTGAAACAGCTTTACACCCAGGGCGTGATCGGTTATGAAGCCGCACTCGAAGTGGCAGCGGATTCTCGCGAACTAGGTCTCCAGCTTTCCAAGATCCAGCCCGCAGGAAAAGGGAAAGAAAGAGCGAGATAAATAAAACTTGACCCCGTGGGGAGGCTTGGGTATCCTATGCCCGCCTTCAGCAGGGAAGGTGGCCCCCAATAAGAATGAAGGGCGGGGCCGGGACAAAATCCACGCAAAAGAGACTCAATTCAAACTTAATCCCAGCGTTTTGATCGCCACTTTTAGCTCTTTCCGCGTATTTTTCTAAGAATCTAGAGAAAACCCGAAGATCCAATCATCAAAATGACAACGAAGACCCCGAAGGAAAACCCTCAAGGGGAAAAACTGTTCCTCGTGGACGGCAATTCCTTCTGTTACAGGGCCTTTTACGCGATTCCGAATCTGACAAATTCCAAGGGAGAGCCGACCAACGCGATTTATGGGTTTGTGACCATGATGCGCCGGCTCATGGAAGAGCAGAAGCCGGGCCATCTCGCCATGTGTTTTGACCGGAAAGAGCCGACCTTTCGGCATGAGCAATACAAGGAATACAAAGCGCACCGAAAGCCGATGCCTGAAGAGCTCGTGAAACAGATCGAGCCCATCAAGGAGTTCTGCCGGATCTCGAACTGGGCGATCTTTGAAAAGGCGGGTTTTGAGGCGGATGACGTGATCGGTACTTTGGCCAAAAAAGGAGAGAAAGAAGGCTATCAGGTCTTCATTATCACCGGAGACAAAGATGCCTTCCAATTGGTTAACGAACGAATCAAGATCCTCCAGCCGCACAAAGAAAACCTGGTCTATGATGTCGAGAAGGTCCGGGAACGTTTCAGCGGGCTGGGGCCGGACAAGGTTGTGGATATTCTCGCCCTCATGGGAGATGCCTCGGACAACATTCCGGGCGTGCCGGGGATTGGCGAAAAAACCGCCATCAAACTTATCCAGGAGTTTGGTTCCGTGAATGGCCTTCTCGAGCGGTTAGATGAAGTTTCTTCAGAAAAGCAAAGACAGAAGATCCAAGAGAACATGGAAGACCTCAAATTGTCCCAAATGCTCGCGACGATCGACACAAACATGTCGCTTGAGATTGATTGGAATGCTTTGCGCGTGACCGAGCCTGACAATACAGCCTTGATGGAATTTTTTAAACGGTATGAATTCCGGGGCCTCATGAAAGGCATTGCCGGGCAAGGGGAGAAAGAGGCGAAGGAAAGGCAGTACAAATCGGTTCAGACGGCCCAAGAACTCGAAGCTTTTTCAGGAGCGCTTAAAAAAGCGAAGGCCTTTAGCTTTGACACTGAAACGACTTCGATCGATCCGATGAAGGCCGCCTTGGTCGGGATGAGCTTTTGTTGGGAACCTTTTACGGCTTATTACCTCCCTGTGTCTTCTTCAGCACAGCAAGGCCCGGGACTCTCGCTCGAGGATGTTTTGGAGGTCGTGAGGCCGGCGCTTGAGGACAAGGAAATCGCGAAATACGGGCAAAACATCAAATATGATGAGATCGTCATGGCGCGTCATGGCATTCGCCTTGGTGGCGTTGCGTTTGATACCATGATCGCGAGCTACCTGATCGATCCTCTCAAGCGGAATCATAATCTCGATGATATTTCGCTGGAATATTTGAATGTAAAAAAGATCACGACCGAGAGTCTTATTGGAACGGGTAAAAAAAGCATCACCATGGATGCCGTTCCCCTGGGGCAGATCACCGATTACGCTTGCGAAGATGCGGATTGCGTGATGAGACTTGTCCCGATCCTTCAAGGAAAGCTTGAGGAGCTCGGGCTCACGGAGCTTTACAAGAAAGTCGAGCTGCCTTTATCGGGCGCCTTGGCTCAAATTGAAATGAACGGTGTTGCGCTGGACCTGAAATTCCTCAAAGAGCTTTCTGATAAGGCCGCTAAAGAGATCGACGCCCTCGTGAAAGAAATTCACGCGGATGCCGGAACGGAATTCAACCTGGATTCACCGAAACAACTCGCGGACGTGTTATTCGTTCAGAAAAAACTACCGGCCCTGAAAAAGATCAAGACCGGGTATTCGACCGACGCGAGCGTGCTCGAGAAGCTCGCGGTTTCGCATGAGTTGCCGCGAAAGATCCTGGAATACCGGGAACGCGCAAAGTTGCGGTCCACATACCTCGACGCGTTGCCGGAGATGGTAAACGGGGAAACGCATTGCGTGCACACGTCATTCAATCAGACGACCACGGATACGGGGCGGCTTTCAAGCTCGGATCCGAATCTTCAGAATATTCCGATCAAGACCGAGATGGGACGACTGGTCCGGAAGGCTTTTGTGGCGCGGGTGCGGCCCAAGGGAAAAGGGAAGATCCTCTCCGCCGATTATTCGCAGATCGAACTGCGAGTGCTCGCGCATTTTTCCGGGGACCCGAATCTGACCAAAGCGTTCGCTGAAGACCGGGACATTCATACATTCACGGCCACGCTTCTTTACGGCGTGAAAGAAAAGGAGGTGACCCGCGAGATGCGGAACGCCGCGAAGACCATCAATTTCAGCATCGTGTACGGCAAAACAAGCTACGGGCTTTCGCAGGACCTGAACATGTCGATCCCGGAAGCGGATCAGTTCATCAAGAACTACTTCGCGCGTTACGCCCAGGTAAAGGAATTCCTGGACGCGCAAAAAGAAAAAGCTAAAAAGGACGGATTCCTGACCACACTTCTCGGCCGGCGCTCTTATTTTCCGAACATTAACGCCTCCAACATGCAATTGCGGCAGTACGCCGAGCGGTCGGCCATTAACGCACCGATCCAGGGGTCGGCGGCGGACCTGATCAAGATCGCAATGATTGCGATCCAGCGGCGGCTCGATAAAGAAAAAAGCGAAAGCCTTATGATCATGCAGGTGCATGACGAGCTGGTGTTCGATGCGCCCTCTGGCGAGATCGATGCGCTCACAACGCTCGTCAAGGAAGAGATGGAAGGGGCTTATAAGCTCAATGTGCCGCTTAAAGCGGACATTACGGCAGGGGAGACATGGTATAAAAGCTAAAAAACCAAGAACCAAGAAACAAAATCCAAATGAGATCCAAGCCCCAAGAAACAATAAAGCGGCCTGAATTTTGGGGATTGGTTTTTGGAATTTTTTTGGTTCTTGTATCTTGGATCTTGGAATTTACCGGGTGATTGCATTCTAGTTGTCTAAAATTTAACGGAATAGCACAGAGGTTTATGAAAAACAAACTAGTCGTTGGTTTAACGGGCGGTTTCGGGGTCGGGAAAAGCTCGGTGGCCCAGCGGTTCAAGAATATGGGCGCCGAGATCATTGATGCCGACGACATTGCGCACGATGCTGTTAAAAAAGGCAGCCCGGTCTTTGATGCCGTGATCGAGCTTTTTGAAGAGGCGCTTCATCCGGGGGGCAAGAAAATGGACCGGGAAAAACTCGCGGAGATCGTTTTTTCCGATCCGAAGAAACGCAAGGAACTCGAAGCGATCATTCATCCGTACGTCTATGAAAAGATCAAAGAAAAGATCGAAGCGTCCTCCCGGAAAGTGATCCTTGTGGAAGTACCGCTTCTTTTTGAAGCCGGGTTTGAAACGCTTTGCGATAAGGTGGTGGTCGTGACCTGCAATTCGACCGTTAAAATGAAACGCCTCATCAACAAGAAGTTCACGGAGCAAGAGGTTCGGGCGCGCGAAAAAGTCCAGATGCCCGAGGCTCTGAAAGCCCAAAAAGGGAATTTTATCATCGATAATTCGAAGTCTATTTATCAAACACAAAGGGAGATCGAACGGCTTTGGTATAAGTTCGTCGCCCTTTCCAAAGGAGCCAACAAACCATGATGAGAGAAACAAGAGAAATGCGGGAACCCAGAGAAAAATCCCATACGCATCACCGCCGGGGCGAGGAGGGGAACGCGAAGCCGCGTCCGCCGCGCATGGTGCAGGAAGATGCGGCCTCAAACGGCGAAGCCCTTGAAAAGGCGCTGCAGCAGCAGAAATCCGGCGAGAAGCCGATGGATGTTGTCAGCTTGAAGCAGATGAAGATCGTCGAGCTTCAAAAAATGGCGCACAAGTTCAAGATCGAGAATGTGGCCGGGTTGAAGCGCCAGGACCTGATCTTTAAGATCCTTCAGGGACAGGCCCAGCAATCCGGGCTCATGTTCGGGGAAGGCGTGCTGGAGATCCTGGAAGACGGGTTTGGTTTCCTGCGTTCCCCCAATTACAATTATCTTCCTTCCCCGGACGACATTTATGTCAGCCCCAGCCAGATCCGCCGGTTCAATTTGAGGACCGGGGACGTGGTGGGCGGGCTGATCCGTCCGCCGAAAGAAGGGGAGCGGTATTTTGCCCTGCTCAAAGTCGAGCTCATCAATTTTGAAGAGCCAGACAGCGGCAAAGACAAGATCGCGTTCGACAACCTCACGCCGCTTTATCCGAATCAACGGATCCAGCTTGAGACCACGCAGGAAGAGGTTTCCATGCGGGTGATGGACCTTTTGGCGCCGATCGGATTTGGCCAGCGCGGCATGATCGTTGCGCAGCCTTATAGCGGTAAGACGATCCTTCTTCAAAAGATCGCGAACTCCATCACGACCAATCATCCGGACGCGTACCTGATCGTACTTTTGATCGATGAACGTCCCGAGGAAGTGACGGACATGCAGCGGTCGGTGAAAGGCGAGGTCATCGCCTCGACTTTTGACGAACCCGCGGACCGGCACGTTCAGGTTGCGGAGATCGTGCTCGAAAAGGCCAAACGTCTGGTCGAACACAAGCGCGATGTCGTGATCCTGCTGGATTCGATCACGCGTCTCGCGCGCGCGTACAATACTGTCGCGCCGCATTCCGGAAAGATCCTCTCAGGGGGCGTGGATTCCAATGCGCTTCACAAGCCGAAACGGTTCTTTGGTTCGGCGCGTAATGTGGAAGAAGGCGGCAGCATCACGATCATCGCCACCGCGCTCGTGGACACGGGTTCCCGCATGGACGAGGTTATTTTTGAGGAGTTCAAGGGAACGGGCAACATGGAGCTGCAGCTGGACCGCAATCTTTTCCAGCGCAGGATCTATCCGGCCATCGATGTAAAGAAGTCCAACACGCGTAAAGAGGACCTGCTGATCCCCGCCGAAGAGCTCAACCGGGTGTGGATCCTCCGCAAGGTCTTAAACGAACTGAATCCGTCGGAAGCCATGGAGCTTCTGGTGGACCGTCTTAAAAAAACCAAATCCAACGCTGATTTTCTTCTCAGCATGAATAAAGCAAAGGAGTAACAAAATGAAAAAAGAAATTCATCCGAAATATGGTCCTTCCACCATTCAGTGCGCTTGCGGCAATGTGATCGAAACGCGCAGCGTGATGCCAAGGATGCAAGTGGACATCTGCTCGAGCTGCCACCCGTTCTTCACCGGCAAACAGAAGATCCTGGATACTGCCGGTCGGATTGACCGGTTCAAGAAAAAATTCCAGGACCGCGTGGCCGTCAACAAAAAATCGACCAAAGTGACACCCAAGTTGCCGGTGAAGCTCAAGTTCTCCGAGGATACCCGGAAAGAAAAGCTCCAGGCCCTGAAGGATAAGGTTAAAGCGGCAGGAAAATAAAAACGTAACGGCGGAAGGTGTCCGGTGTACGGCGCAAACTAAGCGCTTTGCGCCGTACGCCTTACTCCGTACGCAAGACGCAAATGAGAATCCGCGAACGCCTAGAAAAAACAGAAGCGAGGTTTCGAGAGCTCGAGGTTTTGCTCTCCAGCCCCGATACTGCCCGGAGCAAGTTCCAGGCCCTGAGCAAGGAAATGTCTCTGCTCAGGCCGATCATGGAGCTTTTTGAAAAATACAAAAAAACCGAGCGTGAAATCGAAGGCTTGAAGCATAGCCTTCGCGATAGTTATAGCGATGAGGCCATGAAAAGCCTTATCACGGAAGAAATGAAGGCTCTCGAAGCGGAGCAAAAGGAACGGGAAGGAAAACTCGAGGAGCTTTTCTTGCGGGACATGCAGCCGGATGCGGCACGCGATGTGATCGTCGAAATCCGAGCGGGGACCGGAGGGGAAGAGGCCGCGCTTTTTGCGGGAGATCTTTTCCGCATGTACAGCATGTATGCGGGGGATCATGGTTTACGGGTTGAAGTGATGGACACGAATCCCACCGGGATCGGCGGGTTCAAAGAGATCATTTTTGGCGTGACCGGGGATCACGTGTTCAGCTTTTTTAAATATGAAAGCGGGATCCATCGCGTCCAGCGCGTGCCGAAGACCGAGGCGAGCGGACGTATCCATACCTCAGCGGTCACGGTGGCGGTATTGCCTGACGTTGAGGAAGAAGAGATCGAGATCAAGGCGGACGATCTCAGGATCGACGTTTATCGCGCCTCCGGCGCCGGCGGGCAGCATGTGAATAAAACAGAATCGGCGGTGCGTATCACGCACATGCCGACGGGCTTCGTGGTCGCGTGCCAAGACGAGCGGTCACAGCAGAAAAATAAAGCGAAGGCCATGCGTATTTTGCGCGCCAAGATCTTTGATTTTCGCCGGGCCCAGCAGGAAGCCGAAGTCGCCAAGAATCGCAAAGCCCAGATCGGATCGGGCGACCGTTCGGGCAAGATCCGGACGTATAATTATCCGGACAACCGCCTGACGGATCACCGGATCGGACTCACGCTGCACAGCCTGAATCAGATCCTGGACGGAAAGCTGGACCCGGTCGTCGAGGCGCTTGCGGAAGATGAAAAAGTTCGTCTTTTGACGACTCTATGAGTTGTTCGGACAAAATAAAGAACGGGGAACTTCTTGAATTGATCGCCTGGGGTCGCGCAGAACTTTTGCGAGTCGGCATAGAAGAAGCCCAGGAAGAATGCGAGCGCATTTTAATGAAGCTTTTGGGGTGCGCGCGTTCCGGGATTTACCTGAAAGAACATGAATTAAACACTTCGGGCGTCCGGAAAAAGTTCCTCGCGCTTCTTGAGAAAAGGTTTCAGAGGATACCGTTAGCGTATCTTTTAAAAGAAACGGATTTTTACCAGGAAACTTTGTATGTAGATGAGCGGTGCCTCATCCCGCGACCTGAGACGGAGATCCTGGTCGAACAGATCTTGAAAGCGTTGGGCGAAAACGGCAAAAAGACGGTTTCTTTTCTGGACATCGGAACAGGTTCCGGCGCTATAGCCATCGCGATTCTTCGCGCTCTCAAGGAAGCGCGAGGGACGCTTTCGGATATCTCCGGAGAAGCGCTTGAGGTGGCTCGGGAGAACCTGAGGCGCTACGCATTGGAAGATCGCGCCAGGCAGGTCCGGGGCGATTTGTTTGAACCTTTCGCCAAAGACGAAAAGTGGGATTTGATCGTTTCGAATCCGCCTTATTTGTCGGCAGAGGACTGGAAAGAGGTTCAGAAAGAGCTTAAATTTGAACCTCAACGAGCTTTAGACGGCGGGAAAGACGGTTTAGATTTTTACCGGAAGATCATTGCCAGCGCAAAAGACCATTTGGTCCCGGGAGGACTGCTTGCCTTGGAAGTGGGGCAGGGCCAGGCCGAGCAGGTTTCAAAGTGGCTTCAGACCGCGGGTTATGATAATATCCAGCGTTTCAATGACCATTTGCAGGTTCAGCGGGTCGTAACGGCCCAGAGGTATTCTTAATTTTGTATGGATAAAATCATTATTCAGGGCGGTTATCGGCTTAAGGGCGAGGTCGATGTTTCCGGATCCAAGAACGCGGTTCTGCCGATCATGGCAGCCGCGCTTCTTTCCGAGGAAGAATCCGTGATCACGAACGTTCCGTCCCTTTGGGACGTTCACACGATGGTGAAAATTCTTCGTTCGCTGGGGGCGAAGGCGATCCTTGAGAATGGTTGTTTGAAAGCAAAGCCGGGCAAGAACCTGAAGCCGCTTGCGCCCTACAAGCTTGTGAAGACCATGCGCGCGTCCGTATGTGTGCTGGGGCCGCTTTTGGCGCGGCTCGGAGAAGCGGAAGTATCGCTTCCGGGGGGATGTGCCATTGGCCCCCGGCCGATCGATCTTCATTTGAAAGGCCTGGAAGCGCTGAATGCCGAAATCAATATCGAACACGGTTATGTGAAGATCAAAGCCAAAAAAAAGTTACGCGGGGCGGAGATCTATCTCGGGGGCGGTTACGGCTCCTCGGTGTTGGCCACGGATAATGTGATGATGGCCGCCACGCTCGCTCAGGGAAGAACCGTAATCGAGAATGCGGCTTGTGAGCCTGAAGTTGTGGACCTTGCGAGATTCTTAAGGAAGATGGGCGCGAAGATCACAGGCGAGGGTTCGCCCAGGATCGAGATCGAAGGGGTCCGGAGACTCCACGGCGCGGAACACCAAGTGATCCCGGACCGGATTGAAGCGGGAACGTTTCTTTACGCCGCGGCGATCACGGGCGGAGATGTCTTGGTCCGGAAAATGGAGCCGAGCCATCTGAATGCGGTGATCGACAAGCTTCATCAGGCGGGGGTGCGCGTTGACAAGTTCAAAAACTCCGCGCGTGTAAGAAAGAATGGAAGGCTGAAGCCGGTTGAAATTACAACGCTGCCGTATCCGGCGTTTCCCACGGACCTGCAGGCGCAGGCGATGGCGCTTGCGACGGTCACACCGGGGATCAGCGTGATCACAGAAAAGATCTACCCGAATCGTTTTATGCATGTGCCCGAACTCGGCCGTATGGGCGCGAAAGTGTTTTTAGAAGGGCCGAGCGCCATTGTCCACGGCGTCAAAAAATTGAGCGGAGCGCCGGTCATGGCCTCCGATCTCAGGGCCAGCGCGGCGCTTGTGCTCGCGGGTCTGGTCGCGCAAGGCGCGACAGAAGTTCAACGCGTGTACCATCTGGACCGGGGTTATGAGAACCTCGAACAGAAGCTTACGTCCCTGGGCGCGGTCATTCGCAGGGAAAAGGAATAAATTTCAAATCTCAAATTTGAGATTATTACAAAGGAGGCAATGTGGCAGTTAAAATAAGAATGAAACGTTTCGGCAGCAAGAATCGTCCTCAGTGGCGCATCGTGGTCAGCGACGCGAAGATGCCGCGCGACGGGCGCTTCATTGAGGAGATCGGCTATTATGACGCTCTTCCCAAAGAAGATATTTTCGTCGTGAAGCAGGATCGTCTCGACTATTGGGTGAAACAAGGGGCGCAGATGAGCGTGGCCTTGAAGAGCCTGGTGCGGCGCGAGAAGAAAAAGACGAAGACGAAGAAGAGCGCCTGAATTTTTTCCTGATAAGGAAGCATTCATGGCTCTTTTGATCGACATCGTAACGCTCTTCCCCGGATTTTTTAAAAGCCCGCTCGAGGAGTCGCTTTTGGAAAAGGCCCAAGCGAAGGGGCTCGTGAAGGTCCGGACGCATGACCTTCGCGATTGGACGCATGACCGTCATAAAACAGCGGATGATAAGCCGTTTGGGGGCGGGGCGGGGATGGTGATGAAACCCGAACCGATCTTCGAATGCGTGGAAGCGATCGGTAAAGGCGCCTGGGTGGTGCTGATGGATCCCCAGGGGGAGCCCATGAGCCAAACACTGGCTGCGAAGCTCGCCAAGAAAAAACACCTGGTTCTGATCGCGGGGCATTACGAGGGCGTGGATCAGCGCGTGAAAGACCATCTGATCGATCAGGAAATATCGATGGGCGATTTTATTACGATGGGTGGCGAAGCCCCGGCTCTTTGTCTGATCGAAGCGGTGACAAGGCTTTTACCGGGCGTTCTGGGGAACGCGGAATCGATCAAGCACGAAAGTTTTCAGACCGGGATGCTGGAGCATCCCCATTACACAAGACCCCGGGAATATCGGGGGTGGGAAGTGCCTGAGGTGCTCGTATCGGGCGACCATAAGAAATTGGATGCATGGCGGAAAAAATCCGCAGAACAAGTCACAAAGAAAAAACGGCCAGATCTTTTAAAATAATTTACACAAACGGGGGCATAAAATGAACAAAATGGACATCGTAGAAAAAGAAGCCAAAGCGAAAAAAACGCCGGAATTCCGCGTGGGCGACACTCTTAAAGTGCACGTCCGCGTTAAAGAAGGCGACAAGACCCGCACCCAGCTCTTCGAGGGTGTCTGCATTCGCAAAAAGGGGAAAGGCGTTCGCGCCAGCTTCACCGTCCTCAAGGAAAGTTACGGGGACAAGGTCGAGAAGATCTTTCCGCTTCACTCGCCGAACGTGGAAAAGGTTACCGTGAGCGTGAAAGGCAAGGTCCGTCGCGCAAAACTGTATTACCTGAAAAACCAGTAACGCTTTTTCAGGCCCCATCCCGATGGAGGTAGCTGTTAAGGCATCTCGGAAGACTCTCCTCCTGGAGAGGCTTCTGGCTTTTGACCGCGAGGAAACTCCCGGGGCGGGCGGGGGCTGGCTGGCCGGCGTGGATGAAGCTGGGCGCGGCCCTTTAGCGGGCCCGGTTGTCGCGGCGGCAGTGATCCTCGTGAGGCCTGAGACTCTCGCGGGCATCAACGACTCCAAGAAAATAAGCGCTTCACTGCGTGAAGAGCTTTACGTCCGGATCGCGCGTTCCTCGATTGTCGGTATTGGTTTTGCGGACGAAAAACAGATCGATGAACTCAATATCTACGAGGCGACACGCCTGGCCATGAAAAAGGCCATCCTGAACCTCCCCCACACTCCCTCGCGTCTTCTGATCGATGGCCCCATGCGTCTGGACCTTGAACTCGAGCAAAAAGGCGTTATTCATGGTGATGGAAAATCAGCGAGCATTGCCGCCGCCTCGATCGTGGCCAAGGTCTTTCGTGACCACTGGATGCGAAAACTTCATGACCTTTATCCCGCCTACGGGTTCCATAACCACAAAGGCTACGGAACGGCCGAGCACATGCAAGCCCTCAAGAAAAAAGGGCCCTCTCCTATCCACCGCCATAGCTTCGCGCCTGTCCGGGAAGCAGCGCTGAGCTTCCATCCTGAAAAAGAAAATAGGAAAAAGGGCGTCGCCGAGGAAGCGCTTTCGTGAGGCTGACACCTCACCCCGGGCCGTTTCGAGCGACGCTCGGAGAGCGCGGCGAAATGGCCGCCTGTGCCTTCCTGAAAAAAAACGGGTACGAGATTCACGAAAAGAACTATAAGTGCAAGCTCGGCGAGATCGATGTGATCGCTCGGCGGCGTGGAAGGCTCGCTTTTATTGAGATCAAGACACGAACCAGCACCCAACGCGGGACCCCCCAAGAGGCCGTGGATCTTCGAAAACAAGAAAAGATCTTCAAGGTGGCCCAGTGGTATATGAAAGAAAAGAAGCTTGGGGAGATCTTGGTCGCTTTTGACGTGGTCGCGATCCTTTGGAGAGAAGGGCAAACGCCCGAGATTTGCCTGATCGCAGACGCCTTTCAAGCGCAAGAAAAACACTATTGATTCTCATTCGTAAAGAGTACAAAATAACGGCCGATACTCCTGGAGAACGTTGGAAGAACCGCTCGCAACGAAACTCGAAGAAATGACCAGAAAAAATAAAAAACTATTTTCTTTTCTCTGCCTTGGATTGTTCGCTTTCGCTTTGATCGCTTACGGCGAAGAGAAGAAAGCCGATCTTTACGCGCCGGTTTATACAAAACCCCTGACCGCTCAACCCCTCAAAGGCTTTTTTTCTAGAGCCATCGAACTTCCCTTTAAACTGGCCAAATGGCCCATGGACCAAGGAATCATTTATACCGAAAACCACCGACTGGATAAGAAAACAATATGGCTTTATGAACAAACGCTCAAGCAAGGGGTGAAACCCCTCTTCGGGTTTACGGATTTGAGCGTGTACCCTTACTTTGGCGCCGAACTCAATCTTTTGGCGCTTGCCAGACAAAAGGAAAAATACCCGGATTTTTTTGCGACGACCACGCTTCTGTATTGCCCCACCGTTTTTTTCGCGGTTGATTCTGAGATCGGAGCGCAAAGGATTGGCGGAACGGGGTTTCATTCCAAGGGCATTGTAAACTATGACCTCGAGCAAAAAGAACCTTTCTATGGCATCGGGCCGAACACCAGCCGGGGCGATGGCACTTCCTATCGAATAGAAACGACCCAGGTGGGCGCGCGGGCCGGCTATGAATTCTCGCCCACGATCGATCTCGAAGCCGGTTTTGATTATAAAAAAGTGAACATTTTAAACCGGGCCCACGACGGCAAGGGAGATATCCGGACTATTTTCGCAGGGCAGAACATCCCAGGCCTCGGCGGGGATGATCTTTTGGACTATTCCTTGACGCTAGGGCGCGACACGCGTGATAGCAAGGATGATGCGACGAAGGGGAGCTATCAAAAATTTCTTTTCCAGTTTACCGATGGCGTCAATGGCTCTTCGGCGCGTTATCTTAAGTACCAGATCGATATGGCGAAATATTTTCGCCTTGCGTCTCCGCGTCGCGTTCTGGTGACGCGCCTCTTTGCGGAACACAACCAAGAGATCGATCATGGGGACATTCCTTTTTATAACCTGTCCAAAATGGGCGGTGCCGGAGCAAATACCCGGGACAGTGAAACGGCGCGAGCTTTTGTTTACAACCGCTTCTATGGAGAAAGCGTTTTGCTTTTGAACTTGGAATACCGTTATACGGTGATGGAATACAAGAAATTCAAATTGAAAACGGCTTTCTTTAACGATCTCGGAGAAGTCTTCGGGAAGATTCACGAATTCCGGCTGAAGGATCTCCGGGAGTCCTATGGGATCGGTTTTTATCTCAGCTATACCCGGAACACGCTCTTGAATTTTTCAGTAGCTCACGGCAACGAAGGCACGCGGTTCTATGTTAAGAACAAGCTCGCGTTCTAAGGGGATACTCATGAGTATTCAACTTAAAAAAACAAAACAAGCGCGTCAGGCCCTGGCGCTCGCGATCCTGGGGATCGGGGTGTTAGGCCTTGCGGGCACAGTCGCGGCCGGAGAAACAGTGAAATTTAAAGAGAGCGAATCTTCGTTCTATAGCGATCTTTTCGATCAAAATATTTATAACGAAGGCGTCAACCAGCTGGATCTCGGGCGTTGGGGCAGGAAGCTTTCGAGAAAACCGCTTCCTTCGAAGAACGTCAACATTTTTGATGAGGTACCGGATTCCGGATTTTTCACGAACCGGCAAGGGCGCGAAAGGCTTTCGCCTGAAGCGCTTGAAAAAGGATACCAGGAAACCTCGGGGCCTGACCTGAGCAAGCCTTTGCAGGTCACTGCGGGGGAACAGCGGGGGATCTATCCCCGGTTCTGGGTCAAGGACGCACGGGGAGACGAATATCTTCTGGAATTCGATCCTCAGGGGAATATGGAGCTTGTGACCGGGTCCGAGATCATTGCCAGCCGGCTTTATTATGCGCTAGGCTATACCGTGCCGCAATTTACGATCCTCAGGATCAAGCCCGAACAGTTTCAGGTGGCTCCGGGAGCTACGACCTGGGAGGAAACAGGTTTTAAAAAGGCGCTCAGCCAAAAACGGTTTGAAGAATACCTGATGGTTCTGCCTCAGAACGCGGAAGGTCTTTATCGGGCTTCGGCGTGCAAGATCATGAAAGGGAATTATCGCGGGATCTTCAGTTTCGAATCCCGGAGGAAAGATGATCCCGCGGATCTGGTGAATCACCGTGATCGCCGGGAAATACGAACGCTCGGGATCTTTGCTTCCTGGCTCAATCACTATGATCTCCGGGAAAGCGACACTCTGGACATATCGGTTGAGGAGAACGGCCAGACCGTTCTGAAGCATTATCTCGCTGATTTTAACGGGGCCCTCGGGTCGACGCAGGAAGGCCCCAAGGAACCGATGCTGGGCTACGAATACATCATCGATTATGGAGAGACCTCCAAATCGATCCTGGCGCTTGGACTTCGCGAAAAACCCTGGCAGAAAAAATGGCGCCTGGCGGGGGAAAAGATCCAAGGGTCGCCGGCGGTAGGCTATTTTACCAACGAGCTTTTTGACCCTGCGCGATATAAAACGCAATTTCCCTATGAATCGTTCCGGCTCGTGACCCATGCCGACGGATTATGGGCCGCAAAACTCTTGATGAGTTTTTCGGACGAAGATATCCGGGCGATGGTTAAAGCCGGGCAATACAGCGACGCCAAGAATGCAGACACTATCGCCAAGACCCTGATCGAACGCCGCGACCTGATCTCCCGCTATTGGCTTTCTCGCGCCAACCCCCTCGACGGGTTCTCGTTCTCGGGATGGAAATTGCTTTTCAAGGATTTAGCGGTTGAAAATGGCTTCGCCTCTCAAGAAGGAACCGTCTATCTCGCCCAAGTGATGCGCGAAGGGAAGAAGGAAAAAATCGCGCAAACGGAAACGAAAGAGCCCAGTGTTAATATTCAACCGGAATGGATCCCGGAAAACGGTGAGGCGAAGATCCTGCTGCGCGTCCGACGCGCCTCTGACAAAAAAACAAGTCCCGCCGTTACCGTCCTTTTGAATGCCAAAGGCATTCAGGGGATCCGGCACGAAGATTAGACGCCACTCCTGTTACTGAATCCCGCTGAATGAGAACAACCTCCTTAAGGGAGGCGGCTACCTGGAGGGTTTTGGCTGTTCCAGAGGAAGCGTGAAGGAAAAGGAGCTGCCTTTTTTGTATTCCGACTCTATGTCGATCTTGCCGTGATGCCGTTCCACGATCATCTTGGAGATGGCAAGCCCCAACCCCGTGCCGCCCGGCGCAACGAGCTTAGCGGATTCAAGCTGGCCGAATTTCCTGAAGAGCTTGGGGACATCTTTTTGCTGAATGCCGATCCCCGTGTCCTTCACGGAAATCTTTACCCCGGAGGAGGTGGCGGAGGATGCGACCGTGATCTCACCCTGGAGCGTGAACTTGATGGCGTTTTGTAAAAAATTTGTGAGGACCTGGACGATTTTGTCGCGATCCAGCTCCACTTCCGGGAGGTCCTTTTGAAGCGCCAGCTTTAACAAAAGGTTCTTATTCTCCATGAGGGGACGCATGGACGCTCCCGTCTCTTCAATGATCCGGGTCAGGTTTTCCTTTTTCATATGGAATTCGATCACGCCGGCCTCAAGCTTGTGGAAGGCAAGCACGTCATTGACCAGGCGCACCAGCCGGTCAACGCAACGCTTCGAGATATTCAACACTTCTTTCTGCTCGGGAGTGATCTCGCCAGTAAGCCCCTCCAACACGATGCTCAAACCTTCTTTCACCGAATGGATCGGGGTGCGGAGCTCGTGGGAGACCATCTGGATCAGCTCCGCCTTGATCTCGAGAGATTCCTGGTATTTGTGTTCCGTTACATCTTTTGCGAAACAATAGTAGCCGAAAAAATCCCCATTTTTATCGAGGATCCTGGCTACAGAGCAATACTGGTAAAAGATCGAGCCGTCTTTACGGATGGCCTTGATCTCGGCCTCGGCTTTTCCGGTCTGTTTCATTTTCTCGAACGCTTTTTGGACTTTTTCGTGATCTTCCGGACAAACCATGATCAGCCGGTTCAGGCCGATGATCTCCTGCGGGTCGTAGCCCATCATGGCCGCATACACCTTGTTCGCATAAACGAATTTCATGTTGGCATCAAGCTTGGCGATTCCGTCGAGGGCATTTTCCATGGCGAGCGAAAGCTCGCGCAGCTGCGACTCAGCCTGGATCTTTTCGGTAATATCCTCCGAGATTCCGAGCAGATAGACGGATTTTCCCTGAGGATCCAGGATCGGGATCTTTTTGGTGTGAAGGATACGCAGCCCCTTTTTTTTCGTATGGATTGTTTCTTCCTGGATCTCCAGAAGTGTTTGAGAGCGAAGGGCCTCCCGATCCTTTTCGATAAAAAAAACCGCTTCTTTTTTCGGAAAAAAACAAAAATCATTTTTTCCAAGAAACTCTTCACGCTTGTACCCCAAAAGCTCTTCTCCCGCGCGGTTGAAACGAATAAAGCGGAGTTCTTCCGCGTCTTTGATGAAGAGCATGTTCGGGATGTTCTCAATAATGGAATCCAGAAAAGCGTTCGATTGGCGGAGCTCCTTTTCAGCGCGAATGCGCTCATCGATCTGCTTACGCAGCTCTTCGTTGCTCATAGCAAGTTGCCGGGCGTTCTCTTCGAGTTCCGCGGTTCTTTCCGAGACTTTGACCTCAAGCGCCTCGTTCATGTTTTCCAGCTGCCGGAGGAAAACACCGAGCTTGCGAAGCGTCGGCAGAAAGACCCACAAACCGATCAGGCCCAGGAATAAAAGGTTGAAGGAAAAAAGACCTTGTTCAAGATGTTTAAGGACGGTGATCTTGGCTGCGGTGATCGTTTGGAATCTTTCAATCGTGACGCGCAACGAGTTAAGGACCCGATCGCTTTTTCCCCGGAAGGTCAGAAGGTGAAGATTGTCCGGCCGAACCTTGATTGGGGAGCCCATAAGGAATTTCTTTAACGCGGAAAAATACTCTTCCAATTCCTGGTTTAGCGGAGAAGAAGATGAAGAATACAGCTCGCGGAGAGTGGAGATGAGCTCCAGCGGAAGGCGTGTTTTTTCTGAAACAATATCGTTAGAAGTCGTGCCAAAGACAAGCATAGAGGCAAGTTCTTCGTGAGCGTTAAGACGGAGGGTTTTCCTCTCTTCTACGTCCATCGATTGCGCATAAGCTTCCGAAAAGAAGGTTGCTTTTTGGACCCGGTGGTACTGGACTTCCAGGAAGCTTATGATCGTTGCTCCGCGTTCGACGTGGCGGATCTGTTGATTCATGATAAAAAAATTCCCGATGGCAAAGGCGGCGAGAAAAATAAAGGAAAACAGAAATTTCAAGCTAGTAGCATAAAGAAAAGGATCTGATTTTTTCTTGCGGGTTGGAAGGCTTGCGCTGTCTTTTTTCTGCATGATTTACGCCGGCATCCCCAGGAAATAACCCTGTCCGTATGTGACGCCAAGCTCATTAAGCTTATCAAGATCTTCCTGGGTCTCGATCCCCTCGGCGATCACTTCAGCGTTCAGGTCTTCGGCAACCTTGAGCGTTCGTCGGAGCGAACGCTCTATGTGGAGGTCCTGGGCGATCCCTCGAATGTATTTCTTATCAAGTTTGATCACATTGGGCTCAAGGAGAATCAGGCTTTCCAGGCAGGTGTTGCCAAAGCCCACATCATCGACCGCGATCGAAACGCCGAAGCGCTTGAGCTCTTCCACCGGGCCGATCAGGTGAGAAGGTTCTCCGAGGATCTGCTGCTCGCTGATCTCGAGGCAATAACTTTCAGCCGGACAGTTGAGGGCCAGTTTTTCGACAAGCTCTTCGACGGCAAGATCAATGATCGTGGCGGGGAAGAGATTGATGTGGCGGCGCATCTTGGGGGGAAGCGCGGCGGATGCGGAGACGCAGGAGCGGAGGCAATGATGGTCCACCAGGGTGAGCATGTTATTTTCAAGCGCGACGCGGAAGAATTCTTCCGGCATATGGACACCGCTATTTTTCAGGCGGGAAAGGAATTCGTAGCCGACGATCGATTGGTCCGCAAGCCGCATGATCGGCTGTTTCAAGGCGAAGAAATCGCTACCGCGGCGCAGGAGTTCCATCATGTGTTCCGAATCTGACATCTCCATACGGCTTTCTGCCCCCTCGGGCAGCTGATAGGAAACCCGGTTCTTTCCCTCGTTCTTGCTTTGTCTCAGGAAAGGGTCCGAAATGGCCAGAAGATCATCGACAGAGGTCACATGCTCCGGCACGGCCGCGAGCCCGAAACTCGCGGTGATCCTTAGCGTTTCTTTTTCTGAAACAGTGATCGTGGTGCTCGATACCGCGAAGCGCAGCCGTTCCGCGAGGCGGAGTCCTTCCTTGAGAAGGGTTTTGGGCAGCAGCAAAATAAATTCATCACCACCGACTCTTGCGACATGGTCGGAGGCGCGGACAGAATCCTGGATCTTTTTGGCGGTCTCCTTGAGCAAGATATCTCCGACCGGATGGCCCAAGGAATCGTTGATCTTTTTAAAGTCGTCGATATCGAAGATCAGAACCAGTAGTTTTCCGCCTTCGCGAGAAAGGATCTGTGTTTCGCGCGTGAGAGCTTGCTGGAGGCCGCGACGGTTATAAAGTTCGGTAAGAGGATCCAAGAGAGCCATTTTTTCAAGCCGAAGGTTTGATTCCCGGAGCCGGCCCGTGACCGAGGCGAGCTTTTCCTTGATCCGGTGCCGGTCGATCGCATGGTGCATGATCCGGAGCAAAAATCTTGAATTGATCTCACCTTTGACCAGATAATCCTCCGCCCCCTTGCGGACGGCGTCGATCGCCAGAGCATCATTGTCCAGGCCGCTCATGATCACGATCGGAGTGTGACGGGCCTGGGAACGAAGGGCGGTAAAGGTCTGGATGCCCGAGGAGTCCGGGAGCATCAGGTCCAGGAGGACCAGGTCCCAGGTTTTTTCGGCAAGGGCGTTCAGGGCTTGTTGCAGCGTCGGAAGGCAGGTGATCTCGAGGAGAGGGCTCATTTCTTTACTGAGCCGGATCCTCAGGATATCCGCAAATTCCTGATCATCTTCAACAAGGAGGATCTTCAAGCCAGGCTGCGTGAACTTTTCCGGGTCCATTGCCAAGACCTCTTTTCCGCTCCGGGACGCTTTCCCGGGGCACTCCTGTTTTAGAGATTAAGAATCTGGAAGAATCTTCTTGATCACCTCGAAAAGATCGCTGAATTCATAAGGTTTCGTCAGATAAGCGTCCGCGCCGATGACCTTCCCCAGGATCTTATCCACCACCGAATCTTTGCCTGTCAGCATGATGATGGGGATCTTGACGAGTTTTTCATCGAAGCTTTCACGGAGCGTTTTGCAAACCTCCTCGCCGGGAAGTTTGGGGAGCATCAGATCGAGAATGATAAGGTCGGGGGGTGTTTCGGTCGCTTCCTTGAGGCCGGTCATGCCGTCAAAGGCGGCAGAGACCATGAAGCCGAGATTTTTTAACCGCATCGTCAGGAACTTGCTGGCGCTGTATTCGTCTTCGATGATGAGGATTCTTTTTTTTTGGTTCGACGAGTGGGATTCCGAGGAGGACTTTTTCTGAGTTGGATTTTCCATGGCATTCGTCGAACCGGTTCTCATTAAAGAGTCCTTTTCGTTTGATCGGATCTGGAACAAAACGAACAGACGCCCCCCTGCAAGGGACTTTCTTTAGCGCTAAAAGAAGTATATCTGGCGAAGACGAAAAAAGCAAATGAGGGTGGTTTTTTAAGGAGGCTTTTGTTCTATGAAAGGCTATAAAGTTCTATCTTGTTTAATCATCCGTACCACTGCCGGTCTAAAGAACGGTATTGAATTGCCTCCGCAATATGATCGGACTGGATCTGTTCGCATCCCGCTAAGTCGCTGATAGTTCGAGCGATCTTGAGAATCTTATAGTAAGCGCGGGCCGAGAGATGCAATTCTTTCATCGCCATTTCAATGAGCTTGCGGCCCTGGAGGTCGGGCGTGGCGAATTCTTTGATGTCTTTGGGGGACATTTGGGAATTCGTTTTATAGGAACGCATGCGGTAGCGGGACCTCTGGATCTTTCGGCAAGCACAAACCCGTTCCCGGATCGTTGCCGAACTTTCCGTCGGCTCCTGACTGACAAGCGTCTGAAATGACAGCGCCGGCACCTCAATGTGAATATCGATCCTGTCCAACACGGGGCCTGAGATCTTGGACTGATATTTGTGAATTTGTCCCAACGAACACCGGCACGTTTTCCGCGAGTCGCCAAGGTACCCGCATGGGCACGGGTTCATGGCGGCGACGAGCAAGAAATGAGCCGGGAATGTGATCTGACTTTTAGCGCGCGAGATCGTGATGCAGCCATCCTCCAGCGGGCCGCGCAATGTTTCCAGCGCGTCGCGGCGGAATTCCGGGAGCTCATCCAGGAAAAGAACGCCGCCGTGTGAAAGCGACATTTCTCCGGGCCTCGGGGACGTGCCGCCTCCTGTCAAGGCGATTGCAGAGGCCGTGTAATGGGGTGAACGGAAAGGGCGCTCGGAAATAAGCCCATTCCCCTGAGAGAGCAAGCCCGCCACGCTGTGGATCTTGGTGATCTCCAAGGCTTCCTCGAAGCCCATGGGCGGAAGGATGGCCGGAAGCCGCTTGGCGAGCATGGTTTTCCCGCTGCCCGGAGGCCCGATAAAAAGGATTTTATGATCTCCGGCCACGGCGATCTCCAGGGCCCGTTTAACGGCTTGCTGGCCGCGGACCTCTGAAAAATCAGGCAAGTTCTGAGACAGGGCCTTAGGCTTGTAAGGAAGATTCCGGAGCGGAGCGATCGATTTTTCACCGAGCAAAAAATCAACGGCCTCTCCGATGCTTTTAACGGGATAGATAGAAACGTCTTTGGCCAGGGCCGCTTCCTCAGCGTTTTCACCCGGGAGCACAAAAGAAAATGCCTTCAGGCCTGTCGTGATGGCGATCACTCCCTTCATAGGTCTTAGAGTTCCATCGAGCGCCAATTCTCCAAGAAAAATATGGTCGGCAAGTTTTTCAGCCGGGATAATTCCGTGGCAAGCCAGGATGCCTATGGCGATGGGGAAATCGAATGCGGCACCTTCCTTCTTGAGGTCTGCGGGCGCAAGGCTGATCGTGATCTTGTCCGGAGGGATGTGAAAGCCACTATTCTTGAGCGCCGTGCGGACCCTTTCCCGGGCTTCTTTGATGCTCGTGTCCGGAAGGCCCACCAGGATGAGTTGGGGGAGGCCGCTCGCGATATCGACTTCAATGTCGACGGGGAAGGCATGGATGCCCACGGCAAAGGCGCTTTTAATGCGGATCATAGAATTTCCTCTCGTTTTTGCTCATTAAACAGACTTGCTTTTTAAATGGGCTAAACTTATAATGACACCCTCCTTAGATGCAGCCCTTAGGAGAAATATCATATAATCATATTATTTATGATTATAAGGCATAAACAAGAAGGACGTCAACTTTTTTCCGTCTTTCCCATAAGGATCTATGATCGCGATTCTGAATCCCCCATTTCACAGCGAGAAAGCTTTCATCGCGGTTTTTTTGAGCTGGTTTGTAGCTCAAGCCCTCAAGGTGATCCTCGGCGGGGCGAGCAAAAAAAAATTCGATGTCCGTTGGCTTTTTGACACAGGCGGGATGCCGAGCGCTCACTCCGCGACGGTGGCAAGCCTTGCGACGGTGGTAGGTCTTTATTATGGTTTTAAGAGCATCCCGTTTCTGATCGGCTTGATCCTGTGTCTGATCACGATGTTCGATGCGGCGGGAGTTCGCCGGCATCTGGGGTGGCAAGGCAGGATCCTTAATGAAATCGTAGACGAATTTTATGCGAAGGGCGCTGTTCCTGAAAAACGCCTCAAAGAACTTCTCGGCCATACACCGGTCGAAGTGATTGCGGGCGCTTTTCTGGGGATCGCCATGGCTTTTCTTTTTTGCTGGTGAAAGGGTCGATATGAAAAAAAGCATTTTTTTCAGCGTTTTGATAACGGCGTTGCTTCTGATGGCGGCCGCGGGTTTTGCGGCGGAAAATGCGGCTGAGGGTGCGACCGACAAAGCGCTTGCGACCCTGGAGCCTGAAAAAAGCTCTGCCGCGGCCGAAATGAAGAAGGCCGACAAGGATACCTTTCAAGAAGAAGATTTTTTTGTCAATGAAGACAAGCTCGAGCCGGTCGCCACAGTTTCCAGCGCTGAAAAGAAAGAAGGCCAGGCCGTGGCCGTAAA
>JBAYVF010000015.1:0-42481 GCA_041674705.1 Candidatus Omnitrophota bacterium
ACTTCTTTGACTTCGGGGATATATTCCTTGAGGTAGGCTTCAATGCCCATCTTAAGCGTCATGGTCGCGCTCGGACATCCGGAACAGGCGCCTTTCAAGTGAAGCTTCACCACACCGTTCTCGAAGCCGCAGAACACCGCATCCCCGCCGTCCCGGGCAAGGGCCGGACGGATCTGCTCATCCATGATCTGAATGATCTTTTTCTCGATCTCAGACTTCGGGTTCGTGGCATCCATGCATTTCTCGCAGGCCTTGGGGCTGGTTTTGCCGCAGACAAGGAACTCACGGATCGTCTCCGTCACACGCGGGATCAAAGCGCTCCAAGACTGGACTTTTTCATCGCGCGTCACGGTCACAAGATCGGAGCCGATCATGACCTCTTTGACGTGCTCGATCTCAAAAAGTTTTGTGGCCAGAGGGGATTTCCCCGCCTCAGCCTTAGACGCAAACTGGACCGTTCCGTGCGTGCAAATAGGAACGCTCACGTTGAACTTGAGCGAATTCGGATTTGGCGTAAATTCGGTGGTAATTTGGACATCTTTCATGGCAGAAGTATACTTAAACTACCGCGGGGCGCAAAGCGCAAAGTTTCTTACTCTGCTCTTTGAGCTTTGGGCTTTGCGCTAAAAAAGGTATAATCCCGCAAGCATTTGCCATGCAATTCTCTCATACAAGGAGGTTTTATTATGGAATGGGGCATGAAAAACAGATTTTCAAGGATCATGAACGCGCAATCAGGCAATTGTGTCATGCTGGCGGTTGATCACGGCTATTTCCAGGGACCGACGACCGGCCTGGAGAATTTAGGCAAAACCGTGGAGCCTCTCCTGCCCTATGCGGATGCCCTCATGATCACCCGAGGAGCCCTCCGGAACTGGATCCCCGCTGAGATGAATAAGCCTATTGTGCTTCGGGTCTCAGGCGGCCAGAGCATTTTGAAAGAACTCTCGAACGAGATCATCACCACTTCGATCGAGGATGCCATCCGGATCAATGCCTCCGCGATCACATGCTCGGTGTTTGTCGGCAGTGAGAATGAAAAAGAAACAATCGGGAATCTCGCCCGGATCGTGAACGAAGGCGAAACTTACGGCATTCCGGTCCTGGCTGTTACTGCGGTGGGAAAAGAAATGGTAAGAGACGCACGTTACCTCGGGCTCGCCTGCAGGATCTGCGTCGAAATGGGCGCCCACATGGTCAAGACCTACTACTGCCAGGACTTCCCGAAAATCGTCAAGGCCTGCGGCAACATTCCGGTCGTGATCGCCGGCGGCAAAAAGATCGAGGAAAAAGCGGCCCTTGAAATGGCCTATAACGCTATCCAGGACGGCGCAGCCGGCGTGGATATGGGGCGGAATGTTTTCCAGTCGGATAATCCGGTCGGCATGATGAAAGCCGTCCAGGCGATCGTGCACGAGAAGGCCACGGTCGCGAAGGCTCTCAAGATCTACAAACCTTCGGCGAAATAACTATACTTTTTTGTCATCCCCGAATGCATTAATCGGGGATCCAGACTGGATTCCCGTTAAAAACATGCGGGAATGACAACGTAAACAGAAAGAATTCTTCATGAAAGTCGCTGTCTATTACAATAATCGCGATGTACGGATCGAAGAACGTCTCGTTCCCAAGATCGATAAAGGCGAAGTCCTCGTCAAGGTCAAGGCAAGCGGGATCTGCGGCACCGACGTCATGGAATGGTACCGGATCAAAAAAGCCCCGCGCATCCTGGGCCACGAGATCGCGGGCGACATCGTTGAGTCAAACTCCCAGAAATATAAAACCGGCCAACGGGTCTTTGTCAGCCATCACGTCCCCTGCTATCAATGTAAATACTGCAAAGACGGCAACCCTACGGCTTGTGAAACCTTGCACACCGGTAATTACGACCCGGGAGGTTACTCGGAATTCGTCCGCGTCCCGAAGATCAATGTCGAGCATGGGATTTATGTCCTGCCCAAAAATGTTTCCTACGAAGAAGGGACCATGATCGAACCCTTGGCCTGCGCCCTCAGAGGCCAAGAAGCCATCGGTGTTAAAAAAGGCCAAACAGTTTTGGTCCTGGGCTGTGGAATCTCGGGATTACTCAATATCCGGGTCGCCAAATTGAAAGGGGCCAAGGTCATTGCCACTGATATGGAAGAATGCCGGAGAGGGAAAGCTAGGGCATGCGGCGCTGATGAAGTTTATAGCCCGAAAGATCTTCCTGCCTTGAAAGCGGAAAAAGTCATCCTTTGTACTGGGGCTCTCGCGGCGGTAAAGCAGGCTTTTCAATCATTGGACCGGAAAGGCACCTTGCTGCTTTTCGCGATCCCGGAGACGGATATTCAACTCCCGACTGTGGATCTGTGGAGAAATGAAATGACGGTCACTTCTTCTTATGGCGCGGCGCCCGATGATCTGAAAAAAGCGATCGAGTTGATCGCCAAAGGCAAAATCCCTGTGAAGGACATGATCACTCATCAGCTTCCGCTTAACCAAGCCCAGGAAGGTTTTCGCCTCGTCACCGACGCCGGGCAAACCTTGAAGGTAGTTTTACTTCCCTAGCGGCCTTCGATCTCCAGCCTTCAGGCAGCTTAGACTTTTCCGCTTTTTACTAATTTTTCAGCCTCGAGCCAGATCTCAAGGTCTTTATTGAGAACCCGTCCTTTTTGTTCCCAAAGCTCCTTGGCCTTCTTTTGAATGCGCTCATTCAGCTCTTCTTTTGAAAGTTTTGACTCTGGTGTTTTATTCCACCCAAAACCCGTCAACTTTGCCATATTTTGTTCCTCCCTTGTTTGACCTGCCTTAAATGATACTCCTTCCCGCCGCTCAAATAAAGCAGGAGGTTAATTCACTTCGCAGAGCAATCCTTTGAGATATTCGCCTTCGGGGTGATAAATATTGATCGGATGATCGAACGCGTGGGAGGTTTTTTTGAGGATTCTCACATCGCGTTTTGCATCCGAGGCGGCGCCAAAGATGATCTTCTGGAAAAGATCCGGCGTGATGTAGGACGAGCAGGAAAACGTAAAAAGCAGGCCGCCTTTCGGGAGCTGTTTCAGGGCCTGCAGATTGATGTCCTTATAACCGCGCGCGGCATCTTGGACCTGGTTTTTATTTTTACAAAAGGCCGGCGGGTCGAGAATGATCAGATCGAATTCTTTTTTCGTTGCGCGCAAGTAATCAAAAACATCCGTCTGCGCCCACACGCTCTGCCCCGCGCTTAATCCGTTCCTCTCGAAATTCTTCCGTCCCATTGCCACCGCAGGCTCGGACGATTCGACGGAGACAACTTCCTTGGCGCCGCCCCTGGCCGCATAGACGGAAAATCCTCCCGTATAGGCAAAACAATTAAGCACTCGCTTGCCCGCGCTTAAATCCCGCACCACAGCACGGCTTTCACGTTGATCGAGAAAAAATCCGGTCTTCTGCCCTCCCTTGATATCCACGCCAAAGAGAAGCCCATTTTCCTGGATCTCGATCGCTTCCGGAGGTTCCTTCCCTGCAAGCACCCCCACGGATCGCTTGAGGCCCTCCCATTTACGGAGATCCGAATCACTTCGCTCGAAAATGGAGTAAGCGGGAAAATATTTCTGCAGGATCTTTACGATCACCGGCTTCCACGCGTTGATCCCGGCTGTGTTGAATTCGGCGACCAAAAAGTTCTCGTAGACGTCCACCGTCAGACCTGAAAGAAAATCCCCTTCCGAATGGATGAGACGGTAAGCGTTTGTCCCGGACGGCATGAGCGGTTTACGCATTTCAATCGCGCGGGAGATCTTTTCATCAAAAAAAGCCTCATCGATCGCCACATCCTCGAACGCCAGCATGCGCACCACGATCTGGGATTCGGGGTTAAGATAACCTATACCGAGGAACTCATCATGTTCGGAAAAAACACGGACGAGGTCGCCTGCCTCAAACCCCTCTTCGATCTTGTCGATCGCGCCTGAAAAGATCCATGGATGACGGTTCTTGACCGGCCGTTCTTTGCCTTTTTGGAGAATGCAGCGAACGGTTTTCATAAGCTTAGGAGAGGATCACGAAAGTGAGAGCGAAAAGGCTTACCGCGATGCAGTAATAACCAAAAAGAAAAAAACGGCCTTGCCGGATCAGCTTCATCAGCCAACGGATCACAAGGTATCCTGTGATCGCGGCCGCCGCGAAGCCAGTCAGAACGATCGCCGCATTTGCCGAGAAATACTGGATTCCCTCTTTCAGTTCCATCACGATCGCTCCCGCCACCGCGGGAATGGCGATCAGAAATGAGAATTTCGCAGCATCCTCTTTTTTGATCCCTAGAAACATGCCCGCAAGGATCGTGCTCCCCGAACGGGAGATCCCGGGCAAAAGCGCGATCCCTTGCGCCAAACCGATCCAGAACGCATCTCCGTAATGGATCACCGAAAGATCTTTTTGCCCCTTTTGGAATCGCTCACTCAGGATGAGAAAAAGCCCCATGACAAACCACGCCGCGGCGACAAAGATAAGTTTCGCAAAAGCCGCCTCGAAGAGATGTTTGAAACAAACGGCCATGATCCCGGTCGGAATGAGCGTGATCAAAATACAAGCCCAGAGGCCCCGATGCGACGGCTGGATACTTGGAGTGGAAGCAGGCTTCGGAGAGACCGCCCTCTGAAGGCTATGGGTGAAGTCCTTCAGAATGTCGAGGATGTCTTTGTGAAAGAATACCAGGATCGCAAGGAGCGTTCCGCCGTGGACGGCAATATCGAACGCCAGGAGCGGCTCTTTCATCCCGAAAAGATTTTGAAAAAGCACCAGATGCCCGGAGCTGGACACCGGCAAGAACTCCGTGAGCCCCTGAACCACCCCTAAAACCAACGCCTGCCAGACGATCATGTGTGAGATCCGGGGATAATCCAGTTACCGGTGAAATGCTTGCGTCGTCGACTTGATATTCTGCTCGATTGTTCTAGCGGGTGTCGACTGCCTGAGCGAAGGAGAAGGAGCTGCGGGAGCTATCTTGAGCTCTTCACCCTGGATCTTGGATGGTTCAGTGACCGGCTTGCATACGTCGCTACAAGTGCGGATCGGGATCCCAAACGTGAAATACCGGCGCGTGCACTCACATCCTTTGTCATTTTTGTAATGGCTTGTAATGCATCCCGAAAGGGCCAAAAGCCCCGCAATGAAAAGAATGTTCTTCGCCGAAAATCTCATGATCGATCTCCTTTTGGGTGCTTGCTGCGCGAGAATTTATTTATTGACGTATTTTCTCGTCGCGACCGGGATTTCATCCGCCACAGGCTCCGCAACCGGCGCTGCTACCGGCTGGGCTGCTACAACCGGGCTGCTTGCCACCGGGGCATTCTGACTTTCTTGAGCGCTGCTTTTCTTACAAGTGCTTGCGCAACCGGAAAGCACGAAAATTGAAAGAAGCAGAGATAAGAACTTGATCGATGTTTTCATGGAAAATCTCCTTTTTTAGAGAAAATGGTGCATGTTTCTTTTTTGAAGCTCAATCACGATCTTACGAATAGATTCCGTTTCACTCACGGGACAGACCAACACCGCATCACCCGTGTCCACCACCACATGGTTCTTGAGGCCTACCGTCGCGATCAAACGGCCGGCCCCCTTCACAATGTTGCCGGAACTCTCTACCAGAATATTATTGCCAATAGAAAGATTCCCGCTCCGATCGACCGATAAAAGGCCCCCGAGCGTCGCCCAACTTCCAACATCGTTCCATCCCATCGCAACCGGGATGGTTAGGATACCGCCAGAAAGCTTTTCCATCAACCCATAATCGATCGAGATATTTGGGACTTTGGCGAAGAGTTTTTTAACAGTAGCCGCTGAGATCCCCCCCGCGGCGATCTTTACGACCTTATTAAAAACGGCCGGAAGCTCGCGGCGCGTGGTTTCAAGAAGACAATCAGCGCGCCAGATAAAGATCCCGGCATTCCAAAGGAATCTCTTTGAACGAAAATACTTTTGTGCCAGCACAAGTTTTGGTTTTTCATGAAAACACTTCAGAGAAAAAACCGGCGTACCGCGCACGACGGCCCTTTTCTCCGCCATTTCGAGATAACCATACCCCGTGTGAGGCTGATCGGGCTTGATCCCGAGCGTGACCGGCATCCCCGTCTCGTCAGCTTGTTCATAAGCCACCCGCAGGACTTTTGCGAAAGCGTTTTCATTCTTGATGAAATGATCCGCAGGAAAAATACCCAGGACCGCCGAAGGATCTTTTTGGAGGATCAAGGATGCGGCCCACGCGGCGCACGGCGCGGTATTGCGTCCGATCGGTTCCCCGATCACCTGGGAGCGCGGAATGCGAAGCAACTTTGCCGTCGAAGCGGCTTTATCGAGCGCGGTAAAGACAAGAATGCGGGAAGACGGAATTACTTTTTTGACACGGTCAAAAGTTTGTTCGATCAATGTCTTGCGACCGCCCAAGCTTTCAATTTCTTTTCCTGAAAGGCAGCTTGGACGGCCCCAATCTCTGCTTCGCTTCGATTGATTGGCATTGGGACCGAAGAGATCCAGGAATTGCTTAGCGCGGTGCTTTCGGCTTTCCGGCCAGAAGCGTGTCCCGCTCCCGCCCGCCATGATAACCGCCCAAGCATTTGATTCTTTTTTCTGAAGGGTTGCTTGGGCGGCCCCAAGCTCAGCTTTGCTTCGCTTGATTGGTATTGGGACCGCCCAGTTCATCAGCTCATCTCGCGCATCACGGTTTTGAGCTCGTTTTCCACGATCGCCCGGATCTCATCAAGACGCTTTTGGGTCTGTGCCTCAAAACGCATCACAAGCACCGGTTGAGTATTGGAAGCGCGCACCAGCCCCCAGCCATCCGGAAATTGAACGCGAGCCCCGTCAATATCAACGACCTCGTATTTCTTTTTGAGGTCTGCAACGACCTTCGCGATCACCTTGAATTTGATCTCTTCGGGAAGTTCGAAACGGATCTCCGGGGTGTTCACCAACTGCGGCACATCGGCCAAAAGCGTCGAGAACGGCGCATTCGCCTTATCCGCGATCTCAAGAATCCGGCACGCCGCATAAACCGCGTCATCAAAACCGAGCCAACGATCCTTGAAGAACATGTGCCCGCTCATCTCGCCGGCCATTTCGGCGCCTGTTTCTTTCATCTTGGCTTTGATCAATGAATGACCGGTCTTCCACATCAGGGGTTTGCCGCCGCGCTTGGCGATATCATCATAGATCTGCTTGGAGCTTTTCACATCTCCGATGATGACCGCGCCAGGTTTGCGCGTCAGGATCTCGCGGGCGTACAGCAAAAGAAGCTTGTCGCCAAAAATGATCTGGCCTTTTTCATCCACCACACCGATACGATCCGCGTCGCCGTCAAAGGCAATGCCGATATCCGCTTTAAGTTCGACCACTTTTTTTTGGAGGTCTTTTAAATTTCCCGGCACGGAAGGATCCGCCTGATGATCCGGCATTTTCGGGTCAAGATTTTCAAAAAGAACGGTGACATCATGCCCAAGGCGGCGGATGAGCGCCGGCGCCGTAAGCCCGCCCATACCGTGGCCGGTATCCAAAACTACTTTCAGCTTTTTAGTGAACTTGAAATCTTTCGCGATGAAATCCTCATAAGTTTTGAGGACCTCGGCATGATCCGGCCGTTCCACCTTGCCGGAGCCCGAAACAAAATCATTTTTGTCGATGATGGTCTTCAGGTTCTGGATCTCTTTTCCATAGAAAGACCGGGTGGCATGCTGGAATTTGAAACCATTTTCATCCGGAGGATTGTGAGAACCCGTTACCGAGATCCCGGCATCGAGTTTTTTGTTCGCGACATAGAAATAAAGAAGCGGGGTAGGCGCCAATCCGATATCGATCACAGTAAGACCGCAGCTTTGAAGTCCGTTGGAAAGACCGCGGAAAAGCATTTCCCAGCTCCAGCGATGGTCATGAGCGATGGCGATGGTCTTTTTTCCTTCGCGCGCAAGAACAGAGCCAAACGCCTTGCCGATCGCGAGCGCAACCTCCTCGGTGAGTTCTTTACCGGCAATACCGCGAATATCGTATTCTCTAAAAATATGGGATGGGATCATAGTTTTGGGTACGGTGTAAGGCGTAACGCGTACGGCGCAACGCGGCTCCGTACGCCGTACTCCGTACGTCGTACGAAAATTGGTGCGAGCGAGAGGACTTGGCGCCTTCCACTTCGTTACAGGTCGGCCACCCGCTCTTACAAACATGACATCCGTCATGTTTGTGGACAAGAGCTCCCTTCAAGCCCTCTCTATTTCAAGTGCGTTCGCCGTAGAGAGCTTTCCTTGAGCTCTCACGGCGACGCAATTGTTCAAAAAGAACAATGCGAGCGAGAGGACTTGAACCTCCATGCCTTGCGGCGTCACCCCCTCAAGGTGATGCGTCTGCCAATTTCGCCACGCTCGCGTGAATTATAACTTCAAAAACTTTCTGAGGAAAAGCCTTCCTTGCCCCGACTTAAAAAATTTCTCCCGCTTTCTAGCTTCTTCATAATCAGGATATTCTTCTGAAAACACAACCTTAAACGGTGCGCGTCCTCTAGTGGATTGAACACGGCCGCTATTATGCCTTTTTACTCGGTCTTCTAGATTTTCCGTTATCCCGATATAAAAGTTGCAATCCTTGTAGCTCTGCAACACATACACATAAATTATCATAGCTTAAATTACTGATGCGCCCGCCGGAGGCGGGTAAATCTGCCAACTTGCCCGCCACACATCTCGGCGGGCTTGCCCGCCATGCTTTTTGGCGGGTTTCACCACGCTCGCGTGAAAAACAGAACTTCGTGAATCTTTACGAGGACTTCCCTGTGCGTTTCCGGACAGCTTTCAGCTTCGATTCCTTAACAACTTTGGCCTTGCGTTCTTTTTCAAGCACCGCTTCAACCTGTCCAAGCTCGGTATCAAGCTTTTTTAGCTCTTCAAACACCTTTTGGATCTCCGCGGCCGCAAGATCAAGCTTCTCCCCCTGCCTCACCGTCGTATGATAGACCTGACTGCCTAATTGAGAGAACGCCTTGGCCATCTGATGCTCCAGGGTCGCTTTCTGGATCAGAAGGCGTGTGACATGGGCCGCCTCCCCTGTTTTTTCCGCCACAACCTTGGCGTACTTTTTGACAACTTCGAAGGTCTCGTTAATGATCTTTTCCGACTTTGCGTAGAACTCTTTTTTATCCATGGTCCACCTCATTGGATTGCACTGGGCGGGTTCTCAAAACAGGCCTTTGTCGATCTGACGGCACTATGTTCTATCATATTTTTTGAAGATATCAAGCGTAGAATACAGCAAAAATCGTAGGTCGTAGGTGGTAGGTAGTAAGTAGAAAGCCTCCCGTCCCAAGATACAAAAAAAATCTCACGACCTACTACATACTACCTACTACATACTTTTTTTCAAAGCATGCGGCGAATCGCCCCATTCGCCATAGCCGATCTCGGCACCCGCCGCTTCGATACGGCGCTCAAGACAGCTCTTGCACTGAAGAGCATTTTCGTCGAGGCAGGGCTTATTATCGTAGAGCCGATAAAACTTCCGATAATCCGTGGGCGTAATGTTCGGCATGATGATATTGGCACCCGCCTGAACCCCTTTTTCCCTTCCCTCAGGGTCAAGGGCCTGAAGAGCGGTCGCTGCCGCAATATTCACATTTTTAAGAATCAATCGTGTAAGAGCGATCATCACGAGCCCAAGTCGTAAGTTTTCCTCAGGATCATGATCCGCGGGAACAAGCGGCGTGTCGCCATGCGGAACATAAGGACCCATGCCCACCATATCGATATCTTCCTTTTTAAAGAACAGAATATCCTCGACAAGATTTTTATGGGTCTGGAATGGTAGCCCGATCATGACGCCTGTCCCGACCTGATAACCGATCTTCCGAAGCGTTCGGAGGCAATCTCGACGCGTTGAAAAGGAATGGTCTGCGGGATGCAGCTTTTTATAAAGCGCGGGAGAGCTCGTCTCGATCCTTAAAAGATAGCGATGAGCGCCCGCTTTGAACCATCGCTCATAAGTCTCTTGGGTCTGTTCGCCGAGCGACAACGTGATTCCAAGTTTCCCAGAGGTTGCGGCTTTGATCTTATGAAGAATATCTTCGACAAAACAAATATGAGTTTCGTCCTGGCGCTCGCCGGATTGCAGGACGATCGACCCGTAGTCCATTTCCTGGGCCGCCCTCGCGCATTGCAGGATCTCGTCTTCTTCCATGGAAAAGCGGATCACGTTGGTATTGCTCTTCCGTATGCCGCAATAATAACAATCCTTCGCGCAGTAATTGCTGAATTCGATGAGACCACGGAAATAGACCTTGGTCCCAACATGCCGGACAGCACAGGCACGCGCTTCCCGGAAAAGCTCTTCGAGTTTCACGGGATCTTTTTCTCCCAACCACTTCAGCATATCGAAGGTATTCATTGCTTTCGAAGATCCTCTTTTCTGGGACTCGGGGCTCGCACCTCGGGACTCGTTCTGGCTCTGCGTTTTCACGAGTCCCCAGTCCCGAGGAACTAGTCCCGCTTTTTAAAGGAACAAATCCCGCTCGCCTTTCCGGACACGCTCAAGAAATTGATAAAAAACGGGGAATCCTTGCGGGTTTCTTGCCTTGATCTCTTGAAGCTCTTTTTCAAGCACCCGAAGACCGGCTTCGCGCGTTTCGGGAGTGGCAAAATCATCCAACCATTCCTGAAATGTCAACACGGCGTTCAATTTGCAAAATTTCCCCTCCTGGCCGCTCCGTAAAAGGTCCATAATGCATTTCCCGGTCCGGCCGCAACGATACCCGGCCGTGCAAAACGAGGTGATGTGTCCCATCTCTGCGAAATCCCGGACCAACTCATCCAGACTTCGCGTGTCGCCCAGCATGAACTGCTGGCGCTCGGATTCCTGCGCCTTCCCCGATTCGCTATAACTCCCGATCCCGATCTTGGTGGAAGCGTCGGTCTGCGTGATCCCGAGAGCGATCGCATCGCGCCGCACCTGAGCCGTTTCCCGCGCCGTAATGATCATCCCCGTGTAAGGAATGGCAAGACGGATCAGCAGGATGATCTTCTTGAAATCCTCGTCGGATACCTTATAGGGAGAACGTTCGGCATATTCGGAGTTTAAGGCCGGTTCCATGCGAGGAAAAGACACCGTGTGGGGTCCAATCCCCATTTTGGCTTCAAGGTGCATCGCATGATAGAGAAGCGCCATCACCTCAAAACGCCAGTCATAAAGCCCGAACAAGACCCCGACCCCTACATCATCAACCCCCGCTTCCATTGCGCGGTGCATGGCATAAAGCCGCCACCGATAGTCGGATTTGAGCGTCCCCTTCGGATGAAGCTTTGCGTAAGTCTCGTGGTGATAGGTTTCCTGGAAAACCTGATAGGTTCCAAGCCCGCCGTCCCGGAGACGCGTGAGTTCTTCGATCGACATCGGCGCGGCGTTCACATTGATCCGGCGGATATTGCCGTAGCCATGTTTCGTAGGCGTTTTCACCGCATAAATCGTTTTCATACTCTCAAGGATATAATCGATCCCGGTCAGGGGATGCTCTCCGTAGACCGCAATAATACGCTTGTGGCCGATCTTTCCGGTCAGAATCTCTGTTTCCTTACGGATTTCATCCGTCGAAAGAACCCGGCGCTTAGCGGTCAAGTTCTCGTGCTTGAATCCGCAATAGGCGCAATTATTGACGCAATAATTTCCCATATAAAGCGGCGCAAAAGTCACGATACGGTTGTCGTAGACTTTTTTCTTGATCTGGAAAGCTGTCGCTTGCATTTCCCGGAGCATGTCGGGATCCTGAACGCGGATGAGCGTCGCGAGCTCATCCGGCGTAAGCGTTTGAACGGCCAGTGAGCGCGCGAGGATAGCACGCACGGTTTTGGCGTCAGGCTCCGCCGCCGTCTCGATCTTTTTCCAAATGGAGGCGTCATCAATAAAATCACGCCCCTGATCGAGATAACGGTCGATCTGGTCCTGCTTGATGCGCTCGGCGATCCAGGCGGTTTCAGTTGTCACGATAGGGCTTCCTTGGTTTTCATTTTACTATCTTGAAAAGCGGCAAGCGCGTCAGGGAAAGGTTCGATCACTCTCTCGAGAACCTTTTGGAGATAGGAAATGCAGAGCCCGTAATTGGTGATGGGAACACCTTCCCGCTTCGCGCGCTGGATCCTCGCAAGCGTCTCCCGCCGCGTTAACATGCAGGACCCGCACTGGATGATTAGTTTATAATCCTTGAGATCGTCCGGAAAATCGCGCCCCGCGCAGACGGCGATCTCGATCTCATGCCCGAGATACTTCTGGATCCACTTCGGGATCTTGATACGGCCGATATCTCCGTCAATGGCATGATGGCTGCAGGATTCGGAGATCAGGATCTTGTCGCCTTTTTTAAGGCGATCGATCGCAAGCGCCCCTTTTGTCATTTCCACAATATCGCCTTTGAGACGCGACAAAAGGATCGAAAAGGTCGTGCATTTCACACCCGCAGGCGTTTCGGCGACCATCCGGTCCACGACTTGAGAATCACAAACGACCAGGTCCGGAGACGATTTTAATTTCGATAAAGCCGCTTTATATTCGCTTTCTTTTACGACAAGCGTCATTGAATCGTGATCCAGGGCATCACGGATCGCCTGCACCTGGGGCAGGATAATTCTTCCTTTTGGAGCTTCAAAATCGATCGGGATGATCAAGATCGCGAGGCCGCCTTTCGGCATGATATCCCCCAGCATCGCAGGCGCGGTCAAAAAATCCTCGGGGCAAACCTCCAGCAGGAATTGTTTCAGGAGATTGACGGAACCATCGCGATTGGCGCGATCCGTGCTTGCGCAAACCAGAATCCGGGAAGTCTTTTGTTTCAATTCTTCAAGAAAAGAGTCGGAAGGGGCTTTCAGATCGCTCTTATTCACCACAAGAACAAGCGGACTTTTCCGAAGTGTCGTTTCGCGAACCACTTCCTCCTCAAATTCGGTCCACTCATCCGCTTCAAGGATCAGGACCGAGACATCGGACCGATCGAAAATCTTCCGGGTCCGTTCGATCCGTTTGGGGCCCAGCACGGACCCGTCATCCATCCCCCCTGTATCAAGAAAGACCACCGGCCCCACAGGCAAAAGCTCCATGACCTTTTCGACCACATCGGTCGTCGTCCCCGGCACAGGCGAAGTGATCGACACGTCCTGGCCCGCTACCATATTGAGAAAACTCGACTTCCCGACGTTGGTCCGGCCAAAGATCCCGATCTGAAGCCTCAAACTCTTAGGTGTGTTTTGCATAAATTCCTTTTGAGAAAGTTCGGAGTCGTGAGTCTGGAGTTCGGAGTAAAAACTCTTTTTCAAAACTCCGAACTCATAGCTCCAAACTCATGACTGTTTAGTCAACGCGGATTTCACGGAAACGCCGTCAAGCGCACCCAGTTTCCCGGTAAGCGATCCCAACTGGTCGGTCGTCGCATCGACGATCAGCGTGATCACGGAACACTTTCGCTCCCGGTAAGGAAGCCCAACACGCGCGACAATAATGTCCCCGTATTCAGAAAGAAGATCGTTCACCTGATGCGCAGCTTTTTTCCGGTCTTCCACAATGATCCCGATAAATCCAAGCCTTTTATCCATAACAACCTCCTCAAGATTGGTTATAAAAAAAAGAAATCCCAGCTCCTTTGGAAGAAGCTGGGATAGAAAAACTTTCTCAAATTTTCTCTCCCTTAGCTTCAGGTCACTTACGCGACCCTCTCTTCAGGAACTCTTCGAATCTAAAATTTCAAATACTTGTTACCGGCGATAGATCGGTAACGGCTGATACTTCGTATGAAGCAAATGGTGGGCCTTCTCGCCCAAAGGCTTCCCGAGAAATTCCTTATAAAGCTGCTGCACATGCGGATTCTCATGGGAACAGCGAACCGTCTGGGCTTCATCATCAGAGTACAGACCTTTTGAACGCGCGATACGAAGTTCGTCGGTGACGCCATACGGCTGTCCGCCACCGCCCACACAACCCCCGGGACAAGCCATGACCTCGATAAAATGATAAGGAAGCGGCTTGCCTTCTTTTTGCGCTTTTCGGACCTGATTCAACACATACTCCACATTCGCCAAACCGTGCGCGACAGCGATTTTGACTTCTGTCCCTTCAATATTGATCGAAGTCTCCTTCACGCCTTTTAAGCCCCGGACGCTCTGAAATTCGACTTTCGGAAGATTCTTTCCCGTCACAAAAAAATAAGCCGTTCGAAGCGCCGCTTCCATGACGCCGCCGGTTGCCCCAAAGATCGTCCCGGCGCCGCTATAGTCGCCGAGAATAGGGTCGCATTCCTCGTCCGGAAGATTCGAAAAATCAATACCGGCCTGTTTGATCATGCGGGCAAGCTCGCGGGTCGTGAGCACCACGTCGACATCCTGGAATCCGGAAGCTGACATATCATGGCTGCGTGAGATCTCGAATTTCTTGGCCGTACACGGCATTACCGAGATCACCTTGAGCTTCGCGGGATCGATCTTGTTCTTTTCCGCGTAATAAGTTTTTACGAGCACGCCCATCATCTCATGCGGGGACTTCGCGGAAGAAAAGTGAGGGATCATGTCATGATGGAATTTTTCCATGAAATCCACCCATGAGGGACAACAAGTCGTAATAAGCGGCAACGGTCCTTTTTTATCGACGAAGCGATGGATGAATTCGCTCGCTTCTTCCATAATGGTCACATCCGCAGCAAAGTTGGTATCGAAGATCGCCTTGAACCCCATGCGCCGAAGGGCCGTGTAGATCTTTTTGGTAACATTTGCCCCGAGCGGAAATCCGAAAGCTTCTCCTAGCGCCACACGCACCGCGGGAGCGATCTGAACCACGCAATATTGTTCCGGATCGCGAAGCGCTTTCCACGCCAGAACAGAATCGTCTTTTTCAAAGATCGCGCCGGTCGGGCAATGAGCCGCACACTGACCGCAACGCACGCAGGGCGAATCCGCGAGGCTGATATCCCCCGCCGGGGCCATTCTGGTATTGAATCCGCGCTGAAGAAAGGTAAGTGCCCACACGTCCTGCACATTCTGGCAGACATCCACGCAACGGGCGCAATTGATGCACTTCCGGGGTTCCAGCACGATATTGCCGGTGGAATCATCTTTGGGAATATCCCGGACGATCTTTTCGTAGAATTCTTCCCGGATCCCGAAATCCGCCACAAGGGACTGGAATTCGCAATTGTTATTCCGGCCGCAGGTGAGACATTCATTAGGATGATTGGAAAGAAAAAGCTCAACGACCGTCCGGCGGATCGACACGATCTCAGGATCATGCGTGATGATATCCATGCCTTCTTCCAGCGGCGTGCAGCAAGCCCGGAGCATTTTTCGGTTCCCTTTAGCCCTCACAAGACAAATCCCGCAAGCCGCCGAGGCATGAAGATAAGCATCGGGATGTTTGCAAAGCGTGGGGATCTTGATCTGAGCCTTCCGCGCCGCATCCAGAATGGTGGTATTTTCCGGCACTTCCACTTTTATTCCATTGATAAGAGCTTTCACCATAAACTTTTTTCTTCTCCTGTATAAAAACTTGTCTTACATTAGCTCCGACTGATCGCGCGGGGTTTGCAAACCTCAAAACATTGTCCGCAGCGAATACATTTTGTCTGGTCGATCAAATAACCACTCTCACGGTTCCCGGAAATAGCACCGACCGGACACGCCTTGAAGCACATGCCGCATTTCACGCACTTTTCGCTCATGATCAGAAACTTCACCAATTTGGCGCATTTACAGGCCGGACATTTTTTTTGATTCACGTGCGCGTCATATTCGGCACGATAATAATGCAAAGTCGAAAGCACCGGGTTGGGCGCTGTTTGTCCCAGACCGCAAAGCGACGCTTTTTGCATAGCAACCGAGATCTGCTCGAGCTGTTCAAGATCTTTTTGAGTCCCTTCCCCATCCGTGACTTTCCTGAGAAGTCTCAACATCTGCGTTCCACCAATACGGCAGGGAGCGCACTTTCCGCAAGATTCATCCACGCAGAATCCGAGATAGAACTTTGCGATATCCGCCATGCAATCGTCCTCATCCATGACGATCATGCCGCCGGACCCCATAATGGATCCCATTTTCTGCAAGCTTTCGTAATCGACCTTGGTCTGAAAAAATTCTTTCGGGATCACGCCACCGGAGGGACCGCCAGTCTGGATCGCTTTGACATTTTTCCCGCTCATGGCCCCGCCACAGATCCCATACACGATATCTTCGATCGCTGTCCCCATGGGAACTTCGACAAGTCCTGAATTTTTCACCTTGCCGGTCACGGCGAACACTTTGGTTCCCTTGGAAGTCTCGGTCCCGATCCCTGCGAACCAGGCCCCGCCTTTCATCATGATGACCGGGATATTCGCTAAGGTCTCAACGTTATTAATACAAGTGGGTTTTCCCCAGAGTCCTTTGATGGACGGAAAAGGAGGCCGCGGACTTGGATAACCGCGCTTGCCTTCGATCGAGGCAATAAGAGCGGTCTCTTCACCGCAAACGAAAGCACCGGCACCCAGGCGGATCTCCAGATCCAAGTTAAAAGACGATCCAAGAATCCCTTCACCCAGAATCCCGCGTTCACGGCATTGCTGAATGGCTTTTTCGATCCTCTCGATCGCAAGCGGATATTCCGCACGGATATAAAAGTAACCTTTGGAGGCGCCGATCGCATAAGCCCCGATGATCATCCCTTCGATCACGGAATGCGGATCGCTCTCCAGCACGCTGCGGTCCATATACGCGCCCGGATCACCTTCATCACCGTTACAAATAATATATTTCTGATCGCCCTGCGCCTTGCGCGTGATATCCCATTTGAGCCCCGTCGGGAATCCCGCACCGCCGCGGCCTCGAAGGCCGGCCGTTTTTATTTCCTGAGCTACTTTTTCCGGCGTGTACTCCGTAAGAACCTTCGCCAGCGCCTGATAACCATCCCGCGCAATGTAATCTTCGATACTTTCGGGATCGATCACACCGCAATTACGGAGCACGATACGAAGTTGCTTGGAAGGTTGCGTGCTTGACTTGCCCTCAACAGGCTTACCCCCGACCACGCTCTCCAGAACGATCGCCGGGATCTCATTTTCCTGAACATTTGTGTAGAGAAAATTTTCAGGCAGCACGCGGACGGCCATACCTTGACCGTAGATACCGATATCCGCAACACGCACAAGCTGGACCTCGTTCTCGAGGCCTTTTTCTCTCAGGATCCCGAGGAACACGCCATAAAAATCCCGGGTCTTGTCCTTCCCCGTGATCGCTGTGTCTTTAATGAAAACTACTTTTCCCATATCTTCTCCGGTTCCTTAATTAAGCTTCAGATCGTAGATCCGGTCGTTCACGAGCATCTTGCCGCACACGTGTTTTTCCATGATCTTGGTCGCAACTTCTTTATCCACCTTGCCATAAAACACCGTCGGCATGTTCTTGACATGAACCTCCACAAGCGGTTCCGCCGAACACATCCCCACGCATCCGCATTTTTTGATCTCTACATCCGCGTTATGCTTACGGCTTTCCTCGACAAGCGTGTCGTAAACTTCCTTGGCCCCGGCCGCGACCCCGCAGGTGCTGTAACCCACCTTGATCCAGTTGCGGTCGGCCTTGCCGTGTTCCTGCTTGATAGATTCCAGGTCTTTCTTCGTTATTTTATTCATAGATACAATTTCTCCCTATCACGCAGCGACTTCGGCTTCGGTTTCTTCGGAATAATGAGCGATAATATCGCCAATATCTTTTTTCTTCACACCGCCATAGACTTTCTCCCCGATCTTCAGGACCGGCGCCAGTCCGCAGCACCCCAGGCAACGCACCATTTCCAGATGGAACTGGCCATCCTTGGTCGTTTCTCCGGGTTTCACGCAAAGAAGATGCTCCAACTCCCCAAGAATTTCAGCGCCCCCCTTCAAATAACAGGCCGTTCCCATACAAACGGAGATCGTATGTTTTCCAGGAGGGGTCAGGCGGAAAAAATGATAGAACGTGATCACTTCATAAATACGGGCAAGGGGCACATCGAGGATCTCGGAAAGCACGAGAGAAACCTCGCGCGGCACGTAACCATAACGGTTCTGGATTTGATGGAGGACCATGATCAGATTCCCCTCTTTACCCTTCCAGGAATCCGCGATCTCTTTGACTTCTCGCTCCAAATTTTGCTTATCCATTCAAAACTCCCTTTTCAACCGTGTTTTTCTATTTTTTCATTTGCTCGATGGCTTTGTCCACCAAAGTCACATAAGTCATAGCGCTCGAACCGCCGACCAGCACGGCTACCATGCAAGCCTCAAGCATTTCTTCTTTTGTCCAGCCCGCATCCAGACAATGCCGGACCGCCCGGGGAATGCAAACCGGACATTTCTGGGTGGTACTGGCCACCAAAAGCAACAGCCACTTCGTCTTTTCCGGAACCTTCCCGGAAGCCAGGATCGCCTCTTTTTCCTTCATGAAGGCTTCGTATTGCTTCGGCACGGTCTTACGAATATCCACCATAGCTTCATTGAACTGGGTCAGGATCTTTTGCGCGTCATACTCCATGGTTCACCCCGTTTTATCAAAATTTGTCATTCCCGCATGTTCTTAGCGGGAATCCAGCGGTGATGAATATCCTGGATCCCCGATAGAAGCGCTCGGGGATGACAGACTCGAAAACGTCCGTCACTTGGCCGAATCGCAAAAAAGCGACAAAAACTCGATCGTAAAATCCATATTGCGAACTTGCACTTTCGAAGGCACGCTGATCGAACAAGGGGCGAAATTCACGATCCGGTGCAGACCTGATAATACCATATAATCCGCGACTTCCTGAGCCTGTTCTTTTGGCGCTGCAATGATTCCGATATCCGCGCGGCACCGTTTAATGATCTCCGGCGCCCGCTCGACCGGATAGATCCGAACCCCTTCGATCTTCCGTCCAATCTTGCGAGGCGACACATCAAAAGCCGCCACCAGTTTCACTTTTTCTCGACGAAATCCCGGGTACCGTAAAAAAGCTTCGCCCAGGTTCCCCGCCCCGAAAAGAACGAGATGCACCTCATGATTCTGAAGCAAATAATTCTCAAGCGTTTTTTTGAGCTCTGCGGTCTTGTAACCGATGCGGGGCTTCCCGACTGTCTTAAAATTCGAAATATCCTTGCGAATCTTAACGTCTGACAATCCCGTGATCTCCGAGAGCTGCTTCGAAGAAACCAAGTAGCGCTTCTCCTTGATCAGACTTTCAAGGGTCCGTATGTAAAGCAGAACTCTTGTAATGATCTTTCGGGGGAGTTTTTTCATAGCGCATTCGTGAAAAACCGAACGATTGGAATATTATCAAAAAAACAAAACCGACGCAACAGAAAAATAAAAAATGCCGTTAGGTCTTGGAGCGTTCGTGGTAGTGCGTATGGAGCAGGCGATGAGACTTCTCGCCGAGAGGTTTCTTCAGGAATTCGTCGTAAAGCTTTTTCACTTCGGGATTGGTGTGGGACTTCCGGAGCTTCTTTCCGGCATCTTCTTTGTAAATAGCGTTGATGCGTGCAAGACGGACGGCATCATCGGTGTAGCGAGGCTGGCCTCCCCCGCCAATGCAGCCGCCGGGGCAGGTCATGACCTCTACAAAATGATAATGAGCCTTACCTTCCTTGATCTGATCCAAAAGATGTGCCGCATTGGCCAAGCCATGAGCTACCGCCACCTTGACTTCTACATTCTCTAAAAAGGACCATTCCGGAACGGCTCCAGTGATCACAAGCGACGCCTCCTTGATCCCCTGAAGTCCTTCCACAGGCGCTAGGCGCAGATCGGCCGATGGAAATTCACGACCCGTTACGAGCTCGTAAACTGTTCTCAGAGCCGCTTCCATCACACCGCCCGTGTTGGCAAAAATATCTGCGGCCCCCGTCGAGATCCCGAGCGGAGAATCCATCGTGCCATCCTCAAGATTTTTGAAGTCGATGCCGGCTGACTCGATCATAAATCCCAATTCCCGCGTGGTCAGGACGTAATCCACATCCTGAACGCCGCTTGAGTTCATTTCAGGCCGTGAAGCTTCAAATTTTTTGGCGGTGCATGGCATGATCGAAACCACAACCATGTCCTCAGGTTTAACGCCTTTTTGCGTCGCATAATAAGTCTTTGCGAGCGCGCCGAACATCTGCTGCGGCGATTTGCAGCTGGAGAGGTTCGGAAGAAATTCCGGATAGTAATATTCTGCGAATTTGATCCAGCCGGGAGAGCAGCTCGTGAACATCGGAAGCGACACAGGCTCTTTTTCCACCAAAGCTTTTTTGAGCCGCATGAGGAGCTCCGTTCCCTCTTCGATGATAGTCAGGTCAGCCGTAAAATTAGTGTCGAATACCGCGTGAAAACCGATGCGCCGGAGGGCTGTCACCATTTTTCCGGTCACGAGAGTTCCCGGAGGATAACCGAAACATTCGCCCAGAGCCGCGCGAATCGCGGGCGCGGTCTGCACCACCACGTGCTTGGTTTTGTCTTCCAAAGCTTCCCAGACCTTATCAATATCGTTTTTCTCCTGGATCGCACCGACCGGACAAATGGCCGCGCACTGGCCGCACTGAACGCACGCGACGCTGTCCAGGTCCATGGCAAAAGCCGGACCGATCATGGTTTTGTAGCCCCGGTTTTGCGGGAAAAGCGCGCCCACGCCTTGCACTTCACGGCAGACCGTCACGCAACGGCGGCATTTGATACATTTTCCGGAATCCCGCACGAGAGCGGGGGTGCTGGTATCGATCTGGACCGGCGGCTTTTCGCCTTTGTAGTGGATATCTTCGATCCCCAAATGGGACGCGATCTCTTTTAATTCACAATCTTCACTGCGCGAACAATATTGGCAGCTTCCTTCATGCTCACTCAGGATCAGCTCTACCACCGTCCGCCGCGCTTCGCGCACTCTTTTATTATTGGTATGAACCCGCATTCCGTCCAGCGCGGGTGTCGAACAGGAAGCCACAAGCGTCTTCGCGCCCTCCACTTCCACGAGACAGACACGACAGGCCCCGATCGGCAACTTGCCTTCAAGATAGCAAAGGGTCGGGATCTCAACTCCGAGGACTTTGGCGGCTTCATAGATCGTCGCGCCCGGTTTGACCTCCACCTCGTGGTTATTCACAAAAAGCTTCGTCATTATTTGTTCCCCCTCCGGGTCACGGTTTTTCCGTAATCGCAGCGAAGGCAGCGTTTGGCTTGGCGCTGGGCCACGTTCTCATTCCAAGAAAGCTCCACTTCATCAAAATTGTGTTTCCGCTTCTCGACCGGGATCGAACGCACGGACTCGCGCGGATAAGGCACAGGATCCACATCAGGATCAAAATCCGTATCCACGACCTTTTCCTCACGCCAGAAAGCATGATCCTCGCCCGTCAAAAATTGATCAATGCCGACGGCGGCTCTCTCGCCGGCGCCGATCGCTGCCACCACCGACCAGGGGCCCGAGGCCGCATCCCCGCCCGCGAAAATCCCCGGGACCGAGGTCTGCCCCGTCACGGAATCCGCATAGATGAATTTATTCTGCGTCATCTTGATCTCTGCATCCTTAAGATCAAAAAGCTTTCCGGCTTGGAGCGTCTGACCGATCGCACCGATCACCTGATCCGCTTCCAAGGTGAATTGATCCGCTCCGTCCGCGGTCGGAGACCGGCGTCCGCTACGATCATAGTCCCCAAGCTTCATCGTCATGCATCTCACCCCGCTGACCTTGCCGTCCGGGCCTTTCAATATCTCCACAGGATGCGTGAGCGGCATCAGTTTGATCCCTTCATAGATCGATTCGCGAACCTCTTCGGCATAAGCCGGCATTTCTTCCTGGCTCCGGCGGTAAAGAACGGTCACGGCCTCTGCGCCCAAACGGAGGGCCGTCCGGGCGGCATCGATGGCCGCATTCCCGCCGCCCACGACCACCACTTTTTTCCCGACGGGGACAGACCCTCGAATGTTATATTCTCTCAAGAACGGAAGGGCCATAACGACCCCGTCCGCATCCTCGCCCATGATCCCGAGCCCGAAAGATTCCGGAGCTCCGATCCCGAGGAAGATCGCGTCATATTTTTTGTCGCGCAGTTCCTGCAGCGTAAAATCCTTCCCGAGGCGCTTATTCGTCTCGATCGTCACGCCCAATTGCTCGATCATCCGGATCTCTCGCGCAAGAGTTTCGCGCGGCAACCGGTACGCCGGGATCGTCTGGACCAACATCCCGCCCGGTCTGGGCTCCGATTCGAGCACGGTGGGCCGGTAGCCGAGCCTTGCCAGAAAATAAGCACAAGAAAGACCCGCGGGACCCGCTCCCACGATCGCGATCTTGCGCGCCGCATTCTGCTCGTTGTGCCGGACCTCGGGCACCTGGATCACTACTTCCTGATCGACCATGAAACGCTTGATACCTCGGATTGAAACCGAATCATCGAGCGTCGCCCGGCGACATTTGTCTTCACAGGTATGAAAGCAAACGCGGGCACAAACTGCGGCAAAGGGATTCCGCTCCCGATGGAGCTTGAGCGCCTCCGCGTAGCGCTTCTCCCCCACAAGCGACACAAAACCCGGGACATCCACCCCTGCGGGGCACGCGGTCTGGCAGGAGGCCCGGACCAACGACGGACAAACACCCGCTTCGCAATGTCGCTCCCGGATATGTTGATCATATTCTTTTCGAAAATGACGGATCGTGGAAAGGACAGGATTGGGAGCCGTTTGTCCCAGACCGCAAAGAGAGGTTTCCTTGATTTGCAGACCGAGGCGGACCAATTTTTCAACATCGCCTTCCTCGCCCTGGCCCGCGCAGATGCGCTCCAGGATCTCGAGCATGCGTTTGGTCCCCACGCGGCACGGAACGCATTTGCCGCACGATTCGTCCTGCACAAAATCCAGAAAAAATCTTGCGACGTCCACCATGCAGGAATCTTCATCCATAACAATGAGACCGCCGGAGCCCATGATCGCGCCGAGCTCCTCCAGCGTCTTGTAATCGAGGGCAACGTTCAGAAATTCCTTGGGGATACAGCCGCCCGAAGGACCGCCGATCTGAGCCGCCTTGTATTTCTTGCCGCCTTTGATCCCGCCGCCGATATCGTAAATGAGTTCACCAAGCGGCGTCCCGATCGGAACTTCCACAAGCCCTGTGTTTCGAATAGCACCCGCCAGCGCAAAAACCTTGGTCCCTTTACTCGGCACTGTCCCAAAAGTTGCGTACCATTCCGCACCTTTGGTGAGGATCACGGGAATATTCGCATAAGTTTCAACATTATTCAAAAGACTGGGTTTACCCCAAAGCCCGCTTTTCGACGGAAAAGGCGGGCGCGGGCGCGGCTCTCCCCGTTTTCCTTCGATAGAATTCATAAGAGCGGTTTCTTCCCCGCACACAAAAGCGCCGGAACCCATCCGGATCTCAAGATCAAAGTTGAATCCGGTCCCTAAAATATTCTCACCCAGAAGTCCGGCTTCCTTTGCATGTTCGATGGCCTTGGTCAGTCGCGAAACCGCAAGGGGATATTCCGCACGCACGTACACGAAACCGCGCGACGAACCGACCGCGAAGGCCGCGACCGCCATGCCCTCGATCACACTATGAGGATCGCCTTCCAGAACGCTCCGGTCCATGAATGCACCGGGGTCTCCCTCATCGGCATTGCAGATCACATATTTCACATCCCCCGGAGCTTGGCGCGTGAATTCCCATTTCATGCCGGTCGGAAATCCTGCACCGCCGCGACCCCGAAGCCCGGACTTCTTCACCTGATCGATGACTTCCTCGGGTTTCATCGAGGTGAGGATCTTCGCAAGCGCCTGATAGCCGTCCCGGGCGATATAATCCCCGATCTTGAGCGGATCAATAGCCCCGCAATTGCGCAGGACGATCTTGGTCTGCTTCTGAAAAAAGTCCATCTGGTCTTGCTTCGGAACAGGCTTACTCGTCTTGGCATCCCGCGGCATCAACCGCTCGACGGGCTTCCCTTTCCGGAGATGTTCATTCACGAGATCCGCGGCATCTTCTACTTTCAGATTTTCATAGAAGGTATGATCGGGATCCACGACAACCACAGGGCCTTGCGCGCAGGGCCCGAGGCATCCGGTCTCCACAACTTCCACATCGAGCTTCTCTTCCCGGATCTTTTCCTCGAGGGCTTTTTTGAGCCGGAGAGAACCCGACGCGATGCAACCGGCGCCGGCACAGAGCAGGATCCGTTTTTTTGCGGCGTTTTTCTTTTTTTCATCCAAAATGGATTTTTTGAGCCTTTCGAGTTCCTTGGCGGACCCGATCTTGCGAGGAGACCCGGTCATGACTTGGCCTCCTTCACGTCTTCACCTTCATGCTGGTACTGGCTGATGATGTCGCGGATCTTGGCGGATTTCACGCGCTGGTGAACATCGTCATTGATCATGGCGACAGGCGCCAATCCGCACGCGCCAAAACAACGCCCTACTTCCAGAGAGAACATCCGGTCCGGCGTGGTCTCCCCCACATTGATCTTCAGGTTTTTTTTGAAAGCCTCGAGAACTTCCTTGCCACCGCGTACATAGCAGGCCGTTCCGAGACAAACACGTACCACGTGTTTGCCACGGGGGACGGTTGAAAAAAAAGAATAAAAAGTGACCACGCCCGTCACTTCACTGTAGGGAATTCCGAGACGGAGACTGATATGTTTGAGGACGCTCTTGGGAAGATAGCCGAAAAGATTCTGGGCCGTTTGAAGGATCGGGATCAGTGCGCCGTCGGTCTTGGCAAAGCCATCAATAACGACATCCAGACTACGGAGCATCTCTTCTTCGGTGGGCTGGCAGGCACAAGCGGTATTTTGCGCGACTTCCGAGTTCTTCGTTTTCTGCGGTGAAGCTTCCATCGGGCCTCTCAGAATTGTGAAATTTAGAACAATTGAGAAGATATCCTATCCGTTTTTTCTCAAATGTCAAACGCCTCGCGAGGGTCTTACGAAGAGAGCTGGCAGATCCTACTGAGTCTTTTTTTGCAAAGCTTCGTGGATCGCGCGAGCGGCTGTCTTTCCCGCGCCCATGGCCAGGATCACGGTCGCGGCGCCCGTTACGATATCGCCGCCGGCATAAACGCCTTCTTTGGAAGTTTTCATCGTCGCTTCATCCACAATGATCCCGCCCCATTTCTGGACCTCGAGACCCGGCGTTGTTTGACGGATCAAGGGATTGGGCGTTCCACCGATCGCCACGACAACGGTCTCCACCGGAAAATTAAAATTGCTTCCTTTTTTGACCACAGGCCTGCGACGACCCGATTCATCGGGCTCACCCAGCTCCATCTCGACACATTCCATTCCCGTCACCCAACCATCTTTCCCCAGGATCTTCACGGGATTGCGAAGAAGCCGGAAAATGATCCCCTCTTCTTTCGCGTGATGGACCTCTTCGGCACGGGCCGGAAGCTCGGCTTCGCTACGACGATAAACGATATAAACCTCCTCAGCCCCCAACCGTTTCGCGGTCCGGGCGGCATCCATCGCCACATTCCCGCCACCGATCACCGCCACGCGTTTTCCGATCTTGATCGGCGTAGGGACATTCGGGAAATCATAAGCTTTCATGAGATTAGCGCGGGTCAAAAACTCATTGGCGGAGTAAACACCGTTCAGATTTTCGCCTTCGATCTTCATGAACGAAGGAAGACCGGCGCCGCATCCGATAAAAACAGCCTTGAAACCTTCCTGGAAAAGCTCGTCCACCTTGATCGATTTTCCGATGATCACATTTTTCTCGATCTTGACGCCCAGATTCAGCGCCTTCGCGATCTCCTTGGCCACCAGCCGTTTCGGTAACCGGAATTCCGGAATACCGTACATCAAAACACCGCCCAAGGCATGAAGCGCTTCAAAGATCGTCACCTCGTAACCCATGCGTGCCAACTCGCCGGCACAAGTCAGCCCGGCGGGGCCGCCTCCGGCGATGGCGACCTTGATACCGTTCTTTTTGATCTCGGGAATTTCCGGAAGCATATGCTCCATCGCATGATCCGCCACAAAACGTTCCAGGCGGCCGATCGCCACCGGTTCTCCTTTTTTACCGCGCACGCAAAGGATCTCGCACTGGGTTTCCTGCGGGCAGACGCGACCGCAAACGGCGGGAAGGCAATTCTCGCTGGCGAGAATCCGGAAAGCTTCATCAAAGTCCCCTTCTGAAACTTTTTTGATAAATTCGGGGATCCTCACGTTGACAGGACAACCCGCCACACAAGGACGCGTCTTGCACTGAAGACAGCGGAGCGCCTCTTCCTTGGCTTGCTCCGGCGTGTATCCGAGCGCGACTTCCTTAAAATTTTTGATCCGCTCTTCGGGCTTTTGTTCGGGGATGGGGACCTTCTTGAGGCTCATATTCGGGGCCATATCAACCAACCTTCAAACCAATTTTACAGGAGTGGGCTTCCTCGGTTTTATACATACTTTGCCGGCGCATCAGTTCGTCATAATCTACCTGGTGGCCGTCAAAATCCGGACCGTCGACACACGCGAATTTCGTCTGTCCTCCGACCGTCACGCGACATCCGCCGCACATGCCGGTCCCGTCCACCATGATGGGATTGAGGGAGACATTGGTCTTCAGGCCCCACGGCTTGGTCAAAAGGCTCACGAATTTCATCATGATCACCGGCCCGATCGCGATGACCTCATCGTATTTTTCACCCGCCTCCACCAAGGCCTTGAGCTTTTCCGTCACAAGCCCCTTGGACCCATAACTCCCGTCATCGGTGGTGACATAAACGTTTTTGCAAAACTTGGAGAATTTCTCTTCGAGGATAATGAAGTCTTTACTGCGCGCGCCGAGGATCACATCGACCGTAGTCCCCATTTCACTCAACTTCTTGAGCTGCGGGTAAAGAGGCGCCGCGCCGACCCCGCCCCCGATCCCGATCACATGTTTCGCGGGATGCAATTCCGTAGGTTGGCCGAGGGGACCCACAAAATCCACGATCCCTTCGCCTGCTTTTTTCTCGCTCAGCTTCCGGGTGGTATAGCCGGCCACTTGATAGATAATTGAGACGGAACCCTTCTTCCGGTCGTATTCCGCAATCGTCAGAGGGATGCGCTCTCCTTCTTCGTCCACGCGAAGAATAATGAACTGACCCGGCTCGCAATGCCGCGCGACATACGGCGCCAGGATCACCATTTCTTCCACGTTATTATTCAAATTTCTTTTTTCAAGAATGGGATACATAAAACGTCCTTTTGGGGGATGCCATTGCCAATTGAGGATGGAGTATAGCCGAACCGGAGGGTCTTGGAAAACTTTTTTTGAAACCAGCGTCTTATTTTAAAATTTTCTCATCTTCCGGACACCAGGCGGGATCGACGATGCATAGAAACACAAGATCGGTCTTGCCGGTATTTTCGATCCACTGAACGGCCTCGGGAGGGATATCGATCACAGCTCCGGGGCCCACATCTGCGGATTCACTCCCCACATGCATCTGCCCCTTTCCTTCCAACATGTAATAGACCTCGGAGGTTCGGAGCGCGTGCGGTTTGGTCTTGGTGCCAGGCTTCACAACAGCATGGGCCAAGCTATACCGATAGGCGCGCTTGTCGGTCTTGGCGTTGAGAAGCTCACGAAGATGACAGGCATCTCCCGCAATGAATTCGGGGCAATCTTTGAGCTGGCGAATGAACACGGGCGACTATTTTCCTATATCTTCATTCCAAAGCTTGGACTCGGCGGCAATAAAATCTTTCATCATCTTTTTACATTCAGGAAGGTTGAGATCGATGAATTTCACCCCATGCTTTTTGGAATAGGCTTCGGGGCCTTTAAAGGTCTTGTTCTCCCCGATCACCACGATCGGGATCTTATAGAGCAGAATAGCGCCGGTGCACATATCGCACGGTGAAAGCGTGGAATAGATCACGCACTTTTCGTAGTCCTTGGCCTTGAGGCGCCCGGCATTTTCCAGGCAGTCCATTTCAGCGTGGAGAATGGCTGATCCCTTTTGAATTCTCCGGTTATGCCCGCGGCCGATGATCTTACCGCCTTTGACGAGCACGGAGCCGATCGGTATGCCGCCTTCGCGCAGTCCTTTGCGCGCCTCTTTGACAGCTTCCTTCATGAAACGAATATATTTGCCTTTTCTCATAGTTTCACTGGATGACAGGCGTTCCCGGGGATGAATCCTGGTTAGTTGTTAAGTTTTCTGATGAATGTGGCTTTTCTCGTGCAAGAGAGGTAGCGGCCATTTCCACCGCCATTTTAGCGACATCATAGCAAGCCATGGGCTTTTTAATCTTTGCTATAGAATCCTTCATTTTCTGGATCTTCCCGGGATCGCCAACAAGATTCTCAAGCACACCTTTCAGCTCTGACAACCCGTTTACTTTTAGAGACGCGCCATGACTTGTGAGAAAATCACGATTGCGGGTTTCCTGACCGATGATCGGATCGATCACAATCATGGGAAGCTCCTTCGCCAAACTCTCGGCGGTCGTAACACCGCCTGATTTGGAAAGCAAGAGACTGGAGATCTCCATGAGCTCATGGACATTATTTACAAAGCCAAAGATCCTGATCGCATGTTTAAGACTGGGCTTCAACCCTTCGAGCTCTTTGACTAATTTTTCGTTGCCCCCGCAAACCGCTATGATCTGAAAGGGTGCCGAAACGCTATCGATGATCTTGATGATATCTTCGAACGGGCCAAGGCCGAGACCCCCGCCGATCACTAACAGAACCGGAATGGCGTCCCGAAGGTCTATTCGATCCCGTATATTTTTTCTGTCGAGCGGTTTAACAAATGCCGGCCCTACCGGTATCCCGAAAACCCTAATCCTGGCCGGGACTGTCCCATGCCGCAGGAGATCTTCCTTTGCCTGTTCGCTTCCTACCACATAGGCATCTACTTGATCCGCAAGCCACCACAAATGGAGTCTATAATCCGTCACCACGGTAATGAGTCGCGAATGAAGCATATTTTTGCGTTTTAAATCGGACACCACTTCGGCCGGGAAAAAATGCGTCGAGACGATCACGTCGGGCCCCAACGCTATAAGATACTCCCTCATTTTTTTTGAATTGATCCAATTGCTCCATCTCCGCAGCCCGGCGGTTATCCGGTCAAAAAAGACATTATTGGTGAGGTCGTAGGCGTTGCCCCAGAATTTCGGGAACTTATTGATAATGACGAGATAACCCTTCAGATAGACCCATCTGAAGAAAGGACTGGCAAAATCAAGAGTATTGATCACCGAGACTTCCGTATCTTTCGGCGCTAGCTCTTCAAGGGCTTCTTTGATCGCAAGCGCAGCTTTCTTGTGGCCCGCTCCGGCTGTCGTATAAACGATCAAAATTTTTTTCATTTTTTCCAGAAGCCAGCTTTAAAAAACGTTTTAAATTAAAAAATACTTATCTCGTCAGAAAGTGCTCGGGATTCATTGCCAACTTTTTCCGATTCAAAAACCCGGTGGGCGGCCTTGGGCGCGCTTGAGCCGTTCACGCTTCGAACTCGATACCTCCGATGTAAAAGTCGAGGATCTCCCGCATCCAGACCACCCGCCCTTTTCGCTCTAACACCGGCTCGTGAGGATCATAGGGCTCGATATTGAGAGTATATTTCTCTCCGGGACGGAACGGCCTTGCGGACTCAAGGCACATGCCCGTCTTAGAGAGATTAGAGCAATAGCCCCGAAACCCGGCGCTCGAACCCGCCTCTTCCAGCGGTGTCAGCTCCACGGACCCCAGAGCGTTTTCCCTTTCGTTTAGACGTTGCTCATTGCTCTCGCCCAATTCCAGCTGCCTGGCTAAAAGATCCAGAATGAGCGAATAGTGCTTCCCTTCGTCGGCCGCAACCTTCCTGAGTCCATTGATGACCCGGCGATCGCTCAATTGGGCGATCGCATCGTTCACAAGATAAATCATTTTCCTTTCTACGTGGGCGAGTTCTTCAAAATACCGGATGTAATCTTTTCTAGTAAACATCTTGCCGCGCCTCCTTCACGCTCGCTATCAGCTCGCCATAAACCTTGGCATGGGATTCCGATTCTTTTTTGAGGAGCAGAAGCAGCTCTTTGACCCTAACCTGAAGCTCCGGCTTGAAACCGGAAAGAAAGAGAGTGGCGCCAAGATGCTTGGTATAAAGAGGGATCGCTTTCTCCTCTTCATTAAGACCCCGGCGAAGCATCACGAGCAATTCTTCTTTTGTCATATCAATCCTCCGTCCACGATTCCTTAAAATAAGGATCCGCCAAACCGTTCCTGAGAGCCCGGCCGGCCTCCGACCCCGGAACGATCTTCCAATCGGTTTCTTTATCAACGTTAAAAAAGACCAGAGCCTTCACTGCCGGCATGCGTTTCACTTCCCTGAGCGCCTCATCGACCCAACGCGCTTTGTCTCCTCCGGTAGAAGTCGTGCCAAATTCCGAAATGATCACCGGCTTTTTGTAACGCCGGACCGCCTCTTTATAAACACTAGAAAAGGTCTCTCTGAAACTCCGCCATTGGCTCCAGGAACGGGAACCTCCCCAGTTATATCCATCCAAGCCAATATAATCGACGTAGCTCCCTCCAGGGTAACAGAGATCGAAGTGGTTGGAACCCGGAACATTTTCGGCATTAATGGAAAAAACCCAGCGAACATTGCCGGCCCCAACACTGTCAAAGATCTTCCGGATATACCTAAAAAGCCGCCGGTACTTTTCTCCCCCGATCTTCTGCCCCGACCAAGGATACCAATCCCCGTTCATTTCGTGCGCAAATCTTAAAAAAACAGGCTTGCCGATCGCTCTCATTTGGATCGCGAATTCGCGGATATATTTATCGTCCTTGCCGGCCAGCACCGCATCATAATCGATCGTGGCTTTCCGGGCCGCTTCCCAGGGTTCCCACGTAACCATAAGCACCGAGCCGGTCCCGTAGACGTCGTGAACCGCCGTTTCGTCCGGATAGCTGCCCCAGTCCACGAAGGTAAGAAGAATGGCCGGATGTTTTCCGTAATCCGCCGAGAATCTTTCAGCCGAAGCGGGAGTAAGCCGGTCCCCGAGAAAAGCTCCGATGACGCAGTAGTTTTTCCGCTTGTAAAAATAAGACTGGGCAAAACAGCTTGACGCTAGGATGAGAATGACAAGAACGATCCAAACCGTCATGTTCACAGGCTTAAAGATTGCACACATCTGGAACCATGGCGAGACTCCCGGCTTCTGGGGAACGGTCACTGAAGCAGCTGGTTAATTTTAGTGATCAAAAGATCGAATACGAGGGGTTTGACAAAATAGGCGTCGGCCCCGGCTTCAAAGGCACGATCGGCGTCCTTTCGTTGTTCCAAAGCCGAAAGGACAACGATAGGGATAGATTTGAGAGCCTCATCGAATTTGATCATCTGGCACAACTCGTAGCCGGTGATCTTAGGAAGCATTAGATCGAGAACGATAAGATCCGGTTTTTTATCCCGGATCATCGCAAGCGCCTCTTCCCCGTCGCTCGCCGTGAGGATCTTGAAATGACTCGCCTTAAGACGCATCGCGATAAGCTGCTGAATGTCACCTTCATCCTCCACGATGAGGACCGTTTTTTCTTTTTTAGTGTCGTTTTCCGGAGTCTTAATGATCAAGATCGGTTTTTCTTCTTTGGGGCTGTCGGCCATGGCTTTAGTCCTCGAATTTTGCTTTCTGGATCAGGGATTCATCGAAGATCCTCTTGTCATCCAAAAAGATCGCGTGTAGCTTGCTGTGGATCGTAGGGTCGGACACCTCGCTCAGAATGTCTTTCAGAAGTGAGCTCTGCTTTGAGAGCACACTTTCAAGATCCTGAAAGCAGGCTCTATAATCTTCCTTAGAGAACATCGCTTTTCCTTTCACGGAGTTCCTGGATTATTTCCTTCAGGATCTCCACATGCTTCAATTGAAGGAGCATCCAGCCCTGAAATTTTTCACGCATGGCATGAACCGTGGCTTGGTCCAGACCGCTGAAAGTCAGAGACGCTGAAATATGCCTGTCTAAAAGCGGTATCAGGATATCCTTGCACTCGATCACTTCACGGATCTTCTGAGAAAGTTTTCCCTTATCAATCATTTCTTCATCCACCTGGTTAAGCGTTCTCTTTCCGCCACCGGGATCGTCAAGAGCCCCAGGTGTGCGCAATAGAATCCAGACCATGCCTTTTTCGCATCCACAATAGCCACTCCATAGAACATAATCGGCGGCTCTTTTTCTTTCCACACCTTGCAAAGAACTTTGTCTCCCTTACTCAAGGAACGCTGGGTCAAGATCTCCACGCACTCTTTCCACTCCACCTCCCGGGTACCCGTTTCGTACATCGAAACCGGAAGAGGTTCGAAATCCGTTTTGACCCCTTGCCGAAGCCTATGGATCACAAGGTCCGAGCCTGTTCCAGCGTTAAAATAGAAAATACTTGTAAAAACCATAAAATTCCAAAAGGACCAAAAGCTGTTCATGATCAAGGCCGGTTCATGTTCATACACAAACCGGTTTACCGCCCACACCGCCCCGGCAAAAGTCGCCACCAGGACCGTCAGCTGGGGCCAAAGCACCCAGTAAGGAACGGCTCCCCCCTTTGCCTTCGAAGTAATCCCGAATGTGATTTTGAGCCCCAGGAGAGCGGCCAGCGCGGCTTTGATATGGGTGTAGAAAGCCATCGACCCCAAAAGCTGCCCGGTAATGATATCCTGAGGTTTATAATTCCTCTTGCGCAAAGAAAAATAAAAAATACTCAGGGAAAGTATCATGTACGGCAGAAAGGACAAAAAATAAACTTCGGGTCGAATGAAAAAAGATGGCACTTTGAAAAAAATGTAAAAGAGAGGCCCGAGGATCAGAATGAGATAAGCGAGCCCTACCCAATAGTAGGTGCTGGAAAGGAAGTACTGGAACCATTGTCCCGGTTTTAGTGAAAAAGGTTTCGTGAAAAAGCGGGCTACGAGCATTTTGAAGACGTGGATGGTCCCCGCCGCCCAGCGGAATTGCTGGGTAAAATAGGCAATCAGATTTTCGGGCCCCATCCCGAACACACAAACGTGATTATAATAAAGCGAAGAGTACCCGTGCGTGTGAAGCACAAAAGAAGTCGCGAAATCCTCTGTCACGGTTGTCTCATGCATGCCGCCAATGGCTCTTAGCGCGCTGACCCTGAGGATTACGTTTGTCCCGCAACAAAACATGGAATCTACGATCCCCTTTCCGTCGCAAATGTACTCATAAAAAACCGCCTGCTGGAGCACCGCGGCCCGCGCGATCCGGTTCGTTTCAATATTCGTATAGAACTGCGGGGTCTGGACAAAACCCAGCTTTTCGTTTGCCTCCATAAGCGGCACAAGCGGATTCAAAAAATCAGGCATGGGATCGCTGTCCGCATCAAAGATCACCAGATACTTCTCGGTCATCTTCTCCAGGAAATCATTGATGATCCCGGCCTTCGCCCCGTGACGTGGTTTGGTTCTCCGGAAAAGCGTGAGACCGTGCTCAAGGGCGAGCTCCTCAGCCTCCTTGCGATATTCTTCCTTATCACTATCATCTAAAAAATAGATCCGCTTGTTCTTGTATTCAATATTGTTGACCGTAAGAATGGTCTCGGTAAGAACCTCCCGGGGTTCATGGCGAGCGGCAATAATAATGGCCACAGGCGGCTGCTCACGCTCCGCGATCAGCTGGGCCCCACGGGCCATGGCGGCCATGCTTTTGGCTTTTTTCTGGCTCCAGAGAATTGCGATCGAATACCCGATCCCATGAAAAAGGATGAACCCCTCGGCCAAAAGCACAAGAAAAGCAAAAATACCGTCTGTGACACCGTATTTGGCCTTCCCGAGCAGAACTCCACGAATGATCAAATAGTTCATCGATACTAGGATCACGAGGATCCCGAGCATTTCAAGCTTGGTGCTGAGTTGTGAATTCTGTTTGTTTTCCATTAGAAGAAGTATTTCACGGTGCCCTTGGCCCCTGCGTCCTCATAGATTTTGGTGGATGAGATCGTATACTGCCCCTCGCCTTTGATCTGAAGGCGCTTGGTGATGTCCCAGGTCAGCCCCCCCATGATCTGATGGCTGGTAATACCCGTTGAATCGAACGAGAGGTCATAACCGGCCTCATAATAGAGATCGTTGGCGCCAAAGAAGATCTCTTCCTTATTGAGAAAATGCTTCCAACGGAAAGAGATCGTATGCAGGGAATATTCCTGTGGCGAAAAGTAATCCGTTTCGATCTTGCGGAAATTGCGAAACTCATAGCGGTATTTCACATAGAGAGCCCTCGGCTCAAGCGAAAGGTAGTACAGGGTATCTCCCGCGACATCGTTGCGGCGGTTGTGGTCTGAAAAGTATGAAAAGGTGTAATCCGTGCCCGCCTTCCACCGCTTCGTGATGTCGATATCCTGCCGAACCTTGAAATTATTCTGGAAAAGTCTACGCTCGATCACGGTACTGTTATTTTCAAGCCGCTGCTGTTCCTGCGAAAGTGTCATCTGGCCGATGTCGAAAGTCCGGAACGCGAATTGTCCTCCAAATTCGTAAACAGGAGCAATACCCTTGTAATAAGTAATCAGATTGAAAAAGCCGCCGACCGACCAGTCTGGATTTTTTTCATAGCTAAGTCCAATCCGAGCCTGATTCTCGGTCAGGTCACGGTGATCAAGAAAAGACCTTCGAACAAGGGTGTAGCCCAATTGCAGATTCGTCTGCATATTGAGCGGAATATTAAGCAGATTATTAAAAGCATTTTTATGGATATCGACATCCCGCGCGCCGCTATGGGCTTTGAAGAATTCGTAGCCGGAGGTCAATTCGGGACGACTTGAGATGAGATCCGCCTTTTGCAATCCCGCCTTCGCCCTGAAGTGATCCGAAAAAATAGCGAGAAGTTTCTTGTACTGATCGGTTGCCTCACGCCACATGGATTGATAGGAATAGATTTGGCTCAAGTCGAACATCGCTTCTGCATTTTCCGGAGCGTTGGCGATCAGCTTCTTATAAGCAGCGATCGCGCGCTTGATCCTGTTCCCCCAGTAGAGCTCCTTGGCGTCCATTTCTTCCTTAACGAGCTCATCGGGCCCCTGACTCAGGATTTTCTGGTATTCCTTTCGGGACTGACGGAACTTTCTTCCCCAACCGAGAATCCGGGCTTTTTGAATTCTCAGTTCCTTGTCATCCTTCTCGGCCAAAAGCTCGTTGTAGATCTTGAGCGCCTCGCGGTAATTCCGGGTCCAGCTTTCAACATCCCCTATTTTCGCTTTGACCTTACGATCATATTTTTCCGCGAGAGCCTCGTTGTAAAGCTCCAGAGCTTTCTTAAAATTTTCACTCCCCACACAGACATCTCCCAGAAGGACCTTGGCATCTCTATTGGCAGGGTCTTTTGCCAAAACACCCTCCAGGAGCCGCTTGGATTCCCCCATGTCCCCGAGACGCAGAAAAACTTCCGCGAGAGCGACGACAACTTTTGCATCACTAGGGTCCTGCGCCGCCAGCTCCTCATACAGGGCTTCGGCTTTGAGAAAATCCCTTTTCCAGGCATAAACGCCAGCAAGCTTTTTCTTGATTTCACGGCCGTCCGCCGGAGTTTTCAAAAATTTCAGGGCTTGCAGATATTCCGAAATCGCCTCGTCATATTTTTTCTGCCAGCTCAGCACATCCGCAAGCGAAACCCGGACCTTGATGTTTTGCGGATCTTTCCCGAGGACCTCCCGGTACTGTTTGACCGAACCGTCATAATCCTGTTCGATCATATAGCTGTCGCCCAAGAGCTCTTTTAATTCCTTCTTGTTCACTCCTTCTGTAGCCAGCAAAGGGGCCGTCACGATCATGAACCCAATGACGCCGAAAAGAATCTTTCTCATGGGGTTTTCCCTGTAACTTTTTTTGAACCGCCTGAAAGTTCTTCAAAAATCTTGAGGGCTTCTTTCGTTTGTCCGGAATAAAGCAGGGCTTTCCCGTAAAGGAACTTGGCACGGATATCTTCGGGATTACTTTGGAGCAGGGCGGCCAGGATCGCCTTTGACTTGTTGAATTGGTTGTCCCACATATAGATCTCAGCCAACTCTCTTTGGGCATCCCGATCCTTTTCATTCGCGCGAATGGCCTCCAGGAAAAGCGCCTCGGCCTTGGCGTATTCCTTATTCCAGGAATAAGCGATGGCCAGTGATTTTCTAACACGCGCGTTTCCCGGCTCCCGAGAAAGCAGTTTTTGAAACACCGTGATCGCTTCCTGCTGGTTCCCCGACCAGAGGAAAGCGTAGGCGAGTTCCGATAACGTTTGGGTCCGGTTCGGATCATGGGAAAGAGACTTCAGGAAGAATGGAATGGAAGCTTTATATTGCGACTTCACGAAGCGATCGTGACCTTGGTAATAGCCGATGTCGGCCTGCTGAGTCAGATGATAAGCGCCAGTCGTTGCAATCGCGATCAGGATCAAGGTCACTATAAAAAAAATCTTTTTCATACGATCTTTGTTTCCCCAGGGGATTGGCCGCAAAACACAACCTCTTGATCTATTACACCATAAACCGATAAGTATGGAAAGGCTGTTTATTGACTAAAAATGATCTAATGCTGATGCTATAATAACGCATTGTCGTCCACAGAACTAACCCGGGAGGACCCCATGGTAGAAACGTCTCAGAAATCCCCTCAAAAACGCCACGGCATCAAAATCCTCGCGATCAGCCCGCATCCCGACGACATCGAATTCGGCTGTGGCGGAACCCTCCTGAGGTATGGCCAAGCAGGCAGCGAACTTTATCAACTGATCTTGACTGACGGCTGCGTCGGTGGGGACCCGGTCACACGCAAACAGGAACAAGAAAAAGCGGCTCTGGTTTTGGGCACCAAAAAAATCTTTTGGGCCGGATATCACGACACCGAAATGGACGCCAGCCGGACCTTGATCCGGAAGATCGAAGACGTTATTGATGACATACATCCGGAGGTGGTTCTGATCAATTATCCTGAGGACACCCATCAGGATCACCGTGCGGCCGCCCGCGCTACGATCTCCGCAACCCGAAACGTCAAGGAAGTGTTTTTCTATGAATCTCCGACCAGCGTTCATTTCAATCCGGACATTTTTGTCGATATCACGGACATTCTGGATGAAAAAGTGAAGTTGCTTGAACTTCACGCCTCTCAGGTAGAAAAAACAAGCATTAAGAATTTGCGGATCACGGAAATAGCAAAAGCGTATGCCACGTTTCGCGGCGTCCAGGGGCGGGTTCGGTTTGCGGAGGGTTTTCGCGGCCTGCGCGTCCTGCGCAGTATCGACGATCGGATGTGCCTGTAGAGGTCCTTCGGATCCTTTCCCGCATCAAGCAGGAAGCGCTGGGGGACTAGGATTCGAACCTAGACTAGGTGCTCCAGAGGCACCGGTGCTACCGTTACACCATCCCCCAATGAAAAAGCTTGGGGATTATAGCGGGTCTTGGGGATATGAACAAGAATTGTTCATATCCTTGTGAAACTTTCCTCGGGGAAGGTGAACGCTGCCGTTCCCCGTTTCCAGGGAAAATTACTTCCGTACTTTTTCGATCTTCTCCCACGTATCGCGCAAAGTGACCGTGCGATTAAAAACCGGTTGTCCGGGTTTGGAATCGATGGGATCCACGAAGAAATAGCCCAGCCGTTCGAACTGGACGCGCTCCCCCGCTTTAAATTGGCCCAGCGCCGGCTCGAGTCTTGCTTCTCTGAGGATTTCAAGAGAGTGGGGATTCAAATTCACAAAAATATCTTTCCCTTCCGGGAAATCAGAAGGATCTTTCGCGGCAAACAAATGGTCGTAAAGACGGACCTCCGTCTTGAAAGCGTGCTCGGCAGAGACCCAGTGGATCGTCCCCTTCACTTTTCGCCCGTCCGGAGGGTTGTTGCCCCCACGCGTCGCTGGATCATACGTGCAGTGGACTTCCTTCACTTCCCCGGTCGCAGGGTCCTTAATCACTTTTTCGCATTTGATGAAATAAGCATACCGGAGCCGCACTTCCTGACCCAGCGCTAAACGGAAATATTTGGGCGGCGGCACTTCCCGGAAATCATCCTGCTCGATATAAAGTTCACGACCAAACGGAACTTTCCGTGTTCCGGCGGATGGATCCTCAGGATTATTAACGGCCTCCAACTCTTCGGTCTTCCCTTCCGGATAATTCGTGATGATCACCTTGATCGGCTTCAGGACCGCCATCATGCGCGGCGCGGTCTTGTTAAGCTCCTCGCGAATGGAATTCTCCAAGATCACCATGTCGATCGTGCTGTTGAATTTCGCGACGCCGATCCTGTCGCAGAACGTGCGGATCGAGGACGGCGTATAACCGCGGCGCCGGAACCCGGAGATCGTCGGCATCCGGGGATCGTTCCAACCCGATACGGTCTTTTGCTGAACGAGCTTCAGAAGGATCCGCTTGCTCAGAACCGTGTGCGTCAGATTAAGCCGTGCAAATTCGATCTGTTGGGGACGATGGATGCCAAGTTCGATCAGGAACCAGTCATAAAGCGGACGGTTGTTCTCAAACTCAAGGGTGCAAAGGGAGTGCGTGATCCCTTCGATGGAATCCGAAACGCAATGTGTGAAATCGTACATCGGGTAAATGCACCACGCGTCGCCGGTGCGGTGATGCGAAGCTTTTTTGATCCGGTACATGGTGGGGTCCCGCATCGTGATATTGGGAGACGTCATATCAATCTTGGCTCTGAGAACACGCGTGCCGTCAGGAAATTCGCCTTTTCGCATCCGTTCAAAAAGCTCCAGATTTTCCTCAACAGATCGTTCGCGGTTGGGGCTCGGCTTCCCGGGCGCGATCAACGTCCCGCGGTGCTGGCGCTGTTCATCCGCGCTCAGGTCACAAACGTACGCCTTTCCTTTTTTGATAAGCGTCAGGGCGTGCTGGTAAAGCTGTCCGAAATAATCCGAGGCATAGTATTCGCGATCTCCCCAATCGAACCCGAGCCAGTGGACATCTTCACGGATGGAATCAACGTATTCGACTTCTTCTTTCTCGGGATTCGTGTCATCGAAGCGGAGATTGCAGAGCCCTTGGTAGTCGCGGGCAATCCCGAAGCTGATACAAATGGCCTTGGCGTGACCAATGTGGAGATAACCGTTCGGTTCCGGAGGAAAGCGTGTGTGAACGCGTCCGCCGTTCTTACCATTCGCGATGTCCTGGTCTACGATATCGCGAATAAAGTTGGATGGTTTTTTCTCAGGTTCCATAGCGAGAATTATATCAAAAACACGGCTTTTTAGGAGAGAAAGCGTTTGAGACGATCAAGGCAGACGTCTTTACCGAGAAGACTCATGAGCTCGAAAATGCCGGGACTGGCGGTGCCGCCCGTGAGAACAAAACGCAGAGGATGAATGATGTCTTTGGGTTTGAGGCCGGCGGCCTCGGCGACTTGTTTGGTTTTCTGATCCAGGATTTGCACATCCTCAAAATCGCCTAGATCCGAAAGCGTCTCTTTTAATTGCGTGAGAAGTCCCAGCGTCACCGCACTTCCCTTAATTTCTGCGATCATCGCCGAATCCTTATATTCCGGCTCAGAAAAACAATAAGCCGCCTGATCCTTCAGCTCGCCATAGGTCTGGATACGGGGCCGATAAAGCGTAACGAGCTTCCGCCATTTTTCTTCCGGCATCGGGTCGAGCTTCCCGCTCCAGAATTCCGTGATCTGTTTTTCATAATCCTCGCCCGGGATCGCTCGGATGTGCTGGCCATTCACCCAGAGAAGTTTCTCGGGATTGAACTGGGCATTCGATTTGATCACGCGCTTGAGAGAAAATTGTTTTACAAGCTCCGGCAGGGAAAAGATCTCCTGCGGCGTTCCGGGATTCCAGCCCAGGAGCGCCAGGTAATTGACAAGCCCTTGAGGGAGAAAACCTTTGTTGCGGTATTCGGACACCGCCACTGCGCCGTGACGTTTGGAAAGCGGCGTGCCGTCCGAACCAAAAATGAGCGGCAAATGCGCGTACTTCGGAGACTTCCAACCCAGGGCCTGCTGGAGCAGAATGTGACGCGGCGTGTTCGGAAGATGGTCTTCTCCCCGGATCACGTGCGTGATCCCCATATCATGATCGTCCACGATCACCGCGAGGTGAAAAACCGGATAGCCGTCGGATTTCATAATGACCAGATCATCGAATTCCTTCGAATCATAGGTCACTTCTCCGCGGACAATATCGTAAACCTTGACCTCGGTTTTCGGAATTTTGAACTTGATGGCGCCTTCAAATTCATAGGCCAGGCTTTTAGCCACCAGCTCCTGGGCGACTTCGCGGTATCGATCGAGCCGCTTGCTTTGATGGACCAGATCCTCATCCCAATCAAGCCCGAGCCATTTCAGCGAATTGAGGATCTCTTGTTCGAATTCGGGCGTGGAACGCTGTTGGTCGGTATCTTCGATGCGAAGGAGGAATTTTCCGCCCTGCTGGCGGGCATAGAGATAATTAAAAAGCGCGGTGCGGACTCCGCCAATGTGGAGGAACCCTGTCGGGGATGGAGCAAATCGAACTCGAATGTCAGACATAAAAATGGATCTCAGATTTCAAATTTCAGATTAAGGACGCGCGCGGCGGGACACAGTATGAATGAGGGACTTCACCCGGTCAAGGTCCAAGGGTTTACGCAAGCAGACCATCGCTCCAAGACGAAGCGCTTCTTTTTCTTTGGACTCCGGAAGAAAACCGGTGATCATGGCCACAGGCACTCGGCTGAAATGACGGATCCGCTCAAGGACCTTTTTCCCGTCCATAAAAGGCATCGAGGAATCAAGAAAGACAAGATTGTATTGATTGCTCTGGATCTTCCGGAGCCCTTCCTTGCCGTTCAGGGCGCAATCGACTTTATGCCCCTCATGCTCCAAGGTCTCGCGGAATTCTTCGCAGATCATTTTTTCGTCGTCGACGATCAACAGATTAACGATGGGACCACCCCGTTAGCGATATCTCGAAATAGTGTCTATTCGAAATCAGGGAACTTAAAATTCTCCCTGAGCGTCTGAAGATAACTCCGCTTCGTGCTCTTCACCAAAGACAGAGGCATATGGAAACGGGTCACTTCGACACTATAGCTATCGTCGATTTCGATCTTTTCTTGACCGTCGGCCGTGAGGAGGGCCTTTTCGTTGGGGTTTTCTGTGCGGATCCGGATCGTGATCTTTTCATCCGCCCCGATCACCAGGGCGCGCAGATTGAGAGCATGAGGACAGATGGGCGTAATGAGGATCGCTTCAAGTTTGGGATGCACCACAGCCCCGCCCGCAGAAAGAGAATAAGCCGTGGAACCGGTCGGTGAGGCGATCACCACCCCATCCCCCCGGAAACTCGTGAACTTCTCTCCCGAGATCGTCACATCCAGCTGAAGGATGCGGGCCAGACCTTCGCGACTGATCACGATATCATTTAAAGCAATGAACCGCCGGTCTTGATCAGCCTTCTTGCTTTTTGCCGTGCAGGAAAGCATGAGCCGGTTCTCAACCACCGGTTTCTGCAAAAGATAGGCGTTCAGCTCTTCGAAAACCTCCTCGGCCTTGGCTTCGGTGAGAAACCCGAGCTTCCCGAAATTCACGCCCAGGATCGGCACAACTTTGGCTTTCATGCGGCTCACGACCGAAAGAATGGTCCCGTCTCCGCCAAGACAAACCAAAAGCGTCGAGCTTTCGATCAGCTCATCCAGTGAAACAGCCAGAGAATCCTGGACAGGAATATCCCGCTTCGCAAGCCACTCTTTGAGCTTGGCGCAAAGCTCCGGCGCGCCTTTTTTCTTTTGATTGACGACAATTCCAACTTTTTCCATTTCGCAAGCACTCCTTTGAGAGATAAAAACGGCTTTATTCTAAACTTCCCGTACCCCACCTTCAAGAAAGCTTTTTTGCGATCTCATTCGACAGAAATTGTTTCTCCGCCAAGCTCCACCTGCTGCCCCTTGCGGATCTTGCAGGCCTTGCGCGTCTCCACCTGCCCGTCGACTTTCACTTCCGATTGCGAGACCGCGTGTTTTGCCATGCCCCCGCTTTCGCAAAGCCCTGTCGCTTTGAGAAGCTTGAAGAGCTCTATGAATTCCCCGGTAAGTGTAAAGGGTATCTTTTCCATTAAAATCGCTTTCTACTTTGTAACGCGGCCGAGTTCTTTAAGGACCGACGCAGTGATCTTTTCAGGAGAAAGACCGAACTCGTCAAGCTGAGCCTCGCGGGAACCATGCTCGATGAATTCATCCGGCAAAGCGAGACGTTTGAGCGGAACATGACGAATATTTTTTTCCTCCAAAAATTCCAGAACCTTGGAACCGAATCCGCCGGTTGCCACATGCTCTTCCAGGGTGAAAAGACATTTTGTCTTTTTTATGGAATCCAGGATCACCTGCTCATCCAGCGGACGGGCAAAACGCATGTTCACGACGCGAGCTGAGACACCTTCTTTTTCAAGGAGCGCGTGCGCCTTGCAGGCCGGCTCCACCATGCTCCCAAGCGCCAAAAGGGTCACGTCCTCTCCGTCAATAAGGACCTCGCCTTCGCCCACTTCAAAACTCTTCTTGGGAAAAGCATCAAGCATCTTGGGAATATTCGCGCGAGGATAGCGCATCGCAAAAATCGATGGAT
>JBAYVF010000016.1:0-37941 GCA_041674705.1 Candidatus Omnitrophota bacterium
ATAGCCCAACAAGGCCATCCCGATCGGAGCGAGAACAGAGATCCTTCCCTTTTCAAAATCTGAGTTTGCCGGATAGACAATGCTGTACATGTAAACCTCGCGAGTTTCCATATCCCTGAACTTGACCAGGGAATTCATGGTCACAATGTCCCGCGGGATCTTCTGAGGTTCAACAACCTCCGCCCTGAGAAGTTCTTCTGTTAACAGCTTCAAATAAATACGCTCATGATCGTTTGGATTTTTCATATCCTGGATGAGATTACGAAGTCTCTCCGCATCAGTCGTGGTAATAAATATTTTCCTGTCCATAAAAACACCCCTTATGTTGATTTGAATGGTTCGAAGCTATTTAAAAACTTCATAAAACGCCTCGTAGTTCCCTTTAAAAGCACTTGTGATCATCTTCGATATTGCTTCGCCTTCCTCCGGGATCACCGCCTTGACATTTCTTTGCATCAAAGTGAACTGCTTGAGAAAGCTCTGGTCAAAAACCGACAGTTTTACGCGGGCTTTTTGAAGCGTTCGGAGGACCTTCTCATAAACAAGCGCAATACAATAAGCGTCATCCAAATAGCCGAACAACTTCTCACTAACGTCAGGAAGAAAATCTCCAGGATGGTAAAGACAGGTCAGGGCAAATCCGATCGATCTCTTGAGATTCGCCGGCACTTCCTTGCGATTACAATAGGCCAAACTCTTTGATAAAAGCTGCGGCATAAGACAGATCAGATTTTTTAATCGTTGCTCAAATAGGCGCGTGGCTTTTTTACCAATCCGGCAACGGACCTGGTCATGAAAATCATCGTTCGGATCTTTCGACAAACGCTTCAATCTTTCGTCCAAAGCTTTCAGCATATTCAGCCCCCCCGCTTTAAATCTTCTAAACAGGAGTATGCCCTGGACTTACCTATAATAAAAATATATAATTTCTATCGTTGCTATAACTTAAACTATGATCCCGTTCAACTACCATCATCTCTATTATTTTTACATGACCGCCAAGGAACACTCATTCTCAAAAGCGGCCCGGATACTCCATATCTCCCAGCCCGCCTTGAGCTCCCAGCTCAAGCAATTCGAGAACTATTGGGATCTCAAACTCTTCAACCGCTATCCGAGGCATGTGACGCTGACCGAAGAAGGCGACATGATATTCAACTACGCGAAGGGCATTTTTGATCTGGGGCAGGAACTCGCAGACACCGTGATCAACCGCAAGCATACCGAAAATCTTAAGATCCAGCTGGGCACCTCCAGCGCCGTCCCCAAGGCCATCGTCGAAGCGCTAGTGCGGTTTATTTATGAATGCCAGCCGACCGCAAATCTGATCTTGCGCCAAGACAGACTGGATTCAATGATCGAGGACCTCCTCGTGCACAAGCTTGACCTGATCCTCAATGACTTCCCTTATGAAAGCCACCTTGGACAGGGCATTCAGAACCATTTAGTAGGAACGATCCCGATGGTGTTTTGCGCGAGCAAAGATTTGGCAAGAAAATTCCGGCATATTCCCAAGGATCTGAACGTGGCTCCGTTGATCCTTCCGACAGCGCCGGACCGCACTTACCACGCGATGCAAAATTATATTCATGCTCACAAGATTAAGCCGAAGATCATCGCGGAGATCCAGGACCTGGAACTGGGAAGGATGTTCGTCGCCATGGGCAAAGGGATCGGGCTGCTCAATTCATACGCCGTCTTGAACTGTCCGGAACGGAAAGAACTTGTCATCCTGAAAGATAGGTCGGATTTTAAGATCAATGACACGATCTACCTGATCAATCGCGAAAGAAAGATCCCCCACCCTCTGATCACCCGCATCACCGAGCATTTCAAACTCAGCTAAGAGGCCGCGGTATTTTCGAATGTCGTAAAATATGGAAAAAGCGACATTCGTTGGCGGCAAAACGAGCAAGGCTGCGGCACGTTTTCACGCACCGCAGCATTGTCGTTATTCTTAGGGACTCTCACGCTTTACAGGCAGATTAAAGCCATGCACCATAGCGAGGACTTGAATGATGGGTCGGGTATATGAGTCCCACCGGTCACCCGAAGGTTTTCAGGAGAATTTTTTTAGGCATCGTTTTTTATTCCCGGACTAGAAAATCGGAAAAAAGAGATTTGAGGTTTTGTCGAAGATCGGCGGAGATACCGGCAACCGGGACGGCATTTTCACGAAGTTCTTTGTCCGCGCAATGTTCAGGATGAAACATCTGGAGAGCATAACGCTTGCATCCCATTCGCGCAAGTTCGCGGGCCATTTCCAGGACATCGTCCTCGGAGAGAACTGCGGGATGGTACGTGGTGCGGAATTCGCAAGGCACGCCACTTGCAAGAACAAGCTCCGCGCTTCGCCGGGCCGTTTCGCCGCTTCCGGGGATCTGCGTGACTCTTTCGTAAAGACTGAACGGGGCCTTGATATCCAGACCAACCCAGCTGCAAAGCGGCAGAACTTGCGCAAGGCGCTCGGGAATCATGCCTCCGGTATGAAGACCGATCTCAAAGCCCATATCCTTGATAGCCCGCATCCAGACCGGCAGCCGTTCATGGATCGTGGGTTCCCCGCCGGAAAAAACGATCCCGTCGAGGTGACTCTTGCGGGAATCCAGGAAATGAAGGATCTTGTCGAGCGGAACACGCGACCCGTCCGGAGGAAGGCCTGCCTGCCGGGCAGGCAGGGGCCAGAACTCGGCGTTATAACAATAGCGACACCGCCAGGGGCAGCCCTGAAGATAAAAAACCCCGGCCAGATGGCCGGGGAAATCTATCGTCGTAAAGGGCGTGATGCCCGCGACGCAAATATCGCTTAGATCACTTGCAGCCACACCCGGCTTCTTTGGGTTCGGCGAAATATTTCCGTTCATAGAATTCGCCTTTTTTGCCCACATTGAACCCGGCGACCGGGCGGTGATATCCCATCACGCGCGTCCAGACTTCGCAGCGTGTCCGTTCTTCATCTTTGAGAACGATCTGATCTTTGGTCATGGTCTTCCCCCTTAAGCCTTCACTTCAGTCGCTGCCGGCTGTTCGGCTTCCGCAGCATCTTCGTGATGAAGCATTTTCTGATTGATAAGTTCCTGGTCACATTTGGTGCAAAATTCATGTTCGCCGGCAAGATAGCCGTGCGTCGGACAGATCGAGAAGGTCGGCGTGATCGTAATGTAAGGGATCCGGTAGCCCTCGAGCGCCCGCTTCACAAGCTTTTTGCAAGCTTCCGCGCTCGACATGCGCTCGCCCATATAAAGATGGAGCACAGTCCCGCCGGTATAACGGCGCTGCAACTCTTCCTGGCGGCCCAAGGCTTCGAACGGATCATCCGTGAAGGCTGCGGGAAGCTGGGAAGAATTCGTGTAATACGGACGTTCCGCAGTACCGGCGTGAAGAATATCGGGAAAGCGTTTGATGTCTTCCCGCGCAAACCGGTAGGTCGCGCCTTCGGCAGGCGTCGCCTCTAAATTGTAAAGATGTCCGGTCTCTTCCTGGAACGCAACAATCTTCGCGCGGATATAGTCCAGCATCTTGAGCCCGAATTCAAAACCCGCCGGGGTCGTGATGTTCTCGCTTCCCCCGGTGAAATTGCGAATGCATTCGTTGATCCCGTTGACGCCGATCGTGGAGAAGTGATTACGCAGGGTCCCGAGATAGCGCTTGGTGTACGGAAAAAGCCCGGCATCCATGTGGCGCTGGATGATCTTGCGCTTGAGCTCCAGGCTCGTCTTCGCGATCTGCAGAAGAGTGTCGATCCGGTTGAAGAATGCGCCTTCATCACCCTTGGACAAATATCCGATCCTCGCGCAATTCAGGGTTACGACCCCGAGCGACCCCGTCTGCTCGGCCGATCCGAAAAGCCCGTTCCCGCGTTTCAGAAGTTCACGCAGGTCAAGCTGGAGCCGGCAGCACATGGAGCGAACGTGGTTCGGCTTAAGATCCGAGTTGAGAAAGTTCTGAAAATAAGGAAGCCCGTATTTCGCGGTCATCTCAAAAAGCGGGATGCAATTCGGATGATCCCAGTTAAAATCCGGCGTGATGTTGTAGGTCGGGATCGGGAACGTAAAAACGCGGCCCTTGGCATCGCCGCGCATCATGACCTCGATATAAGCCTTGTTGATCATCGCCATTTCTTCCTGAAGATCGCCATAGACGAAATCCACTTCCTTGCCGCCGATGACCGGATGTTCGTTGCGAAGATCTTCGGGACAGACCCAGTCGAATGTCACGTTCGTGAAAGGCGTCTGCGTCCCCCAGCGGGACGGAACGTTCAAGTTGTAGATGAACTCCTGGATGCTCTGCTTCACCTCATCATAAGGAAGCTTGTCGATCCGGATAAAGGGAGCGAGGTAGGTATCGAAGGACGAAAACGCCTGAGCGCCCGCCCATTCGTTTTGAAGCGTGCCGAGAAAATTCACCATCTGCCCGACGGCAGAGCTCAGATGTTTTGGCGGCGCGGATTCCACTTTGTCCGGAACGCCGTTAAATCCCTCACGGATCAGGGTCTTCAGGGACCAGCCGGCGCAATAACCGGAAAGCATATCCAGATCGTGAATGTGCACATCGCCATGGCGGTGGGCATTGGCAACTTCTTCGGGATAGACATGCGAGAGCCAGTAATTAGCGATGACCTTACCGGAAATATTGAGGATCATGCCGCCCAGCGAATAACCCTGATTGGCATTCGCATTCACGCGCCAGTCGAGCTTGTAAAGGTACTCATTGACCGAAGAAGTAACGTCGACCACGGTCTTCTTGTCCCGGCGCAACTTCTTGTGCTGTTCACGGTAGACGATGTACGAGCGGGCGGTCTTGAGGTGGTTGGAGGTGATCAGGACCTGCTCCACAATGTCCTGAATTTTTTCGATGTCGAGAAAGCCGGGAGAGTAGCGGTTATCAATAACTTTTATAACTTCTAAAGTTAAAATTTGAGCTTCGGCACCGTCATATTCCCCCGTCGCCTGCCCCGCCTTCAAGATCGCGTTGTAGATCTTGGCGCCATCAAAAGGAACGATGGAACCGTCACGCTTGCGGATGCTGGTGATCTTCTTGGAAAGGAACTGCTGTGCCATAGTATCTCCTTTATTCGCTCTCTCTTTATCGGCTATCGAACAACATCTTGTAGTTTTTTTTCAGCCAACCACCATATCTAGTGCAAAAGTCGATCAAACATTAGAAAAAGAAGGTTGTTTGATTTTTCAGGTTTTGTCAGGAATGATTTTTCAGCGGGACTCTTTATAAGAACAGCGCCGATTTTGTGAAAGATCTTTTTTCTGTGATGAACCACGCGCATCATTTCCGGACAGCGAGAATAATATTCGCATCACAAAAAAGATTCAAGAAGAATTATCTGTTTTTTTTCGGAGAAAATTGCGTGGAAATTTTTCTTTAAAAAAAGACTTGAAAAATAAAAACTTGCGTGAAAACCGCAGCCTGAAAATCGGCGGGGGTCCCGACCCGAACGGAAAAATCCGCTTAAAAAGCTCCGGCAGCCTTGTCCCGGACCATTTCGATCAGGAGTTTTGCGATCTCATCGATTGATACGCGATCGGTGTTCCAGCGGACATCGAAGAGAAGCGGATCATGGAGATCTTTGTTAAAGAAAGTCTTCACAAGCTCGACCTTCGCCTTATCTTTTTCTTCGATCACTTGCCGGACCTTCTTTTCGTCAGGCCCGAACACAGGCATCATTCTCTTGACCCGTGACTCCATCGAGGCCTCAAGTCTCACGTGGATCCCTAAAGGAAGATCGCGCGTCAGAAGGGTCGATCCCCTTCCGACAAAGATCACCTTGCCGTGAAGGGCAAAAGCGCGCATCAGGTGAAGCATCTTTTTGATCACAACGTCTTGAGAGGACCCGCCATAGATGAGCTGGGAAAGAAAGTCCTCGGCATGAGAGTGATACTCGGTACGACGAAGAGATTCAACCACATCTTTGAGCGCGGGATCCTCGCTGAGCATTTGGCGCAACTTCGGCCCGCATAACTGCCAATCGCGAAAAAGAGGTTCCGCGTGAAGTTTTTGGATCCTCTCCTCAAGCGCCGCCGCAAGGGCATTCCCCCCGGCTCCGGCTTGACGGGAAATGGTGATGAACGGAAAACGTCCTTTTTTGGGATCGATCTGAGGGCTGTTCTGTTCGTGGTAATGGAGGCTGTCAACGAATGCGGCCAGTTTGCGGATCTCAGTCATGCGACCTCCTGTTCAAATCTCAAATTTGCCTGCCTGCCGGTAGGCGGGAAATTTGAAATTATTTCAAAATGATGCGCGCGTCAATGACCCCGGCACCCTTCCCCTCGCCGTACACCATCAGAGGATTGATATCGATCTCATCGATCTCCGGATGGTCACAGGAAAGTTGGGACAACCGCTTCAGACAATCCGCGATAGCCTCAAGATCCGCCGGCGGTTCGCCGCGGACACCTTCAAGCAACTTGAACGCGCGGATATTCCGCAGCATGTCGTAGGCGCTCAACTCACGGATCGGCGCCACACGGAATGTCACGTCCTTCAGCGCTTCCACATAAATACCGCCCAAGCCGAACATCAAGATCGGACCAAAATGCGGGTCACGCTTCATCCCGAGGATCACTTCCCGGCCCTTCGGCGCCATGCGTTGCATAAAAACACCATCGATCTTGGCTTTAAGCCTTTCTCCTACGGCCATAATATCCTTGAAGGCGTGCTGCACATCATCCGCGGAATTCAGATTGAGACGGACGCCCCCGACATCAACTTTGTGGATGATCTGCTGGGAAACGACTTTCATCACCACCGGAAAACCGATCTTCACGGCCTGCTCCCACGCATCCTCCGCGGTCCGGACAAAAGCCCACGGGATCACGGGAAGTTTGTAAGCGTTGAAAATATCCATGGATTGATTGATCGGAAGGAACTTCTGCTGATTTTCCAGGGCTTTCCCAATAACCATATCAGCGGCCTTACGGTCCACATGGTAATGTTTGACCCCCGTCCGGGAACGGTGAAGCCACTGCTGGTACCGGTTCATGGCCGCAAGCGTCCTCGCCGAATCTTCCGGAAAAGAACAGTGAGGGATCATGTGCTCTTTCAGAACTTTCACGCCTGCTTCGACGTCGGAGTGCCCCATAAAACAGGTCACGATCGTCTTGTCCGACTCTTTATCGACATCCACGATCACCTTGGCCGTCGCCTCAGCTTCGGTCATGGCCTGCGGCGTCAGAAGCACCATCACACCGTCCACATTAGGTTCCGCGATCACACAGCGAAGCGCATGCTCATAACGATCATGCTGCGCATCCCCGATCACATCGACCGGATTTGAAAAATTCGAGGTCGGCGGAAGTTTTTCTTTAAGCTTCGCGACTGTCACAGGGCTCATCTCCGCCATCTGAAGTCCGAATCTGACACAAGCATCCGTCGCCATGATCCCGGGACCGCCCGCGTTCGTTACGATCGCCACACGATTCCCCTTCATCAGAGGCTGATTGGCAAACACGATCGCAAGATCGAACATTTCCTGCGCGGAATCCATACGCATCACGCCCGACTGCGCAAACACCGCATCATAGACTTCATCAGCGCCCATGAGCGACCCGGTGTGGGAGCTCGCAGCCTTCGCGCCTTGCGCGGTACGGCCGGACTTGATCACGAGGATCGGCTTGGGCTTATCGCCGTCGCCGGTGATCTCCCGCGCCAATTCAATAAATTCCTGCCCTTTCACGATATCTTCGAGATACATCATGATGACATCGGTGTGAGGGTCATCCTTCAGGTACCGGAGGATCTCCAGCTCGGAGACATCGACTTTGTTTCCCAAACTCACAAACTTTGAAAATCCGACATTTTCGCCCCGGGCATAATCAAGAAGGGCTGTCCCAAGCGCGCCGCTCTGGGAAATAAAAGCAATATTTCCATTATTCGGGATCGTCCCGGCAAAACTCGCATTCAGAGCAAGCTTGGGGTCATTATTGATCAATCCCAGGCAATTCGGACCCAGCACAGCAATACCATAAGTGTCCGAGATCCGTTTGATCTCGCCCTCAAGTCGCACGCCTTCCCCGCCGATCTCACGAAACCCCGCCGAGATCACGATCGCGGCACGGGCGCCTTTTTTGGCGCAAGCCTCAAGCTCCGCCGGCACCGCCGCTCCCGGAATAATGAAGATCGCCATATCGATCGGCTCAGGGATCTCAGCCACCGTCGGGATACATTTCACCCCCAGAACATCGGAAGCTTTAGGATTGACCGGATAGATCTTTCCTTTATAACCCGTCTGGAGAAGATTTTTGAGAATGGCGTAGCCGACCGCCTCCGTACGGCGGGAAGCTCCCACCACCGCGATCACCTTGGGTTCAAAGAGGGCCTTCAGATCTTTTTTCTTGGGCGTCATCACAGCGTCTGCGTTCATGGTCATCTCTCCTTAAACGGTCGCCGGGTTCGGGGCTTCGATCGCCGGCTTTCCTTGAGCCAGATATTCGAAACGTTTCCAGCGGGCCGTCACATCCTTTTGCGCGATCTGGTAAAGCCGCTTGGCTTCTTCAGGATTGCTCTTCATGATCATCTTGAAACGGTTTTCCATCATAAGGTATTGCTCGAGCGGGATCGTAGGCGCCTTGGAATCGATCACAAGAGGGTTCTCGCCCTTCTCCGTACGCCGAGGGTCAAAGCGGTAAAGGATCCATTGTCCCGAAGCGACGGCGGCCTTTTGGTCCTGAAGACCGTTGATCATATTGATGCCATGCGCAATGCAATGGCTGTAAGCGATGATGATCGAAGGACCGTCATAGGACTCGGCTTCCTGGATCGCTTTCAGGGCTTGTTGATCGTTGGCCCCCATGGCGATCGTGGCAACATAAATATTGCCGTAAGTCATAGCGATCATTCCAAGATCCTTCTTCCCGCCCGACTTTCCGCCCATTGCGAATTTCGCAGTGGCGCCGCGCGGCGTGGATTTCGAAGCCTGACCGCCTGTGTTGGAATAAACTTCCGTATCCAGCACAAACACATTCACATTCTTGCCGGACGCCAACACGTGGTCCAGACCGCCGTACCCGATATCGTAGGCCCATCCGTCACCGCCAAAGATCCAGACGCTCTTTTTAACGAGCGTGTCGGCCAGGCTCAAAAGCTGCACGGCATCCGCGTCCGCGCTGAGACCTGCCAGTTTCTTTTTAAGCGCCGCGACGCGTTCCCGCTGATCATAGATCTCGGCTTCAGTTTGCTGCGCGGAAGTCAGGATCGGCTGAACAAGGTCCGCGCCAAGCTTATCCTGGAGCTTCACGAGAAGTTCGGAAGCATATTCTTTTTGCTTATCGATCGCCATCCGGAAGCCAAAACCGAATTCCGCATTGTCTTCGAAGAGCGAATTCGACCACGCCGGCCCGCGTCCGTTGGCATCCTGGGCCCAAGGCGTCGTCGGCAAATTGCCACCATAGATGGAAGAACAACCCGTCGCGTTCGAGATCACGGCGCGATCGCCGAAAAGCTGCGAGACGATCTTCACATAAGGCGTTTCACCGCAACCCGCGCAAGCGCCCGAGAACTCGAAAAGCGGACGCATCGCCTGTTGCTGATTGATCATCCCTGCCTTCAACTTCCTGCGATCGTAATCAGGAATATTGAGGAAGAACTCCCACTTCGGCGCTTCGATGCAACGAAGCGGCATCTGAGGATGCATATTGATGGCCTTTATCTTCGGATCCGTTTTGCTCTTCGCGGGGCAAGTATCCACGCAAAGCCCGCAGCCCGTGCAATCCTCAGGCGCAACCTGGATCGTAAACTTCTGACCCTTGAAATCCGGCATCTTCGCGTCCGCCGATTTAAATCCTTCGGGGGCCTTCTCAAGATACTTGGGATCATAAACTTTCATGCGGATCACGGCATGAGGACATACAAAATTACATTTGCCGCACTGGATGCAAATATCCTGTTCCCAGACCGGGATCTCGAGCGCGATATTGCGCTTCTCGTACTGGGTTGTGGCCGTCGGGAATGTCCCGTCCACCGGCATCGCGCTCACAGGGATCTCATCCCCGCGGCCTTCAATGATAAGACCCAGCACTTCTTTGACGAACGCGGGAGCATTCGAGGTTACGGGGGCAAGGCGCCTGTTCACGCTGTTCGCCACCGCGGGCACTTTGACCTCATGAAGATGCGCGAGCGTCGTATCCACGGCATTCAGGTTCTGCTTGACCACATCCTCGCCTTTTTTGCCGTAAGTCTTCTGAATGGATTTCTTGATCGCATCAATAGCCTGTTCGCGCGGAAGCACGCCGGAGATCGCGAAAAAGCAGACCTGCATGATCGTGTTGATCCTCATCCCCATGCCGCTGTCCGCCGCGACCTTGTAAGCATCGATCACATGGAATTTGAGTTTCTTTTCAAGGATCTGTTTCTGGACTTCGATCGGAATGTTCGCCCAGACTTCCTCAGCGCTCCACGGCGCATTCAAAAGAAATGTGCCGCCACTCACGATATTGCGCAACATATCGTATTTTTCAAGAAAGACTGTTTGATGACACGCCACGAAATGCGCCTTGCTGATCAAATACGGAGCGCGGATGGGCTCGGGGCCAAACCGGAGATGCGATACCGTAATCGCGCCGGATTTCTTGGAATCATAGACAAAATACCCTTGGGCGTAATTTTCCGTGTTCTCGCCGATGATCTTGATGGAGTTCTTGTTCGCGCCAACCGTTCCGTCCGCGCCGAGACCATAGAAAAGAGCGCGCACGACCTTGTCGGACTCGATCGAGTATTCCGGATCGTACGGAAGGCTGGTGTGGGTCACGTCATCATTAATACCGATCGTAAAGCCATGTTTCGCCTTGCCGGAGGAAAAGGCGTCAAAAACCCCTTTCACCATCGCCGGGGTGAATTCCTTGGAAGAAAGTCCATAGCGTCCGCCATAGATTTTGGGCGCCTGTTTCAACTTCGACCAACCGTTCTGCTCAGCTTCCTGAAGCGCTCCCACAACATCCATATAAAGAGGCTCGCCGATCGCTCCCGGTTCTTTAGTGCGATCCAGCACGATCAGATTCTTGACCGTCTGCGGCAAAAGATTGACGAAACGCTTCACATCGAAGGGGCGGTAAAGAGAAACCTTCAGACACCCTAGCTTCGCGCCTTTGGCATTGAGCGCCTTCACAGTCTCCGTCACCACTTCCACGCCCGAGCCCATGATCACAATCACCTGCTCGGCGTCTTTGGCGCCAATGTATTCGAAAAGCTGATACTTGCGGCCCGTCAGACCTGCGAACTTGTCCATCGTCTTTTGAACAATATCGGGGCAGGCGTCATAGAATTTGTTGACCGTCTCGCGGCCCTGGAAATAAACGTCCGGATTCTGGGCAGTTCCGCGAAGCACCGGATTATCCGGCGAAAGCGCGCGGGCGCGATGCTCCAGCACCTTGGCCATATCGATCATCGCGCGGATCTGGTCATCGGAAAGAAGACTGATCTTCTGGACTTCATGCGAGGTGCGAAAACCGTCAAAGAAATGAAGGAAAGGAATGCGGGATTCAAGGCTTGCGACCTGGGAGATCAACGCGAAATCCATGGCTTCCTGAACCGAATTCGAGGCAAGCATGGCATAACCCGTCTGGCGGACTGACATCACGTCCGAATGATCGCCGAAGATCGAAAGCGCCTGGCACGCGAGTGAACGCGCGGAAACATGCATGACCATGGCCGTAAGTTCCCCGGCGATCTTGTACATGTTCGGGATCATCAGCAACAAACCTTGGGAGGCCGTAAAAGTCGTGGTCAGTGCGCCGCGTTGAAGCGCGCCATGCACCGCACCGGCAGCTCCGCCTTCGCTTTGCAGCTCCGCCACTGACGGCACTGTTCCCCAGATGTTCTTTTTCCCCTGGGAGGCCCATTCATCGGCCCATTCTCCCATGGTGGAAGACGGCGTGATGGGATAAATGGCGATGCATTCGTTGACGCGAAACGCGACATGCGCGACCGCTTCGCCGGCATCCATCGTGACGAATTTTTGGGCTACGGATTTTGCTGCGGATTTTTCCAAGGTTTGTTCGGACATTTTATGATTCCTCTGGGTTCAAGTTTATGATGTCAAATTAAAATACAGGCAAAAAGCGCCCGCGCAAAATACACGGATAGCTCACTGCTGCGCACTGCGTGTCCTCCGGATATTCCAAATATGAGGTCTGGAACGAGGAACTTTGAAAGGCTTCGTAAGTCGTTCGAGAGCGCGCTGATGGGCTCCCTTCTAACCCCTGCGACTTGTGGGCTGCATTGTATGATTTTGCGAAGCATTTTTCAAGGACATTTCGCGAAAAGGCGTACGGCGCGCGACAAAGTCTTTCGCCTTACCTCGTACGCCGTACACGATACCCATTGTTCCACATCGACGCTCTTGCATTGGCGAGAGTTATTAATTAGTATCTGCACCATGTCCACCGACACGATCCGCCTTCTTCAATTTATGGTCTGCAAAGACTTCGAGCCCGGCGAGCAGGATTGTTACACCGCCAACCTCGTCCGGAGCAATCTCCACGTGCCGTCCTTCCCCTATCATTTCGAAAAACTTTACGCCGTCACGTGTTGGCGCAAGGACACGATGTTCCACAAGGAAGTGATCGAATATTCCACCGAGGACGGCCGCATCCTCAAGACGCCGCCCATGGATATCGAGCCCGTCACCTCCAGCGTCCTTTTCCGCTGGCACAAACACGCCTTCCCGCCGGACCTGGAGATCAAGGAAGACGGCCTGCTCCATATCCGCGTCATCCTGGACTGGAAGGTCAATTTTGAATCCTACCTCATGATCGAAAAACGGCCATGAGCGTAATTCGTACGGCGGAAAGCGTACGGCGCCAATGCTACATCTCGAAAATTTTTCGCCGTACACCGTACTCCGTACGCCTTACAAGTTATTCAGACAGACTCGCAACACTCACAAAAAGTAGAGATTGAAATGAATCACAACTGGACTCCCGAACTTTGGATGGCGTTCCCGTTCCTCGGGCTTTTACTTGCCATCGCGATCCTGCCGATCGTGGCCCATGGGTTCTGGCACAAGCTCCGCAATCAGGCGATAGTTTCCATTTTTCTTGCGCTTCCCATCCTGATGGTGTACGGAAAACATGAACCGCAACTCCTGATCGAGCAAATCCGGGACTATCTTTCGTTCGTGATCCTTCTTTCTTCGCTTTACACAGTTTCCGGCGGCATTCACATCGCCGGCAGCCTGAAAAGCACCCCCGCCGCAAACACCCTGCTCCTTGGGATCGGCGCCGTCCTCAGCAATTTCATCGGGACCACGGGCGCCAGCATGGTCCTGATCCGGCCGCTCCTTCATGCCAACGACCACCGGAAGCATCACGTGCATCTTCCAATTTTCTTTATATTTCTCGTGAGCAATATCGGCGGTGCCTTGACTCCTTTGGGCGACCCGCCGCTTTTCCTTGGTTTTTTGAACGGCATTCCCTTTTTCTGGACCCTGCGCCTTTTCCCGGTATGGATCACCGCGGTCGCCATCCTCCTTGCTGTTTTTTACTTTACGGACCGGACGATCCTCCGCCGGGAAAAAACTCCCTCACCCTCCCCTCTCCCCCTCAAAAAAGGGGGAGAGGATAAAGGAGAGGGGGTCGTTCAATTGAAAGGAAAACGGAATTTCTTTTGTTTCGCGGCGATCCTTGTCGCTATGTTCCTGCCGCTCCCATATCGCGAAGCGGTCATGATCACAGCAGCCGTCGTCTCCGTCTGGATCACGCCCAAACGCTACCATGACGCCAATGCCTTCAGCCATCTTCCTATGCTCGAGGTGGCGATCATTTTCCTGGGAATCTTCATCACCATGGTGCCGGCACTTCAGCTTTTAAGAATGTACGGAAGCGAACTCGGCGTGAATCAGCCCTGGCAATTTTTCTGGGCCACGGGCGGATTCTCGTCATTTCTGGACAACGCGCCAACCTACATGACATTCGGAGCGCTGGCGCAAGGGCTTCGCATCGGTGGGCCGTACTGGGGAATTCCCGAAAAACTCCTGATGGCGATCAGCGCCGGCGCGGTGTTCTTTGGCGCCATGACCTATATCGGAAACGCCCCGAACTTCATGGTGCGATCGATCAGTCAGCACCGCGGCTGGAAAATGCCAAGCTTTTTCGGGTATATGCTTTGGTCGGCCGCGATCCTTCTGCCACTCTTCTTCATCCTCACGCTGATATTTTTCCGCTAAAAATAGTACGCTGGAAGGCCTACGGTGTACGGCGCATTCTTTTTAGTTTTTCGCCGTACGCGAAACGCCGTACTCCATACGAATCTTACGCCGCCATCTCGATCGATTCGCGAACCTACATTTCAAGATAAACTCTGACTGCGGCAAGCCGAGGGCGACCTTACAATCGAAAATAAAAAACCTTACAATAGACCTTACGATAGGGTATACTTCTTTCATGGACACCAAGGCTTTTATCCTCAAGACGGTCAAGGCGGTGGGGGAGATTTCATCTTCCGTGGTTGTGAAGGCCCTGAAGATCTCCCGTCAGACGGCCGCCCAACATCTCCGGGAACTTGTCGCGACAAGGAAACTGGTCAAATTGGGATCCACCGTCGATGCCCGGTATGTCCCCTACGGTTCCGCAAAGGCCGGGAGGCAGCCCCCGGCAATCACCTTCAAAACAGTGTGCCGACTCCCGAAGGCCGACGAAAGCAGCATCTTTGAGCAAGCGGATCTCAGGCTCCGGCTCCGCAAACGGCTCTCTGAAAAGGCCTACCGGATCGTCCGGTTCGCCTTCACGGAAATGGTCAACAATGCGATCGACCACTCCCGCGCCGCCTCCGCATCCGTTGAAATGAAGCTCGTGGGAGGAGATGTGGAATTCACCATCCGCGACAAAGGAATCGGGGCTTTTGAATCCGTTCGGGCGCGATTCCATCTCCACGATCACTTCGAAGCGCTCGAACATCTGATGAAAGGTAAGCAGACCACGGCCCCCCGGCATCATTCGGGACAAGGTATTTTCTTTACTTCCAAGGCCGCGGATATTTTCTGTCTGAAAAGCGCGCGACTCAAATGGACGGTCGATAACTTGCAAAAAGATGTCTTTGTGGACGAGACGCGGGCGCGGCTCCCCGGCACCGAGGTCACCTTCCGCATCCGGCATTCGACCGCCCGGGACCTGAAAGCGATCTTTGATGCCTATTCCAACGAGGATTACGAATTCGACAAAAGCAAGGTCCTCGTCCGGCTTTCCCCCAAACAAAGCGAATACGTCTCGCGATCCGAAGCGAAACGGCTCCTCTTCGGACTCGAAAAGTTCAAAAGGATCGTATTTGATTTTCTAAAAGTAAAAAGTGTCGGCCAGGGTTTCGCCGATGAGATCTTCCGCGTCTTTCCCTCGCGCTATCCCGGGATCCATCTCGAGCCGCAGAACATGACCCCCGCCGTCCGTTTCATGGTGGAACGGGCCATACGGGCCGCTGCCTTACAATAGAAGTTCTCAAACCTTACAACAACCTTCATTTCTAATCATCACGTTGAGATTCTTCCGCTGCCCCTGTAACACCCGGTCTTAAAACGGTTATTTGCACCCAAATGTAAGACCGCGTGTTAAATCGGATGTCATGCGGCCGTTCGAAGAACGGCTACTTCCCGTAAATCTCCCGCCGGTGACCGATGCGCAGGATAGTGATCGTCCGGCCCTGGATCTTAAAGATGATCCGCCAGTCACCGACGCGCAGCTTCCAATAGCCTTTCAGGGTGTGCCGGAGCGGAGCTCCGAATTCATGCGGAAAAAAGGCGAGCTTTTGCTCGATTGCGCGGCGGATCCGTTGCCGTTCAGTAGAGGCGATGCGGGGCAAGTCTTTTTGCGGAACGTCAGGGTGGTAAAGAATTTCGAACGAAGGCTCCATGCCGGACTCTTGCGTCACACTTTCCAAACATCGCCATGACGGAGCGGTTTCTTTTTGGAGAGCGATTTCTCACGCTCGACCGCCGACTTGGCCCAAAAAGCGTCCTCGTGGATGACAAGGGCTTCCCGCAGAAGATCGCGGGCAACAAGCGACATGGAAAGACCTTCTTTTTTCGACATCTTATAGAGCGTCTCGTAGATCGACGGCTCCAGGACAACATTCAATCGCGGCTGCTTTGTGGTCATGTCATTTCCTCCTGAAAGGAGTGTATCATAAGTGATGAACCACGTCAACCCCTCCACCCCTCAAATACCGGGTATTTGAAAGGGTATTTTCCACGATTCAAATACCCGGTATTTGAGAGTTTAGGCGGCAGAATCGATCGATTGTTTGGCCATCATCTCCAGATAGACTTGGGCCCCGGCTCGACTGATCGTAAGGCCGGAAGCAGTCAGCTGGATCATTTTCTCTCCGGCATTCTCAAATAAGTTCAGCCTCTGGATCAGCTCGGCTCGCAACTTTGCCAACTCAGCAGGATTCTTCAACAAGGCGTCCAGTTGCGCTCTGTCTGAAAACCTCGAAGTGATGTCCGCCCAATGGAGCGCTACGACCACCTCGAGACAATTCACAAAATCATTCACGAACGGATTACTGACCTCTCCCGTCCCATCCGCGTTTACGGGATAAAAGATCTCGTGGATCGGTGCCTGCCGCGCAGCCTTGGCTCCCTGGATCAGCGGTACGATCAACTGCTTGTTGATCGATTCAAATTGACGGCTCACACTCGAAAGAGGCCGGACGATCGCCCCGTTCGCCTGTAGCACCTTACGGTCCTTCGAGTCCATTTTTCCGGTATGCGCGACATCGTTTATGAGCGCGGCTCGCTCAGAGACCACTTTCATGAATTGGTCCATAAACGCGCGACTCCCCGAAGCGTCAGACCAGGAAGCCAGATCGGGAGCCAGCGTAAACGCTCTGTCTTTGATAAAACTTAAACTTTGCAACAGCGCGCGAATCTGAGCCGGTCCTGTTTGGGCCATTCGCGGATCGATGGACGCGCCTTCTCCAGCAAAGGACTCCGAGATGCCGAACACCACAACCATCGTGATCTGCGAGAGCAACGCCTCCGCGTCAAATTGCGCCGGCAAATTTTTCAAGATATCGGGCAAGTTTTTTTGGAGAAAATCCCGGATCGCATCCACGCCCGGAAGTCCATCCAGCTGCTTTAAAAGTTCTTTTGCGATCGCGTCAAACTCCGCGTCGATCCTCCGCATCTCCGCCCGTCCTTTTTCCTCCATATCCTTCCGAACCACCTCCGAACCTTTCGCCGCAGCCATTGCCGCGATCTGCACCGAAGACACGTTTACCAATTCACCGATCACCGTTCCCGAACCGGACAAACGCGCCTCTGCTCTCGCCGTTTTTAGATCAAGCGGTTCGTAATGCCGGGTACGTTTATCAAAAACTAAAATTCTGTGTATTGCTTCGACGGGAATGGCCTCCGCCGTCGTTACTTCTCCATCTGTAAATCTGTTGTCCTGAAATTCGTCTTTAATTTTAACTTTTGCCTTTTCGATCACTACAACAGCACAAACGAAATCCGTCGAAAGCATCTTCTTGCCCTTACCTCCCCCGGCCGGAAGAATGCTGTAATTGATTGCAATCTCTGGTTTCTTCGTCATGCTAATCTCGAGCCCCGTCGATTTGTCCGGCGTCATGCCTGCGCTAGCAATGGCGTCTAATTCGTCAAAGCGGAGACGCACCCCTCGATATAAAAATTTATTTCCCGAATTGATCCGTTGCGCTTCATGACGCCTGTAATCAAGCGGATCCATCGCGTCAAGCTCCGGCATTGCGCTTAGATCCAACTCATCTTTAAAGATCAATGCGTCCGGCGCACTCGCAATTTGTTCCGGCACCCGCTTCGCCGCCTCAGCCGCCGCATTCGATGCTTTCACCTTAACTAAGCCGCCTACCGTTTGCGCAGCAGGCGCAAGAGATTGCTGCTTTTTTGCCAAATAATCCTTCATCACCTCAATTGTTTTAATCGACCCTGGATCTAAAATCACCATCTCGTTATCATTAAGATCCAATCCATCTATATCAAATACGTAAAAGAGCACTGACATTAAATATCCTTCGAGCGTATCATCCCCCCGATGAGAAGTCTCCCGCGCAGCCTTCAAGCTAAGAATCCGTTTCTGCGCTGAAAAAGATCCGGCCATTCTGTAAAGCGAATCACTCACACGACCTTCAAGCAAATTACCCTCGAAAGCAACGGCAAAATCATGCGGCCTTGAGCTGATAAATTTTGATATCCAAACCCCCTTACCGAACGATGGATATCTGCGGAGACGATTCCAGTCAAACCCTGTCCCCCCAGCCTTCCGATCCCGAATGATCTCAGAGATCTGGCCCTCACGCTCGGAATCTTGCGAGACATCACGCATCAAATGAAACCCTACCTTCTCTTCTTTTGTGATTCTCAATGTCCCATCAAATAACAGAGCTTTGAATTCCTTAACCATATCCAGTAACACTTTCGCAATCTGCTTTTGAGCGGCTTCATCCAACCAACCCGGGATATCATAGTCGCGAGCAGTCATGGCCTGAATGAGCAACGATTCGGTCATAGCGTTATTCTCAATAGCATCCCGAAAACGTTTTCTAATATTTTTGTCCTGCACGGCTTTTTCCCGCAACTCGTTGCGGACCTTCTCGCCACCGCCTGGCTTCGCCGCCTCAGCCGCCACATTCGATGCTTTCCCAGCGCGAGTCTCCTTATAATACGAGTAGATGAGCGGCACCGCTTTCTTATCCCCATCGACAGCTACTCGTGTCTTTTCCTCATCAAGCTCTAAAGGCACATCAACCCGGTCACTGGTTTTGACATAGGTTAAATACTGGTATTCATCAGTAATTTTCTCCGACCGTTCTTCCGCAGATCGTTTAAACGCCTCCCGGATGACATTGCAAGCGTTCATCTCCCATTCGCCGAGAGAGAACTGATTCGAAGTGAATACCGTGTCGATGACAAACGCGTAAAGCCCTTTCATTTTCAGGCGTTCATTGAACAATGCTTGCATTACTTTGACCTTATCCCTCATATAGATCTGAGTCCGGGACTCAAACACAACAAAGTCAAATTGCTGATCGCCCAAAGCGGCCTTTCTTTCATTTTCATTCTCGATATCCAGGAACTTCAGATCGATACGGATTTTCGCCGCCCGGATCTCATCTGCTGTGTATTGCCTGAACCGTCTTTCAGCATCCGGACCTTTCAAGTCATCATTCCATAGGCCAAACTGCTTATTGACCGCAACAATATTGACATTCGGAAACTTCAAGGCCATTTCCAACGCCGCATAACCACGCCCGACTCCGATTAAGAGAACCCTCTGTTCCCCCACCCGCGCCTTCAACTCGTCAGAAAGCTTATAGGCGCCATCCAGAACCTCCATGCCCCGGTTCACAAATTCTTCCTTGCCGTAGGGATTAACTGTTTCCTTCGCCGCCTTTGCCGTTACTTCCCCGGCATTTACATTACTCCGATCGACTAGCCCAAGGGGTGGCGACTCGGCACCTAGTCGAGTTTCTGTCCGATCAACGGGTTTTTCGCCCTTTCGAATCGCTTGCACAAGCCGGTACTGAATGATCAAAGCGAGCACAGGATTGACAATATCTTCATTTGCGCTTGGAATTTCTGCCAATATCCGGTTGAAGGGTTGGGAAGGCGCCCGATACACAAATGAAACCGTGCCGTCTTCCTCATTTTTCCTGATAGGAGTGCTCGGTATCTTACCGTTGAATTTCGGAAAGTTTTCCAACGCAAGGGTCACAACGTTGTTGCCGAATTTGTTTAGAGCCACTTCCCCTCCTGGCTGCCAGTAAGCTTGCGCCAGGTTTTTCCATTGATCTTTGAAGAATATCCACGGAAAATATTTTTTAGGATCTTTGAGCCAATAATCGTACCCGCCGGACGCGCTATCCTGATAGATCTCCCAATCATCCATGAAGCGGTTGGTTCCCGTGCTGACCATTTTGGGCTCTAGAACCGCCTTCCTGCCGGGATAGGCGTAGTGGAGGTTATCAACCATTGCATTGTAAAAAGACCGGCCAAATCCTACATCCACAAATACCATCCGGATCGGACTCTCGATCATCTCAGGTGTTATTCCGAACAATGGCCCGACATATAACTTGGCGGCTTCCTTACGACTCAAACCAAAGTCCTCGGCTCGACCCGGAACGCCCGCCAGAAGATGCAACCCGATCTTGCGGCTTTGACTCCTGGCCAGAAGACAGCATGCGTCGTAAAGCAAATTGGCACTTCGGGCGGCAAAGAATAAATGGTCTTCATCCTTGTACTCGGACAAAAGTTTTTGGGCCATCCCGACGACCGCCGGAAGCACGCTATTGACGTCCGTATTGATTTTTTCCAGGTCCTCCCGAACCCCGGGATACCGGCCCATACCTTCAGCTGCCTCGAGGATATCCTCTTCAGTCCACCCCTCTTTTATTAGACCAGCCACCAAGCTGATGTCCGGCGAATAAGTACTCTTCGCGTGCGGGTCTTTTAATATCCCTGCAAGCGCCTCTTCAACGGAACGCACCTCCGCCGGCCTCAGGTCATTCACCAATTCTCCCATTCGTGACTCGGCTCGCTTCTTCGCCCGAACCTTCTGAGCTTTGGGCACGGCAACAATGAGCTTCGCATTTTTAAACAAGGTTTTATATTTTGGATAATCCTCAGGAATTTTGGAAACTCGCACTTCAAATCCGGCATCCTCGATCTCGCGCACGATCCTTGCTTCGACGTCGCTATCCGCATCCAGTTCTTCAACCGTTATGAGTAATAACCCCTCGGGTTTGAGGAGTTCCTTTGCGCGTCGTGCAAGTTCCCCGGGCGCGGTTTCGATATTGTTGACGGTCACAATATCAAAGGTCCCTTGCCCGAGCGCCATAAACTCTTCGGGAAACTGCGCGTTCGCGTGCGTGATGTCATTTTGTAAAGAGGCCGGCGCTTTGTCTTTCACCGAACCAAGCGGCTCCGTCCCCTGAGCCTTTATTACGCGATACTTGAGGACATCTTGAAGGAATGTCCGGAATGCCGTAATGAAATTTCCTTCCCCTGTATCGAGATCGATGAACGACACCTCACTACTCTGCGGCATCGAACGGGTAATAATTTCCTCCAGGCGGGATTCGGAGCGAGCCGTTTTGGTCACGACGAGCATAACGCCATGCGAAGCATATCTTCCACCGTTGGACGTCGGGTAATCGGCCGGCCTTGGCACTCTTTGGACCTTATAAACATATTCCGTATCAGCCACTTGGACTCGACTGATAACAGCCTCGACCTTTTCAATGATGTCGGAATTGTCCCAGGTCGTATCCTTATCAACCGGGTGTGGATTTAAATCAATATCAGCAAATGTGACGAACATCATTCCACCCGCACGAAGGATGCGAACCGCGATTCCGGCAAGATCCACTGCGGTGTAGTTAATATGATTGATCGTAACGAGGTCTTGGGAATCAGGCGAGAAACCGGCTTCAATCCGCTTCTTCTCATCCCGAAAATCGAATTGTTTAACGCTGCGTGAAACTTCTTCCGGCCGGAGAGAACCTTCCAGATAATCTACGTTAAGACCCCGTATCTTCCACGAAGGAATACCATTTTTCTCCGCTAAGGCGATCACCCCGCGCATAAATTGAGGGACCGCACCACTGGCGATATCAGCTACAAAAGCTTTTCCGTGCTTCTTGATCGCCTCCCGCAAGAGAGCCATCACCGGCTTCTCAAATTCCGGAAAAATGGCGGCCGCTTCTTCGATATTTTTACTAACAGAAGTTACAACTGGAGCCACGAGCCCTAATTTGCCTGCGACAACTGGCCAGGATTTCAAAAATTCATCCGCGGAAACTTTCACTATTTCTCTTTTCACAAGCGGAACATGCGCGTATTTCTCAATCCCCGCTTCTCGATAAACGATAAAGAGCCCGGTCTCTTTATCCTTGTGATTCCCCAATTCATATCCAACAACGTTTGGAAATTCGTGGTGGGGATCCCCTGGCTCTGATTTTCCCCTATGAAAATTAATCCGAAGCGACCCCTCAAACAGCGCCAAGGAAACATAATATTTTGTCGCATTCCCCTTATCCGCATCGTGATCGAGCAGCCGGCGATTAATGATATTATTCCGAACGAGGATCTCATTTATACTCATCACCCGCAATTCCGAACGAACCTCAGCTTTGGGACGGGCATTGGGAGAAAGTTCGCGGGTAAATATCTTCCCTTCTTGCGCGGGGTCATAGACCATGTCCAACAGCCGGTCTTTCGCCGACGGAAATAGTTGCTGAACGTTTTGAAGACCGAACTCATTACCAAGTAACCTGATCAGCTCGTCCCTTTGAGCCTGAACCTTAGGGCCGATCTCAGGATTCTGAAAATAAGTGCCGCCTCCTATAAAAACCGTCGCCTCTTCACCAAAAAGATCCGCAGCCGCCTTCATCTCGATAAATTTTTCCCTCAAATCCTTAAAATCCCAAAAATCAGAGTGTGCATAAAAAACCTTATCGCCTACGCGGACAACAATCACTGTGCAAAGATCAGTCATGAACTTGACCAGCCTATCCTCCGGTTGCAGGTAATCTGACCTTCCCGAAGGAATATCCTGTGCTTTTTTGAAGAGTTCATTGACCTCCGGCCCGGTCTTGACAATCTCCCATCCCTCCCGAATTTCGGAGCGTTCCGAACGTTCTTCAGCGCGGGGTTCCGAATCCCTCGGAAGATAGAGGTCCACGAGTCCGGTAAAGATCTTGTCGTGCCGTTCCAAGGCCATGGAGTTCTCCCATTGGGGAAGATATTTGCGAATCATGATCGCAATTCTGACCCGGCTCTCAAGATCCAATTCCAGAAGATGCTTCGACCAGGCTGTGTAACCCGCCATTTCTTTGAGCTGAAGAGCAGCGTTCTTTGCGGCATTTTCATCTTGCAAACAGGCGGCTGAGATAAATGCCGCCAAAGATTCATACATCTCCTTATTATCGATCTTTTTTCGCTGCATCAAATTCCTCATATAATTCTCGAGCAGGATCCTGTCTAAAGATTTATCTTTTATATTCCCAAAAATATTGACGGGATCCATCGTCTTTCGGTCCTCCGGCAACATGAACGCGGCATGATTGGATCCGGTCACATCGCCGTCCATATCGATATAAAGATCCGTAGCTCCCGGATTGATAGAGTGCCCTTTCAAATGCTCAGGATCCCGGCTCTCGGCATCCTCCATCCCGATTCCCGCCGGACCATTAGGCTGCACCACGGGGAAGAACGTCGCCCTACCATCGATCTCCGCGAGCGAAAGACCGTAATCAGAAACGATCTGCCGCGGCTCGTCCGGACGATGATAAGCGACAAAATAATGGGCTCGGATCCCAATCCCCTTCTGGGCCAAACCCTCCAAAGTCCTGACAACGTCGGCCAATTTTTTCCCCTTTTGAACCTTCTCCATTTGACCGGCATGTTCATTATCCACGGACAGAACCCAAACAACATTCCTCGGAAATTGCCCCAGCAGTTTTTGGGCTTCGCGGGCATCTACAGGGATCAATGAGCCGTTGGTGACCACCCAAACTTCCCGGGCCGCAGAAGCCGCCCGATTCACGATCTCCACAAACTCCGGAGAGAACCCGGGCTCCAGGATATGCTCTTTACCATAAGCTGTGGTCTCTCCCGGCCCCACCAATCGAATGTGATCTGTTCCTTTCAGCTGATCGATTGTCCGTCGAAGTCTTTCAACGGGAACGTCGGAGTGCCTTTCCTTGTTCATGGCGCGAGCAATACACATGGGGCACCCGAAGGGACAACGATTTGTGAGCATAAGGCTAAAGTCTCCGGCCAAAGGCTTTTGATTCGCCCTCTCCATCAAAGAGTTGAAAATCCTTCGGGCCTTTTCCGCGCTTCCAAGCTGATCGAAAGATGATAACAACAGATTGACCTTTTCACGCCCATCGGTCACGGAGCCTTTTCCAACCCCTTCCAATAATTTTAACGTTTTCTCCAAAGCCGCCAGTTTTCCATCAAGCGTCCCGCAATAGTCCAGCCAGGCCTTAAAAAGCTTTATATCCATTTCCTTGAGCCACGCCGTCAAACCCTTGCCCTGCTCGTCGTTCAACAAAGCTTGTACCGCGGCCGGAAAAAGAACCGGACCCGATTGGAGCATTTGTGACACATTAGAGCTTTTAACAATGCCCCACGCCTCAAGGACCTTTTTCCAATCCGCTTCTGTCAAACCCGCGGGAAAAACGAAACTTTTCCGAAGAGCACGCTGGACTTTTTCCGGGCTAAGCTTCAAAAGAGACTCAGTGGCATAAACCCGCACGTTTTCCGAGGAATCCCCCAAACGATCCACGAGGATCTTGATGCTTTCATCACGGATCGGCACCAGGGCGCAGGAAGCATCCCCCAGAGCCTTGCTGGGATGATATTTCCCACGAACCCTTAGCACCTCCTTGAAAGCCTCTTTCTGCGAGCGTTGAAGTATCCGGATCAACGCTGCCTGCATCACACTTTGACGTTCGTTATCGCCTGGACCATCCACAAAATAATCAGACTTCAGCCACCCGACCACGGTTTTGATCAATCCGGGGGTCTTGCGCAATTCAAGCACTTCCGCGACGAGGCTTCGACGGAGGGATAAGGAGGCATAGGCCGTCTCGCAGGCTTTAAGTATCGCCTTGGTTTCAAAAATCTTGGCGCGACTCGAGCGGATGTACTCCACAAAGTCTTTGTAGTTCTCCATCTTAAGAAGATAGGGTGACAACCCTCCGAACACAGCATAAATACCCAGGGCCGGATAACCGGCTCGTCCAAGCGCCAAGAGAGCCTTCCCATCCCAATTCTTGGCCAGTTCAAATCCCTCCAACACACGTCGCCACTCTGTCTCCGGCAGACCTTTCGGCCACAAACTATTTTTCAAAAGAGCGTTACGGACAGCCTCTTGATCCCCCAACTCCCAAAGTACGTGCGCGACAGAAACAATCTGGTTCACATCGACGGGTTCCGACAATAAAGCTACGAGATCCGGCGCAAAAGAGTAAAGCTTCTGTTCGCCGATCGCCTTGATCGCTCTTTCGCGATCGTAAACACCACCCTTTAAGAGTTTTTTAATCGCATTAACGGATAGCTCCGCCGATTCCACCCGATCCCCCCTCGACTCCGAGCGGAGAGTGGAAGCTTTCGTTGGAACTGACGCGAGCGCCGAAAAAGTGATCGGCCGGTCGCCGAGGGATGTCTTAAATAAGTCCAGGACCCTTTGTGACGGCAAGGAAATCTTGACCCTATCCAGCGCTTCCGGCGTATATTGCATTTTTCCCGAGGCATCTTTCATTCTGGAAAACGCCGCATACAAAAATCCGGCTAGTTCTTTTATTTCTTCCGGTTTCGTGACGTCCGATAACTCTTTGTTCGTGCTAGGGATCAGCTCAATATCGACGAGTTCCCCCTTCTGATCGAAATAAAGAGAAACCCTGACAAATTTCTGCCTCATTTCCATGGAAGTAAAGCCGGCCTTTTCGATCAAAGTTTGATGGGTGATCCCAGTCCATCCCGGGGTCATCTTTCGGGGAGCTACGATCAGGGCCTCACCGGGAATCATACTGACAAGCACCTCCTTCAACCCTGGTCGTGGATAATTGAGCTCTTTGGGATATTGATCCTTGTAGGTCTGATCCTGATCCATGGCCTTCGTGATAGCATCCCCGACTTTTGGAGCCATTTGCGGCGAAGGAGCCCTAAAGACAGTCCCGGCGATATCCGGCAACAAAATAACTTCCGTGCGCGATTCGGACCTGACCGCCGGCGCTTCAGTGGTGGGACGGGTTTCAGCGCGAAAAACATCACGATTATTCAAGCCACTGTCCGGAACAACGACTGTGGCATCGAACATTTCGCCCAAGGTCCTCCCGCCAGCAATGTATGGCAATCGCCCAATGGTGTTCTTGGGGTCCTTAAGACGATCGACCACAAAAGGAAGTGTCGTTTGAGGATCCAATGACTCCACAGCTCTCAAAACGAGGTTCCGTGCGGGACCCCCTAAGCTTGCGATTAACTCGTTGCCGCTCTCATAGGCAAAAGCATAATACTTGCCTTGACCCAGCCATCGGGACAAATACATGCCCAAGGTGGAACAAAGCTCGGGAACATCTCCCATGGACAACCCGACGAAAAACTGTACCAGCCTTAAAAAAAACGACTCGCTATGAACTTTACTGATGTGCTCTTCGCCAACATAAAGCAGGACACGGTTTTTTGAATTTTGATCCAGAATGCCGCGAATACGCTTCGCTGAAAAATAATCCCTCCAAAGCCTTTTGAAAAAACCGGCCCCCCTTTTAAAATCAACCGGCTCGATGGAAAGTCCGTTCTGATAGGCCGTTTTTAGCATTTCAAAATAAGATTCGAGATCAAAAAATACTGGGTCCATATCAAACACGGTCCCTATTTGCGAAACAAGATCATCTTCCTCACCCTTGAAGTCTCTTTTCCCGCGCGCGGCATTGGGGATCAATTTCCATAGAACATTAACGATATTGGGATTCGCCGCCAAGAAATCCCCGAGAGACAACTCTTGGTTTTGGGCGGAACTCCACTCTTTCAGCATCCGATCCATGGCAGGCTTCATGGCGGGATGAACTTCAATTGCAAAATGCGTCCAAGGTCGATCGATATTTTGCCGATTGGCCCGCTGCATAAACTCCCCGACAAGCGCCCGGTAATCGGGAAGCGTAACGGCCCTATGCATATCGCCAAACGCAACGACTCGGGCGCCGGAACCGGAAACCTCATCAAATATTTCCCTTGGAATCCGGCCGTATTTTTTAGCCGAAGTCATAATCTCGATCTCATCCCGCTTCTCGGCGCGCTCCGGAGCCCGAGCCGTAGTTTGTTCCTCCCGCTTTTCTGAGCGCTTGAGATTGCTTTGGACCTCGCCAATTTCCAGAGCCAGGGCCTTCCCGGCATCACCGAGGCTCGCTGCATCTTTCTGGGCAAGATCAAGCCAGGCATTCCATCGATTCTTTATCTCCTCCGGCTGTTTTTTTGTCCCTTCCATGCGAAGTTGCACGGCGGCTAGCAATCCCTGCGCACGGGCTCGCCTGAGATCCTTGGCCTGAGCTTCCGGAAGTCCGGTCATTCCAAGAAACCCCGTGACTTTCCGAACCGCTTTTTTCAAATCCAGATCCTGCATGGACGCCGTCGCCTCAAATAAAGCGCCAAGTTGGCGAACATCTTCTTCCATCTGCAATTTGGAACTGCGGGTCTCAGCGCGGGCGCTCTCAGGGAATAATATTTCGTTAGGGGAAACGTAAGAAACCGTAATTTCCAAGCCCTCAAGCAAAAGTTCTTTTAACAATTTCGGGTCGATCGGGGCCCCCTCCTCCGCCAAGAAACGTTCTTGGATACGAGCACCCTCTCGAATGAATTCCTCTTTGTTTTTTAACTCCCAATCGCTTCTTTCAAGGACGACTCCCTTAACACGAAGAACCACTGGATTATTTTTTCTTTCATCTAAATAATGGCTATATTTCTCTTTCATCGACGCAAGCCGCGCCTTCTCACCGGCCGCCAACTTCTCAGACCTTATCACCTCATCCACATCATTGAGCATCAAACGAATAATTTCCGACCCGCGATTCGCGTAAAATTCTGCATTTTGTAGATTTGTCGTAAGATAAAATATGCCGGAACGATGCCGGCCTGGCAGCTGCACTTCTTTCCCCATAGCCTTCAGGTAAATTTCTTCATAAAAATCCATTTCCTTCGGATCAAAGGGTTTCTTCAAATCATCCAATCCATTATTGCGGATACTCTCAAGGTCAATGCTTGACGTCCCATGATAGAGCACATAGCCATTCATAATTTCATCATACAAAGCACCGAGCTCCTCCGATGTCATTTCCCGCAACTCAGAACGGGTTTCGGCGCGGGTGCGGATGTCTTTTAGAAAACCCTTCCAATCCACATCGCCTGGATACAACGTAAGGAGTTTTTCTCCTCTGGGTTTAAATTCACGGTCGATATTAATTTTCACATCGAGAGGAAGTCCGAGCATGCGCGCAGCAGCGATCCTGTTATTCCCATTATCGATCATAAGGGTGTCATTATTGGGGCCATAGATGTCAGGAAGCTTTATCCCGATCGCCTCCATCACCTCCCGGCTCAACGCAGTGATTCCAAACCGCTCTTTTACTGTTTCGAAGATCTGGAAATAATAATTCTCTTCGGTATCAACCGTCACAAACCCCGGTTTGTTTTCTGAAAGAGTGTTTTGCCCCGTATAGATTGCTGCCTCCGGCTCAAGGCGCATAAAATGCTCGCCGGTCCAGATGTTGGTTCGCACCCGCCCGCCATACTTGAAAAAACAAAAAATGCTATCCACGAAACTCCCGAGCGCCTGCAGAACTGCCCTTGTTACCTCATAAAATTTACGGACTGAAGATCCTTCGATCAAAAACGCCTTTTCGATCCTGGACTCGGCGGGACTGATCAGCCTACGTTGCCGCTCGAGAAACGCTGTCATGCCCTTGGATGCCGCAAAATCATCAACCAACGCCCGCATCGCCTGCCTCGTTTCGGAGCTTATCCGTCGCGTTTCCGTCCGGGTTTCGGCGCGCTTGCCCGCCGTCTCTGGAGCGAGTGTCTCGGCAACAGATGCAACGGGTGCCGGTACGATCGGTCCGGCTCCCCTCTTAATTGACACGATGAAATCTGTGCCTGTCTCGGCGCGTTGCGCTTTCTCCAAACTTTTTTCGCCGCTCACACTCTGCGTGAAATTTAACGCTTTGCCGTCGCGCTTCGAAACAAAAGATGTTTCGAATAAGCCTTTCATTGCTGATAGATTTTCGGGCACATCGAAGTTTCCGCCACCGAGCATTTCCCCATCGTCTTCAGACGTCGATATATGCCGGTCATCCATCCATGCGTTAAAGACGTCCTCTTGTATTCCTATGCCGTTATCCGAAAGCTTGATCGTGAATACATTGTTTTTTTTGTTACGGCGGAGCTCGAACCCTATGCTTACCTGGTCCACAGCCATATCGCCGTTTCTTATCCTCTTAAATAGGGCATCCAAAGCGTTGCGTATAGCTCCGCTGAATATTTCCCTCATAGCTCCCAGCTCTTCCTGCGAAAGGTACCCCGAGCTCGACAGATCCCACGCCATCCCTACCTGAATATCAGCGTCCGCAGCTTGCAACGCCCGATATCTTGCGCTCGAATCTTTTGTCTCCCACCCGAACAGATGACGCTTAACAGCGTCACTCAAATCTATATCAAGTAAGATTTCTTCATCCGCAGACACTGGCACCGCGCCCGTTTCAAAACCCGGTTCTCCTTCGTCAGAACCAGGTTTTTCCGGGGTTTCAGCACGAGCAACAGTCGGCCCACTAAAACCATTGGATCGATCAAGAATTTGAACGAAGCTGACGAACGACGGCTTGGATTGGCTGGCGCGGTCAAGGAGAGCGGAAACGGATTGGGTGCTGAGTTCTTTTTTCGCGATAAGCTGCTTGAGGCCGTCGGTGAAGATGCCGAGCTGGAATTCAAAGGTTTTCCAGATCTTCTCGAGGGAATCTTTTTTGAACTTCTCGAGTTCGTTGCGGACGATGTCGAGGATCTCTTGCTTAGTGCGCTTGGGGCCGATCGCGGTTGCCGCTTCAGGCATACGCTGAAGCATTTCGTCAATGTAGGGCAGGAATTTTCCCGCGTCGGTAATGCGACCTTCTTTCGCGAGTTCGCGGATGACGTTGTCGCGCCACACTTTCACGGTCCTTAAGCGATCCGGAAGCGGCAGGGCCTCGACAAGCGCCTTCACGGCGTGGCGCATCAGGGCGTCAAAATAAGTGGTCTTGAGATAATCCTTGAATGACACTTCGCCTTTCATGACCCTGGCATAATTCTCGCTTCCCGCCAGGGAAGCGATCTTCGGCGTCACGACCGCATAAGCCACGCCTTTGCCCTTCAGAATGCGTTCGAGGCCGCTCGTATGAAAACCTCCGGCCACGACGGCAACGGTCGTTTGCTTCGCGTCCTTCATCATCGCATCGATCTTCCCCATGAACGCCTGATCGCGTTCGAGGGCCGCCTGATAAAATTCCAGCGCCGGCTGAAGCATTTCATTCAATTTCGAATCCCGAAATCCCTGCTTGGCGAATGGCAGGCGGGCGAAACTCGAGACAATTTCCAAACCCGAATCTTCTAAATTCGAAACCTTTTTGTTTGTATTTTTAAAATTTTTGTCATTTGAATTTGTTTCGTGCTTCGACATTCGATTTTCGAATTTCATCCATTCGCTAAGCTGCTCATGAGTAAGTTCGAGGTTAATGAGGTCTTTGAGAAGATAAAGCCAAAGATATTTTGCCGCAAGTTCGCGCTGGGCCGGGGTTTTTATGAGACTCGATTCCACTTCGGGAAGAAACCGCAGGAGTTCGTCATAGAGGCGGCTTCCCTTGATCTCGGAAAGAAGTTCGGCGTGTCCGAGCAGCTTTTTGAGCGCCGGCGTGAGCTTTACGGTCTTGCCGTTTTCGCGTCCGACCTGGACCAGATACTGGAGCATCTGACCGGCCGTGATCTGCCCGGTCATAAAGGCCTGGTAGCGATTGTAGAAATTCATTTCGGTCTTCACGCCAAGGCCTCGCAGGTATTTTGTCTTGAACTCATCGGCGATCTTCCGCACCAAGGGCGCGAGGGCTTCCTGTTTCCCCGTTTTTTCATAGCCGATCGAGCTGATCAGCCCCGGAAGTTCCTGATAGCCGGAGGCGGCCTTAAGCAGGCTTTGGAAATTAGAAAGATAAACCAGAAGATCCAGGAGTGAAGCGCGTTCGGTGAGGAAATTCTCCCGGGCCTCCTCAAATTCGTTCAACTTCGGGTCATAGACTTTGGCGCGTTCGCTATCGAGCGTCTGCTTGAATGCATTCCATTGCTTAAGAAGCGCCGGTTTTTTCTCCTGGGCGCGGAGGTACGCGAAATAATTCTTCTCGTAAAGGCCCCAGTCCTCCATGCCACGGAATTCGCCGGACTCTTCCTGCATCACCGCCGCCACTTCGGGACCGGAAAGTTCGGCGCGCTTTTCATAGCCGGCAAGGATCTTGCGCTTCACATCGGGTTCGGGGAATGTCCTGAGCAAAATGGGTTCGAGCCGGCCCTTGGCGCCTTCGAGTGCGGCGAGATTGACCCCGTAATTCTTCTGAAGATGACCGAGGATCTTCCGGATATTTTCCTGCGCATCGATCACGGCGTGAGCGTCTTGGATGAGAATAACCGTACGGGGTACGGCGTACGGCGTAACGTATGGCTCATTCGCCGTACTCCTTACGCCGTACTCTTTTGTAATCGTTCCCATCTCCGCTGGAATGGCAAGCGAATCGATCGAGAAAGCAGGCGCGGCGACAACTTCCGCGGGCGCGGCGGTGGCGGGCGTGTTCCACGTAACACTCGTCGCGGTGAAAACAAACGCCACGACCAGCGCTGTGAACCTCAGTCCCCGTCTGTGATTTCGCTCACTTCTTATGTTCATATTTTATGTGCCTTCTTTTCCCCTAAAAGTTGCTACTCAATCCTCAACATCGGATGCCCTAACTCATTCACCCAAGCACCCTTTCATTCAATTTTCTCCCGCTTCATTCCCTACTAAAAATATGCCATCCATTCATAGTTATTACAAGGGTTTTGGAGTATTTATTTGATGTTTTTTGGCTCTTTTTTATTATAAATGACTATTATTACTATATATTGCTATTTATAAATCCCCCTATACCACCCACTTCGTAACCGGGTTACGTAACCGGGTTACGATTTTGGGTCACGAATGGAAATGCCGCTAACGAGGAGGCTTAAAGGACTTGAGGACTACTTTTTCCGCAGGACGCGAACGAAGGAGGCGATCATGAGGACAAGAATAAAACTCCAACTAAGAGCGATGAAAATCCATCCGCCGGTTGTCATTCAGGGATCCTCTGTTGAATAATGTGCTTCTTCTGCCAGGCGATACGCACGAGGAAGATCATACAAATACCGATACCGATCAGCATAAATCGGGCAAACCAGATGTAGGGATAATCCGCAGCCGCGACACCCTTCATGGTCATCACACCCCATCCGTCCTGAATGAACCAGAACACCATGAGGACCACTAAATACGCCAGTGTCACATATTTCATGATCGGCAGAATGAACTTGGGCAAGCGGATATCCGCGCCGTCATTGATCTCTTTCCAGGCGTTCTTTCCTCCAAAAACCCAGATAAAAAGCACGACCTCAAGGATCGCAAAGACTACCAGGCCAAACGTGCCGATCCAGAAATCGATCTCGTTTAAGAAACCGTGCTTCAGGAAAAAGATCACCGGCAACGTAAAAAAGAACGTCATGGTCCCCACGATCCAGGCCGCGATTTTGCGCGTCATCTTAAACTCTTCCTGCAAGAACGCCATCATCGGCTGGGCCATAGCAACCGACGATGTGATACCGGCCAAAAAAAGGAGGAAGAACCAGATCGTTCCAAAAAGGTTGCCGAAGGCCATTTTTTGAAAGATGACCGGCATCGCGAAAAACCCGAGATCGAATGCGCCGCTCGCGGCGATCGTCTGGGTTTGCGCCAACCCGAAAAAAGCCACCATCACCGGGATCGCGATCGAGCCGCCCAGGATAACTTCGCAGAATTCATTCGTGGCGCTCGTGGCAAGACCCGAAAGCACCACGTCATCTTTGGGCTTCAGATAGCTCGCATACGTCTGGATCGCGCCAAAACCCACGCTCAGGGTGAAAAAGATCTGCCCCGTGGCGGCAAGCCATACCTTACTTTGCTTGAGCATACTGAAGTCAGGGTTCCAGATGAAGCCGAAACCGTTGGCGATGTTGTTGCCCGGAAATTTCGGGTCGGGCGTTCCGAGGAACAGGACCCGGATCACCAGGATGATCCCGAAAACAAAAATCAGAGGCATCGCGATCTTGGCAAGCCGCTCGATCCCCTTCGACACCCCATGGGAAACGATCCACATCATCGAAAAATGCGTGATGCAGAAAAAAAGGAACGCCGTCGCAATACTTGGGAAATAATTGTTCGAAACTTTCCCCTGATACGCCGCTAAAAAATCTGCCATCCCCTGGAAATTCATGATGCCGGCATATTTTCCGGTGAAAGAGAACACGCTATAGGCCAGCGTCCAGGACACGATGTAATTGTAATAGACCACCAGAGCAAAAGGGATCAGGAGCCCGATCGCACCGATGTATTTAGCAAGCGGATGTTTCCAGAGATAATGGAACATGCCGGGCGTCGTGCCATGGCCGTACTTCCCGCCAAACCGGCCGATCCCCCATTCGATCCACATGAGGGGTATCCCTAGAAGAATAAATGCGACAAAGTAAGGGATCATGAATGCGCCGCCGCCGTTATTAACGCACTGGACGGGGAAACGAAGGAAATTGCCAAGGCCCACGGCGTTCGCGGCCATGGCCATAATAAGACCCATACGGGTCCCCCATTGTTCCCGGGGCTTGGGGTGGGATTGGTTCATGCGTCCTGGTTCTCCTTTAATTCGACTCGAAAACTAGGACAGTCATGACATCGTATTCGTTGCCTGATTCAATGAAAGTCATGGCGGTAAGACTAACGAAAAATAACAAGGGGTTCAATAGAAAAGGGAATCCTCACGAACGTAAAATGCCTAGCGGACCTTCCGCACGTGATATTTATTCTTGATATTTGATTCAAAAAAACGGCCGTGAGAAGGTGCCGTCAGGAATTCCTGATAGACCGTCTCGGGAACATTCTCGTACTGGTAGGTAGCGCCAACGATAAACTCCACCTGAAGCATGTTTCGCTTGTGCTCATAACCGATCCATTCAATCTCACGCGATAAGACCATATTGTTGATCATTGTGTCCCCCTTTGTTGATACTATTAACGGACAAAAGGGTGAGAATCTTGAATATTTTCCGCGTTTTTTCTTAAAAATCATCGACAAGATACACCCCCTCCCTTGCATAAAAATCCGAAACTCTAATTCCGAAATCCGAAACAATGCCAAAATTCAAATCCTGTAAACTAAAAACGGCGTTTCGCTCATTGGGATTTCGGGCCTGAGAATTGTTTCGAACTTCGAGTTTCGACATTCGAATTTTTGAAGTGGGCACACGAAGCGCCTTGTAAAAAGGGCGGCTCGCATACCCACCTTCAGGAACTCGGGTGTCTTCGAGGATCTTCGAGCAGGACGCGTATTTCGGCATCAAGCGCTCCGAATTCTTTGGCGATGGCAATGAACTCGGTGCAGTCTTCATACCGCTCCGCGATCAAAGCCTCTCTCAAGTAGATCAACGCGGTCAACTTCACCGGATCCCGCGTCTTCCTCCTGTAACGTGCGATGCTGGTCGAACTTAATGTTGGGTTCATGTTGGTTCCTCCTTTAATGAGCACGTGACTTACGGAACCTAGTGAACGTAAGTCACTATGCGAATTAAATCCGCCAACGCTTTGTGGCGGATCCTCTCCTCTTGACCCCGCTTCCGCACAATTGCGAAGCTAGGGAATTACATCCGCCAAACAACTCGGCGGATTTTTCCTGCGCCTCCTTCGAAAAGGGCTGCGCAGACGAAAAAAAAGCCCACGACCGCTTTTTGCGATCATGGGCTTTTGAATGATTCCGTTTTATTTCACTTCTACTTCCGGCTTACGCTTGATCCTCCTGAAGCGTCCTCAAAAGCCCACGGCCGCGAACCGTATGGCGGCACTTCGTGGACAGAAACCACGCCTGCGCCATGACGATGGTCATGGGATATTTCGCCAAGCTATGGATCTGATTGAGGTTACGCTTTTTCATAATTTTCCTTCGTTTTGACCTTCACGAGGAATGTAACAGATTTCAGGAATTTGTCAATCCTTCGACGCCTCCGCCGAGGAGGCGGAGATTGCTCAGCCATTCGACTATGCTCATGGTGGTGAGTGAAAGTCGAACCAGATGACCCTGAGCGTTTTTTTGTCGAAGGGGTCAACTTTGAGGGGTGCGAACTAGAAGGCAGTAATGCGGCGTTTGAATTCTCTCCAGGGGAAAAACTTTCCGGGGCATTCCGTCGCGGCGCCCGGCACGTCGCGATGACCCACGACATTCTGGTCGGGGATGCGGTAAAAGTTTTGCAGAGTGACTACAAGGAAGACCAGCGAATCGAACATCTTATCCGGAAGCCCGGTCTCGCTGTAGTTTCCCACCACGCAGATACCGATCGCTTTCTTGTTCCAATCCCCCTGCTTGGTATGAGCGCCATCCATCTGCTTTTTCCATCGGGGCCCGACCTCGATTTGACCCATCGTTTTTCCACGCGTTCCATTATCGATCAGAAAATCGTAGCCCATCCCGTTATCCCAACCCCTGTCGAGGTGCAGCTTGTCGACATAGAAAGCGCTTCCCTGGTCCGTTGCCGTGTGGTGGATCACAATATGCGTCCAGCGAGTGGTCACAAAAAGCGGAATGTTAGCTCTCGGCCCCCGGGTATTAGGAATCAGGAGCTTCATACCCTTCGAGATCTGGGTAGGGTTTGAAAGATGATTCACGCGCATGATGGTCGCGCTGTCCACGCTATAAGTCTTGCTAATAGCCCAGATCGAGTCATAAGGCCCCACTTCGTGATAAATGTTGTGGGGAGTACCGGTCGGAGCCGGAAGCATCGTCGTGATGGCGGAACCCGAACGAGCCGATGGATACATCACGTGACTCGGAGTCGATGAGGCGCAACCCGAAAGAAAACTCGCGCCCATCACGAGGACGCAAAACGCCCAGGCATACCTGCTCGACAATCTGTTTTCGGCTATCTGCGAAAGCATGGATGAAACCTTCATGGCTATTAGTACTGCGTTACTATTAATTTTACGGGTTCGCAGTGCTATACCGTTTCCCCCTAGAATCGAATGTCAAACGGTATTGTTTACGCCCAAAAACCGCAGGGCTTTAAGTTTATCCTTAATCAGCAAGGGTCTTTAAAAAAGACGCCATCTTCTTTTGAAAAGAGCCGAACCCTGTCACAAGATTTGATCCCAGATCTACGGCAAGGATCGGAAGGCCTTTACTGGAGATCGCCTCATAATCCCCCATCCCTTGCGCCTGCTTGAGCTGGCTGAAGCCGTAAACCTCTCCCGGGATCTTCACATCCTTGGCGTCTTGGACAAAGAACTCCACAAAAATTCCCTGCTTGGGTCCGCCCTTGTAAAGCTGACCGATGGAATGGAGATACCGGGGCCCAAAACCGGAAAGCACGGGAACTTTCAAGCCCGAAGCCATCGATTTCTGCAATCCCAGGAGGATCTTCTTTGTGACAGCGAAACGATCGACATACGCCAAAAGCGATACAAAACCGTTCTTGGGAAGTTCGGCAAAAAAAGGCGCCAGGATTTTCTTGTCGCCCGAAGTCAGCGTCGCGCCTTTTGCCACCAAAAGCTTCTTGGGCCGAGGCAAAGCCTTTTTCTTTTTTACATCCTCTAAAAGCCGGCTCGTGATGTTCTTCGATTCCGTCACGTTCGGTTCGTCGAAAGGATTCACCTTCAGGACTACGCTCGCAAAACTCGTCGCAACTTCCCAGCGAAGGAATTCTCCGCCAACATTCGTTCCATCGCTCCACACGAAATCCAGGACCGGAAATCCCTTAGCCTTGAGCCCTTTGATGCGAGCCGCCCAAAGCTTCTCATTCTGCCCTTTAAGACGCAGCATCACGAACACGCGATCACTGCCGTAACGATCGAGAGAGAGCGGCATTTCATTCGCCACAGGCGTAATGCCTTTGCCGTCTTTTCCCGTGCTCTCCGCAATCAACTGTTCCGCCCAATCCGCGAAAGACGCGAGTTCCGGAGAGGTCCAGAAAGTCAGTTTGTCTTTTCCCTTAAGCGCCAAAGCTCCCAAAAGAATGCCGAGCGCGATCCCTTCGTTTTTGGAAATATCCTTTACCGCCCGCATGGCATCCAGAAAACGCTGGGCGTCGGCGAGCACTTGCCGGACATCGATCCCTAAAAGCGCGGCGGGCACCAGGCCAAAAAAAGACAGCGCAGAATAACGGCCGCCGATATCCACAGGATTCAAGAAAAGTCCGCCGAAGGTCTTACTGCGCCCCAGAGTTTCCAGTGGAGAGCCATGGTCCGTGACAATAACGAACCGCTCCGCCGCCTTATTTTCATCGTTCTTGTAGAACTTTTTCACCCGGTCAAAGAAATACTGGTATTGCGAGCGCGTCTCGATCGTGGAACCAGACTTCGAACCCACGAGGAAGATCGTCGAGGGATAGCGCACGATCTTTTCGACTTTCAGGATACTGGCCGGATCGGTCGTGTCAAGAAGATGAAACCGGATCCCTTTGAGAGCTCCTTTTACCCCGTTGTATACGGGGTGAACTTTTTGCGAAGGCTTCTTCAGGATCAACGACAACACTTCCGCCGCAAGGCTGGATCCCCCCATCCCGAGCAGAACGATGTCGCGAACCTTGGCCTTAAAAATCTTTTCCTGCAACTCATCGATCTCATACAACTGCCCGGTGATCTTCTCACAAATCTCCACCCACCCCAAGCGATTGAGGATCACTTTTTGGTGCGCCGCGTCATTCGACCAAAGCGTCGGATCCTTCGCGAGCCAGCGGGCGTGAAGATCTTTTTTCGCGAGCTGCGCGAGCGTTTCCGCTGCGTTTTTTTCAAGGCTTGCCGGAAGAAAAATATTCGCTTTAACGGTCGGTGCCATTTTAGAGTCTCTTTTCTTTTCCAGGGTTGTCATGAGAGATTCAAAGGAATTCATAAAAGATTTCACGCCGTCTTTTTGCAAACGATCGCAAACCGCGTGAATGTCAATGCCGAGGCCTTTGAGCCCCTCGATCGCCACTTCGGCCTCCATGATATTCTCCTCAACGGAACCCGAACGGATCTCGCCATGCGCCAAGAGCGCTTCCCAGGTATTTTGCGGGAGCGTGTTCACGGTGTCTTTCCCGACCAAAGTTTCCACATAGATCAGGTCCGGATACGAAGGGTTCTTGCAGCTGGTACTGGCCCAAAGAGGTTTCTGGAC
>JBAYVF010000017.1:0-36961 GCA_041674705.1 Candidatus Omnitrophota bacterium
CACGGCTCACGCGGATACTCCGGCTGAAGGTCGACTCATTCCAATCGCTCTTTGTGCTCAGACTGTAGCTAATGTTCGGATTCGCGAGGCTCGTCCATTGATAGACAGGATCGTCATTCCCCGTTTGGGATTGATAAAAGATCTCTGCATCAAAAAGCGCGGCATACGCCACTTCCCGCTTGGCCGGGTCGAGGATGTCCTTGATCGCGGCTCTTACTTCCTGAAAACTGACTCTCCGGTTGCTACTGAAGGTCGCTTCACGGCCCGTCGCCAGCGCGGGATCCCCGACCGGGACATGGTTATTGATCGAAATGGAATAGCCGATATTCGCCGCTCCGGGATCGGTCGGGTCGGGCTTATGCGTCCACTGATAGACGGGATCATCATTACCGGCTTGAGACTTGAAAAAAGCGACGCCTTCTAAAAGCGCCCTTTGGGCTGCCTCTTTTTTCGCCGCGTCCTGGATCAGATCGATCTGTTGAACAACTTCAGCCCGGCTGACCCGGATATTACGGGTAAAAGTTGCTTCGATTCCCGTATATTGCACCGGGTATCCCACGGGAACATTCGTCTTTAAACTGATCGAATAACTTTCATCGGAATTGTTCGGATCCGTCCACTGATACACCGGGTCTTTACCGTCCGTCACCGCCTCGTAGAAAACCGTCCCGCCTACCGCGATCGCGGTTTGGGCTTCGGCCCGTTTTTTTAAAGTGTCCGCCTCATTCAATCCCACGATCGAGCCGACGATCGAGGCCTGCTGCATGAACGCGAGGCTCATACGATTGGTTTGCGTAAAACTCAGGGTCCGGGTATAGCTCGGATAAACGCCCGCGTCATTCGGGATCCCGACCGGCACGCGCGTGTCAAGACCGAGACTGTAGCTGCGGTTCGGGGCCGTCTCACTCGACCAAGAAAAACTGGGCTCATCATTTCCGGTCTGGGATCGGTAGAACATCTTTCCATCCGCAAGCGCCGCACGGATATCAGCCGTCTTTTGATCATAATTCGTTTTGAGTGTCACAAGGGCCGCTTCGATGGTTGTTCGCTCGGGACCTGCGGGCAAAAGATCCCGCTCGGTCTCGTACGCGTCCTTCAACGAAAGATACCCCGCGTCAAGCGCCCTTAGCTGGGCCGCGACCATCTCCACGCTCACCCGGGTATTACGATTAAAGATCGATTCGCCCCAGTCCTTTTTATCCTGAAGACTAAAACTCACATTAGGATCGGTCGTGCTCGTCCACTGATACTGGGGATTTTCGTCATTCGTTCCGGCCCGCGAAAAAAAGAATGTCGCGCCTTCCGCAAGCGCAAGCCCGGCTTCCGCGCGCTTCGCTTCATCCAGAATATTTCCGATGACGGTCCTGAGGATTTCGCCGGCGACACGCGTCGTGATGCTCCAGGTCGCTTCCCGGCCGGTGGCGGTGTTCGCCACACCCTCCGGAGCGCGGGTATTAAGATTAATGCTGTAACTGGTGTCCTCATCCGACGGATCCTGGAATTGATAAACGGGATTGATGCCATCCTGCGCGGATTCGCCGTCCGAAAGAACGCGCGTCACACCGGCAATGCCAAGGGCCGCAAGTTTTTCTGCGGCTTCAGCGCGGTCCGCCTCATCCACGATAAACAAAAGCTGTGCCCGAGCCTCTTCATTGCTCACCCGTTCACTGCGGGTGAAGGTGACTTCCGTCCGAACACCCGTTGCCAGCGTCCCCCCCGCATCACTTCCTGTCGGTACGGTCGTATCAAACGCCATGCTATAACTCGCATTTCGAGTCGTTTCACTCGTCCATTGATAGGAAGGCCCCTTCTCCCCCGGCGACATATAAAAGATCTTTCCATCCGCGATCGCGGCACGAAGCTTCTCGTACCGGGAGTCGTCCGTGGCAAGCTGCAGATTATCGAATTCTTTTTGAACGCGCTCGACACTCACCCGCTCCGTCCAATTGAAGACCGCTTCGTGCCAGGTGGGTTTGATCTGAAGGCTGTAGCTTTTATTGACATTGGCAACGCTCGTCCACTGGTACTGCCCGTCATCGTTACTCCCGGCTTGAGAAAGATAGAACGTGGAACCGTCTGCGACCGCCGCAAGCGCTGCCGCGCGGTCTTCTTCATTCGCGATCCATGGCTTACCCGTGGCGTCATTTTCGACACGCGCAAGCACGCTGGCTTGGCTCACACGGGTGGAGATATTCCAGAGCGCTTCGACGCCGGTGTTCGTAGACGGCATCCCGATCGGCAGACCACTCTTGAGCGTGATGCTGAAGCTCTGGTCCACATTCGACGGATCGGAGAACTGATACACGGGATCGATCCCGTCCGACAAAGATTCGCCGTCGGAAAGAGTGCGGGTCACCGCGACGCCTGAGATCGCGAGCTTCGCGCGCGCTTCGGCCTGGTCCTCGGGATCGGACATGAGCGAAACCTGGTCACTGGCTTCTTTGAAACTCACCCGCTCACTGCGGGTATAGGTTACTTCCGGCGGCACCTTGTAAGTTCCCGCGGTAAGCCCGGTCGGAACCTTTTGATCGAATGACATACTATGACTCAGATTCCGATCCGTCTCACTCGCCCACTGGAAGACAGGACCGCGTTCGCTCTCAGACATGAAGAAAGCACGGCCGTCCGCGATCGCGGCAAGAAGATTTATGGCCAGGGGATCGGTGGCGGCAAGACCGCGGCTCTCAAACGCGCTCCGGACACGCTCCAGACTCACCTGTTCCGTCCAACTGAATGAGGCTTCATTCCACCCGGCCTTGATCTGAAGACTGTAACCTTTATTCAAGTTCGCCAGGCTCGTCCATTGATACTGGAGATTCGTGTCGTTCGTACCGGCGCGAGACATATAAAAAATACCACCGTCGGCGATCGCGGCCGTCACTTCCGCAACCGTCGCATTCGCCGGAGGATTGGCTGAAAGCTCGGCCAGAGCTAATGATTTCGGTACGCGCGTCGTGATACTCCAGCTCGCTTCCGTCATAAATTGGGTGTATTGTCCCTCCGCATTACGGTTCCCCACAGGGATCCCGCTCCGGATCGTGATACCGTAACTCGTGTCAGGTTGGGCGGGGTCCGAGATCTGATAGGCCGGATCGATCCCATCGAGTGCCGATTCCGTATCGGTCAAAGTACGCGTGACCATCGCCCCGGGAATTTCGAGTTTTTCTTTGGCTTCCGCCCGGTCCTGGATATCCGCCATTTTCAACCGCTCGGCCATCGCTTCTTCGATGCTTGCGCGCTCGCTCCGGCTGAACGTCACTTCCGTCCGGAACCCGCTTGCCTGGGTTCCGTCCGGGAATTTCTCATTTAAGGAAAGACTGAAACTGATATTGCGGTTCGATCGATCCGTCCACTGATACGAAGGCCCCTTGTCCCCCATCGTCATATAAAAGAGATCCCCGAGAAGGATCGCGGCTTCAAGCGCTACGCGCCGGGAATCCGTGGCCGGAAGATTTGCATACTGGGCCGCGACATGTTCACGGCTCACGCGCCGACTCACGCTAAACGACGCATCATGCCAGATCACCGAGCGGCTCGTACCATCCGGAGCCACCCAAACGGCGGGTCCTTCTTTCACTTGAAGCGAGTAGTTGGCATTCGGATCGTCACGGTCCGTCCACTGATAGACCGGGATGTCACTGCCGGATCGTGAAAGATAAAAAGAATCGCCCTTCAGAAACGCATCGTGAGCTTCCTGCCATTTTTCCAGCGTTGGGAACCAGCTGTCTCCCGCTACATACGAATCGCCGATCCGGGCCAGGACATCGGCACGGCTCACACGCACGCTTTGGCTGAAGGTCGTTTCGACCTTGTGGCTCGGATAATTCCCCTGCGCATCGGGGATCCCCACCGGCACAAGCGAGTTCACCGCGAGCGTGAACGATTCGTTCGGGTTTCCGAATTTCGTCCACTGATAAGTCGCCTCATCCGTTCCCGCCTGGGAACGATAGAAGATCGCGCCGAGCAAAAGCGCCGCCTCTGCGGCCTGCTTCTTCGCCGGGTCCTGGATAAGTGCGATCTTTGCCGCGATCTCTTCCTTGCTTACACGGACGCTCCGCGCAAACGAAACTTCCCGTCCGGTCGGAGCGTTATTCACCCCCACCGGCACATGCGTATTAATAGAAAGCGTGTAGCTGATATTGGGATCTACCGAACTCGACCATTGATACACTGGATCCTGATCGCCAGTCACGCTCATCATCACCGTCGTCATCGGATCGCTCTGAAGAGCCAGAAGGGCCTGCGCTTTTTTGTCGGGATCGGTGAAATCCGGACTGTTCACGATCGCAAGCGCCGCCGCTTGGCTTACGCGCTCGGACCGGGTAAAGCTCGCTTCCACGCCGTCCGGCGCATTTCGATTTACCGAAATGCTGTAACTCTTGTTCCCGTCCCGAGAAGACCAGGACCAGGACTCTACCGCCGCAGACTCGCCGTTCACCCCGGTCTGGAATGAAGTCGTCCGGTAAAAAGTGGCGAATTTAAAGGCCTCCGCGTTTAAGGTAGCGAGCGCTTCTGCCTGGGCACTTGCGGGCTCGATCAAAGGAATAATGGCCAGAAGATCGCTTCGCCGCATTCGCTCCTGCACCTGATAGGTTGCGACGGTGCGGTAGCCCGTCGGCTTGTCGGCGACCGGATCGTAACCGGAAGGAACGCGATCATCGATCGAAAGGGTATGCGTGAAATCGCCATCGCGGGAACTGACTTGATAACTTTTTCCCGTGATGACCCGAGCTCGGCCCTGGAGATTAAACGCGTCCATGGAGGAGACCACGAGATTAAAAACATTATACTGGAATGCGGGATTGTTAAAGACCGCTTCGAATGCCGCGCGATCGGCCGGGAGGATCGTAATATTGGGATCCGTTAAAAAAGCCTCGATATCCGCCCGTGTGACGCGTGTGGATTCGGAATAGCTCACGCGCGGCCCGGCGGGATGATAACGATCGATCGAAAGCGTTCGGGTGATCTTCCGGTCGCGGGAAGTCGCCTGGTAATATTCGCTATCGATGAAACGGTCCGTCACATTGAACGATTCGCGGGAACTGGTAAAATAAAGAATGCTCCTCGAGCTCCAGTTCGGATTGCCCAGGACATCCCCCAGAAGCGTATCGCCTACGGAAATGCCGTTGACCGTGATCGTGTCGTACGCAACCTTGATCTGCTCCACATAGTTATAGAAGACTTCTCCTTTCACCGCATCCCAGTTGGCCGAGCGCGTGATCTTTCCGCTCGCGGAAGTGATCTGGTAGGATTCTCCTTCGAAACCATTTGCCACAGTCTTCGCCGTATGCGCGCTATTAAAGTCCGTCGACCAGGTCTCAGTCAGGGTTACCGGCTCGTCCACCCACGCCGGGTCACGGGCCAGGCCCCCCAAAAGAAGTTCGCCGATCGAATGCGTCCCGTCATAGGAAAGAGTGCTGTGGGCAACTTCCTTGGTTTCGCTATAAGTGATCTTCCCGGTCTGAGCACCATCCATCACTTCGTAATTTCGCGTCCGTGAAAGCGTTCCATCCCCATAAATATCGATCGAGAAGCTGTGGTCCATTAAAAGCTGGGTCGTGTTAAAACCACCGGCATAACTCCAGGATTCGAACATCGCCTCTTCCGAGGTGAGATCGCCCAGGATCTTTTCCCGGACATTCCCGAATGTTTCACCGGCCCCGAAAGAAGCGGCGAGATCTTCACGCTTAAGCTGACGGTTATAAGTCAGGATGTCGGTCAAGATATCCCGCGAAACACTGCGCGTTTCGTTCTCATCCCGGCTGGTCACCGAATAACTCTCGGACTTAAAACCGCGGTCCTCTTCGGCCTGATCCCATCCCAAACGCCAGGTTCTCGAAAAACTGTAATCCTGACCTTTGAACGCCTCGAGTTCCGCTGCCGTCAAATTCCCCAGAAGGGATTCGAAAAGGGTCCCCTCATAACCCGGATCTCCGGCAACGCGTTTTTGGGTTTCGGTATACGAAACCTGCGTCATCTCGACCCCGCGGATAAATTTGAACGATTTTGTGCGCGTGACAGAACCATCGCCATAAACATCGTACTGGATCGAGTGGCTCTGGGGATCCGAGAAAGCGCCGGCGGCGTACGCTTCCTTATAGCCGTCCTTGTGTGTGTAACTTGCGGCCAGCGCCTCATATTCATAGACCTCCGAACCCCATTCGACGCGGGTGCTGTCCCCATCCAGATCATCTCCGACCTCGACCGCGCGTGAGACGGTGAAGGTGTCGTCGGTATTATCCTCGGTAAAATCATTCCCGAAATCATGCGTCACCGTAATTCCGTCCGCCACTTCCTCCGTCCTGAAAACGCTTTGAAGTTCGTTATCCTCAAGATTATTGGCGAAGACAAGGAACCGGCTTGTGAAATCGATGTCATTGGTCCCGGCAAGATAAGAAAACCGGTCGAAGGAGACCGCTTCACAACCCGCGAAACTTTCGCCGCAAACCGTGGTCCCCGTGAGGTTCTTGTAAGTGATACTGCGCATAAGCTGGAACACGGTATACTGCTGCAAGACGGAGGAAAGAAAACGGGGCTCTCCGCCAGGCGTAAGCGGTTTTAGATAATTTTCCGTGTAATCCACGAGGCCCATCCCAAGATAATCGAAACGGCCGAGCGTCGCTTCATTCAGAGTCGACTTGAGATCCTCTTGCGGAGCTTCCGCGTGTCGCGCGAGATAATGAACCCGACTTTCCAACGTCCCCACCGTCCCGGTGATGTCTCCCACCAAACGCTTGTTCAGGTCCGCGACGCTATAACTTTCGACCAACTTCAGAAGCCTGTAATCCTCATTTTCCTTATCGGTGGAAAAATACGTGTAGATGCTGTGGCTGACGATCTTCGTACCGCCTTCATCGAAGCGATATGTATCACTGACCCGTCCGTCCGCATCATTTTTCGTCACGCTCGCAAGCGTCCCATCCGCCCTGAGTTCGATCGTCTGCGTGACCTTCGTCCCCTCCAGCTGACTGATCGTCACGCGCCCGAATTCGGAAATACTGTAAAGACTGTTCGGGATCTCCTGCCACTCGGTTTTATCCCGCGGCGCATAAAACGCGATCGTGCCATCCGCCCGAACTGAAAAATCAAGACCCGGATCCCCGGCTTTGATATCCGGCGCCGCAAATTTTACAGTGCCGGTATCCACTCCCGTTTGTGGCAAGGCGTCGATCGCGGATTGGATCTTCCCTTGCGAACCCTCAAGATCGACCGCTTGGCAAGCCGCGCCCATGCTGGCACCGTAGTAACAGTAGGTTTCAACCTCACCCCGAAGATTGGTCGAACGTTGGATCTCATAGAACCCGGCCACCTGGGAATAAACACTCATGCGCCCGTCGTTGTAGCGCAAGGTCAGGTCCCCGGTTTTGGGATCGGTCGTCTGCGTAAATTCGATCCCCAGCGGATCGCCGATCCACACGAGCACCGGACGATTATCCTTCATCTGATATTCCAGCATGATCCCGTTCTCATAGATCACCCGGTAGTTCGAGCATCCTGAAGCCGAGTTCTCAAGACATATCGACACTTTGGCGAGCGTCCCTTTCCCTTCAAAATTAACGTCCGTGAGTTCGCCGGTCACAGGATCCACAATGTGCGTATAGGTCCGGAGCATTGTTCCGTCACGCTTCACGACGGAGAGGATCACACCGTCCTGAAAGAATGTCGTCACGCCATCTTTATCCGTCACCGAAGTCACATAGCGACCGCTGGGTGATGTGACCGCGGCGCCGGTCGAAAGATCCGTCGTGGAGATCAACTGCTCCGCCTCATCCCATTTCCGTTTGATCCCGTCCCGCTCCTCTTCAATGAGCCGGGCAAAACTGAAATCCCCGGGGTGATTGTCATCGAATTTATAGATCTGCTTGAAATAATTGCCGCTTGAGGTGATCGTGACGGTTTTCGCCGTATCGTCATAGGTATAACGAAGCTCATCACCCGTATCCTGATTCTTATAAATGAGGACACGGCCTTGGGCATCATAGGTCTGTTCATAATGAATCTTGTTCACGGCGTCATACGCCTGAACATAGGTCAGAACATCATCCGAAGTTCCGAACGTTCCATCCGCACCCAGCTTATAGATCATCTGGCTTTGCAAGGTCCGCTCGGTGCCTTCTATAGAGTAGGTGGAAACTGTAACGGTCTGACCCGCAGCCGCCTCACCAGTACCGGTTGCGGGCTCTCCGGTCCAGGCATAGCTGATCCACTGAGGCACGAGATCTTTGGCGGCCTCTTCTTCTGTCATGGCGATCGTGCCATCTTCGCGAACGAACCGGCCGTCCGCATCCACGCGCGGGACTTCAACAAGCCCTTTCCACAAAAGAATGCGGCCGGTGTCATCAAAAAGTTCCGAAAAAGTCTCGCCGTGGTAGATCCCTGAGGCATAGACGTTGCTCAAGGAGACTTCGGCGCCGTCTTTCGTAAGAGAAATGAGACGGCCATCCGTATAGGTTTGAACGTAAGAGGAACCGTCCTGCTCGAACTTTGAACTCAAAAGCTCCGAAGAGCCAAACGGATCGGACTTATCGCTATAGGAGTATTTGTACTCTCCCGAAAGCTTCCAAGTGTCGTCCGCGGGATCCAGGTCGTAGGCCTTGACCGAAAACTCCTGGGACGCGTCGTCATAGGTATATTCCGCCAAAAGATTCCCGGACGCGTCTTCCGCGCGGCTCAACCGGCCGGCGGCGTAATACCAGGTGGTCTTGGTCGCGATCTCGGTCACTTTTTGAAGTTCATCATCGCCGCTCCCGAAAATACCGTCCACTCCTGCGGTCCAATCCTGCACAAGCCCGTTGAGAGAGATCGTGGCGGCGGTCCTGGCGTCATTGGTGTAGGCCACTTGAGCGTTCGGATTGTCGATCGGCGCGCTTCCCATCCCGGCCAGGGCTGCGACATACGCCGGCGCCGGTGCGGGATTATGATAATTCAGATCGTTATCCCCATTCTTGCCATTTCCGGGACCGCCCAACCCCCGGTACTGTTCGTCCTCGATCTTTTTCTGGAGGCCGCCAACCGAATCCAGCATCTCCTCGCACTGGATCGCCATGCTCTCCCGTAAACGAAGCCTTTCTTCCGCGCACTCCTGATAAGTCCGGAATTTCGCCTTAAGTTGCCGGATCAACTCGTCGAGGTTTGTGTTTTCGCCGCCGCCGAAGCGACGACCTTTTCCCACTTGGGGACCGCGCAGGGGACGGGTGGTTATGGCATCATCGTTTGTCAGCGCAATGCCGTCCGAGCCGTAGGTGTACCATTTGGCTTCGGTATCGCCAGGGCCCTGAACCGAGTAGATCTTGTTGGCATCATCATAAAAGCCGGCACGCAGGGTCTGACCGATCGATCCGTCCGCATTTAAAGCCACAACCCTCAGGGTGTGCGCCAGGCCACGATCCACGATGATCACTTCCCCGGCTACTTCATAACGGTAGGTCACCTGAAGTGTCAGCGTCCCGTCGGCAACTTCCAAAGATTCACTGATCATGCGGCCCTCGGCATCATAGCCGACGATTTTAAAAGTCTTCCCATCAGCGTTCGACGTGCGAGTCCTCACAAGAATCGCTACGGCGTTCGGATCGATGGGGATCATGCAGGTGTAGCTATATTCCACATTCCCGGACTTAAGCACGATCGTGACAATATTCGGCGTGTTCGGATCTGTCAGAATGCGAAGATTTTGAATCGTTGCGGCGCTCTCCAAACGTCCCTGGAGCGCTGTCTGGGCGAGAGCGAAGGCTAAATCAGTATCATAAACAGAAGAAGGAACGTTGACGGGGCCGAGGATCTCGGCGTTGTAGGTCTTGGCGGCAGAACGGGAGAGAACATTGCCCGTATTATCGAGAACCATGGTGCCCTGCTCTAAAAGACGGGGCGTTTGAGGATCTTTCCAATCGTAAAGGGCGTAGCGAAGGTTGGTGACGTCGTAGGCGTAAACCTGACGGCTCGTGGTATCGTAGACGTAGCGATAGTCCACGAGGTTTGTTGCGTCAGGCGAAGGCGGCCCACGGCTCTGGATAATGCCTCCCCATTCGTCGCTCGGAAACGCCGCATAGACATCAAAGATCCGTCCGTCGTTGGGATCTGTGACGATCCATTCACCGCTCGGGGCCTTCTCAAGAAGCTTCTTATATTGAGGAGGCGTGGTCGCAGGCAGCAACGTTCCGGCTTCGAGTATATTCTGGGGACTATCGATCAACCCGCTCGATGCGTCCGGTGCCGTCCCTTCGATAAAGCTCATTTTGATATAAGTATTTTCTGCATAATTGAGAACGGTCATGGTTTCATGATTCGCGGCATCCTTCTCATAAACATATTCCAGATCAATGCCGGTATCGCGATAGCGAAGCACACGTCCAAAGCCGCCGTTCTCAAGACGCTCAAATACAAGAAGCTGGATCGGGTTCTGGGGGTAAGTGATTTTATACGTAGTTGCGGTAATGTCCATTCTCGAAAGAACTTTGGCGCCGACAAGTTTGCTTTCCATTTCTCCCACCGCCAAAAGTTCTCCGCGCTTATTCATATCCGTCAAACGATATTCCCAATAATTCACCGTTTCGGAAGGAGTCGTCCCGGTCTGGGAACGATCAATCACTGTCAGAGTGCCTTTTTCATCGTCGTAGCGAATCTCGATAGAGATCGGAGTCGTGGCCCCCTCAATTTTCTGATAACTCAGAAGACGGCTCTCTCCGGCCGGCAACTGCTCGTAGGTCCTTTCTACATAGTAGGAAGGATCCGGCGTCCGGTCATAAAGCGTCACGCGGTTCCCGTCGTAGCGAACCGAAACCGACTGGACATACTGATTCGTCGAATCATTTAAAAGCCAATAACCGGTCTCGATCAATTGGTCCAGCTGGCCATCCGCAAGAGTTGTGAACTTTTGATACGTGCTGAGCTGATCGCCCTGACCCACCGTGATCACACGAACGTACGAAACAGCCGCTCCGTTTTCGGAACTCGTTTCGTACGAAAACTGGCGGGTCTCAAGCGCGTAACCGGTGACTTTCCCCTGGTCATCCATCACGGGCCGAGTCATGTCGCAGATCTCAAGAATGGCATTGCTTGCATTGTTATATTTGAAATAAGTATGGTCGGCATAGCTCACCGTCGTGATGCCATTCACGTCAGTCTCAGAGGTGGCGCCTTCTTCGGTTTTATTAAGAAGCGGATTTTGGCCCGTCAAAAAAGAAGTGGAAATCTGAGGCGTCTGGCCTTGTGGAATATCGCCGGCAAAAGGATTTTGCTGATTTTGACCCGGAGTGACGGCATTCAGAGGATTCTCGTTCGCCTGGCCCTGAAGATCCTGTTGCTGCTGTCCCAGATCCTGCATGAAATGGATCTTGTCATTTTTCCCAAGATCCTCGGCAGGCAATAACGGAGTTGCGCTGGGCGAAATGATGTTCGCGAAGCCAAGCTGCACATCACTCTGCGTCATGAGAAAGGTAAAGATCACAAAGAGACTGACCGCTTTAATCCCCCACGGTTTTCTCTCGCTGTGATACGCATTCAGCATAAACAACGTCCCCTTCCCAATTCACTTTTCAAATCAAAAAAACAAAACAAGCATAAAACACAGCTACCGCACTTCTCCATCTCCACTCTCAACTTTGCGTCCGCCGTCCATATATTGTATTCCCGCGTGTAGCCAACCTCTAAGAGAAGTGTAGCCGCATTGAGTCTCTTTGTCAAATTTTGACATGTTATAAATTGCTATATATTGATCTATCGCCATATGAGGAGAACGATTTTTAAAAGCCTCCTCAAAAAAACATCGCTTTAAAATTAAATTACTTTAAGGATTTGTCGATAAACTGTGTTTTACAACATCTTCTCCACTCAACCCGATTTCCATAGAATCGAGAACCGAGGCCTGACCCAAAGAGAGCCCCACCAACTTTTTTATTTGAGAGGGAACCGTGGAAAAAGATCCGTCTTGAGACAGGTCACATGATCGATAAAAAGCACGCCGCTCAAATGATCGACTTCGTGCTCCACGCAGATCGCTTCGATCCCGGTACTGATCTTCTCGAAAAATTCTCCGCGTTCGTCCTGCCACCGAAAACGAACCCACCGGTGACGCTTCAGAAATGCTGTGTAATCCGGAAAACTCATGCACCCCTCTTTCCGCGCCTCCGGCTCTTTTTTTTCCAGGATCACAGGGTTGATCAAAATGAGTCGCTTCGCTTTGGGATCACGCTTCGAAACATCCACGATCGCGACCGCTTTCGCGACGCCGATCTGAGGAGCGGCGATACCGATCCCATGCGGCTGGCTTTTCATGACGCGAACCAAAGACGCCACGAGCTTCAGAAGCGAACGATCAAAAACAACGACCGCCTGCGTTTTTTTTCTGAGGACCGGGTCGGGAAAAGTCCGGATCGGGAGAGGTTTCATCTGGGATTATAAGGAGACGCGTTCCAGCGGCTTGACCTGGATCTCGATCTTTAACTTTTTCGAGACCTTTGCCAAAAGGGCTTTCACTTTCGCCAAAGCTACCTTTCTCGGGACATCCACTTCCAGAAGCATGGCGTAGGTGGTCTTGGCGCCTTTGCCCAGAATGCGGCTGTCGAGATCTGTGATATTGACACACATCCCGGCCAAGGCACGGCTCACCTCATAAACGATCCCGGTGCGATCTTTGCCGAAGGCGGTGACCATATAAGGAAGAGAGCCTTTCGCATGTTTTTTCCCACGCGGAGTTTCCCCTTGAAGCTCGGTCAGGTGGCAATCCAGAGACCAGGGAGCTTCCGTAAGAAGCTCCAAGCCTTGCAGCACACGGGCCATAGTCCCCGGCAACGGCAGACAGGCCGTCATCATCATGGCAAACTGCCCTTCTAAAAGGGTCATGCTGATATCCTCGAGATTACACCCGCGGGCGAACAAAAGGCCGCTCACCTTGGCAATGATACCGGGCTTATCTTTACCGCTGACTGTGATCAGTATTTTTTTCATATAATTTTCTTGCGCCCCAGATGTTTGAAGAGCTTTTCAACCCCTCGATTAATAAGCTGGTCCGTCCCGGCCTGTAACAGCGCCGCGCCAATAAAGTTCAGATCGGGCTGGACCGTGGCGTCCGGAAAAACACCGCTGTAGCGGAACGGGATCGTGACCTGGCCGTTCCGATCCGCAATCATTTGCATTTCGCGGATCTTTTTCATCAGATAGGCGGAAATGGCCTTGGATAAAAGCAGCTGCAGGGAACCATCGACACGATTGTTTAGGATCCCATAGGTCCCCTGACCGGACAATTGATAGTTGGGATGGAGCAACTGAAAGTCACTAACCTTCCCGATCCCCGCTTCCACCCCAAACACCGCCTGCAAAGATTGAAACGGTGTATCACGTTCCCCCAGCATTGAGCTCAACTCCGGTGGAAGCTCGCCCCCCAAGGCGCTCGTCACCGCAAGCACCGGAGAAAGACGGTCAAAAACCTCCTTGATAAGGTTCCTGTTTCTAAGAGCTCCGTCCCGAATCTCCATCGTGCCCTGCCCCTTAAGCGACCGCTTGATCAGCTCAGGATTCGCGCCATCGAACATCAGTTGCGCCCTGGCGTTAAGACGGCCTGATACATATTCGCCCTTCTTATAGTCAGCCGGAATGACCGACTCCATATCCAGGTCACGCACCTCAAGCGTCCCTTCAAAATGCGGCTGGGTTTTGATCACCTTGAGGCGCCCTTTAAACACGGCCTTTTCGGGACCGTAGCGAAGTTGAAGATCGAGCGACTGCGACGCCAGGTCCAGATCCCCGTCCGCCTCAAGATTCGCTTTCGAAGAATCCAGGATAGATGCTTTTGCCGTAAAATGAAAAGGTGCGGCTGGATTTTTTTGATGAACGTCGATATCAAGCTTTTTAACATCAAGCCGGTAGGCGGGACGAACGGTCTCATCGATAAAATGGATCGTCGCATTCTTTACAAAGATCTTTCCGATCCCAAATTGCCACCCTTGGGAAACGCGGCTCGGCTCATTAAGCGACAGGCTTCCCGTTCCCTCCGAAGCCTCGGCTGTCGGGATAAGGCCTCCCTGGGAACGTTGGGACGTAGTAGCCGGGATAGGCGTCACAAGTTTCTTAGCCGGCTGCCAATTCCAGTCCCCTTCCGGGTTGCGCTTAAGGAAGATCTCGGGGCTTTGGATCACGACCTCGGACATGCTGAGGTGCTTTTGTAAAATCGAAGTCAAATCCGCATCGATCCGGACTTGATCGCTTTGCAGGATCTTTTCAAGAGTTTGGGGGTGGTAGATTTTGAGACCGTCCACCCGAAGTTGGGGTTGGGGCCTCCACTGGAGCTTGATGTCACCCAGCTCCACACGAAAACCCGTTTGCTGGGTAAGAACTTTTTCGAATTCCGCCCGGAACATATTGGGATCGAAGTTTCGAACCGCGAAGTAACCCACCACGCCAAGGATCATCCCGAGGATCACCAGCGCGGCAAGAAGACCGCCCAGAAATTTCAACGGACCTCGTAAGACCATACACCCTCGCCTTTTTTCTTGGCTTCCGCCTGAACTTTCAGGAACTTAGCTTTGTACCTGAAATCCTGGGCCTCAACTACCTTGGCGGCACCGATCTTCACCAGGAATTCATTAATGAGAACTTCCTTTTCGCCAGGAGTCTCATGGGACTTCGCCGGGAATCCCAAGGATTTCGCTTTGAGATATGCATAGGCAAGCTCTTTCGCCCCGGGGGCAGAAGGAGCGATCAATTGAAACTTCAGGTCCTGTTTCTGAACAAGCACCCGAAGGACCGAAATTCCTTCGGTATCCATCTGGATCCCGGCGAGGGCCACTTTCTTACCACTCTCAAGCACGAGCGTCCCATCCGTCCCGACTTCCGTGACAACCTCCGCATAGAGACTGGGCTGGAAGCCTGCCCACAGGACCAGGAGACCTAAAATGAGGATCTTTTTTGGGGAGTTCATCATCGCTCTCATTTTCAAAAAAAGTTATGCCGGAAAACGTTTATGGCGGACCATATCTCCCTTAGCGTAAATAAGACCCTGGGGAAATTTTTTTGCCGTAAGGTCGGGCCAATATTTAACATGGATCACGGCTTCCGCGTTATAGTCGTTCTTTGCATCTTTGAGCATTTTCTTATTCAAAAGGCCTTGAAGATAAGCCTCCCGGGAAATATTCTCACAGTGACCGAACGTAACCCACTCCCAGAGTTGCCCAAAAATCCGCCTGTAGGGAATGCGAGGCGCCTTACGTTGAACCTCGATCGATCCCATCGGCTCCGATGGCTCGCTGATCTCTCCCTGGGTCACCACAATTTTCTGAACCCTTGAGCAACCCGCACTCATGCTGAAAAGCATCGCTACCGCCAACATAAAAACAAATGAACGCTTCATTCTGGATTCCTCCTTTGTGTTGCTTATTATACCCACCATTTTACGATAACCGACCGATCTTTTGACGAAGCCAGGCAAGCGCTTCTTCCCGGGTCTTATGTTCTCCTTCCAACTGAAGCACATAAAGTTCTTCCAGGATCGGCTTCATGTCCCGGCCGGGTTTCATGCCAAGCTCCATGAGGTCATGACCATTCACAAGCGGCTTGGGTTTCAATTCCTCATGTTCGTATTCCTTAAGCTTGTCCCGGAGGAACGTGAGATTGTCCAACATCCCGTGGCTTGCGGTGCAATCCACGCGATGGAGCTCCATTTCCTCTTCGAAGTGAGGACGGCTGATGAATTGCTTGAGCTTCCCGGCCCGCATCTTTTGCACATCCATAAATTTCATATGATTGGCCACGCACTCAGCCACGCCATCGATCTCGGCATTCGAAAAACGCAGCCGCCTCATGATCTCACCTGCGATCTTCACCCCCGCTTCGGAATGCTCATAAAAAGTCAACCGGCCCTTGCGGATCGCAGAAGTTTTTGGTTTTCCGATGTCATGAAAAAGCGCGGAAAATGCGAGGATGGTTGAGACCGGCGGATGGAGATGTTCCAGTAAAAGTCGTGTATGTTCATAAACATCGCCCTCAGGATGGAACTTCTCGGGCTGTTCCACGCCGCGCATCGCTTCCACTTCCGGCAGGATCTCTTTCATAAGCCCGGATTCTGAAAGCAACACATAGCCTCGCGCCGCGCCGGATCTCGTAAAGATCTTTACGAGTTCTTCCCGGATCCGTTCGGGGCTCACTTCGTGGATCTTCGAGGCGTTCCTGCGGAGCGCCTCCCAGGTTTTGGTTTCGATCTCAAAACCCAATGTCGAAGCGAAGCGGATCGCGCGGAGAAGCCGCAATTTGTCTTCTTCAAAGCGCGCCGCAGGATCTCCGATGGAGCGTATGATTTTCTTGGGAAGATCCTCGAGGCCTCCGACAAAATCGATCACCTTCTCCGTGAAGGGATCATAGAACATGCCGTTGACCGTAAAATCGCGCCGCCGCGCGTCTTCCTCGGGCTGAGTGAATGAAACATGGGTGGGGTGCCGCCCGTCCTGGTATCCCCCTTCGCAGCGAAAGGTCGCAACTTCAAAGGGCGTCTCTTCCTCAACGACGATCATCACGCCAAATTGCTTGCCGACAGGGATCGTGCGGCGAAAGATCTTTTCAACCTCGTCAGGCGTCGCGGTCGTGGCAATATCAAAATCCTGGGGCTTTTGACCTCTCAAATGATCCCGGACACAGCCGCCCGCGAAATACGCGGTAAATCCGTTGTCTTTCAAGGTCTTCGCGATCGCGCGCGCCAGCCGTCCTTTCGGCTCACTAAGATCCATCGGTCCCGGATTCATATCACTCCGCTCTTAACGATATTAGGCACTTAAAAAATCGCGGGCGGCTTTGTCGCCCGCGGCTTTCTGATAATCCAGATAATCAATCAACAAAAGATCGGGCCGTTTTTCGGCGAGGCGCCGGGCAAGTTGGAATCGCTCTCCAGGGTGCGTTTCGAGACGACGGCTCGCGATATATTTGAACACCGTCCCGCATTGCGGGCAGGCCTTGGTCTCGTAAGCATTGATCCCCAGCTCATTGCAGGAGGCGCAATTTCCCGAGAGGTCCCCGATGATCAGGAGATTTTTTTTGACCTCTTCAAGGACAAACGGTTTGTAGGTTCGCAGGTAATGCTGGCCCATGCTCAAAAGCTCCTGAATCGTTACTTCTTGAAAACCAGATCGCCGGCGCGGACGCGAGACTTCACTTCGACACCAAAATCATCACCTTTCCTGGCGATCAGGACCGGCTGGTGGTCGATCTGCATCGAAATAACTTTTTGCTTAAAATCCGTGGTATGCCCTTTGAACAAAAGTTCATCCCCGACCCGGATGTCTCCGGTCTTGATCTTGAGGACCGCAGCGTTCACGTGCGGAAAATAATGCGTCACCTCGGCTGTCGGCATAGCCGCAAGCGCCACCTTGACCATCCTCGCTTGTTTCTTCGCCGGTTTGCCCTTGGCCTTGGGAGAAACTTTTTTGGAGATCTTCTTTTTTGAAGGCTTGGCTGCTTTTTTCTTGGCAGGTTTGGCCGTTTTCTTTTTGGAAGCTTTTCCCTTGGACTTTACGGCCTTCTTGGGCTTGGATGAACCGAAAAGCGCTTTACCGATCTTCTTGAAAAGTTTCATGGCTGTTTCCTCCGATGGATGACGAAACGGTTTACGAATCTTTTTCCAAAACGATCTCTTGGGGCACCGGCCCCGCCACCTGTCCCTGATGCTGCTCCAGAACGTTCAGCCGGTTCCTCAATTTCTGGAACCGCTGTTCGGTCTTTTCATACGCCGTACGGGCATGGGCGAGATGCCCGCCGATCTTTTCAAAATCTGTCAGGCACTGTTCGAGGTCCACTTCCAGCTGACCGAGGTTCTCCAGGATGATCTGCGCCGAGCGCTCGATCCTCATCCCTTTAAGCCCGCGCACGATCGACTGGAGATACACGTAAAAACTATTTGGCGAGACCGGGATCACCTTGCGCTTCATGGCATACGCCGAAAGGCTTTCATTCTGGGCATCATCCTTGATGATCGTCTCGTAGTAAATGCTTTCGGACGGAATGTACATGAGCGCGAACTCGAAGGTGCCTTCTTCGGGTAAAATGTACTTCGATCCAATGTCATCGATATGCTTTTTGACGTCCTTCCAGAACCCTTTGCGCGCTTCCGCCTGTTTCTCGTCGCTTCCGGCTTCTAGGATACGCTTAAAATTTTCGAGCGGGAATTTCGCATCGACCGGGATCAATCCCTCGCCAAGCCGGATGATGGCATCCACCTGGGAACCATTCGCGAAACGGTATTGAAGCGCGAAATGATCCTCCGGCAGGATTTGGCGCAAAAGTTCCGCAAGAAGCAACTCTCCCATCCCCCCGCGAAGTTTCGGAGCGCGAAGAATATCCTGGAGCGAGGCAATGTCCTTCCCGATATCCATCATGGATTGTGTCGCATGCTGCAAGATGCCAAGCCGGTGCTGGACATCGCCCATGACCTGGCGGTAATTCTGCTGGTTCTCCTGCAGGAACTGCGTGTTCTGCTTCATCTGATCGTTCATCTGGCGGGCAAGCGTTTGGATCTGGTCTTGCAGGGTCGTATTGAGATTATGGAGTTCTTGTTGAAGCTGGAGGAATGGCTGAAAGGTTTTGTCGTCGGTGGCGGCCCGTTTCGACAAATGCTGCAAAAGCCAGACAACCGCGACGAAAGCACAAAAGGACGCGACAACGGTTATGAGAACGACGAGAGATGCATTCATGGAGGGATTATAACTGAAAGAAGGAGTCTAGACCAGAGACAAGAGACAGCCTCTAAAGAACAGGGACTCGTCGCTCGCCCCTCGGGACTCGAAAAAAGAGTCGCGAGGTACGAGTCCCGAGTCCCGGGCTTTATTTTATGAACGTAATATTGATATCTTCGCGATGCGCGGTCGGCTCAGAATAGATCGCGATGCGACTGCCCGTACTTTTCTCGAGATACTGAAGGGCCTTCCGTTCCTGCTGGAGAAGCCTTTCCGAGACATCCGGATGCACGTACGCGTTGACGATGCGGTTCCTGGAATCCTTCAAGGACTTGCGCAATTCCCGGATCACCTGGATCGACATGGTCGCGGTCGACTTGATATTGCCCTTGCCCTCGCAATACGGGCAAGTGTCATAGACGGCGCTTTCAAGCGACGGACGCATTCTCTGGCGCGTCATCTGGATCAGCCCGAGCTCGGAGACCTGCACCAGATGCGTCTTGGCGCGATCCTTACTCACCGCCTCTTTAAAGATATTGAAGAGGTTGCGGCGATGCTGGCCCTGTTCCATATCGATAAAATCGATCACGATGATCCCGCCGACGTCACGGAGCCGGAGCTGGCGCGCGATCTCATGAGCCGCTTCGACGTTATTCTTATACACCGTTTCCTCAAGGCCCTTGCTGTTCCCGGTAAATTTCCCGGTATTCACATCGATCGCCACAAGGCTTTCGGTTTGTTCGATCACGATCGAACCGCCCGACTTAAGATGCACATTCTTCTGGAACGTGCGCTCGATCTCTTTTTCGATACCGTGCCGTTCAAAGAGACTTCCCTTTTCCTTTGCGAACTCAATATTAAGGTCCTGCCCCGGCATATAGACCGAAGTAAACCGCTTGAGCTTCTTGAAGATCTCGGGATGGTCCACCACGATCTTCGTGGTTTCCTCATTCACATAATCACGGACCACGCGCTCCACAAGGCCAAGCTCCTGATGGATCATGACCGGCGCTTTCTTGGCCGAGATCATGCCGTGGATCTTTTTCCACAGCCGGATCAGATAACGGATATCCCGCGTAAAGTCGGCGTCACTTTTACCTTCCGCATTCGTACGCACGATAAATCCGACGCCTTTGGGGATCTCCAGACTCCGGAAAATACCGCGGATGCGCTCGCGTTCGGTGCGGCTTTCCACGCGCCGCGAAATACCGATCTTCGATTCCCCTGGCATCATGACAAGATAACGCGCCGGGATTGAAAACTGGGTTGTCAGACGCGGGCCTTTGTTCCCAAGCGGCTCTTTGACGACCTGCACAATGACCTTTTGCCCGACCTTCAAAACCTCTTCGATCCTTGGCTTGCGCTGATGCGGCTGATGCTGATGCGGGGGCTGATTCCGGCCTCCCTGACGTCCTTGCTGATGCCTTCCACGTCCGCGGTCCCGTCCTCCGTGCCGTCCGCCTCGCCCTTGTCCCTGCCCTTGAGGTTGCCCATGCTGTCCCTGGACTTGGCCCGGAACTGGCGCCTGGCCCGGTACGGGAGGTTGCCCCTGAACGTTCCCTTCGATCACAACACCTTCGGGAGGCTTGACTTCGCCGGGGACTCCTTCCGTTTTTTTCTCTTCGCCTTCATCAAATTCCGCGTCGAGATCCAACGGCGAACGGAGCGCATCCCCCACATAAAGAAAACCATCCTTCCCGGTCCCGATATCCACAAAAGCGGCATCGATCCCCGGGATCACGGTCTTCACGATCCCTTCATAGATATTCCCGAAAAGTTTTTTCGAGTCCCCGCGCTCGATATAGAATTCTTCCAGCCGGCCATCTTCGAGAATGGCGACCTGTTTTTCATTAGCATCCTGTGAAATTAAAATTTGTCTTTCCATGAACTGTGTTTCCTTTCTTAAGACCATCTCCACCGCGTAGGTGTATGAGGTGTTCATTGTTGAAGGCGGAATCTGGGGAACTTGGGCGGGTGTAGAGCTTGGTGGGAAGGAAAAAGCGTCAACTTATTCCGAGGCGGAGCTTGAACGAACCTTACGGCCTGTCGAGGGCCTGTCCAAAAGAACTTTAAAAAACCGCGCCTGTTTCTAGGCCGGCTTGTCCTTGTTCGCGTCGTCCGAGACCACTGGCTTCTCAGAATCTTTCAAACCCGGAGCGGCATCCGTTGCAGCCGTTTTTGTCTGGGCCTGATCGTCTTGTGACTGGTCTTTCTTCCCGTCAACTTTGGCACCCGCAGGCTGTCCCTGCGAATCCACCGTAGTAACTGTTACAAAAAAGAGCGTTTCAACTTTTGATGTGCTTGGGTTGGCTGTGTTGGATGGATTTTTCGACCTAAATAACTTACCCACCAACGGGATATCCCCAAAATATGGAACTTTATCTTCCTTGATTCCCATCTGATCCGTCAATAAACCTCCAATAGCGATCGTTTGTCCGCTTTGGATCAATACTTGCGTCTTGGCTTTGGTCGTATCAAATCGAGGGGCTTCTATCTGGCCTGTGCCAAAACTCTGGTTCAGCCCCACCGAACTCACTTCTGGGCTTAGATCGACCAAAATCTCATCCGCCGAGTTGATGTGCGGCGTCACATTCAACACCACTCCAGTATTCCGATAATTGAAACCCGTAACCTCCATACTTCCCGTCGTTTCATTCCTCTCGAAACTTGGAACGGGAATCTCCTGACCGACCTGGATCGTCGCGGTTTGATTATTCAAAACTACCACCCTCGGGTTGGAAACCACCTTCGTATTAACCCGAGTTTCTAGAAGACTCAATATCGCTGAAAAACTTGAGAAATCCAAAGTGCCGTACGAAAAATTTCCTCCTGTCTGAGAAAGCGACGGATAAGGGAAAGCTCGATTATTTCTCACGTTAATTTCATCCCCCGGAGTAATCGCCCCTGCGCCCGTTGTCGTTGTTTTGCCCAGCACAGGAAAAAACTGTTCAATGCTTGACGGCATGCTTCCGTCGCTGGAATTGAATGGGAATGTCGTTGGCCTAGAAGCGCCTTTGGTAAGCCCTCCCACGACATTCCAATTAATGCCAAGCTTTTCAGTATTGGAAAGATCGGTCTTCACGATCTTGGAATCGACAAAGGCCTGTGAAGTGACTTTATCAAGCTTCTTGATCACTTCTCCGAGTCGATAAAGGTTGGTCGGAACATCGGTCACCACAAGCATATTGGTGCGTTCCGAGGACTTCACCTTGCCACGCTCACTCAACATATCCACGATCGACGCCTGGATCTCCTTAGCCTTGGAATAATTCAGAATAAAAGTTTTTGTTTCGACCGGTTCAAGCTTCATTTGGTCGCGCGATGTCACGCGGATAATATTCCCCTCGCGTTCATACACATAGTTATAAGTCCTCAGGATCACATCGAGCGCTTTTTCCCAGGGCACATTGTCCAGCCGTACGGTCACAAGCCCCTTCACTTCAGGGCCGGTGATGATATTGACATTACTTTTCATGCTGAGCACTCGTAGGACGCTTGAAATATCGGCATCCTTAAAATCCAGGCTGATCGTGTCATCCGCCGCTACCGGCCCGGCCGGCGTGACTACCGCAGGAGCCGGAACAACAGCGGGGGTAACAGGCGCCACATCCGCCGGAGTCGCATCAGGCGTCGAAGCCTTCTGCGCCACCGTAGGTGGAGTGGGATCTGCGGCTTCGGCAACACGCATCATGCCAAAAAGACACAGATATCCTGCCAAAAGAACCAGTTTATAGGATGGTCGTCTCATGAAGTTCACGTGGTCTCCATCATATCATAAAACCTATGTTTTTTCCTCTTCCCTTATCCAAAGCATCTTCTCTTCGCCGTCTACTAGAATAACGACATGGTCTTTGAGAATCTTAACGACCGTCGCATCTCCCACGGCCTCCCCCGCCTGATACGTCTTTCCGTTCAAAATAGCCATCGACCGCGCGCCCGGATCATAGATAATACCCTCCAACTTGACACCCGAGGAGGAAACAGAAACGGAGGTACTGTCTTCTTCGGTAAGTGGAATGAAGGGGTCCCGTCTGTTGCCGGAATCATAGATTATTTTTGAAACGGCAAACGAACTCGACGCCAACATCATCCAGGCCATCCCAAAAACAGCTGTAAGAATTATTTTATTTCTTGGCATTTTTCGCCTTTACCGCTTTTTTGGCAGGCACCGCGGCCTGGGGCGGCGCTTTCAGGATCGCCCAAAGTTTCAGCTCCGCAATATGCCGGCCCGGGGTTTTCCCATCCGGCGTGATCTCGAGGCTCCGTATTCTCAAAAGCTTGTCATAGTTTTCAATGCGGCTCGTCAGATTCCCAAGGTCATGATAGCCGCCTTGCACCGTAAATTCGTAGCCACTTGGCTGATATTTCAAATGATAGGGCGCCGGGAAAAAAGCCTTCTCGGTCAGTGGCCTCGAAGCCAGCATATCCACGCGCGATTCGCCCGCCATTTTTGAAATCTGCCCCAATAACATCCCCAAACTGTCTTCGGTAAACACGCGCTTTTGGGTCTCTTCGATCAACGAGCCAAAAATTTTCTGGTTCTCTTCCCAACCCTGCCGTTTCTCGTTCAAGGCATTGACCTGGCGAATCTGGGCTTCCATGCTTTGAATATCGCGACGGAGCAAAGGACGTTCGATCCATGCGGGAATGACCAAAAGGATCACGACCAGCAAGAAACCGACGGCCGACGAAAGAACGATGACCCAAGTTCTTTTTTCGACGGTTTTCGCGAAGGCGATCACATCAGCGAGATTCCAACGGTTGAGAGGTTTCATGGCTTGGGGGTCACTCCCCAGTCGAGGTGGGCGACAAAAGCGGTCCCCTCCGTTTTTTCTTTACCTTCCTTCGCCGTGGTCAAGGCGATCGCCGTTTGAGGCGGTAACTTGGCTTTTAATTTCTGGAAATATTCCTCGATCTGTTCAATGCCGGTCTGTGTGCGGGACGCAAGCACCACGCCCTTCAAGGTCAACCGGCATCCCTCGCCTTCCCGTTCTGCTTTGAGCTCCGTGAGCCACCCCTTCGGAGGCAGGAACTCACTCGCCCAGGAAAGTATCCGGGTCATGGAGTCCGTATTGAGCACGTTCTTTTCCAGAAAATCTTTTTCCCCCTTCATTTCAACTTCGATCTTGGTCTCCAGCGCCTTCAATTGCGCCATAGAAGGATTCAACTTCGCCCATTCTTTCCGCACGTGGTTATAAGTGATGCGAGCCCTGAGATAATCGCCATAGAAAAAAAACGTCAGAAGAAGAAAAAGCACTCCCCCCAGAATGGCAAAAGGAAGATACGGGATACGCACCACCGTCTTCTTTCTTTTCCGGAGTTCCTGGGGCAAAAGGTTGATCCTGATCATTCTTCGCGAAGCCCCAGACCCATCGGCACAGGCAAAAGAGCCGCATTCGCTTTAAGAAGCTCCGGATCGATACCCTCGGCCCATTTGATCTTCGAAAGGATGTCCATACACACGACCGGGATACGCAATCCTTCGCTCAAAGCCTTCAAAACCACAGGATGAGATACCCCGCCGCTTAAGAAAAGCTTGGTGACAGGTTTCGATTGCCCGGATTGATCATGATAGTAGTCAAAAGAAACACGCAGATCCCCGATCAATCCTTCAAGACTTTCCGTGATCGCTTGCGTCTCCTCGGGAGTCGGGGCTTCATGCTTCTCGAAAAGTTTTTCGATCTTTTCGTCTAGAAGGTCGGAACGGGTCTTGAGTCGCTTGTGAAGATCGTAGACCCCGTAAGAAATATCTCGAACAAAACGCGGCTTTCCGTCCCGGACGATCCCAAGGGTCGAGATCTCGGTCCCCAGATCGAGAAGACCGGCATGTCCCATAAAATCTTCCGGGTGAAAATATTCCAAGGCAGCCATCGCTGAAAGAATGTTGACATCCACCACCGAGAGACGACATTCCAGATTACGGAATATTTCAAGCGTCGGCTCAAGATCGTGCCGTTTGACGACCACCAGCATGACTTCCATCTTCTCGCCTTCCTCGGTCCGGATGCTCTCCTCCACCACTCCAAAATCAAGCACCACATCGCTCAGCTCAAACGGAATATACTGCTCAGCCTCGTATTTCATGGCGCTTCGGAGATCTTCGATCTGCATTTTTGGAAAACGGATGAAACGGATCACCACCCCGTGCCCCTTGAGGGCCACACGCACTCCGTCCTTCTGGAACTTTTTCCCATCCAAAAACGGTTTTAACACCAGGGACGGCTTCTGATCCTGGGGGGCATTTTTGATAATATCGATATGATGAATAAAAAGATGGTCGAGGCGCTTTTCTAGCTCCATCAACACGGTCGACGTGCGGCCAAGATCACACACGGTGACCTTGGAAACAATCGTTTTCTTCGGAAGAACCTTCGATGGAAAACCGCCCCAAAGACCTGAAAGCTGTTGAATCAGCGAAGGTAGCCTGACAGGATCGTTATTCATAGGAGAGAGATTAGCAGAAAATCATTAAGAAAACAGCCAAAAAAAACCCACCCTGCTTAAAAAAGCAGGGTGGGTTCGAAAACACTTCTTCGTATCCCTGATGACTAGCCCGTAATCGCCGTACCGAGCGTGCAACCCGTATCCGCAGCCTGCGGAATAGTCGCAGTGCCATCCACCGTCGATCCGGTCACAACCCCGGTCTGGTCGATGCAATACGTGTTAATGGCGGCATTCGGTACCGGTGTCGCCAACAACGAGAACGTACTGTCTGTGCGAAGGAAGGTCATGGTAAAACCATGCTTCACGCCACCTTCCACCCATGATGCATCAATGTACGTCGGTGTCGCCGTTGTTAATGCGGCGATATCAGCCGGATAGACCGGAGGATTCTGCGCTGCGCGGAAACTTTCGCACGCAGAGCTGAAAGTTCTCAGATCCGACTTGACAGCACCTTCGTTAGCATTGATACGCGCACGAAGGAGATTGGGGATGGCGATAGCCGCCAAGAGCCCGATGATCGCGACTACGATCATGATCTCCACGAGCGTAAAACCTTTTTTATTTAATTTGATAAACATGTTATTCCTCCTGTTTCTATGTTTGCCACTGCCTACTCGTAGCTTAAACTACTTTAAATAATACGACAATACCTTCGAGAACTAAACTAGTTTTTTTGGTACCCAAGCTATATATCCCATAACTTTAACAAGCACCTTGGAGAACTCCTGGGCCGTTTTCCATGGATTTCGAAGAAAAGAAGGCTGTTTCTTATTTTATCGCCTGGGTAAGCGTCAGGATGGGCAAAAAGAGCGCGACCACAATCCCGCCGATCACGACCCCAAGAAAAGCGATGATCAGCGGCTCGATCAGCGAGGTAAGCCCTGAAACTGCGGTATCCACCTGCGTATCATAAAAATCCGCGATCTTCGTGAGCATCTCTTCCAATTCTCCGGTCTCCTCCCCGATCGCGATCATGCGGACGACCATGGAAGGAAAGATCTCACTTTTTTCGAGCGGGCCGGCAATGCTTTCTCCGCGTTTCACGGAACCCATAAGATCCACGATCACTTTTTCGATTCGGGCGTTGCCCGAGGTTTTGGAAACGATCTCTAAAGCGGCGAGGATCGCCACACCGCTCCGCACAAGGGTCGAGAGCGTGCGCGAAAACTTACTGACCGCAACCTTTAGAATGATCGGACCGAAGATCGGCATGCGCAAGGTGAAGGAATCCCAAGCAAAACGTCCGAGCGACGAACGGATAAATTGCAGGAACATGAAAATCCCAAATCCGAGGACGCCCAGGATCCACCACCAATTTACTGCGAGATAATTACTGAGATTGATCAGGATCTGGGTCGGCACAGGAAGTTTTGCGTTCAACCCTTCGAAGATCGTCGCGAATTTTGGAATCACAAAAGAAAGCATGAAGAACGTGATCATAAAAGCCATGATCGAAACAGCTAAGGGATACATCACCGCCGCTTTGACTTTTTTCTGAAGCGCGCTGGATTTTTCAAAATAGTGGGCCACGCGGTCCAGGATCTCCTGCAATTTCCCGCTCATCTCTCCCGCACGGACCATATGAATGAAAAGCGCCGAAAAAACCTTTTGGTGCGTCTGCATCGCTTCGGAAAAACTCTTGCCGCTCTGCACGTCGCTGTGCATCCTGTGAAGCACCTGCCGGAATTTTTCCTTATCCACCTGCCCGGCCAGAATATCCAGAGACTGGATCAAGGGGATCCCCGCCGCGACCAGCGTGGCCATCTGCCTTGAGAAAACCACGAGATCGTCCAGTTTGATGCCCCCGGACTTTCCGCGAAGGCTCCGCACCGACGGCCCCTTCTGAATGCTGAGCATGGAAGATCCTTTTTGGGCCTGTTCCACACGGATGATCATATAATCCTGCGCCTTCAGCTGACGGACAAGCTCTTGCGCGTCCTGGGCATCCTGGACGCCCTTCAGATCTTTTCCCGTTTTGTCTTTAACCCAATATTCGAACGATGGCATAGTTACTCCTGACTTGAAACACGCAGGACTTCCTCAAGCGTGGTCACACCGGCTTTGAAAAGCCCCAAGGCATTCTCGAAAAGCGTTTCCATTCCCTTTTCAACGGCAACCTGATGAATAACATTACTCGATTTTTTCTGGATCACAAGCTCCCGGATATCCGGGTCCACAAGCAACACCTCGCAAGCGCCGGTCCTGCCAAAATAACCGGTCATGTTGCACTTGGTACAGCCCTTGCCCCGGAACGGAGCAAGCTTGTCCAATTCCGGTTTAGAAAGTTTACAGCGAAGCAAAACCTCCGCCGGAATGGTGGCTGGCGCCCTGCAATTCGGACAGATCTTTCGTACGAGACGCTGGGCCGCAACGCACACAACGGAAGACGCGATCAAAAAGGGCTCCACCCCCATATCCATCAGACGCGTCATCGCGCCGGCCGCGCTGTTCGTATGAAGCGTACTGAACACCAGATGTCCGGTAAGAGCGGCTTTCACCGCAATATCCGCGGTCTCCGAGTCGCGGATCTCTCCCACCAGCACGATATCCGGACTTTGGCGCAGGAGCGCGCGCAGACCACTTGCGAACGTCAGCCCGATCTCCGGCTGTACCTGCGTCTGAGTGATCCCCTCAACCTGGTATTCGACAGGGTCCTCCACGGTCATCAAATTCTTTTGCGGCGTGTTCAGGGAATTCATGATCGAGTAAAGGGTGGTGGATTTTCCGCTACCCGTCGGCCCCGTCACCAAGATCATCCCATAAGGTTTCTTGACCGCTTCGGCAAGCGCGCGAGTCGGTTTCTCCGTAAACCCAAGCTTGTCGAGTCCCGTCCGGATCCCGCTCCGGTCCAGAACGCGCAGCACCAGTTTCTCGCCAAAATAGGTCGGCAGCACGGAAACACGGAAATCGATCTGCCGGTCCTTCAAGATCAACCGGAACCGCCCATCCTGGGGCAAACGCTTCTCTGTGATGTCCAAAAGCGAAATGATCTTGGTGCGCGCCACAAGCGCCGGATAAAGATCCAGCGTATGAGAAAAGGATTCTTTCAAAGCGCCGTCAACACGATACCGGATACGGAATTCTTTTTCGTAAGGCTCAAAGTGAATATCCGAAGCGCGGGATTTGAGCGCTTTTTCGAGAATGAAGTTGACCATCCGGATGACCGGCGCGTCATCGACCCCGACCTGCACAATGGATGGAGAACTTTTCGCATCTTCATCCACAAGTTCCAGGCTGTCTGCGTCCTTTTCCGAGATAAACTCATCAAAATTTTTACTTTCCGTGTAATAGTCGTCCATGGCAGCGGCGATCCGGGCCGGCGGAGCCAACACCAGATTCACATCGCATCCCGTCAGGTGCTTGATATCATCAAAGACCCTCAATTGAAACGGATCGCTCACCGCCACCGTGACAAGCTTCCCGATGCGTCCGACCGGAAAAACCTTGTGCTGTTCAATAAATTTTCTGGGAAGCATCCTCAGGGCTTCACTATCAAATTGCATCCCGTGAAGATTCAAGGTAGGGATCTCAAGCTGGCCGCTCAAAAAATCGATGACCTCTTCTTCCGGCAAAAGCTTTTCTTCGAGAATGATTTGAAAAATACTTTCACCGCGCTTCTGAGCGATCGGCTCCAAACGGTCACACTCCCCGTCAGGCAGTCCCAGCTTTTTAACCCATTCTCGAACGATCTTTTTGTCGATCATGTACCACTCCCTAAGGGCCGCGAGACGGCATCCGCGATCGTGACGCGAAAAACCTCTTCGAGCGAGGTTTCACCCGCCAAGGCTTTTTGGATCGCCGACTCACGCAAAGTGTTCATCCCGTGTTCCCGGGCCCGCTCCTTGATCAGATCCGCGGACGCGCCCTGCATAATCATCTCCAGAATATCCGGCTTCATTTCCAGAATCTCGGTGATCACGCTACGGCCCTCATACCCCATTTGACGGCACTGAGAGCAGCCCTTGGCTTTCCAGAGCTGTATTTTTTTATGCGGATCCAGATTCAGGAATTTATACATATCCGGCTCAAGATCGTACGGAACACGGCAACGCGGACAGAGGTGACGGACCAGACGCTGGGCTGAGATCATCAGAACCGTCGACGCGATCAGAAACGGTTCCAGCCCCAAATTCGCCATACGCGTGATCGAACTCACGGCATCATTGGTGTGGAGCGTGCTCAAAACGAGATGGCCCGTCAGCGCGGCTTTCACGGCGATATCAAGCGTTTCCGCGTCACGGATCTCCCCGATCAGGATAATGTCAGGATCCTGACGCAGGATCGAACGAAGAGCCGCAGGAAATGTCAGCCCGATGGCTTCACGCACATTCACCTGATTGATCCCGGTCATTTGATATTCCACAGGATCCTCGACGGTCGTGATATTCACCTGCGGGGAGTCCAGATACTGGAGAACGGAGTAAAGCGTGGTTGTTTTTCCGCTTCCGGTCGGCCCCGTTACCAGGATCATCCCGTGCGGTTTTTTCGCGGAAGCCCGGATCACTTTCTGCTCCGACTCTGTGAACCCGAGTTTTTGAATATCATGCGACTGCGCCCCAGTGTCCAAAATACGCAAGCAGACCTTCTCGCCAAAGCTGGACGGCAATATGGAAACGCGCATGTCCACCTCGTGGCCCTGGGTCCTCACTTTGAAACGGCCATCCTGAGGCACGCGGTGCTCTGCGATATTAAGCTGGCTCATGATCTTGATACGGGAAACGATGGCGGCGCCAAAACTCTTTTGCGGCTTGACGATCTCCTCCAGGATACCGTCGATACGCATGCGGATCCGGACAAAACCCTCCCAAGGTTCAATGAAAATATCACTCGCGCGGCGGCGCACTCCTTCCACGAGCACCATGTTGACCAGTTTCACGACCGGCGCCTGGTTGGCCTGCTCCATCAAGTCCGCAACCTGTTCTTGCTTATCCAGGTTCGCTTCGCTTTCAACCATGTTGGCAAGATTCACGAGATCTTCGGTCCCCTCGTCGGGAACAACTTCTTCCGGGACTGGGGCATCGCCCTGGTAAGTCTTCTGGATGTAATCCTTAAGCTCAGAATATTCCGCGACGGAGGTCCGGATACGTTTCCCGGTGATCGCCTGAAGCTCATCAAGGATTTTTATGTTGGTGGGATTTGCGATCGCGACCGTCAAAGTCTTTTCAAAAAGAGATATCGGAATACACCCATAAGCCTCAGCGATCTTCCGCGGGATCAGCTCCAGAACTTCTTTGTCAATAATAAGCATTTTGAGACTGACGATGCGGTAGCCGTACTCCTCACAAAGAACCTTCACGAGTTTTTTCTCGTTGCATTTTCCGCCCTGAAGAAGCGCGTCCAGAAAATGGGTCTTCTTGGAGCTCTTGGCCTGATCCCGGACCGCCTGCTGGAGATCCCCGGAGCTTACGACCCCCGCCCGAAGAAGAGCTTCTTTGAGATCCGGCAATGAACTTCGCGTAGGTTCGATCATGATCGCCTACCCGTCTTGAAAATAAATATATCCATCAGAGCGCCTCGTGATAGATGAAATAGATCGCGTTCAAAATTTCCGAGATCCTGGCAAGAAATACCTGGGGAATACGGCCGGTCAACGTCCGGATCTTTTCAACAGCGGCATCACTCATGGGATCCGCCACGGCGATATAAACCTTCTTGGCGTCGCAATCAAACGCCACGACCATGTTTTCATGGCAAAAATCCGCGCTCAGCATCCCCGCCATGTCGGGATTGATCGCATAGTTCCTGAGGGGAATGTAAGGGACCTTGAACTGCTTGCCCAGGGCGCCGATCAAGGACTCCTCGTCCACGAACTTCTTCTCAATGAGGATCTTCCCGATCAAGCCGCCTTTTTCCTTCTGAAAAGCAAGCGCCTCCTCCAGATGAGCTTTGGACAAAAGCCCATCCTCGATCAATATCTCCCCGATCTTTCGTTTTGTTCTCGACCCCATCTTACCCCCTAACTTACTTATGTATATATAACGGCAGAAGTTGCAAAGAATTTTGCACTTTTTACCTGCTTCCCCCAGGTTGCAGGCCCGCCCCAGGCGCGCATGTCAGAAAAATCGCTGGAGAGGACATTTTTCGCAGCGGGGCGTCTTCCGGCAATAATCCTTCCCTATCCGGACGATCTGAGCATGAAAATCGTTGTAAAGATCCCGGTTTTCCGGAAGCGCTTGCGTGAAGATCTCCCGCCATCGCTGGTAAGTTTCATGGTCTTTGGCCAATCCATGCCTTGAGAAGATCCTTCGCGTATAAGCGTCGATCACAAACGAGGCCTTATTCAACGCATAGAGCAGGATGGAATCTGCCGTTTCAGGGCCCACGCCCTTCACCGCCAGAAGTTTTTCGCGCAGCGCGGGCATCGTTTTTTGTTTCAGTTTCGAAAGATCGCCTCCGCATTCCCGCGCCAGGAAATCCATAAAGCATTTAAGCCGGTCCGCTTTGACATTAAAATATCCGGCAGGCCGGATCAATTGCGAAAGCTTTTTAGACGGGATCCGGCGCATCGATGCGAACGAAAGCTTCCCGGCGTTTTTGAGATTCAGGATCGCTTTTTCGACATTCGTCCAGGCCGTATTCTGCGTGAGGATCGCCCCGACCATAATCTCAAAAGGCGTTTCTCCCGGCCACCAGTTTTGATGCCCGAAATTTTTCCGGAGCGCTGTGTAGACCCGACCGAGCTGTGCGGCTTTGAGTTTACGCTTTTTTTGAGAACGGATAGGTTTTGAGGATCTCATAACGCACGCCTTCCGGGAGATAGTGACTTTGATAGAGAGCGAAATGGTCCGCGATTTTTTCAGTCGTCGTCCATGCATACCCCGCCTTCGCCAGGAGAGGCTTCAGATCCCGACTTTTTCTTTGAACACGACCGATCGTTACATGCGGCTGAAACGGCCGCGCCTCAGGCTTAAATCCGAGCGTCCGGACTTCCCCTTGAATTGCCTTCTGCAGGGAAAGAAGTTGGCCCGTCGGCTCCCTGACCCCGAGCCAGACAATCTCCGGCCTTTCGAGATCCGGAAATCCACCGATCTGGCCCAGGCTCACCTTAAGCGGCGAAAAAAGCGAGGCTATTTTTTTTGAGGAAAGATGGATCAGTTCAATCTCTTGAGGGGAAACGATTCCGAAAAAATGAAGCGTCAGATGGACTTGCCGGGATTCGACCCAACGGACACCGGGGATCTCGCGGCGAAGCGGGCCGAGAAGGTTCTCTATTTCTTGATGAAAAATTCCATGGAGAGGGATCGCGAGAAAAACACGCGCGGGGGCCGGTTTTAACGGATCTTCCGCCATAGGTATTCAAGCGCTTTCGTCGCAGCCTTGTCCTGGACCTGCTGGCGCTCTCCCCAGAAAACATGCTTCCAGGCACGTGCTGTTCCGTCGGGAGATGCCAGACCGATATAAACAAGACCCACCGGTTTCTTGGAACTGCCGCCCCCGGGTCCTGCAACTCCCGTGAGACCGAGGCCGAAACTGGAACCCATCCGGATGCGAACTGATTTCGCAAGCTGAATGGCAACCTGCGATGAAACTTCCCCATGCTCTTTGATGAGCTTTGCCGGAACGCCCAGATTCATTTTTACGTTCGCATGATAGGCGACCACTCCCCCTCGGAAATAAACACTGGCGCCGGATAAAGCGGTCACACGTGAAGCCAAAAGCCCGCCCGTACAGCTTTCCGCGACAGCAAGCGTTTGCCTTTTCCGGGTCAGGATCTTTCCAATCGCCGCTGAGAGAGGGGTTTCATCCCAGGCGTAGATCCGGTCTTTGAGCCGGGTTGCGACCTTCTTTTTAAGCCGCCTGAGAACCTCCGGTTTGTCCGCAAGAATGCGGATCGCGATCTCACCGGCGGAAGGATAGATCCCGAAATCGAACGAATCGTCAAAAAAATCTTTCCCGAGTTTTTTCATCACATCCGGCTCCGAAATGCCGGCCATTCTCACTATTAGTTTCTGGCTTTTGAAAAGATCCCCGTATTTTTTCTTCAAGAGCGGCAGGACCACGTCAAAATACATGTTCTTGAGCTCTGAGGGAACGCCGGGAAGCGCGATCACGATCTTGACTCCCGTCTCGATCGAGAATCCAAGCGCGATCCCGAAGCGATTGATGAGGGGTTTGGCGTTCTCGGGATAAAAAGCTTCGCGCTTCACGAGCAGCGGCACACGTTTGCCGAAACGTTTGTAGACCTTCTGGAGGCGGCGGAACTGTGGGGCTGAAAAAACGAGCGGGACCTTGAAATGTGCGGCGATCCCTTCGCGGGTCACATCATCGGGTGTCGGCCCGAGCCCGCCCATCACCATGATCAGATCCACACGCCGAAGCATCTCGCCCAACCGGAAACGGATCGCTTCCTGCGAATCCGCGCAAACCGCGTGCGAGATCACCTCAAATCCAAACCCCGAAAGCTCGCGACCGAGGAACGCGGCATTCGTGTTAACCACACTCCCGCGCAGGACTTCATTGCCAACGGAGAGAATGGCCGCGGTAGGCTTCATTTAAAGATCACGAACAGAATGATCCAGGCATAAAGCCCGGCGCCCAGATCATCGGCCATGATCCCCCAGTAGCGAGGAATACGCTCAAGCGAGCGCACGGGAAAAGGTTTGAATACGTCAAAAAGGCGGAACAGGACGAAACCCAGGATCGCCGACACCCAAGTCATCGGGATCAACATGAACGTTACAAAAATACCGCAAACCTCGTCGATCACGATGTATTGCGGGTCCGGATCGGCGTCCGTGATCCGCTCGTAAGCCCACGCACCCCAAACAAGCAAAAACACAAAAACCGCCCCGTAAAGCCCGTCATTCCACCGCGTCAGAAAGACCAAAAAAACACCGAGCAAACTTCCCCATGTCCCGGGAGCTTTCGGAAGTAGCCCCACGCCCACGGCAAGAACATATTTATTAAACGCCTCGGATGCAAAATGAGCCCGTTGGTTCCAGAGGAACATACCCCCGGAGACAAGCGTCAGCACAACCGTCGTGATCACAAGAACCGGAAGAAGATAATGGAGGATCCCCGTCACCCCATCAAACGCAGGATAAGGGTTCAGAAGCAGATAGATAAAGGCGATCCCCACTGTAACCGTCTGAAAACCGAACTTCAGCTTCCCCATCATCTCGGCTCCCAAGGACTTGCCACCGAGCAACCAACCGGTCCGGCAGAACGTCACCAGGATCTCGCGGATAAAGATCGGGGCCACCCACCAGATGGAATAAAAATGGAGTGCGGCAAAGGCAGCCATCGGCGCAAGGATCAGGATCTTGTCATTAAAGGGATCGATCCAGCGGCCAAACGCGGATTCCATTTTGTACTGACGGGCGATCCAGCCATCAAAATAATCGGTGACCGCTCCGACCATGAACAAAATAAAAGCCCAAAGATGTCCCGAAGGGCCCGGGCGCAAGATCAGGAACGGAAGGGAAAGCCCGATCAGGCCGCGCGCGACGCTCAGCACATTCGGGTTCAGGAAGGTGTATTTATATTTGGCCCACGAGGTCATAGTCTTGAGTATCCGTGATCTTGACCGTGTAAAATTTCCCGGCCGTTATTTCTTTTTTCGTTCGAATAAGAACACTGCCATCCACTTCCGGCGCGTCCATGGCAGAACGCCCGACCCACAAACCCGGATCTTTCTCATCCCGCGTTTCGACCAGGACCCGGAGTTCCCGGCCAAGATAACGGCGATTGACCTCGCGCGCGATCTCCTGCTGAAGCTGCATCGCCCGGTGGAAGCGTTCTTCTTTTATTTTTTCAGGGACCTGATCGGGAAATTCGGCCGCCGCCGAACCTTCTTCCTGAGAATATTTGAAGATCCCGAGCCTCTCGAACTTCATCTCGCGCATGAATGCCAGAAGTTCCTCAAAATCCTCGTCCGTCTCACCCGGGAATCCCACGATAAAACTCGTCCGGATCACTACCTCCGGGATCGTGGCCCGCAATTTCTCAATGAGTTCCACGGCCTGTTTCCGGGTATGCCCCCGCCGCATCGAGGTGAGTATTTTATCACTAATATGCTGGAGGGGTAAGTCTATGTAGCGGCAGATCTTTTTGGACGCCGCCATGGCCCGGATCATTTCTTCCGTCAAAGTTGAGGGATAGGTATAGAGGAGCCGTATCCATTTAATATCCCGGACGGCCCCCAAGGCCTCCAGAAGCTGCGGCAAAAGGGCCTTGCCGGCGTAATCGCACCCAAATCGCGTGATGTCCTGGCCGATCACGACGAGCTCCTTGGCGCCCTCCTCGACCAATTGTTTTGCCTCTTTGACAAGATCCGCGATGTGACGGGAACGGTAGCGGCCGCGAAGCCTGGGGATCACGCAAAAAGAGCACGCGTGATCGCATCCTTCCGAGATCTTGAGATAGCGCGAATGCCGGGGCGTCAGGGCGATGCGTGTTTCGTCGGCATCGGCAAGATAACCGGCTTTGTGAACGCTCGTGAATTTCTGCCCGTCGGTGACCTTCTTCAGGACTTCGGCGATCCGCATGTAATCCCCAGAACCGATAAAGGCGTCGACTTCGGGAAATTCTTTCTGGAGCTCCTCGACATATCGCTGGACCAGGCATCCCACCACGATCACCCCAAGCAGTTTCTTTTCTTTTTTCAGCTCGAGCAGTTTCAAAATAGCCTCGATCGATTCCTCTTTGGCGTCTTTAATGAACCCGCAGGTGTTGAGTAACACCACATCGCTTTTCGCAATGTCGGTTGTGATCACATAACCGGCGCCCTGGGCCTTGCCCAAAATGACCTCGCTATCCACGAGCGTCTTGGGACACCCCAACGACACAATTCCGACTCTGATCTTTTTTTCATCCGCCATAACACACCCTCAAAAAAAAGGGCGGGGATTTTTCCCCGCCCTTGAAATCCGTTTTAAAAAAGGTTTTACGATGCCACAGGAGTCGCCGAAGAGGCTTCCGAGCGGATCTTCTCGCGTTCCGATTGGCTCTCAGTTTTCTGCTGCTGCCGGAAAGCCTTATTGGCAGGCTTCTGGGATTGGAAATGCGCCCGGATCGCTTCCCGTTTTTGTTCCTCGGTCATCGCGGGGTCACTCGCGAGCTTCTGAAAAAAATCCGCGTTCTCACTGCGCCGCTGGTCTCCATACGCCTTATTTTCAACGGCTTGTTTTTCGCGCGCCGCAAGGATCTCGTTTTTCTGAGCCTCGGAAAGCTTCGTATTCTTCGCCAACTTCGCCTTTAATTCGGCCATTTGTTTGTCATGCATGGCCTGCCGAAAGGCCTTGTTCTCCGCAAGCTGGGTCTCGCGATGAGCCTCGATCGCCGCCTGCTTTTCTTCAGGGGTTTTCTCTTTCAAAGTTTTTTTGAATTCCTGGTTCTCTTGCTTTTGTTCCACCTTTTGGTTTGTTTTCTCTTCCTTATTCTTGTTGCCCCATCCCCATCCGGCCTGAACCGTCGCCGGCGCCATGCACAAAACCACCATCGCCCACAAAATCATCTTTTTCATCTTCATGCTCCTTTTTAAAAATCGACCCCGGGGCGATTCCCCGCCACAAAGCGCTGGCGGGTCCGTCCAACAGCGCTTTGTGGACAGGTCCGCCGCGCTGTTTGGCGGAGAACTGCCGACCCTCAGCTTATTCGCCAGAGGCGAATCCGTCCTTCGCTGGATTCGCTTCGCGGACGAATCCGCCGAAGGCGGAGAAGGTTCATCACTTCTTCTTGATATAGCAAAAGAACGCGCCTGCCGCGATTCGAACGCGGGACCCCCTGCTTAGAAGGCAGGTGCTCTATCCACCTGAGCTACAGGCGCAAACCTCATTGATTTTTCTTCCTATAAGGCCTGTTTGCGCCAGCCCCCTGTGGGGGCAGGCGCTTGCGCGTTCGTGCTCTACACTTTTCGGGCTTCGCCCTTC
>JBAYVF010000018.1:0-35239 GCA_041674705.1 Candidatus Omnitrophota bacterium
CGCATTTGCAGCACTGGAACTCCCCGAGGAAACGGTGGTCGTGCCGGTCCTTGCCAGATTTGTGAGACTAACCTCCTCAGTCACAAGACGGGATTGGGTCACTTTTGAAACTTTTCCGCTCGCGTCATAAATATAATCAAAAACTTTACTTTCCGTCTTGATCTGGGAGATCCTTCCTTGGCTCGTGCGGATCACATCCTTGATCCCGTTTTGAACTCCAGAAGCGGCGAATTGTTCCGGATTTAAATGCGGAGCATCTGGAGTCGCCGGCTGGATATCTTCTTTCCGGAAGGAGCTGCGTTCTTTTTCATCCGCCTCATTATAAAGATCCATCTGCTGTATGAATTCGTTTAAAAGTGATCTGACCCCCGTTAGGTCCTTATCTTTTTCTTCTCGAAGAGTTTCATTCAAACGCCGCAGATATTCTTCCAAAGAGTAAAGATCTCCCCCGTTTACCAGGCCTTGCGAGTTGTAGGCACAACTTCCCTCAGGCGTTACGACATACTCTATGGTGGGAGCCATCACAGCATGCTCCAGATCAAACACAGAAGGACCGGATGCTTTATGCATGTGGGAGATGAAACTGGCTTTCTCCAGGAGCTGGCGCGCGGGCTCCAGGATCCCGACCTCTTGGTCATTCCCGGTGGTGAAAACAATAATTTCTCCGGCGATCACAGCTACCGCGACTTCAAAAGAAAGCCGCGTGAGCGATTCAAGATCCTTTATTGTCAGATCTTTGATGATTATGGCAGTCGCGAATTCAGGCCTCAAAAGATCCAGCGTATCCTGGAAATCATAACGCTCGTATTCATAATTTTGAAAAACGGAAGGATTCGTGAGCTCTGGATTTGTTTCGATGGATTCTTGGTTTACGGCGGATAGCGGACCGCCTTTATTTAATAAAAAATCGGTTGTTGTATTCGCAGGCACCGGGGAAGAAGTCACGTCCGACTCTGCGCTAGCCTCAGCGATTGTAGACTGAACGGGCTGGGTCGGAGAGAGTTCAAAGGGATTGGTGCCTGTAGCAAAAACGATCTGGTTCCAGCAGAAAATTAATACGGTGCAAAACGAAATAAATTTAGAAGAAGATGAAAATGGAGGCCTCATAGAAGATCTTCCGTATTTTGATTCACAGACGTTTTTACTTTCTGAAGCATCCTCTTCATCCCCTCAAAACATTGGCCACGCTTTCGCGGACGAAGGCGGGAATGGTTCGATGCTCGTCCTCGGCGCGCTTCCAAAGCATCCGGTACTGCTCCGGGCTGAGCGTGAACGTGATCTGTATCCAGGTGCCTGCGGTCGCGGGGACTTTTGTCAGGGGCTTTGTTCTTTCGAGTTCTTGGATCATGAGTTCCCCCGTTAGAGCTAGGAAGCGCTTTTTAAAAACGCTTCCGTTCACTGTTGAAATACCGAAAATCTTTTCCACCCGTTAGATTTTTTTCCATCAAAACGTTTCTCCGCTCATCTCTAACGGGGCGAGCCTCCTTCAAAAGAATTTTGAATTCTGCCAACAAGAACATAACGCCCATGACAAGGAAAAGGAATCGAAAGGAGCGACCTTTTTTCTGGAAGGATGTTTATAAGCGTGTTTAATCTGTTATTAATAGATACCCATAAAGCGCCTAGGCAGAGGGCGGAGCCTGAGGGAGATCCCTAGAAAAGGTTGAACATGCTGAGCCGCACGGGCTCGGGGACTTTCTTGGATTCGAGGAGATCCATGATCTCGTTGATGTAGGTCTGGATATGCGGCGGGGGGTTGTCATCAAAAAGAAGGAAGAGATTCAGGAGAAAGCGACGCGCTTCCGTCGCAAGCTTTTTGTCACTGATCCGGGCTAGCCGGTACTCTAGTTCTTCTGACGACATTTGTCGTACTCTCCTTTTCTAATAGAACCTTAGCACCCTATTTTGATATTGGCAAGTCATCTAAAAATTAGAACTAGCAATATATAGCATTAACAATCTTTATTATAAGGCCAAGCTTAAAAAACCTAAATACAGCTGAAGAAAATATCCGGGGGGTTCGATAATTATTCAGTAACAGTCGGGTTGTTCTATTTTACATGGAAGAGAAAGATTTGTATCCAGAACGCGCAGACCCTGCGCCCTAACAAGGAGCTCCAGCTCATGATGAAGAAAATCATCCCGGTCGGAATCATTATTGCCCTTATTATTCTTGCCCCCACCCCCGTTTTCGCGGTGGGTTCCGGAGGATTTGAGAATGCCTCTTTCAGCGCCAAACAGCTCGGCACCGGCGCCGCAGTAACCGCTACTCCCGATGAACCGGCGGCCATTTCGTACAACCCGGCCGGTATCGCGGATCTTCCGGGCGTCCAGGTCCAGGGGAATGCTAATTTCATCAGTATGCTCACTTATAAGGAAAATAATGTTACGGGCAACTCACGAAGCACGGGAACGCTTAGCCTTGTTCCAACCGGCTATATAACGATCAATCCCGGAAAGATCTTTCAGGACAAACTTGGCCTTGGCTTCGGCATGGATTCTCCGTTCGGGTTGAGCACCAAATACCGGTCGAATGATCCGGCAGCCCAATACACCGGATACAGCAATTACCTCAAGATGTATGCGCTCAAGCCCACGATCGCTTACAAATTTACCGACAAAATCTCCGTTGGCGGCGGCCCCATGTGGTACCGCGTCGAGGATTTCGGAGGCGTCCAGGCCTATCCCGTCGGCGCTTACGGTTTGGGCCCCACGGATGGGCAGGTCCGGCTCAATTCCTCAGGAAATCACTGGGGTTGGCAACTTGGCACTTTGATCAAACTGACCCCCAAACACCGCTTCGGTTATTATTTCCGGAGCCCTGTAGTCGTAAAAACGAGCGGCTTGGGCAAGGTGGAAAATTCTACCGCCGGCTTTACGGCTAACCATAATTTTGAAACCGGTATCCACACGAAGCTATCGCTCCCGATGAACATGACGTGGGCCTACGCCTACCAACCGACCCCCAAAACTCATTATGAAGCCGACTTTACCTGGTCGCACTGGCGCACACATAAACGCCTTTATTGGGTCGTGGATCCCGTGGCAAATGGAACCGACAACACCGTTATGAACGCTATCCGCAATGCAGACAAAGACTGGCGAGACAGCTTTGGCATTCAGGTCGGCGCAAGCCATAAACTCACAAAAAAACTGACACTCCGCGGCGGAAGCTGGTTCTACTGGACCCCGATCCCGTATGATCATTTCTCGCCTGCAGTCCCGGATTCAAATCACATGGCCATTAGTCTCGGTGCGGGCTATAACATCAACAAATACCTCACCGCCGACCTATGTTATTACAATTCATTTTATTTCAGACGGCACATCAGCAATCCTTACGTGAGCGGAACTTACACCACGTACTCTCAGGCGTTCACCGTAAGCGTGACGGCGCATTGGGATGATATTTTCCCGCGTGCGTTCGGAAATAAGGGCGTTGAGGCTGAGGCGCCTTCCATCGATATGCCGGGAGTAACGAAGTAATAAAGGCCGTAGGTGGTAGGTAGAAAAATTAAAGGGGACAGGCTACTTTATAGAATAAAGTAGCCTGTCCCCTTTTTTATTTAGGCTGGAAGGAACTGAGGTCGAAAGCTTTCCACTCTTCGTAGGGCGTCCGCGAAAGAAGCGTTGCCACCACTTCGCCGGGATCTTTATCCTGGAAAAGCATGTTGTAGACTTCGTTCATGATCGGCAATTGAAGCTTTTCACGCTCGCAAAGCTGGTGCACACTTAAGGCCGTATCCACGCCTTCCGCCACCATGGCCATCTCTCCAAGGATCGCTTTGATCTTCCGGCCCTTGCCGAGCTCGCGGCCCACATGAAGATTCCGTCCGTGCTTTGAAAAACAGGTCGTGATCAGGTCCCCGATGCCGGAAAGCCCGAAAAAAGTATTGGGGTTCGCGCCGTGCTTCACCCCGAGCCGGACGATCTCATAAAGCCCGCGAGTGATCAGCCCGGATTTGGTATTGTCCCCGAACTTGAGGCCGTCGCAGACCCCCGCCGCGATCGCGATCACATTCTTGAGCGCGCCGCCGAATTCGACCCCGGTCAGGTCCTTTTGGACATAGATCCGGAATTGCGGGTCACGGAAGTGTTCCTGGACATACGCGGCATACTTGGGATCCTCGGAGGCTGCCACCGTCAGGGTCGGGATCTTCCGCGCCACTTCTTCGGCGTGCGAAGGGCCTGAGAGCACAACGATCGGAAGATTTTTCCCCAGCACCGAATGAATGATCTCGGAGGGCCGGAGGCAGGTTTTCTTTTCGATCCCCTTGGCGGTGCTGACAAGGATCTTGCCCCGATACGAAAGCTCCTTGATCTTGAAAAGAATATTACGGAGATATTGCGAGGGAATAGCCAGCACCAGCACATCGCCGAAATCAGCCGCCTCTTTAAGGTCCGAGGTGATCCGGAGATCTTTGGGTAATTTCACGCCCGGCAGGAATTTGACGTTCTCGCGTTCTTCTTTAAGAACCGCCACGTAATCCGCGAACGCGGACCACATCATGACTTCATTGCCGCGACGGACGTTCACGAGCGCAAGCGCCGTTCCCCACCCGCCGTCCCCGAGCACTGCAACCCTGATATTCTTTACCATGAGACTCCTTTTATTCTACGCTCACTTTATCACTCACCCGCAACAGCATCAAGCCAGGAGATCCGAGATCTCAAATTTGAAATTTCAAATCGTCTTTACTTGCACCGGCAGCGTTTCTTAAGAAGCGCGTACTCTTTGACCACTTCCCGGATCTCGGCAGGAACACGGCAGGGCTTCATGGCCTTATTTACCCCGTGTATTGATACGGAGTGAACAAAGACGTGCACGGTGTAGCCGGTCGCAATGACAGCCTGGGTCTTCGCCTTCATCGCCTGATACTCGAAACGGAGCGTGCTATTGCCGATCTCGACCACGCTCGTCCGCACGGTAATGTCATCATCATAGGTCGACGGCGCGACATAATTCACATGGGCCTCCGCGACCGGGAGATAGATCCCTTTTTTTTCGCATTCGGTGTACGGAAACCCGAGCGCCCGGAAATATTCCGTGCGGGCGGCCTCAAACCACTTCAGATAGTTCGCGTAATACGTGATCCCCATCTGGTCCGTGTCCGCGTAAAGCACCCTATAACGATAATCAAAATAGTTCATTGAAAAAGCCCCCGTTTGGTCTGGATCTTTTCCTTGCGCTCGCCGGCCAGTTTCTCCAGAAGCTCGCGCTCCAGTTTACTTAATTTCGTCGGGATCTCAATATCCACCTTCACATATTCGTCCCCGCGGCGGCCCTCGACACCAAACGCCGGAACGCCCTCGCCTTTGATCTTCAGGACCTTCCCGGCCTGCGTCCCGCCCGCGATCTCGAGTGACGTCTTTCCCGTCAGCGTCGGAACCTCGACCTCACCGCCAAGCACCGCCACGGTGTAAGGGATCAAAACCTCGCAATAAATGTCATGGCCCTGACGCTCGAAAGTTTTGTTCTTTTTTATGAGCACCTGGATATAAAGATCGCCGCGGGATGCGCCGCCTTGCCCGGCCTCGCCTTCGCCGGTCACGCGAAGCCGTGAACCGTGCTCGATCCCGGCCGGGATCTTGACCTGGAGCTTCCGGGTTTTCCTGACGCGCCCTTCGCTATGGCAAGCCGGGCAGGGCTTCTCGATCGCTTCCCCCTCGCCATGACAACGGGAACAAGTTCTGCGAAGCGTGAAAAAACCCTGGGAGACGCGAACTTCTCCGCGGCCCCCGCAATCCGTACAGACTTTTTTCTTGGAACCTTTTTCCGCGCCCGTCCCCTGACATTCACCGCAGGTTTCCTTGCGCGGGATCTCAAGGTCAAAGGTCTTGCCCGTAAGCACTTCAACGAGTTCAAGCTCGACCGTATATTCCAGATCGGCCCCTCGCTGCCCGCGTCCGCGCCGTCTTCCCCCGCCGCCTCCGCCGAAAAATCCTTCAAAAAGATCGCCGAAGATATCGTTGAATCCTCCGAAGGCGTCCTGGAATCCTTCAAAACCTGAAAATCCCGCGCCGCCCATACTGTGGCCGAACTGGTCGTAGCGGGCACGCTTGTCGGGATCGCTTAAAATGGCGTAGGCCTCGGCGGCTTCTTTGAATTTTTCCTCGGAGGCTTTGTCCCCCGGATTGCGGTCCGGGTGGTATTGGAGGGCAAACTTGCGGTAGTTTTTCTTGATCGTTTCCGCATCCGCCGTTCGGGCCACGTTCAACACTTCATAATAATCGCGTTTAGTCATAAACTCCTGAAAGTACGGCGTAAAGGCTTTCACTCCGTACGCGGCACGCCTTACGCCTTCTCGCTTTAAGTGATTTCGTCCTGTTTTTCTTCGGAAGCGGACGCCTTCGCTTGGGGGGACACGCGAACACGGACCTTGGCGGCCCTGAGAAGGCGGTCATGCAATGTGTAGCCAGGCTCCAGTTCATCCACGATCTGATCTTCCTTACCTTCCTCGGGCACATGCGCGACCGCTTCATGGAAATGCGGGTTGAATATCTGGCCCACGGTCTCGATCCGTTTGAGTCCGTGCATTTTGAGAATATCCGTCAGCTGTTTTTGTACCCGCTCAACTCCGGAAATAACCGTTGTTAAATTCTTCCGTAAATCCTCATAGGCGGAAGCGTTCGCGGAAGCCGTGTTCGCGTGGCTTACCGCCCGTTCAAAGTTATCGACGACCGGAAGAAGGTCTTTTAAGATCCTCTCCTGGCTGAATTTGATGAAGTCTTCCTTGTCCCGGGCATTCCGCTTTTTCGCGTTTTCATAATCCGCCGCTGCGAGCAGGAATTTCTGGCGCAATCCTTCGAGTTCGGCGACTTTAGTTTTGAGATCTTCATATTCCTTCGCCGGGACTTCGACTTTACCTTCGCCCTGAGATCCGGAGTGTGGATGGTGGATGGCGGATGGCGTAGAGCCTGGCTTTTCACCCTCCTCCTTCCGCCCTCCGTCATCCTGTTTTTCATGATGATGTTTTTTATGGTGACTCATCAGGCTTCAGGCTCCCTCGACTCAAGAATATTGCTCACGGTGGCGGCCATGCGGGAAACCAAAGGAATGATCTGTCGGTAGGCCATACGCTTGGGACCCAGGATGGCGATCACTCCCTGGCGGTCCTTCCCTGCGGCATAGCGGGCCGTTACGATCGAACAATCTTCGAGAGCCTCATGTTCATGCTCCCGGCCAACGGAAACGGATACATGCGTCGGATCCGCGTGCGCCAGAACCCATTTCATCAGCGCCACTTTTTCTTCCAGGACGCCCAGCAGATTCCGGATCTTGCGAACGTCCTGAAACTCCGGTTTTTCAAGCATATAGGACAGCCCCTGCAAAGAAAGCTTGAGACGGCCCGGTTTTTCAGGGGCAGGAGCTTCCCGAGAGGGCATGAACGTCAATCCGACTTCCTGGGAAAGCGATGAAAGGAGAAGCGAAACATGATCCAGGAAATCTTCCATCCTTTCGCCCCCGGCCCCGGGAGTCCATTCCTCCCCCAAGCGGTTCACCGGCTCGGCGGAAGGGTCTTGAAAGGAAGTATGATCCAGATAATAACGATAGCCATGATCGGTCGGCAAACGGCCGGACGAGGTATGCGGGTGCGTCAAATAGCCCATCTCCTCCAAAGCGCCCATCTCATGGCGAATGGTGGCGGGCGAAAAGGAAATGGCATATTTTTCCGCGATCGAGCGGGAGCCCACCGGCTGGGTGGTCTCAATATGCGTCTCGATGACACCCCGGAGAATGTCGTTTTGCCTTAGGGATAAGGTTTCCATGGTCCCAATACCTTTCAATTTTTACGAAGTAGTCCCAATACCGATCAATTACAGCTTTGCTGTGATTGGGGCCGTCCAAGTCGCCATCCAAAGAATAAGGACTAGGACGGAAATTGGGGCCATCCCAACTACCCTTTATGTAAAGGAATCCAGAGTTGGGATGGAGGGCCGTATGATAGCAAAAAACGCCCCTAATGAAAAGCGGGCGTTATAAGTGCAGAAAAGCGTACATGGCACATAGTACTTGGTGAAAACTACCCCCACCTTCTTCCAAGATTGCTATATGCCATGTACTAAGTACTACCGACCGAAAACTACGCTTTTTTCGGTTCTTGGCCTTTTTTCTCACGGCCTTCGTGCTTCTTCTGCATCCATCCCTTATGTTCCGCCTGCATCTTCGCAAACTGCTCGGGCGTCAGGATCTGCTTCATGGCGAAAACATCATCGATCATCTGGGAGAACATCTGTCCCTTGAGAGCGCTTACCTCGCCCACAAGTTCGTTCACATCGGCACGGGTCGTGCCCGGCTTTGAGATCGTCTCATGGAGCGCTTGCATTTTCGTCTTCAGCTCCTCGCGCACCGCTTTATTGGCTTCTTTTTTGGCTTCACGCTGTGCTTTCAGCTTCTCTTTCTGCTCCGAGGTCAGATTGAGCTCCTTCATGAACTCTTTCCCTTCCCCATGCTTATAGCCCTTGCCGCCTTCCGGGTTATCTCCCTTCGTCCCGGCATAAGCCACCGGCCCCGCGGCCATTAACCCTACCACCGTCAAAACTGCCATGATCTTTGTTAATTTGTTTTTCATCTTAAAACCCTCCCTTTTCTGTTAACTGAGACAACTCACATCCCGAAAAAGTTCCACTACCCGCTTATTCCTTCAAGGACCGTCTCGTAGCTTTTAAAATCCCCGTTCAAAAGATCGGTATCCCCGGCTTTGAGGCCGCTCATGAAGGTCATTTGCTCGGAGAGATAACCATAAGCCGGGTCCGTGTAACTGGATGGCCACTTCGCGAGCACGACGACTCCCAGGATCAAAGCCGTCACAAATGCCGCACGCATGACGGGCACGGGGATCGGAAATCTGGAAACAAAAATATCGACGAGTCTCCAAAATCCACCGTGAGAAGGCGCTTGTTCCGCTTCAATTTTCTCCTGGATCCTCTGCCAAACAACGCTCTCCGGCTCCAAGGTGCCGGCTTCCTTAAAAGGAACCACGGCGCTCTTTTGAACTGCCCCTAAAAATTCCAGGCAATCCGGGCACGCGGTTAAATGCTGCTGGACCTTGGCCGTCTCTTCCGGACCCAGTTCTTTGTCCACATATTCGGTGATGAGCCGATCCTGAACTTTTTTACATTTCATGGCCCGTTACCTCCTTTTTCCCGAGCACCATCAAGGTCTCGCGAGCTCTTTTGAGCCTCGAACGGACCGTATTGATGTTGATGCCAAGACTCGCTGCAATGCCCTGATAATCCAGCCCTTCGATCTCCCGGAGCACGATGCAAGCCCTCTGGTCCGGGTTTAATTGATCGAGCAGGATCTTTAGCTGATCCTTCGTTTCTCCGGCCTCGATGCCTTGGGCCGCATCGGGCTGTGTTACGGTCGCCGAATCCTCGAAAAGCTCTTCAACTTCGCGCGTCGTCACACGGCTTCTTTTTTTCGCGTGATTGAGAGCGGTATTCACCGCGATCCGGTAGAGCCAGGTCTTAAACGACGCCTCAAACTTGAACGAGCCGAGACTTTTATGAAGCCTGAGGAACACGTCCTGCGTCACTTCCTCAGCATCGTGTTTCGTGTTCACGACGCGATAAGCCAGGGTATAAACATATCCGGCGGCCCTTTGATAGATCTCCCGAAAAGCCCCCATGTCTCCTTGCCCCGCCCTCGCGATCATTTCCCGCTCAATCTCTTGCATAGTCCTAATCCTTATTAATTTCCGCTTTGGGGAAATTAGGGCAATCCTTGTCGGCCATAAAAGAAATGAAATGGAAGACAAGGATAATCTCTTTAACTCCAGGCTCAACGACTTAGACCCCAATCCCTGCGATTTAGTTCCCCTTGTAGTAAAATTAGACCGATTTTCGTCTATTCTAGGCTAAATTATTTTTTCCCCTCACTTTTTTTCACATGATAGACTTTGTTGCTTTTTTGATAGGGGATGGACCTGTATGAACTTAGAACATCTAAAAAAAACGATTTGTGCCTGCACCACTGCCCTCTTGCTGCTTTGCCCGCCCCCCGGCATGACCGCCACGAGTGACGGAACAGTCACGCCGGTCCCGCAAGAGATCCCCATTCCCGAACCCCAGAAGCCGTCTCCCCCCGAAGCCCTTCCCGAAAAAAAACAGGAACCGGTTTATTACAAACCCGGCTCCCTGTTCGTCCGGGGACCTTTGCCCCCCGACATGATCCGGGCCCCCCGTGAAATATCCCCGAGAGAAACCCTTTATATTGTTTCCGAACCGGATTTTTACGCCCTCAGTCAAACCTTGCCTCTTTCGGATGCCGCGCGGCTTTTTTTAGAAGAAACGCTCATCCCCAACGAATCGGTTTATTTTCTGCCCGGGACCGGCATGGATGCCAAGACCGGCATGCCCTTCGACCACATCCGGATTCGATTAAAGGAAAATCTCTTGAGCGAGGTCGGAAATTACACCGCCGCCTCCAAGCTATCTTTGATGATCCCTTTTTTGCTAAAAATAATACAGAAAAATCCTTATTACCGGCAAGTAAAGCTCACGTCTGAAGAAGCCGCCGAAAAACTGCGGCAGACTTTAAGGACCCTCCTGGCCTACAACCAAAAATATCCGGATTACGGAGGATTTCTCCCCTGGGTCGATATTCGCCCGAATGGAACGATCGCGCCCGCCTCCACAAAGGTGCCCTCGCTCGATAACGGGCAACTGACCTGGGCTCTGGCGGCGGTCGTGGCCGCGCTCGAAGACTCCTCAGATCCCGAGCTTCGCAAGATCTCCAGCATGGCGCAAGCCATTCTGCATAGCCAGAATTACCGGAAATTTTACGACGAAAAATTAAAACTTTTGCATGGCACGATCCAATTTGATACCGAAACACGCACCTGGAGCGGAGACACGACTTACTATCTGAATGATATGTTCGAGGGAACCCTCGCCGTACTGTGGGGAGTCTTGAACGGCCAGATCCCCGAAGAAGCCTGGGACAACCTCGCCATCCCCACTATTGAATACATCACCGAGCATGAGGAAAAGATCACCACCCTCGCGGGATTCCGGGCTTCGTTTCACGAGCATTGGGCCCTGGCCTATCTCCCGGTCATGAGTTCCGCCCTCGCGCCTCTCTATCAGAACTATCTTTACGCCCAGGCCGACCACGCCCGCCGAAATCATTTGCCGGGATTCCTCAGCACGGCGTATGACCCCAAGGGGATCTACCGCCAGATGGGGATCCCCTCCATCGCGTACAATCCGGTCGATCGAAGCGACGTGGCGGTCCTTTTTGCAACCGCCATGGCGATGCTGATCTCTCCGACGGTGGGTGTCTCCTGGCTCATTAAGCTTTATTCCTTTCACAATTTCATCACTCCCTACGGCGGATATGAATCTGTGGGGCGGGACGGCTATGCGGATATCTTCACCGCCGACGCGAAAGGCATGACGCTTCTCGCCGCAAGCGGAGGTGTCGTGGATGAGATCAATAAATACCTCAATGAGCGCACGGTCCCCAAAACCAGCATCCCGATGAATGTGAAACTCATTGAACTCCTGCATGCAAAATACAAACAAATGATGGCCGCACGGGATAATCGGCCGATCTTTTTTCCTTCGAAACCCTTCCCCGCCCCCCCGGAGGATCCGATCTCCGTCAAGCCTCAAAAACCTCCCGATGCGGGCGAGGTTTTTGATGTAATGGCTCACTTGCAACCGGGCCATTTGCACGGAAAGAATGTCCGCTCCATCGGCCAAAAAACTCTCGAGCAGGATATTTTCCCCGGCCAGCCCATCCAGTTCGAATTCGACATTCCTTCTTACTACGCCTATTTTGATCAGTGGGCTTTCCGCGGCACCTACGTCGATAAAGCCGTCCGTATCGCCGATATGCGTTATGTTACCCTGACCGTGCCGACTCTGAATCCCCCGGGCATGTTCGAGCTCGAGATCAAAAGCGACGATATCACCCTAGCAACCGTGATCGTCAATACCACCAAGCCGGGCAGGATCTCCGCGGACGGAAATTGGAAAACTCTCGTGGAGAGGATCGCACCGATCCCGGAATCGGATGACAAGCCGTTCAATTATATTTCGGTCGCGATCCATGACCCGCGCTACCTCCTCGGAGAATTCACCCGAGGCGGACGCGAAGGAACGATCGCCCTCAAAGAGATCACCTTGTATAAAAAGTTCCCCTTCACGGATATACCGGAACCTCCGTTTGAGAACTCACCGCAGGACAATACAGAACTGGAATTGATACGCTACTGGCGCTTGAGCCACGGAGACCTGCCATTTCAAAGAGACGGCTCGCGGGGCACCTACCATTTTTCAAGCGGACTGGGATGGCGGGGCGGGTATATTCCTTATACCAACTTGTCGAAGTTTCGTTATCTTTACATCAAAGTTCGCAACGTCTCGGAGAAAGGTTGCGCCTGTTTTTATGTCGAGCTGAAGCATGAATCCGACCAACTGCTGGGAGAGAAAATACCGATCCACATCCCTGCGGACCCAAAGTGGCGCATCTACGAGATCCCCATTCCGCCGCACATCCGCTACACCTTCAATTATATTGCTATCTCGGACCCTTTCGCGAATTTCGAATTGGGTTCACTTTTGCTCTCACCCACCGAGATCACGGGAGATTACGGTGCTCTCGAAAAAGTCGCGTACTCGCCTCGGGAGCATAAACCGCTTGAGTGCACCTATCGCCCTTGTCCCGCGGTCGTCGCCGACCGTGAGTCTCAGGGCCTGCCCTGACAATTATTTCCTTTTCCTAAATGGTTGTCAGGGCAGGTCCTGATAACCTTTATATCTTAATGGAGATCAGGACCTGTAGATCCACCCGGCCACGATACCGCCGACGATACATTCCACCCAACCGCCCAGGAACCACGCGACAGGGATCACAACGGGAAGCGGCATGACGGCATAGCACATCATGTTGGTGGCCCCGAACACCAAAAGCCCGGCCAGGATCCCGAAACGAAACCCTTGCCCAAGCCCCGGCTTGTTTTTTTCATAACCCTTGGCGAAGATCCAGACAAAGAACAAGGCAAATACCGGATACCCCGCCCAGATCAGCCAAAAAAGATTTTTCATTTCCGCTTCAGAACGCCAAAGATGCATCGTCTGCTTGTAGGCATCCATCAGGATCACGCAGTGAAGGACCATATCGATTGCCACGATCACGGCCGTAACCGCAAGCACCGCTCCAAGAAAACGTTTCATTTTTTCCTCCTTTTCCATAAAAAAAACGGCCGGATCGTTGAGACCCGGCCGTTTTCATACATTCATCTTAAAAACTCGCTTTGTTAGAACCCGAGTTTCTTTTTCATATCCTTGCCGGCCTTTTGGGCAGCCTTACCCGCTTTATCGGCTTCCCGCTTGGTGCAAGCGGCAACCCGATCCGCCTTATTCTTGATCAGGGTCTGGTTTTTTTCCATATCCTTCTTGCCGATCGTCGTCGCCCAATCCCACGCCCGATCGAACTGATTATCTTTTGAGCAATCCACAGCATAAGCAACCGCCGAAACGCCGCCCACCATAAGAGCGAAAGCAAAGAACGCGATCACGAGTTTGCGCATGATATTGTCCCTTTCGTTGGTTAAACCCCTCTTCGGAATCCACTGTTATTATAATCCAAAATCAAGCCCTGACAACTTTCAACTGTACCGGATACCTTTTAACTTTCCGGCCTTGTCCCCGCTTCCGCGGCACGGGCGATCTTCGAAAGCATACCTCCAAAAACATAGGCGTGCAGCGGCAGGAGCCAATACCAGTAAAGAAGCCCCAAAAGTCCTTTAGGAATAAAACGGGCGCGCTGATAGAGCGTACAGGACTGAGGATCTTTCAAGTTTCCTTCAATCCGGAATTCCAGGGTCGCACGTCCCGGCAATTTCATCTCCGCGATCAAAAACAAATGGCTTCCTTCCGTGACACGGCCCACGCGCCAAAAATCCAGCGCGTCCCCGACCCGGATCTCCTGGACACTTCTCCGGCCACGCCTTAATCCGGCACCCCCGACCAACCGGTCCAGAAAACCCCGGAACTTCCAGAGCCGGTCTGCGTGATACCAGCCGGTCGTCCCGCCGATCTTCTTGATCGTATTCCAGACGTTCTTGGAAGGCGCCCGAACCTTCACGCTTCGTTGATCTTCAAAAACCGTCCCGCCCGCCCACTGAGGATCCCCCGGATAAAGCATCTCAACCGGCGGGATCTTTCCCGCATCACTCCAGTGGGTCTTTACCGCATCTTCCTCGATCCTTTGAAGGGCAAGGCGTATCGCGGTACGGCAATCCAGAAGTTCCTGCGGCAATAGTTCCCGGATCCGGAGATCCTGACAAATGACGGGATTGCGAAGTCCTTCAGCCAACGCGCGCGCCATCGAAGCGGGCACCGGCGTCACAAAATGGATCCAATAAGAACTGAGACGGGTCGTAAGGAACGGGATCGCGATAAGACGACGCTTGGGAAGGCCGGCTTCTTTGGCGTAGAGTTCCATCAATTGCCGGTAATTGACCACGTCCGGCCCGCCGATATCGTAGGTTTGGCCGGCCGTCGCGGGACATTCAAGACAACCGACGAGATAATGCAGGACATTGCGGATCGCGATCGGCTGGCTCGGGGTCTCCAGCCATTTCGGGATCACCATCACGGGCAAACGATCCACGAGATAACGCACAATTTCAAAGGACGTGCTCCCGGAACCGATGATCATGGCTGCCCGTAACACCGTCACCGGAACTTTTCCCGCCTTGAGCACCGCTGCCACTTCCGCGCGGGATCTCAAATGATGGCTCAGATCCGACCCGGCATCCCCAAGCCCGCCAAGATAAATGATGCGCTCAAGACCCGCTTCTTCCGCCGCCCGGACCATATTCGCCGCGGCCTTCCGGTCCGCATCCTCAAAATTTTTGGGACGCGACAACATGGAATGAACCAGATAATACGCGATCTGGCAGCCGGCCACGGCCGCCCGGAGAGAATCAGGATCCAGAAGATCTGCGGCGACAAGCTCCACGTTGGGAAGCGTGGCCCAAGGACGGCTTTTCAATTTTTCAAGCGAACGGGCGACGGCACGGACACGGTAGCCCCGTTCGAGCAGAAGCGGGATCAACCGTCCGCCGACATAACCCGTCCCGCCTGTCACCAGAATGGTTTTTGATTTCATGAAAATATGCAAAGCCCCGGATTAAACAATATTTACTTCAGGCGATAGCTCGATCCCGAATGTTTCTTTGACGGACCGGGTAATAGCGTTCGAAAGATCGAGGATCTCCTGGCCGGTCGCGCCCCCATAATTGACAAGCACGAGCGCCTGCATTTTGTGAGAACCCGTACGGCCCACTTTTTTCCCTTTCCACCCGCATTGTTCGATCAACCAGCCCGCCGGGATCTTCACCGTCCCGTCCGGCTGCGGGTAATGCGGCATCTTAGGGTGCTCTGCGGCGAGTAATTTGAATTGAGTATGAGGAATGGAAGGATTTTTGAAAAAACTTCCGGCATTCCCAATTTCCTTCGGGTCCGGAAGTTTGGCGCGCCGGATCTGACAGACCGCGTCACTCACCGCCTTCAAGGAAAGATCGTGAATTTTCATTTCCTCCAGGGTGCGGCGCAACTCCCCGTATTCGGTCCGGAAGTGATAATGGGCCGCCGGCGCTGAAAGTTTTGTAAGCTTGAAAGAGACCGAGGTGATGAGGAACTGCCCCTGAAGTTTATGTTTAAAAACGCTGTCCCGGTACCCAAAGGCGCAGTCCCTGGCACGGAATTTCACGGGAGTGAGTGAACGGATCTCGAGCGCTTCCAGTTCATGGAATGTATCTTTAAGCTCCGCGCCGTAGGCCCCGATATTCTGCAGGGGCGCAGCTCCCGTAAGACCCGGGATCAGAGAGAGATTCTCAAGCCCGCCATAATTTTTCTCAATGCACCCCATCACCAGATCGTGCCAGCGCTCTCCGGCTCCGGCCTTCACGATCACCTCCGTCGCTGTTTCGTTCGCCACCGAAACGCCGGGGATCGCATTCTTCACAACCCACCCGTAAAAATCTTTTGTCAGAAGGATATTGCTGCCACCGCCCAGGATGAGCTTTTTTTCTCGGGGAAACCGTTTGTCGCCGGCAAGCTCTTGAAATTCCTCGATCGAATGGATCTCAGCAAAATATTTCGCCGCAGCCTCAAGACCCAACGTGTTGAGCGATTTGAGGGAATAGTTCTGCTCGATTTTCATGAGCCTGGCTTTCATTGAATTTCACGGATGAGGTAAGAGCCCCTGAAAAAAGGGGCCTTATCTTTTATTTTTTGCAATCCTTCAGGAGGGTAATAACCGTATCCATCTGTGTCGATATTTTTTGGAGCATCTCGAGCTGCTCCCGCGCCATTCTTTCCTGCTTTTCCTGCATTTGCTTGGCTTCACCCGCTATCTTCGCCATATCCCCCAACTTGCTCAGATCGAACATGACCCCTCCTCTGGATCGCTGATCAAGTCATGCCGTTGAATCGCATGACTTCTTGAAAAATCGCGCTTTGTGCCGGGTTTATCCCTTTTTCCCCGCGCTGCCCGCGATATCCCGCAAGGTCAAAACGATGCTCACCACTTCGTGCGCGGAATTCTCAAAAACCTCCAGATTCACTTCCGCGTGCTGGCTCGCGGACCGTTCGGTGCCTTTCTTTTCGATCTGAAATTTTTTGGGGGCACTCGTACAGTCATTCAATTCATTCCATGGGACCGAAACGGTGTAGTGGTCGAAAATAAAATCTAGAAAATTAACATTTTCGAACTCCGTCCCCGGCATGAGATAGCGGTGGGCGGCCTGGTTCAGGTTGGTGATGACCCAGTCGGGCCGGCACACGATCAAGGGCTGGCTCATGCCGTGAATGATGTTCCACAATTTTTCCTTTTCATCCAGCGAGTCCCGGTAAGAGCTGATCTTCAGAAGCGACCGGACCCGGGCGATCAACTCGCTCTCGTCAAAAGGCTTGGAGATAAAATCGTCGCAACCCGCCTTCAGGCCGCGGGCTTTGTCCTCCGGGGCATGCAGGGCCGTCACAAGGACCACGGGAATCGAACGCGTCTTCTCGTTCGACCGCAACTTCGCCAACACCTCGATGCCGGACATCGCCGGCATCATGATATCCAGCAGGATCAGGTCCGGGGCTTTTTCGGCGACCCGCTTGAGCGCCTCGGCGCCGGATTCCGAGAATTGAAGTTCGTAACCTAAGGGCGAAAGCAGCGCTTCCAAAAGTTCGAGATTTTTTTTATCGTCATCGACGCAAAGCAAGGTCTGTTTTTTTACAGAGTCCATGGAATCCTCCTGGAAAAAAGGTTAACTGCTTTCAAAAATTCCTTATAGAGATCGACATGATAAGAACGACCAGATACGTTTTTTCATGATCCTGAATGTTTCAGAGCCTTATTTTTTATTCGAGGTTCCCGTCCCGGAGGGAAGCGTGAATTTGACGGTGGTTCCTTTCCCCGCCCCCTCGGATTCGATCCAGATCTTGCCGCCGTGGAGTTCGATGATTTTCTTGGAAATGGTCGTCCCCAGCCCCGTCCCCTCGGTCCCCTTGGTATAAGCATTTTCCACACGGGTAAAGGCATCAAAAACTTTCCCGAGATTCTCTGGGGCGATCCCGATCCCTGTATCCCAAACGGCGATTTCGACTCCGGCATCGTTCCTTCGGGCCCGGATCCCGATCTTCCCGCCCGCCGGGGTGAATTTGACCGCATTGGACAATAAATTGTAGAGAACCTGTTTGATCTTGAGCGGATCGGCCTGAATCTCTCCGAGATCTCCGGCAAATTCCGTAACCACCTGGATCTGTTCAGAAACATCCAGCCCGCCTATCAGCGACAGGGCCTCTTCCAGGCAGCTTTTCACCGAAAAGAAAGATTTTTCCAGCACCATCATGCCGGATTCCACTCGCGCGAGATCCAGAACATCATTAATGAGGGCAAGAAGATAACGACCGCTTGTCAGGATATTCTGGGTGTATTTTTTCTGCCGTTCATTAAGCGGACCGAAGGTCTCTTTGGAGAGCACTCCCGAGAATCCGATGATGGAATTCAACGGGGTCCGGAGCTCATGCGACATATTGGCCAAAAACTCATCTTTCGCCTTGCTGGCCCTCTGCAGGTCTTCCGAGCGCTTGCGCTCAACGGCATACTTTATGGATCGCATCAAAAGAGGCGCATCGAACTGGCTTTTAACCAGAAAATCTTCCGCCCCGATCTCAAGCGCCTTGAGAGCGACCGCTTCGTCGTCCATCCCGGTGATCACAACGATCGTAAGGTAGGCGGCACTCTCCTGCAGGCTTTTCATGGTGGCAAGCCCGCGGCTGTCTGGCAGATTGAAATCCAACAACATTAAATCAAAGGCTTCTTTTTCCAGGCGCTGCTTCGCGCCGCTCAGGGTTCCTTCGACCGACACTTCGTACCGGCCGCCCCCTCCGGCTTTCACCATCTCCTGGACCATGAAAGCATCGTCCGGATTGTCTTCAACCAGCAACACCTTGATCTTAGGATCTGCCATTCCTTACCCCCGTCCCATCATTGAACCGGCCATTTTGTCCCCACCCGCCCACAGCCGGACAATCTCCCGCCCGGCATGTAACTCCTGGCTCATATGAAATCTCTTTTTATTGTGAGTCGTTCAAAGAATCGCGACCCATCTCTTTATTCAAAAAATAGCTCGTCACCGTCCGGATGGCCACCAAAGATCCCAGGATCGCTAACTCCTGAAGCGTCGGTCTCACCAAGGTCCGGACGATATCGGCGCCGATCATATACTCCAGCCCCATGAGAAGGTAAAATCCGAAATGTTGTCGCGTAAGTTCCCGTTTTTTACAAGAGCTGGTCCCCGAAAACCTCTTGATTTCCACGCCGCACAATTCAACCAGAGATACGAGCGCGCCCCAAACGATCACAGCCACTCCGATGCATCCGATCCCCAGCGATATAAGATTAACAATCTCCATCGGCGCTCCTCCTTTTCAATGCTCGTCTTCAGCCCAATAATACCGCCCTTTTGAGGGGCTATCATTCCTTGCCAGACCATATCTTATGCGCAAAATTATACCGTAAAAAAAATAATCGCCTAAAGAAAATACGTCTTAAAAAGGCCGGCGGAGTGCAAATCGCCCTCTTTGATTTTGGGGATATCTGCCGATACAATAGGCGGGAGAACGGATCGAAATACGGCTCTTATTTTTTCCGGGAACATCAAAAGAAAGGGAAACAACATGAAAAAATATTTTTTGGTTTTAGGCGTAGCTCTCTTTGTTTTAATGGGCCTGGTCTCCGGGGCGTCCGCTGAGGACAGTGCTTTCACCAAGTTCGGACGCGGAATGGCCAACATCGTGATCTCCCCCGGAGAACTTTACACCCAGCCCCTGTTACTATCAAAAACCTCGGAACCCTCGATCGCCGCCTTCGGAGGCCTGTTCAAAGGACTTTCGATGTTTATCGCCCGGGAAGTGGTGGGGATTTATGAAGTAGTCACATTCCCGATCCCGAATTTTAAAGGATACGGGCCGATCATTGAGCCCGCCACAACCTTCACGGATTGGGATACCCGCAAGCCGCCAACCCAAAAGGTAACCGCGGAATAACGGCTGCCCGATTTCATTAGGGAGAACGCATAAAACCCCCTATGCTGTTCCGAAAAGGGGGTGATCCGATTGGGTAATAAGAGCAATTCGACGAGAGAGAAAAAAAAGAAAAAAGGCGCTTTTAAAGGCAAAAAGAAATAATGCTAAAAAAGTGGCGGCTATTCCGAGCAGGTATCGGGATAGCCGCCATTTGAATCTTTACCATTTTCCTCCGGATCTCCAGGAAAGAATTAAACGACAGTTCCAAACAAGGCCCCCACAGCGGCCGTGGCCCCCATCGCCAGCATCCCCCAGAACATCACACGAAGAGCCGCTTTCCCCAGAGGCGCTCCGCCCGTAAATCCTGCCAGAAGACCTAACCCCGCGAGAAAGAAGAGCGTGGTCCCAAAAACAACGGGAACCAAAAACTTTTCGGGCGTTAGAAGCACGGTAAGAAGCGGCATGGCCGCCCCGACGGAAAAAGTCGCTCCTGAAGCCAATGCGGCCTGAACAGGACGCGCGGTCATATTCACAGAAATACCCAGCTCATCCCGGGCATGGGCGCCCAAGGCATCATGGGCCATCAATTGATCGGCGACTTGTTTGGCAAGCAGCGGGTCCAGTCCCCGGTCTTCATAGATAGAGGCCAGTTCCTTGCGTTCCCCGGCATCGTCTTCTTGAAGCTCCTTACGCTCGCGGTCGAGGTCTGCCCGTTCGGTATCGGCTTGCGAGCTGACCGAGACGTACTCTCCGGCCGCCATGGACATCGCACCCGCCACCAACCCCGCAACACCGGCGGTCAATACGGTTCCCCGCGAGGCTTGGGACGCGGCGATCCCCACGATCAAACTTGCGGTCGAAATAATGCCGTCATTCGCGCCCAGAACGGCGGCGCGCAGCCACCCGACCCGGTGCGTACGATGTTGTTCATTATCCATAGGGGACATACCGCCTCCTTTTCATCAAGTGACTTCACGATCGTATCTGGGATTTTATGATTCCTGCAACTGGAGTGTATTCTATAGCGATGGCTGTTTTAATTCATATAAAAAAAAGGCCCGGCAGCTTTCGCCACCGGGCCTTTTAGAACTTCCGTTGTGTCTTAGATCTTCACAACGTTAGAGGCTTGATCGCCCTTGGGGCCCTGGGTCACTTCGAACTCGACCGCTGCGCCTTCTTCCAAAGACTTGTATCCCTCGCCCTGAATCGCGGTGTGATGCACGAACACATCAGCGCCACCTTCACGGGAGATGAATCCAAAGCCCTTATCATTGTTAAACCACTTCACTTTTCCTTGTACCATGATTGATATTGCTCCTTTCACTAGAATTATAGTAACGCATGATAAGTTCAACCTTCACGACGGAAAAAATATCCACCTAGTGCAGTCGAAACTGACCCGTTCCTTCCTCCCTCCCGGGGATCCGGAAACAGGGTAAAAACAAAAAAACCGCAAGGCCCACTTTCTGCCCTTGCGGTACAAATTGTGTTCTACCTCTTTGCTTACTACGGCCCCACTATGACCTGTTCGCCCTCCAATGTCAAAGCTTATTATGCCCGGCGAAATTCAGGTCCGTTTTAAACCTGGCGCCGAAAAGATCTTCCTCTAGAATCAACACGCTTTTAGCTATACGAAATCGAGAATTCCGGCGTGGCCAAAAAAAACCTAGTTCGAATCCGTGCCATTCATGGGTAATTTTAAAAGACGAGGCCAGGCCTCAACCCATCCATGGACGTGATCGACACCGCTGACGCGCTTGACCTGAACGCAGGCACTATCCCCCACTTTTTTGACGAAATGTTCGGCAACAAACACCGGAACCACGGTATCGTCCGTCCCGACAAAATGATATTGCGGGATAGAACGCAACTTTTCGGCAACCTCCATCGGGTCCAAGGATGCTTCAGACAGCGGACTTACTTCATGGTATTGATCCAGGCCTTTGGGATCCAGATTACCCGCGACCGTACGCAAACTTTTAACATCCTGCCGTCTTACTGCGATAAGCGCCGCCACCGCGCCGCCGCCGGAATAACCGATCAGATGGATTCCGGAACTTTGTGCTTCCTTCGCGAACTTATCGATCGCCTGGTTCATAGAACCGATCACCTCTTCGGAAAATCTTTTTCCGATCCAATAAGCTTCCTCCTCGCAGGCGGCATTCATTTCAACGGGCGTGTACTGACAAGGGCGAGCAAGATAGATCACATTGGGCGCCGGATCCTCAGCCGCGAGCTCGAGCGCCACCGGACGACGCGGCGTCGGATCCCCGGAAACACGATTGCGTGTCACCCAGGCGTAACCATCCCCTTCTATATAGATATGGAGCGGCTGGCCCGGATTTTGGATCTTGGAATACGCCGTAAGCGTGAAAGGTGTGGTGTGAACACGTGACCTGTGGAATCCCGACCCTTGCGCGATCGTATCGGACGTGGAAAGACGCTCCGAAGCAGACGGAAGGGTCAAACACCCGGCAAATGAGAAAAAAAGGACTCCGCAAATCAGGATTGTGAATATCCGCGCTGGAAGAATCTTCATGGGAGATATCCTAAAACAAAACTCGGGGAACGAGAAAGCCTTTTGCGTCTGGCATTCCCCATTCCCCGAGTTTTTAGAAATCGTAGCGGACGGTGCCGTAGTAGGTGTTCGACACGAACTGGTTCTTGAGCTCGATATCCCAGTTCCCGGTGACGGTCATATTGCCTTTGTTCAGAAACGCGAGTTCGGCGCCAAAAAGCATCCCGTTCTTTGCGGGCTTCGCTCCCCGCGTATTGAAAGACGAACCGCCACCGGCAAAACTGGCCGTCGTTTCGAAACGGTCTCCAATGTAATCGTAGAGCCACGCCGCCTTCGCCGAGGGAATGAACGTCCCGATCTTCTTGGCCAGGATCGGGTATGCGAGCTTGGTCCCCAATCCCTGCTCCAGCTGATGGAATCCTTCTCCGTTCACAGTCAGGTCCAACGAGTTCGCGCCTTTTTCCTTATACTTATTCATGTAGAGGTAGTTATAACCCAACGACAGGAAGGGCGTCAGTTCCAGATTCTTCGTCGCTTCAAAAACAAACTTGTAGCCCGCCTCAAAGTTCGTGGAATACTGCTGGCCGTAATGATCCGCTTTCGCGACACGCTTATCGGCACCAAGCCAGATCTCGCGACGGCTGTCATAGTTATTCTGCGTAAAACCAAACATCCCGTCCACGTACCAGGAATCCTCCACCTGGCTGCGCACCGCTTCATAGGATTTCTTGCCGGACTGCCGGGCTTTGTTAAGATCCAAAGAATCGAAACTTCCGTAGATCGTCGCCTGATAGCTATTGATATTATCCGAAGGGCTGCCGGGCTGCTTGGAATGCACGCCCGCCCAGCCATAACCGCCCGCAAAACCCGCACGGAAATGATCGTCGATCACTTTATCCGCGCCGATCGTTGTTCCGAAAGTGTTCGCCGAGAATCCCTGGATCCCCTTGCGCTCATCTTGTTTCATATGATTCCCAAGACCCTGCATCCAGACGCCAACACCGTCGAGCGTATCCCCGCTTGAGACGCCGGAACCGGAGGCCCCGCCGTTACGCGCGCCGCCCAACCGATTGGCGATCATCATAAGACCCTGGAACGCCAGGGCGCGGCTTCCTTCCGCTGCCCCTGAACTCACATCCGGAGTCATAGTATCAAGCGCATTGGCAACTTCTCCGGGAGACATCGCGTCCAACATGTTCAGCACGGTGAGCATATCGCCGCTCGGATCGATCATGTTATCGAGAACGCTTCCAACCGCGCGAGCGTTAGGATTGGTCGCATCGTTCGCAAAACCATTGGCCGCACGATCCGCGGTCAGGATCAGATTGTTTCCGGATTGGGATGCCGCGAAATTCACGTGCTGATTTCCCGTCGGATCGATGACAACCGTATAACCTGCAGCCTCCGTGTACGTCGAACCCTCTCCGCCACTGATAAGATCAAGTATTGCGGCGTTCGGAATATAACCGCCCACCTTGATGGTGATCGTTGAGTCAGCAGGCGTTGTCGCAATACCGGTAGCTGTGATCTTCCCATATTCGGTTTTGCTATTCGCGATCGTGGCGATGCTTGCATCTGCTGTCTGCGCATAGCCCCCCGTAACCGCCATCGTGTTCAACCCGAGGTCGATCCCTTGAATGAAAACATCCCCGGTCACGGTCGCCGTCTTCGCGGAAGCACTCGCCAGGTTGATCATCTTGAGAGCGAGGTCTTCCTCCCCGATATTCTGCTCCACAGTGCCGGTCCCTAAAAAGGTCAGCGTCCCCTCGCCGTCATGCTGGGTTTTGATGTCATGTTCAATGATCTCCCCATCGGCAAGCTTTACTTCGCCATCTCCGGTAAAGATCAATGTCGCATTGGGGGTGACCGGCTCAAAAAATGACCCGTTCAATTCCAACGTCCCGTCGCCCACGTACAGGTCCGTCGCATAAATATCTCCAGTGATCGTGACCGTCGTATCCGCAACACCATCGAGAGTAACAGCTTTCAAGCTAAGGAGAGCGCCGCCGATTTGTCCATCGACCGTGCCATCCCCGTCAAACGTCAGCGTGCCTTGGTTATCATGTTCTGTAGTGATATTGGAAGTAATGGTGTATCCATCGCCCAGGATCACTTCGCCGTCATCGGTAAAAGTAAGTGTGGCGGCGAACGTTGTGGTCAGATTCCCGTTCATCTCCAGATTTCCGGCGCCGACGTAAACGTCGTTAGCGTAAAGATCGCCATTCATCGTAACCACGGCCGACGAATCGCCTTGCAGATTGACAACATCCAACGGAGCGATTCCCTCCGCCCCCCAAGAATCATAACCGATATCCCCCGTCACAGTAGCGGACCCTAAGAATGTCAGCGTTGCGTTCTCGGTGGGACTCTCGAAGTAGGTGGCAATATCCGCACCGATGGTTTTTCCGGCCGCAACCTCGATTGTCTGGTTATCATTATTAAAATAAATTGTGGTCCTGGCCCACGCATCCGGGCCTGCAACTACATTTTGATAAACATCGCCGTTCAAGGTAAGCGTTGTCCCCGCCCCGTCAAGCCAAACTTGCCAAAGGGCTTTTTCATTCTCTCCGATATCCCCGTTGATCGTGGCGTTGCCATCAAATTCCACGACCCCAAATTCATTCCATTCGGTTGTAATACCATCCCCGGGATTTCCTTGCCCGACAATGACATCGCCGTCGAAATAGATGTTCGTATCCGTCCCATCTGCTTCCGTCCAGTCCACAGGCATGGCTCCAAAATTCAATTGATTGACATAAACATCGCCGTCCAGGCTGACTCCATAATCGTATCCCTGAGCAACATTGATCGCCTTAAGATACGCGCCGTCGGCGCCAAGGGTCCCGGTCACTTCGCCATTCCCTTCAAACGCCAACGTCCCGGAACCGTCATCTTCCGTCGTGACGGGACATTCAATGGACCTATTGCTCGTGAGATTCACCGTCGCATCCCCGGCAAAGATCAACCCGGATGACTCCGTCAGGCTTTCTCCCAAATTCAAAGTTCCTTCGCTGATGATGGTATCTCCGGTATAAGTATTCTCACCGTTCAAATCTACTGTACCGTCGCCGGACTTGATGAGCGATGAAGCCGCATCACCGTTGTCCGCAATGATGGAATTAACTGTGAGAATGCTGTCGGGATTGTTAACACTGAGGACCAGATCGCCACCCTCGTAGGCTGCCGTTAATGTTCCGAGATCGAAATCAGTATCACCAATAACCAAATTTTCCGCATAGGCGTCGATCATGATACCGTTGGTTCTCAGCGTGCCTCCGTCTATGTTTACCTTGGCTACAATGTCAGCGTTATCCTGAAGAAGGGTGTTAACGGTCGTATCCGCATACTCGAGAGTAATATCGCCGTCGAGGAGATCACCATCGGTTTTGATTCTGACGTTATTGTTCGCAACATCGAGAATGATGCCGCCATAAGCCGGAATATCGATATACTCTTCGTCGGACATAGCCCGGATGTTCCCAAGGTCCGTACCTTCCGCGTCCTTGACCGCCCAATCACTGCCCTCATCGGTAGTGACAGTGGCCCAAACACCGAGAATGCCGCTTGCATCATTGGCCGTTGTGGTCGTGATGCCGTTGGTGAGGTCTTGATCGCCCGTGGGCAAAGTAAAATTAACCGTAGCGCCGTCGTTATTGACAATGTCCCCGAGATTCAGCACGAGCAGATTGGAAGCCCCCGCCGTGAGGGTGATCTCCGAATGCCCGGCGTTAAGCGTCAGGCCGCTCACGGTTTGGCTATTCGTGGCTTCATCTTTCCCCGTGAGAAGCAGGTTTCCTCCGCCAAGAACGAGAGCTGAACTGCTGTTAATGATGTCACTATCCGTATCAGCCGCCGAAAAATCCAGATTCATCGTGCCTTCGTTCACCGTTGTAGTTCCGGTGTAGATATTGGCACCGGAAAGAGTCACCGTTCCGGCTGTTGTTTTGGTCAAATCAACCGCGCCATCCAAAATAGCCGAAACCGTGCCGCTCTGCATGTCATAAGAACCGCCGCCGTCCACAGTCAATGTTTGTCCGGCGCCCGTGATGCTGCCGTCACCTTTGAGCGTAAGTTTTCCGCCAATCGTCCTGTCGCCGGTCAAATTCACTGTCGCACTAGTCACAACCGTTGCGGCATCGGCCCAGGATGCGTTGCTGGTATAAATGTTAGCGTCAAGCGTCACTGTCCCTCCATCAAAATAGACAAAAGCAAATCTGTTCCCCCCCGCGGCCCCCAGATCCTGGCTGATCGTCGTCGTCCCGAGATATTGAATGCTGCTGGCACTGTTATTAGAAACAGTAATGGCATTCGCTGTCGTGATGCTTTTTCCGGCCGCGACCTGAACAAACCCGCCATTCCCGGCAAAGCTGAAATTTGTCGTATTAACATTCCCGTTGAAAACCGTAGTGCCAATGCCCACATTGACCTGATTGACCCCTGCACCCGTGCTTCCGATATTGCCGCTGACAGTGCGGGTGGTTAAGGTGTCATCAAAAGTCACGGCGCCTTGATTCGTGGTTGAGTTTGTGATGTCATAGGTAACACCGGCACCGTCGGCAAATTCTGCGGTACCCGTGCTGCCCGTAGAAAAGTTGATGGCTGATGTCGTCAGACTGTTGTTGAATATTATTTTTCCGGATTCGATCGTTGTGGCCCCGGTGTAGGTGTTGGCGCCACTGAGAGTGAGCGTGCCTTCGCCGGTTTTGGTGAGACTGTGGCCTTGACTGACTCCTTCCACATCGTCGCTTATAATTCCTCCGACCGTGAGGGTGCTGGCTTGAACCGTGATCGTCACGGGGGCACTGCTTATATCCACATCGCCGGTGCCGAGGTCAAGGGCATTGGTGCCCGTAAAAGTGAAGTCGGATTGCCAAGCCTGAGCATTGTTATTCTCCAGCGTGACAAGACCGCCGCTGGTATTATCGATCGTCGTGCCGCTATGGATCATGAGGCCCCCGGTGCCGAGAGCCGTGTCGCTATTGATATTGAGGATCCCTGAGGTGAGTTTAGTGATGCCGGTGTACGTGTTGTTACCGCTTAAAGTGAGCTCTCCCTCGCCAAATTTTCCAAAATTATAATCTCCGGTGATATCGCCGGTAAGCACAAGAGTGCTGCCGCTAGCCGCATCGACTCCCGCGTTGCCGGTAAGCGTTATATCTCCCGCCCAACTGTTGTCACCGGCCACGCTATTAAGCGCTCCCAGTTCATATCCCGAGGGACCATACAGCGTCAATGCCACATCGCCAATAACGATATCGTCTCCTCCGTTGCTGTCGAGCTGGAGAATGCCGCCATCAGCGACCTCAACGCCGTCGGTATTCCCTAAAGCGTTGCTGTCAGTGATCGTAAGGGTGCCTTCATTAACATAGGTCGTACCGGTGTAGGTATTCGTGCCAGTTAAAGTGAGAGTGCCTGCGCCGGACTTAGTCAGACTTGTGGCGGAAGTGTTGTCTTGAATGACCGATCCAATCGTCAGGCCATTGCTGGTATTGTTCTGGATGACTACCAGATCCTCGCCGCTGGCTCCTTGCAGAGTGCCGCCCGTGATGGTGGAAAGATTGTTGCCGACAGCGCTGGTCACGAGAATGCCGCCTGAGAAAATAGTATTCGTGCCAGTCAGGGTAAGCGTAAAGGCTCCAGCTGCATTAAAGCGCAGGCTGTTGGTCGTAGACCCGACCACGAAGGCATTGTTCGTGACCGTGGTGTTGAACGCGGCCGACCACGTGTCATTCGTGTAATCGGCATAAGCGGTGATTGCCCCATCCGCGCCGTTCGTGGAATTCATGGCCCAGTCCGTGCCACCGACCGTAGCCCAGCCACCAAGGATACCGTTGGTATTGGTCTTGTCGGTTGTGGCGATGCCGGCCGCGCCGAAATTGACCGTAGAACCGATAGCGCTTGAGAGAGCATTCATCTGGAGTACCGACGTGCCTGAAGACCGGGTCACGCTCGAAGCTCCGGGATCGAACATGGTTGAAGCGACGACTTCCGTATGACTGCCACCCGTAAGATCGAGAGCACCACCACCGAGCACCAAAACGCCAGTGTCGGACAATTTACTATTATCCTGGGTCGAATAATCCAGATTCAGCGTGCCGCCGTTCACGGTTGTGTCTCCGGTATAAGTATTGGCGCCGCTTAGGGTCAAAGTTCCGTCATCGTCTTTGGTCAAATCATAGCTATGGCCTCCATCGCCGATGGCTCCCGAAATCGAAAGCACAGTCGTGTCCAATCCGCCATTGGAAACCGTCCAGGTCTGGCTGGCGCCAAGAGTGACGTCCTGGCTGACCGTATAAGTCCGGTCCCCATCCACATTGTTTTCCGCCGTGATGCCTCCTGCGTTAATTTGCAAGAAACTGTCCACGCGCCCGGAAGTAATGGAAAAATCGACATCGCTATCGAAAGTAATACTGGCCATCTGAAAATTGGTCGAATTATCCGTCGCTGTAACGCCGCCGGATGCAAAAGTTATATTGTCGGTAATAGCCCCGGGGTAATGTCCCTGATCCCAGTTGGCGTTGGTGAGAATATTTGTGTCTGCGCCTGCACCGGTCCACACATAAGTTTCAGGAGCCGACGCAAACGCGGGAGTGACGGGAAAGAAAACGAGGGAAAGGATCGCGATAACGGAGAATATTTTTTTCACGATGGCAGCTCCTGTTTGTTTAAGGGAAAATTACAAGATCGCAATACGGTGACGCTCGTATATTTTCGACGCATCGAGCTTATCAGTTAACAAAGAATTGTTTTTAGTCCCGTTTAGATTCGGACTGTTATCCTAGCGGGAACTGAACTCTCACGGGTTGGCGAAAGTATAAGCCCAACCCACAGATTCACAAAATGCCTTTTTAGGAATTTCCAAGGACCTATCGCCGTGAGAGGCATTCAGCAACGACAACCAAGGCCATCGCACTTTCCTTGATCAATGCCGCTTGAAATACTGGATTTCTCTTTCGTGTTTTTCAGCTGCCTGGCGCGTTGGGAACGTGCCGAGATTCCGCCGCTTGGCGGTCCTGGGATCTTTTTTACGCGAATACAACCGATACACCCCCGACCGGAGTTTCCGTATCACGCTGATCCCTCCCCCAAAGTCACCGGTTACTTTTGCTTCAATAAAAAAACACCGCCGGCCACAGAGATCAAGATCGTGCAGTAATTATAGATCTGCCAGTAGGCATCGCTGTTCAGGACCAAGCCCGCGACCGTAGCAACCGCCAAAATCAGAAGCAACACCCCAAGAGTCTTATGGATTCTCATGATTTATCCTCGCTTTTTGTTTTGTATTTTTCGAATTTCGTTCAGGATTTGCAAACCTTGCCCTTACAGCAGCAAGCACCAAGAAATTCCTTTACGACCAGGACCCCTCCGATGACCGTCAGCGCGATCGCTCCCCAAGAGACCGCCCACCAGGCGAACACGATCACGAGAACTCCCAAAAGCGCCCCGCAACAGCAAGGTTTTGCCTTATTTTCTTTCGGCTCTTCCATAGGACCCTCCTTATCTTGAGATTTCCGTTAATAGACTACGGCCCGGATCCAACCCGCCTCTGAGATCAAGATCGAGTGCTTGCCGAAGCCGTATTGAGGCCACGAGCCTCATGCGTTATTTCATCCGGTTCGGGATCTTGACCGTCTTCCCGCTTACCCAAAAAACATCTTTCCCGCGGTGATGCAGCGTACGCGCATTTTTTTGCCGCGGATCGATCCATGCCCGGACCACTTCCACAATGAAAAGATCGTACAGATCCGCCATCCTCGGATCGACCACTTTGCATTCAAGATTGACGAAACATTCCCCGATCAGGGGGGCCTTGACCCGCGAAGCCTTGACCGGTGTCAAACCAAACGCCTTGAACTTATCAACCGTTCGTCCGGAAACGTTCCCGCATGCCACCGCCTTTTTCGCCAGCGCCGCGGCCGGAATATTGACCACGCATTCCCCCGTCGCTTTCAAAATATCGAACGTGTAATTCCGGTTGCTAATCACCAGGCCCAGAAGCGGCGGAACAAAATCGATCATCGTGTGCCACGACATTGTCATGATGTTCGGCCGGCCCTTGAGCGCGGTCGAAATCATCACGACCGGCCCCGGTTCGATCAAGGTGTAGACTTTTTTAAGAGGAAAAGCTCTTTTGGCTATGTTCATCCGAAGATCTTCTCAGGCGCTTTAAAAGAGTTCTCGAAATGGCTGAGGAGCTTGCCGATGTGCACGCCATCGATCAATGCGTGGTTGACCTTGAGACCTACCGGAAGCAGGGTTTTTCCGCCCTGGTCGTAGTACTTTCCCGCCAGAATAAGAGGGATCGAGCGCATCCTCCGGTCCGCGGTCGGGGCGCTCATCGAAGTGAAAGAGAACCAGGGACTGCAGGAAACCCAGACGACGTCGAGCCAGTCATTGGGCACAAGCTCCGTCTGCTGCTTCGCCTCTTCCTGCGCGATTTCCGTGGCCCGAATGAAATCATGAATATTCTCCCGGTATTCGACACGGCAGAAAGCGAACCGCTCCCCCTCGATCGGAACCGTGATGTCGCCGTGGATCCGGTCATATTTGACCACACCGTCCGCGAGGATCCGGTACCGGAATGCCTCGGTCTCATTCACCCCTTTCACGAAGCAGTAAAAAAGCGACGGGAAGAACTTGTACCGGTGCTCCTTCACATACTGGAGAAAGGCGGTGATGTCCATCTGGACGGTCACGTCGATATAGGGATAGTCGGCCCGATCAAAAAATTCAAAGTGCGTTCTCCGCGGCCACTTTTTAAGATCGATATATTCCACGCGTTCCTCCTTTGGAATCTCTCAATGGATTATACACGCGAGGAACATACCCCGGAAGCGCGATGACAAACAAAAAAAACCCGCCAGGGAATAAATCCCTGACGGGTTTCTTAATTGGTACAACCGCCGTGCGGGACCTCCCTAAGTCCCGACGGCGTAGTACCAAACGCAGAAAAGGCCGGCAGATGTCTCTGCCGGCCTTTTCTGCGTTTGGTGGCGCCTGCCTTCCGGTAGGCCGGGATTTGGCGCCCTAATCAATCGGAGGATCGGCTTAGCCTGGATAATAGTTTTAGATCTCCCTCAATGAGGGCTCTCTTTTTATTATGGGACCAGCCTTTGATCTGTTTTTCCCTTTGCGAGGCTTTAAATTTATCGGAAAACAGTTCTTTATGAACCAAGCGCATGGGTAGGCGTGAACGAGTATGCCGAGCACCCTTTCCTTCATTGTGATCAGACAATCGTTGTGTGAGGTTATCAGTGATGCCGACATAAAAGGAACGATCGGCACACCTTAAGATATAAAGGTACCACATGGGATCACAGTATAAGCCCTTCGGCAAGCTCAGGGCCATTCGACGCATTGGCTTGCCATGAGCAAGCAAAAAGGCCGCTGTCGTAATGACAACGGCCTTTTGCGCGTCGAATGGTAGCGGGGGCAGGATTTGAACCTGCGACCTTTGGGTTATGAGCCCAACGAGCTACCGAGCTGCTCCACCCCGCGACGGTAATTCTTAAACTTGTTCGCGGGACTATTTTGTTTGCCCCGCGACGGTAATCATAAAAAAGTTTAGCTCCAACGGCGGTATTGTAGCAAAGGGTAAAGAAGAAATGTTAAAAATTTTTCCGGAGTCCCTTAGGGACCAAAAAGGGCCGCCCCCAGAGAAGGAGGCCCGATCTTTTCCAGCTTTTCCTTCGTTTTCTTATGGATTAAACTTTCGGGAGGCAGGGTTTCCAGAATGGCGCTTAATTTTTTAGCAACCCCTTCCAATTCTTTTTTGTGCTTTTTGTAAAGCAGGAGAAGTCCCTTCAGCTCCAGGGCCGCGCCGATCGCCACAAAAGTCTTTTCAATGTCCTCTTTCCCCGTCACCCGGTCCTTTTTTTGTTCCCAGAACACGAGTAGCTGCTTCTGGAGATCTTCCAGCACTTTGTAATTAAGTTCTTTTTCCTTGGCCGTGCTGATCTCGTCGATCAAATAGTCTCCGACCAGCCAAAGGATCTTCCCGACTTCCTCCTTGCTACCCGCATCTTTCGTCAAGTCTGACATCAAACCGGAGAGGAATGTCGAATCGTGCGCGAGAACCCCGTATTCTTTTTCTTTTTTCTCAAGCTGCTCACCGACCCGCCCTTTTTTCAGATCCTCCGCGAACCGGCTGATGATCTCCTTCGGAATATCGTCGATCTTGAGCGTCTCCCCCTCCTTGACGATCTTTTCATCTTCTCCCACCAGACGATAAGTGGCAAAGCGCGGAATAACATGCGGGGCGCCTTTTTCTTTAAAATATTCCCGGATATGCTCTTCTCCCAGGGCATGCGTCTTGAGGTTCAGGAAACCGATCAAAAGCTCCAGCTCTTCGAGGGTCAGGCCCGGCTCGAGGTCGAGCGACCCGAGTTTTAAATTACGGATGCGCTCCGCGAGACTTGCGACCAAAGAGTTCTTGAGCTCGATCTTCTCGCCATTGATCAGGAACATACCTTCCACCTCAGACAGGATCAAGGATTGCTTCCCTTCCATCAAGGGACCGATCTCCGCAAAAACTTCCTTGGCCTTTTCCTTGAAGACGGGGTGCGTGGCGTTGTACAGACGGGCAACGGACAAAAGCTGCCCAAGATTTTTTGTCAGCGATATGTATTTTTTTAAAATAGCTTCATCCATGATCGATCCTCCGCTTTCGCGAGAGAGTATACCACTCAAATCCTGCCGGTCCAAGAGCAGGGTGTTTCTCCGGAGAGGCCCTTTCCGGAAGAGGTGTTTTTAGTTGAGTTTTGGCCTGATTAGCCTAGAATCTTGGCCTTTCCAGGAGACGACAGTAAGTTTTCATCTCATTTTAAAAGGAGCCCAAGATGTATAGAGAGCAGATCAAAGTATTGGATTGTACGATCCGTGACGGCGGCTTGATGAACAACCACGCTTTCGATGACCGGTTTGTCCGTGCCGTCTACAAAGCGGTTTCTGAGGCCGGCATCGACTATATGGAGATCGGCTACAAGAATTCCAGAAAACTTTTCCCGGGAGATAAATACGGCGCCTGGAAATTCTGCTCCGATGAGGACATCCGGAAGATCACCGAAGGGATCCCCTCCAAGACCAAGATCTCGGTCATGGTGGACGTGGATCGCGTGGATCTTGAGGATATCAAGCCCAAGAAGGACAGCCCGGTCACGATGATCCGCACGGCCTGCTACATGAAAGACGTCGACAAGGCGATCTATCTAGCCAACCATTTCGCGGACAAGGGCTACGAGACCGCCGTGAACATCATGGCCATTTCCAAAGTCCTGGAAGTGGACCTGAACGAAGGCCTGGCCCAACTTGAAAAGGAATGCAAATGCAACGTCGTGTACCTGGTCGACTCCAACGGCTCCCTCTATCAGGAGACCGTGGAATTCCTCATCAAGAAAGCCAAGAGCATTATCAAGACCAAAGAGATCGGCATCCACGCGCACAACAACCAGCAACTGGCCTTCGGGAACACGATCGAGGCGATCATCCATAATGCCAATTACCTGGACAGCACCATCTTTGGCATGGGACGCGCGGCCGGCAACTGCCCGACCGAACTCCTGCTCGGGTTCCTCAAAAATCCTAAGTACGACATTCGTCCCGTCCTGGATGTAATCTCCAAAGAAATGATCCCGCTTAGCAAAAAAGTCGAGTGGGGCTATGTGATCCCCTACGCCATCACCGGAATCCTGGATGAGCATCCCAAGTCCGCGTTGGAACTTCGCGAAAGCGACAAAAAAGATCATTTCCGTGAATTCTGGGATAGTTTCGCGGGAAGCGCTGAGATCGAATAAGCGTGGATCTGAAAGCATTCCGTAAGAAACCTCTCCTGGGAATCCTGCGAGGCATCACATCTTCGGAATTGCAGCCTTTATTCGAAACGATCGTCGCCAGTGGCCTTCAAGCGGTCGAGATCACAATGAACACCAAGGGCGCGACCGGGCTTATTAAAAATGCCGTTATGCGCTATGGCAAGCAGCTCATGATCGGCGCCGGCACTGTCCTGACGCTGAAGGATCTGAAGGACGCGCTCCGGGCCGGAGCAACCTTCATCGTAAGTCCTGTCGTCGTCCCGCCCGTGATCCAATACTGCGCCAGGCATAAGATCCCCGTTTTCCCCGGAGCGCTGGTTCCCCAGGATATCTATAAAGCCTGGCAAGCCGGAGCGACGATGGTCAAGGTCTTCCCGGCGAGCTGTTTCGGCCCCGATTATTTCAAAGAGATTAAAGGCCCGTTCCCCGAGGTTGAACTCCTGGCTTGCGGCGGAGTCACTCCTAAAAACCTGCCGACCTATTTTAGGAATGGCGCAAGCGCGGTCGCCGTGGGTTCCAGCGTGTTCCGAAAAGACTGGCTCGCCGCAAAAGAATTCCACCTCATCCGTAACAGAATTCAGGCCTATCTAAAAGCACTGCCTTAGCAACTCACCCTCCTCGAATTTAGGTTCTTGCTCCTTGAACCTAGGTCCCGCCGATTGTTTTTTCACGATGAAATAGCCTAAGGAGAACCCTCGTAGGATCGAATAGCGTTAAACGCAATTTCAAAGATCAAATAAGCTATATTTCGCTATAAATGCTAGTTTTTGCTATGCGGTATTTTTGTAAAGCCATTGTAAATGTTTTGATCGCGTGTTAGACATTGGGTAGGCGTAGAAATAATAAAAAAAATGGATGGGGGGCATGAAAAAAAATGAAAACAAAAAATTGGCAGAAAATACTCGCGGTTCTTATTTCCGTTAGTTTTGTTTTCCTACAGATCATTCCGGCCGGAATCGCAGAGAACGCCCCCGTGGCACAAACAGACGGGACGAGTGTGCCCGTTCCCGTCCAGACAGTGGCGGATGCTTCGTCTCAACCCGCCACGACGACACAGACCGTCATTCCCCCTAATTCCCTGATGCCGACCGGCGGAATATCGTTGGCCGCAACCACCACCCCTCCGATCCGCGTAACCACCAGTGCGGGACTTGTGAGCGCTCTGAACAATGCGACCGGCGGTGAAGTGATCGTGCTTGCGGGGGGGAATTACACTTCGATCAACTTCAGCAATAAGCAGTATTCAAGTTATGTCACGATCCGCTCCGAAGATCCGGCCAATCGCGCGATCTTTGACACCATCAATCTTACCAATGTCAGCTATATGCGTTTCCAGGATGTTGTCATCCATCACGACCGGCTGGCCACC
>JBAYVF010000019.1:0-33533 GCA_041674705.1 Candidatus Omnitrophota bacterium
CCTTCTCACCATAGGTTTTTCCTTCGGTCCACGAACTGGCCGCGAAAGCAGCCGGCACGAGAAGCATCGAAAGAACCACTACGAGACTGATGATCTTCTTCATTGAATTTCCTCCCTTGGTTTTTAAAGCCTTAGTACGGAATCGCCTATGGCTTTCATATTGCCACAACTCCGCGACCCCCACAACCTCTAATATTCCTAAAGATTATCGTCCGCCCGGATGTTTCCTTTATCTTTTTTATAAATTTTTATCAGACCTCTTGTCGCCCCTTCCATGACCCGATATGATATCTTGATGAATAAACGTTCCCTCTCCATCCAAAAACTTCGCCGGGCGCTTCTTCGCTGGTATTCCCTTTACAAAAGAGATCTTCCCTGGCGACACACTCATGATCCTTACAAAATCTGGGTTTCCGAGATCATGCTCCAGCAAACGCAGGTCGCAACGGTTATTCCCTATTACAAGCGTTGGCTCAAAACATTCCCGTCCCTTTCCACGTTAGCGAACGCTCCTCTGTCGAAGGCTCTGGAGCTTTGGGCCGGGTTGGGTTATTACAGGCGGGTCCGGATGTTCCACCAGGCGGCAAACCACGTCCAGAAAGAACTTCAAGGAAAGATCCCCGGAAACGCGGAGGGACTACGGGAACTTCCCGGCATCGGCCGCTACACGGCCGGAGCGATCGCCAGCATCGCTTGGGGTGAAAAGACGCCTGTTTTGGATGGAAATGTGATCCGCATCCTTACCCGGATCTTTGCGATCACTCAAAGCATCGACCGCCCCGCGACCCTGGAAAAACTCTGGTCGATCGCGGCGTCACTTCTCCCGGACAAAAATCCGGGAGACCTCAATCAAGCGCTCATGGAATTAGGCGCAACCGTGTGCTTTTCGTCAAACCCGCAATGCGCTCGGTGTCCGGCAAGAAAAAATTGCGCGGCCCATGTAAAAAGAAAAGAACTTTTTTTTCCTGTCCGGTCTCAAAAAACACGCTACGAAAAACTGAATATGGCGGCTTTGGTGCTGCGAAACGATAAAAATGAAGTTTGGCTTGAGAAACAACCCACCGAAGGACGATGGGGCGGACTTTGGATGTTCCCGTTTTGGATGCATAAAAAAGAAATGGTGAAAGAGCTCGGGACTGCCGGCTCACGGCCATCGCTTTTCCTGACCGTGCCTCATGCCTTCACAAAATACAGGATCACGCTTGAGGTCTTTGAATCGCGGTGTAAAAAAAAGGCCGTTTTGAAACGGCCTCATGGAAAGTGGTTTTCGCTTGTAGCTCTGGACGGATTGGGCTTCCCATCTCCACACAAGAAAATAGCCGAAATCCTTATCGCGCGGAAGGTCCCTTAAGCCCTCTTTTCCCCAAAAGAGGGCCTATGGAAAAGAAACCCGGGACCCGACTCACCTAAAAATCGTTATCGCGACGGATAACCGTTGTAAGCCCGGGAGTTCTTTATTGACTCATACGGTCTGTTAACCAGGCATCCAGGACGTCTTTCTTGAAACGCCACTGCCCGCCAATCTTCGTCGCCGGGACCTCGCCCTTCTTCAGCAGACGGTAGATCGTCACGAGATGGAATCCGAGATATTTCGCCGCTTCCTTGGGCGTCATAATCTGGGTCCGCTCTCTCCTGGGATACTGGTATTCTTGATTCTGTTCTTTCGGTTGTTCCATCCTAGCTCTCCTTGTTTAGTATTGCTATCTTCAAGTTCACTATAGCTACATTCTATAATACAATCTATCCTACATACTATAAATTGTCAAGAGTTGCTAGTTTTTAGGCTTTTTGCCATTCTTTGTAACCCCTTTCTTTTGATATGCTTACAAAAAACGGGCGCTCCAAATAAAAATATTATTGCTTGTTATTTTTATTCATTGTAGTATCTCCGCCTGTTCGCTTTTCAGGGAAAACTTTCTGCGCCTGTTGGCCATCTTCAAAATTCATAAAAAAGGGAGGTCGTTCATGATGAAAGCAAAGGTACTAGTGGCTCTTGTGATCTGCGCTTTTTTGCTGGTCCCGGTGAGCTTCGCGAAGGATGTTTGGGAAAATGCTCAGTCGGATCTTTATAAAGAAAAAGTCGGTGGGATGTTAGGCCGCGGTCTCTTGAATGTGGCCACAAGCCCCGTAGACATTTTTGTGCAAACGGTGAACAGGTCGAAAGAAGGACCGGCTCTTATCGGAACTATGACGGGCATGGCAGGCGGTCTCGGCTGCACAGCGCTTCGTGCCAGTTCGGGCATTGTGGACGTCGCTCTTTTCTGGGTCCCCGGATTCAACGGTTTTCCCGTAGCGAAATCTTATGACAACTGCTTGGAAGAATCTTCCGAAGTCGTGGAACCCGTCCAAGCCCCGGCAGCGTATCAGGCCCCGGCCGCTTCTCAGGAACCTCTTGTGACGGTCACCGAAGCGCAGCCCGCTCCGGTCCGTAAGCATGTGGCAAAAAAGCATAACGCTTACGATTACGTAAAGAAATAAAGCAGCTTCTTTAAACGAAAAAAAGCGCTCTGCCAGAACGGCAGGGCGCTTTTTTTATGTGTTCGGAAATGATAAACCTAGGCTTTTATAGCCCCAGATCGCTAAGCGTGAAGATCGGTGTGTAGTGGTAGCTGGCGAGCGTTTCCGAAGCTCCTTCGTTCCGGTCCACGAGACAGATTGTTTTAACGATTTTTGCTCCAAGGGCTTCAACTTCTTTAATGGCCTTCAGCACCGAACCGCCGGTCGTGATCACATCTTCAAGCATGACCACCTTGTCGCCGGGCGCCAGGGCCGGCCCTTCGATCATTTTCTGCATCCCGTGGTCTTTAGCCTCTTTACGGACAATGAACGCCTTGAGGGGTTTTCCGCTTTGAGAGCTTAGCACCGATACGGCCGCTGCGAGAGGATCTGCTCCAAGCGTGGGTCCTCCGACCGCGTCAGCGCCCACCGCCTGCGCCATGTGAAGGATCACCTTTGCCGCCAGGAAGAGCCCCTGCGCATCAAGTGTGACCTGCTTGCCATCAATGTAGTACTGCGAGACCTTTCCGGAGGCCAGCTTGCGTTCCCCGCGCACGACGGCTTTTTCCAGGATCATCTTCAACAATTCTTGTTTGAGCGTCTGTTCATCCATGAGTTATAACTCCCTTGCCCCGTTAGAGGCGAAAAAATAACTAACTTGTGCTGCGCTTTTTTCCTTAGTAGTACGGTTTCCGCGAGAGCTTGACCCATCCTCCAAGCCTCTAACGGGGTGCAACTATTCTATCTGCGTGACGCGGGTAATTCAAAATCTTTTCTCGGATCTTTCTGGAAAGACCTTTGATCATTTGCGCCTCCGGCTCCAAAAGCCCGCTTCGTTTGATAAGCCCTCGCAAAGTCCTGAGGATCCGCGGCAAAAGATCCGCCCCGCCTTTTTTATATCCCAGCGCCTTCAGCGCTTCTTCAAAATGCGCGATCGTAATCTCGATCTCTTTTTTATTTAAAGCCCTTTCCTGCGCGGCTATTTCTTTTGCGCCCCGCTTCCAGGAAAGAGCAAAGAGCATTACCATCACGGCTTGCGCAAGATTAAGGGACGGGTAGGAAGCTCCCGTGGGGATCGTCACCAGGTGGTCGCATAAAGCGCTGTCTTCATTCGCAAGCCCTTTGGATTCGCGGCCAAAAACGATCCCGATCGCCTGTTTGTGGGACGCCGCGCAAACCTTCGCGACCGTTTTATTAAAAGGAAGAAAAGATCCCCGGTGCCCGCCCAAGCGCCGCGTTGTGCCGATCACTTGCCCCAGATCCTCGATCGCCTCTTGAAGAGAATCGTATGCCTTCGCTCTTTCAAGAATATCTGCGGCCGACATGGCCATCTTTTTGGCTTTCTTGCGCCAAGTCCTCGGAGGGTTTACAAGGCGAAGATCCCCGAACCCCATATTCTTGATGGCCCGGGCCACCGCGCCGATATTGTCCGGGTTCTCGGGAGAAACAAGAATGATCGAGATCTTTTCTTTCTTCATGATAAGAGCCAAGGATCGGGTGGTGGGCGACCGCTTTTTTATTCTTTCTCCCAGACATAATCCGGAAGCTCGAAATGTCGTGTTAAGGGCGTGGGATCACCCCAAGTCACATACCAGGGAAGCAGGATAAAATCATTCAAGCTGGAACTAACCCGCACTACCGCATTGGTAATAAAACGCGGGAGGTAGGTCACCGGCCAGGCTTTGGGGTGGTCCTTCTTTTCCCACTTGAGCGCATACACGATTTCCGCGGGAGAGGTGAGAAGGTTTACAAGGCCGCGCTTTTCAACCGAAACGATCTGTTTAAAAGCGTTTTCCTTTTTCACGGTCTCTGCCGCGAAAAGAGGGCAGGTTCCCAGAAATAAAAGTCCAATGAGGATGGATATCACCTTTTTTTCCATGTTTTGCTCTCCGCTTTAGGAACTTCATTGATTTTTTTGAAAACAGCCAGAAAGAAACCGTCGGTTCCGCTTTCCGGCGGCCATAATTTAAAGAATGTTTCCCCTGCTTCCCCGCAGGAAACGGTCTCAAGCTCCGGATGCGCCGCCAGAAACGCCTTGGCGACTTCTTCGTTCTCCGCCGCCTCCACCGAGCAGGTTGCGTAGTACAGTCTGCCGCCTTCTGCAAGATATGGCAAAGCTTTTTCAAGGATCGCGAGCTGTTCTTTGGGAAGCGCCTCGAACCAGGAGGGGGCCAATTTCCATTTTGCGTCCGGATTCCGGCCGAGCGTCCCGGTCCCGGAGCACGGCGCGTCCACCAGGATCCGGTCAAATCCGCGTTGCGCAAGTTTAAGTTCCGCCATGCGATCGAGTTCCGCGGGGAAAATATTAAAAACCCCGGCTCGCTTGGCTCTTTTTTTTAGTTCTTCCAGCTTATAAGAACGAAGGTCGGTCGCCACAATGCGCCCTTTGTTTTCCATCATCGCCGCGAGAAGCAAGCTCTTCCCGCCGCCGCCTGCGCAAACGTCCCAAATGCTTTCTCCGGGCTGGGGATCCATTTTTTGACAAACCATCTGGCTTCCTTCGTCTTGGACCTCGAACCATCCATCGCGAAAAGCCTGGGTATCGAATACATTGCGGCGCTCCTGAAGGATCAGCCCGAAATAAGACAGGGTTGTCTGGTTGGCCTCGACGCCGAGGCGACGGAACATATCCACGAGTTTTTTGCGGCTGATCTTAAGGGTGTTGGCACGAAGCACGAGAAGCGGCCTCTGCTGAAAAAACCCGACGAGACGTTCTGTTTCTTGAACGCCGAACACCTCGGCCCAATGGTGGACGAGCCATAGAGGGAAAGAATAAAGGAGCGCGATCATCTCCTCTTTGGATTTCGGCCCGCTCCCCTCCGGCAAAAGATGTTCCCGCAAGGCGGCATAAACTTTTTCGCTTTGCTTGAAAATTTCGCGAAAATCTTCTTTGCTGATAAGGTCTTCTTTTGCGGCCGCGTAAAGACAAAGGGATTCGGCCCGCTCGACGTCGGTCATGATCGGCCGCGGTTTGGCCTTTTCAACCCAGGCTTCCAGAAAGCTTTTGTGACGAAAGATCGTAAAGATCGTCTCGGAAAGGAACTTACGGTCGCGGGAGCCGACTTTTTTTCTGTTCTGGTAAAAATAACGCGCCAGCCAGCGGTCCGAAGGCATCGCATCTTTCTCGACGCCCTGCCAGACTTCCGTTGCCATGCGGAGTTGCGAAAAAAGGAGCCTTCTTTGACTGTCTTTCATGAATTCCCTTAGGTTGGATAAAAAAGGCCCCCGCTCTTGCTTTCGTAAGAAAGCGCGGGGGCCTTTCGCAATATCAGAAAATCAAAGAGCGAATTAGGGCTGCTCGCCGGCCTGCAAGATCCTCTGACGAATGTCGGATTCCCGGTCGAAGCGATTCTGCCGGGAAACGTCCAGGGTTCGCTGGGCCGAAGAAAGTTGCTGCTGGATATACGGATCATTGTTATTGCTGCGCGCGGTCTTGAAGGCATCCGCGGCGCTCCACGCATGGTTGGCAATGAGGGGCCCGAGACCCGCCCAAAAAATACCGCCGGTCGTTAACGTCGCAAGAAGGATCGTCGTCGTCACGGCGGCCACTTCAATGCCGGCCATGATCTTGGTCTTGGTCGCTCCGATCTCGCCATTCATGGCCTGACCGGTAGTCGGCAAAAGCAGGGAGGCTCCGAATTCTTTGCCTCCGGTTGCAAAAGCTGCCGGGCATAAAGACGCAAAAATCATCAAAAAGGCAATGAGGCAAGAAAAGTGTTTTTTCATGGATGGCCCTCCTTTAGAGCTCTTTTACTACACTCTAGAGTAACGGTTTTTTTGAAAAATTCTTTACTCCGTTCGCCCGCGTCACAAAGTCACCACGACACCCGTCACCAAGTCGTTGCGCTGGTGACATGGTGACTTGGTGACTTGACAACCTGGTAACATTAAACTTTGGGGCTCCAACTTGAAAGAACTTCAGCAAAAAGCCGCACGCCAAACCCGTTCGCGCCTTTCGGGCAATCGAAGCGATTGGCTGTGCAACAAACCGTTCCGGCGATATCCAGATGAACCCACGGCGTTTTCTCCGGCACAAATTCCTTAAGGAACATCGTCGCCGTGATCGTCCCGGCATAGCCGTCGCCCGTATTCCGGAGATCCGAGTGATGCGACTTGATGCATTCCCCGTATTCTTCCCAAAGCGGGAGCTGCCAGCATCGCTCTCCAACTTTTTCGCCGGCCTTTTGGATCGCATCAATGAGCTTCTGATCCGTTCCGAGAATGCCGCAGGTCTTGTCCCCAAACGTGTGGTGGCACATGCCCGTGAGCGTTGCCGCATCAATGATCGCCATGGGCTTGAACTCGGCGCAATAGGACAAAGCATCTGCCAGGATCAGGCGGCCTTCGGCGTCGGTGTTCAAGACTTCGACGGTCTTTCCGTTGTACATCCGGATGATATCGCCGGGACGCTGAGGATCGGCCGCGACGTTATTTTCCACACAAGGCGCAAGAGCGACGATGTGAAGCGGCAGTTTCAGATCCGCCACAAGCCCCATCGTTGCGATCACGGCGATCGCGCCGGACTTGTCATACTTCATTTCTTCCATGCCTTTTGAGGGCTTGATGGAAATACCGCCTGTATCAAACGTCACGCCTTTCCCGACAAGGCAGACCGTTCCCTGGTTCTTGTATTCTTTTCCGTGTTCCATGATGATCAGGGCCGGCGGTGTCACGCTTCCCTGGTTCACGGCCAGGATCCCGTTCATTCCGAGTTTTTTAAGTTCGGCGAGCCCCAAAACCTTGCAGGAGATTTTTTTCTCGGTCGCAAGCTTCTTCGCTTCAGCGGCAAGCCGCGGCGGGTTCATGACATTTCCCGGTTCGTTGTTCAGATCGCGGGCCAAAAGAACCGCCTTTGCGATCTTCTCGGAACGCGCCATCGCGGGACGAAGCCTGGAGACAAGCTCCTTTTTTTCCGTGACAAGCTCGATCGATTCCGGCGCTTTCGGCAGATCCTCTTTTTTCGGGGTCTTATAATGCGTAAAACGGTACGCCGCCAAAAAGGAAAGCTCTGTAAAGATCTTTGCCGTTTCTTCCACGGCAACCTCTCCGCCAAGGAAAGAATCAAGAAGTACGCGAACTTTGACGGCTTTGCGTCCGTTCGCGAGGCCAATCAAAGTTCCGACCGCTTTCCTTAAAGAAGCGGCCTTAAGATCTTTTTTCTCGCCCAACCCTAAAAGGAGCATTTCTGGCGCCTGACGATATCCGGCCTGGTAAGAGCTGAAGGACTCGCCTGTTTTTCCCTCAAAACGCTTTTTGGAAATAGCCGTCTCCGCCGCTTTCGCGAACGCGGGATCGATCTTCTTGAGCGCCTTCAAGTCTTTTTCGCCTTTGAAATAACCTGTTACAAAAAGGTCCGCCTTGCTTCCCGACTTCATCAATCCCGCCAATGAAACTTTCATGAATGCCTCCCTTTTATTTAAAGAAGAATAATTTTACCGCGATCACAACCAGAAATACGGCGAAAAGACGCTGAAGCATAAGGACATCCAGCTTCAAAGAAAGCTTGGTTCCGAGCCAAACGCCGAGAATGCTGAAAGCCCCTAAAATGATCGCGGCTTTCCAGTCCACCATCCCGGCTTTGCCATGAAAAACCGCTCCGGAAAGCGCTGTAAAAATAATGATCAAAAGCGACGTCCCGATCGCGCGGTGGACATCAAACCCCTTGAGAAGCATCAGAAGCGGCACAAAGATCGTCCCGCCTCCCACTCCAAAAAGACCGCCGAGAAAACCGCCGAGTATTCCGATGAGCGCCGTGACCATGCCTCACTCCCTGTCGAGAGCCAGATTCACAAGCCGGTCGACATATTTGATCTTCGGATGTTCGCGCGGCACGTGAAAATAAGAAACTCGCTTGAATTTTTTTTCCAGCGCCTTGACTTGCATAAAGAACGGCTTGAGATGCTCGGCCTTGAGCTTATAAATACCGGAAAGTTGACGCTGGACGAGCTCGCTATCAAGAAAATAATCCGCTTCCGAGATGCCGAGTTCCGCTGCCAAGGTCAAGCCGCGAACCACTGCGGTGTATTCCGCCACATTGTTGGTGGCTTCCCCGATCGTTTCGCCGTGATCGGTGAGTTTCGCGTCTTTTTCATCGCAGACCAGGACGCCGATCGCCGCGGGGCCGGGGTTTCCGCGGGCTCCCCCGTCGGAGTAAATTTTGCCTTTTTTCATAAAAACGTAAGGCGCAAGGTGTGCGGTGTACGGCGAAAAGCTCTCATGGCGATACGCCGTACGCCTTACGCCGTACGCTCATCCTTTTTCAGTTTCTGCCCCTTATGATAGGCTTCGAGGGATTCGACTTCTTTTTGAAGTTCGCGGACGCGGTTCTTGAGTTCTCTCACGGGATCCGGGAGATCGCCGTGCTCGAGATCGACCTCATCGATCTTTTGGCCATCAATCCGCACGATTTCGGCCGGAACGCCAACGACCGTGCAATGATCCGGCACCGAATGGATCACGACCGATCCGCCGCCGATCTTCACGTGATCCCCGATCTTGATATTTCCGAGCACTTTCGCGCCCACGCCCACCACCACGTTATGTCCAAGGGTGGGATGCCGTTTGCCGCGTTCTTTCCCCGTCCCGCCAAGTGTTACGCCCTGGTAGATCGTGACATTCTCACCGATCTCGGTCGTTTCTCCGATCACGACACCCATCCCGTGATCGATAAAAAATCCTGGAGCGATCTTCGCCCCAGGATGGATCTCAACGCCGGTCAGAAACCGCGCGATCTGGGAGATGAGCCGCGGGATAAAAGGAATGCGCAATTGATAGAGGACATGCGCGAACCGGTAGCAAAGCACGGCGTGAAGCCCGGAATAGAGAAAAATAACCTCGAGGGCGCCGAACGGTGTCCGGGCCGCCGGATCGCGTTCAAAGCAGGCCTTGAAGTCACGATAGATAGAGTAGAAAGGGTTGTGTTTCATATGGCGGGTATTTTAAAGCATCTCGGGCGGTTTATCTATGATTTAGTAAGGCGAAAGGCGTACGGGGTACGGCGTGAAAGCTTTTTCGCCGTACGCGGTACTCCTTACGCTGGACTGTTTTTCGGCTACACCGAAAAACGGAAAAGCATCACATCGCCGTCTTGCGTCACGTATTCCTTGCCTTCGACGCGGAGCAGGCCTTTTTCTTTGACCGCCGGCTGGGAGCCGTATTTTATAAGGTCTTCATACTTCATGACCTCGGCGCGAATAAAGCCGCGCTCGAAATCGGAATGGATCACGCCCGCGGCCTGCGGCGCCTTGGAGCCCTTCGGAACGGTCCAGGCACGAACTTCTTTTTCGCCGGCCGTAAAGTAAGTGATGAGCCGAAGCGCTTTATAACCTGTCCGGATAAGAGAATTGAGTCCCGGCTCTTCAAGGCCGAGGTCTTTTAGGAAAACCTGCTGGTCTTCTTCCGAAAGATCGATCAGTTCGGATTCGACTTTGCCCGAGATCACCACCACTTCGGCGCCTTCTTTGGCCGCGCGCTGGCGCAACAGATCGACAAAAGGCCCGCCTCCCGGAAGATCGCCTTCGGCGACGTTCGCGCAGTAAAGCACGGTTTTAAGCGTGAGGAACGCCATATCCTTCACAAGCAATCGTTCTTCTTCGGCAAGCCCGAGATTACGAAGCGGCGTGCCGTCCTCAAGCGCCTTCTTCACTTTTTCATAGACCGGCATTCTTTCTTTGGATTCCTTGTCGCCAGACTTTGAAAGTTTTTCGGTTTTGTTGTAACGCGTGTTGATGGTGTCCAGGTCCTTCAGGCAAAGCTCTGTGTCGATCACATCGATGTCGCGCGAAGGATCGATCGTTCCCGAGACGTGGACAATGTTGGGGTCTTCAAAGCACCGGACCACATGAAGGATGGCTTCAACTTCTTTTATGTGCCCAAGGAATTGGTTCCCGAGACCTTCGCCCTTGGAGGCTCCGGCGACAAGCCCCGCAATATCATAGAATTCGACCGTCGTGGGCGTCGTTTTTTGCGGCTTAAAAAGCCTGCTCAACTCCCAGAGACGCGGGTCCGGGACCGGCACCATGCCGACATTGGGCTCGATCGTGCAGAAAGGATAGTTCGATGCCGCGGCGTGCGCCTTGGCGATCGCATTAAAAATAGTGGATTTACCGACGTTCGGCAACCCGACAATGCCACACTTGAATCCCATATTTCGCTTCGCTCATGTACGGCGTAAGGGGTACGGCGTAAGGCGAATTCCTCCTTTGTTTTTAAAAGTCCGAGAAGTGTACGCTATTTTTCTGATCTTGTTAAGGGATATCACTGGGAGCGAAAAGGCGGAAGGCGTATTGCGTGCGGAGAAAAATTCTGAAAGCGCGGTCGCCGTACACCGTACGCCTTACGCGGCTCTCGCGAAGACGATGCTGTTCTGGAACTCGCGAAGTTCGGCGCGAAGCATCGCGCTCACCATGGAAAGATCCATCATGCCTTTTTCGGAGGGTTTCTCATGCTGATCCGCGTAGAGTAACGCCATCGGCACCAGTCCCGTCTCATCTGCGATATAGCGGAAGGAAAACACCCCGGCCGTACGGCGCAAGGCGTACGGCGTACGGCGTGAAAAGCTTGTCTCCGAACCCCGTACTCCGTACTCCGTACTGGCTTTTGAAATTTGAATCACCTTCTCTTCTTTATGAAGCGTCAGCTCTTCAGCCCCGCTCTCCGTGATCACAATGCGATTGGCGCCAAGCTCTGCCTGCAGCTGCGATAACCGTTTTCCGACCTCGGAGGTTGGATCGGTTTTACCATAAAACACGAACTTCACATTAGGTTGAAGGATCGCCATGGTCTCAAATTCCTGGAGCTGTGCGTCCGTAAATTCCGCCACATCCGCCATGTCCGTCATGATCGTGAAATGTCCCTTCAAATCTTCGATTGCCGTACGAACGGTTTGCCGGAATGCTTCTCCCCGCTCCGCAGCCGCGGCAGAGGCGGAATTGAGAGCCGGGGTTTGATTTTGAGTTCCCGGGTGAGACTCGTCTTTGACAGACGTGAAGCCGGGGAGAATCGCTTGGTATTCTGAATGTTGATCTCCAGGAGTAAAGGAAAGAATAAGGCCTTGGCCCTGAGCCTTCGGCAGGTAACGATCATAAAAGTCTCTGGCTGCGGGCGTCTCAGCCTTCCATTGAGTAATTTGGGTCTTTTGGGAAATAAGCCTTCGAAAGAAGGTGTCCATCAAGAAAGATCCTTGCCCGCGGACTTTATCTTGTTCTGTCATAAAACGTTCGATCCGAGATACGCGCTCGTTCTCCGATCGGCTCCATAGAACACCGCGCAATTCCCATTTATTAGCTGATAAGGGATTCCGGCAAAAAAGAATAAGGCTGTCGTCTTTGACGAGGCGATCATTCCATGCGCTCGCTGTCTCAAATATGACTGAACCCGCGAAAGAGACTGCGTTTAACCCGTCTATCTCGTCCATAAGCTTGAGGCGATCCCCAGCGGTCAATAATAATTTCTTGGCCAGGACAATTGTCCCTAAGCGAGAGTCTTGAGCCAAAATGGCTTCCGGCGGAATTTCAAAATCAAAAGAAGTGGGACGCCATGGAGCGGCGCTTGATGCCAAGGAGGCAGGCTGAACGTCGCTGGGCTTTAGGCTTGAGTCCACAGTCTCGGGGCTCGTGGCTGGTTTTATTTCCCGCGCCTCGGAGCGAGCGGCGGCGTCAGACCCATTGCCTGGATTGTCTTTCTGGAATTCCTCCTTTTTCCGGACTCTCAAACGAATCCCATCGGGATTCGCGCTGTCCAGAATGAACGTCTGTCCATTACTGACAGACACAATGCTGGCATAAAAATCTTCCCTTTCTTGGGCCGGCACATAATCGATTACATTTGATATATAAAACGTATCAAGCGTAAGCCCGTTTTCGCTCATCCAGTCCCTGAATTTTTTAAAGATATTCTTGTCCTCAGCAACTCCTCGAACAGATACAATGCGGTCTTCTAAAAACATTGCTTTGATATGTTGAAAGCGGGCATTGTCCGTCAACCACGACCGGTCTGTCGTCATTTCCAGCATTAGGTTTTGATAACTGTTTAAAAAATAATTCGCCTCTTGTGGCCGTGTCGCCTTGTACTGGTCCATCCGCCTGAATAATGCTTCGAGGAATTCCCGCTTCGAAATTCCAGGATTGTCTTTAAAAATTCCTTCGACAAGATTAAAAAACTTTACCGTCCGCTTATTCACATCGAGCAAAATACCCCACCGGGAATGACGTGCCGCCATAATATCCAGGTTCTGCATACCGGACACTCCAATATGAACAGCTGTGTTCCTTATAGCTGGATCGGAAAGTCGAATGCTTTCAAGAACGGCGTCATAACCGGCTTCGCTGGAAAAAGCAAAGATTTGCTCGTCTGTGCCCGTGTCGTAGCTTAAATTTCCAAGACGTCTAAATCCGATGCTGACATCCGCCTGAGTGGTACCGGGTACGGTGGAAACAGGCTGAACGCCGCTGGGCTTTAGGCTTGAGCTCACGATCTCTGTCCTCGTGGCTGGTTTTATTTGTCGGGCCTCGGAGCGAACTTCGCCAGCCACGCGCTCAGCCGCCACACGCCGCACGTTTTCATTCTGTGGCTTTGTGTCTTGTAACGTCGCGGCATTCTTTCCCCGCATCTCGGAGCGGACAGAAGTATCCGACTTTGGATTTTTAGGACTGGAAACGGCGCCGGGAATTGCTTTTCCTTTCGGGCTTTCCTTGGCCCCGCCCGCCGTCGCGGCAGCCAGCCTGTTCATCCAATCGTACGCGAATATCTGCGGCATCCCAGGACGCCAAGTGACATGGGTCCAGATATCAAACTCTTCCGAAAGCTTCATATCTTTTGTATACGTCTTGAAGCTCCTGAACATGACCTTACGGAGTTCCTGGACCGTGCGGGCTGCGTTCACTTCCCCAGGTGTAATCCACGGAGGATACTTCCATTGTCCCGTTGTCTTGAAAACATACCTCATGACCATCTCATGTTTCAGCGCATTAAAAAACCGGATCTGGATTTTGACAGGCAGGGCCCCAAGTTTCTTGTGATCCAATAATCCCATGACCCATATATTGACCGATTCATATCCTTTGACCCGCCCGTCTTTCCTGACCGTGACAACCTTCCAACCGGGGTGTTGACTTAAAAGATGGCGGACCTCGGCCGTCATACTTGTGAGGGCAGCAGCTCTTTGGTGTTCGTCCATCCGCGCATCGTCGATCACGACATCAAACCCGACAAGATCGTCAAAATACTCTACGGGATTTTCCCTGAACCTATCTTTTAACCGTTCTACTTCCTCAAAGATCTCACGCGCGTCTTTTCCGACGGATTCCACGGGAACTTCTTTTATTTTGGCTACGGCCGCCCTCAATTTTTCAAGAAGACTTTTATATTGCTTGATCCGGGAATAAACGACGACCCCGTCACGGGACAAACTTGCCAATGCCAGGGAGATGGCGTCTTTGACCTCTCCGATATCCGCAAACTTTCTTCCATAGTTATCCGGGGAATACATCTGTCTCCATATTTCCTCCTGATCGGCAGAAGAAACCTGCGCATTCTTCACGATGCTCCCCTCAGACTCCACAAGAGTCAAGCCGGGGCCTGATTCAAAACCAAAGATAAAAGCCATCGTCTCCAGGACAGACAGGAATTCTCCCGAGATCTTCGCCCCCCATGCTCTCAAACCGCTGGCTTCCCGGAGAAGCTCTTTGACCTGCCCGACCGATTCAAGCTGCCGCGCCAGACTTATGACGCTATCTGGAATTCCCTTCATGGTCTCGTCCCGCGCCTCGGAACGGTCCGGAAAGTGCTCTTGGAACCAATTCTTCAGATTTCGCCCGCCAAAAGCTGCTTCTTGGAAATCTGTGTCTTGTAAAAGTTCGCTCATTTTGTAAGCCGCTTTTTCCGCCAGATCTCTACTTCCCAGAAATTCCGCAACAACCTCCAGAGGGGTTCCATCCGCAATGCCGCTACTTTGAAGGCTAAGAAACTCGCTCGCGTTAAAAGCCCTTCCCGTCGCCGGCTCGATCAGAAAAAGATGGATCCGTTCGCGGGATCTCCCCTTGACCCCGTCGCCAAAACGGGCGAGATTTCCAGAAGGGCGCATATGCATATGGCGGAGATTCTTAAAAACAGCCGGGACCTTGAGCGCCATTCCCACCTCAACTTCTTTTTCAAGGAAAATGCGGGTCAACCGGCCCTCCGGAAATCCATGGTCCTGGTCCCAGAGAGAGCTGAATCCCAATTTCGCCGTCAGCATTTTTTCGATCATCTCTTCACCGTGCTCTTTTTTAACCCGGACAAACGCTTCCGCCAGATCTTCCAGGGTTACCCGGCCTTCTTTATATTCCACAACCAACGTTTTCCAGAAAACATCCGATTCCGGAACCGTCCGGGCTGTGAAACCGCTCCATACTTGCTCCGCAAGCTTCCCGATCCGCTCCGCGGCCGCCTCAACTCGCGCCTCGGAGCGCGATCGGTCCATGCCGGTTTTTCGAGCGATCCATGCGCGCGCCGGATAGATCGCCTTTTCGGCGGGCCGCACATACCATCCCAAATATCGTTCTCTTTTTGCGTAGCTCAGGCCCATCCACCATTTGAGCATCCCGATCTGGATGATCGTGGAATATCCTGAGGTGATCGCGGAACAGATTGATACAATTTCCGCTCCGTGCGGCCACGCAAGGCTCAACACAACCGCCCAGTAAAGCGTATGGAGTGGATAGAAAAAAACAAGGTATTCCAAACGTTCTTTCAGGGTCAAGCCGTTCGTTTTCGTGGCGCCGATGTTCTTTTCGATCCAGTCCCCGATGTGGATCATCAGATAAGTAAAAAAGACCGTATAGGGGCCGAGGTCAAGGACCACCCGCACCCAGACCTTATCGGTAAGAACTTGCAGAAAAGGATAAAGCAGTCCGAAGGTCACGCCCCCGGTCAGGACCGCGCGAACGCCGGTCCACACACCGACCTTTTTCCAGTTTCGGACGCCTTTGTAAGACTGAGTGACATATTCACCCATAAAACCTGTGGCCGCGCCCAGCGCGCCCTTGGTCAGCATCCCAACAGCGAACGATCTTTTTACGAGCGCCAAATATTCATCCTGTAATAAGAGGATCGCTGCAGTAAAGAGGACGGGGATCCCGAAAACATTGAATGCTTTTTTCGCTTTTCGTGAAAGGGATCGCGCTTGTTCCCGCGTCTCGGAGCGGTCCGGATTTTCAGCCCCAACCCCTCTCACTCCCGAGCGGATCAACCCATTTTCCAGCGCGCTGCTTGTCAGTGTGGTCACGATTTTTTTGATCGCTGTCAAGTCCTGGCCGGTCAGCCGGTAAAAATCTTTCAGATCTTCCCGTTTGCTTTCGATGAATGCCATCACGACGCCGGAATCCCTCGGAAGAGAAGCCGCGATTTTTTTCCCTCCGGCGGTCAAATAATATTCGGGGCTCCTCCGGATCAGCACCCATTTGACCAGATCGGTGATACCATCCGCCATCTCATATCGCCCGGCTTTCAAAGAGTTCTTCCTTTGCTCTAAAGTGAGCTCCGGCATATAAAATTTATTGACCTTTTGCTTCCTTGTCTCGGACTCCTGAATGGACCATGCTTTCCAAACGCCGTAGATCCTTTCCAGATCCATCGCGCCGGCAAGCGCATCGGCATCCTTGAAGACCCGCGCCTCAGGGTATGTTCGCAACTCCTCTTTCTGTGCCGCCTCCGCCGTCTTTTTATGGCCGGATAAGAAGGCCTCTATTTTATCCGTCTCCTCTGCGGTAAGGCCTCCTTCTTTTTCCAAAATGCGTCTCATCCAAATAATGGAATTTGTTTCGTGATGCTCTCTGTACAGTATCCCCGCGAGATCATGGAAGATCGCCGCATAGCACAAAAGCTGGATATCGGTCTTGCGGAAAGAAATGTTCGCGTCGTTTCGGATGATCCGTAAACAATATTCCAGATCCGCCAGGGCATGCGGAAGAGCATGACCGACATTAACGGGTTCGTCCTCATAAAAACACTTGAAAAGATGCGGCGGCAGCCATCTTTGAAGGATCCCGATAGTGCGTCTTATGTCGGCCACAACCTGCCCCGAAGGTAAAGAAAGTTCGCGCGATCGCTCCCCAATGCCGCGAAGTATGGTCTCGATCTTTTGAATGGCTTCCCCGGACACGATCTGTTCAAGCCGCAAGGGCTGCGGCGTATCTGTCACAAGCGCTGAAAACAGTTCCCGCTCATTTTTTTCATTGGTAAGGAATTTTTTCCGTATTGCGTCGATCTCTCCGACCGTAAGGTCCTTCTCCCTGACCGTTCGTATCGCTTCCTCAAGCGACGCCGGAACTCCTCTCACCTCGGAGCGCTTCTCACCCGCCGCAGAGCCGGCGTTGAGAGCCGGGGTCTGATCCGGGTTTTTGCCCGCACGCACTTCTCCGCTTGAGGCGGATTCACCTCTGGCGAAGGAGCGGGCAGGCAAAGTATTTTTATCCGCTTCAATATTGGGAATGCGAGGAAATTCAACTGCGGCGGTCATGAGATCGGGCCCATGGCCCAGCCAAGACAAGCTCATTTTCCCGTCCGACAATATTTTGATGCTTCGGATCTCCGTCGGTTCCTTCTTATCCGTGTAAGGATTGACTAATAACATTTTTACACCCGCCGGAAGCTCAATAAGCGTGCGGCCCACGCCAAACATATCTTCGTTCACGTCCAATATTTTCCCTTTAGCGCTTAATCCATCAAGGATTTGCGTCCATTCTTGCCGCGAAAAAGCGCGGCTTTCCGTGAATTCAGACACGCTCTCGATCGTCCCATAACTTGCCGTGGGGTACACCGGGGTAAGCTTGATCACCTCTACTCTGTTTCCAAAGCTGCCGGCGAATTTCTCCAGATCCAAAACATTGTCGATCCCGCCCTTGAGCGCGGTCACATTGATCCGCAAAGTCTTTCCTTTGGACCTTAGAAAACGATGGATGCTTTCTATTTCTTCGAGCGTCAGTGTCGACGTTCCCATAATGGCGTCGTTTCTTTTCTTGTCATAGTGATGGTAGGAGATATTGACGGATGTCACCGCGGAATTCCCGACGAGTTCCAGGATGTTCCTGTCCCTGAACTGCGTTCCGTTCGTCGTGATCGTGATCTCGTCTAATTGACCCTTGACCTTGTCCAACTCCCTTAATACTTCTCTCAGATGCGGCGCCAACAACGGTTCTCCGCCCAGCAATACGACATCTCTCACGTGGTAAGCTTCAATGGCTTTGCTGATCTTTTGCGAGAAATTAAGAGCGACCGCCTCGCCACTATGGTGGGACCCCGTTCTATTAATGCAAAAGGGGCAGCCGGCATTACACCTATCGGTCATAACAATGCTTAAATTGGTTTCACTCGCTATCTGATAAACGTCCTTACCGATCCGAATGGAAGATAGAGATTCATCCACGGGCCGCATTTCTCTAATGTAAGGTGCACCCGCCGCAGAGCCGGGGTTGAGAGCCGGGGTTTGATCTTGGGCTTTATCCGCCCGCATCTCGGAGCGGATTCCCAAGCCTTGAGGGCTGAGGTCTGAGGCCTGAGTTTGAAAATTGGGCTCATGGCTCATGGCTCGTGTCTCATGGCTATTTTGTTCCCGCGCCTCGGAGCGGTTTGCTTCGTCACCTTTTTGAGGGAGCGACTCCTTTACCGTAAGACGTTTCGAGAACCGGCCCAACGATATGAACTGTGAAAGAACGGCCTGCAAGCTAGGGACACCTCTTCTCAAAACCAATTTGAGCGCGACTGTCAAATAATGTCCTCCATCGAAGCGCGATAGGAAAAATACGAGCGAAAGACCATTCCAAACAAAATCGTGCGCTAAAAGATACCAAAGCATACCGGGAAACAAACGGACCCTTCTCATCAATTCTCGTGTTGAAAAAACACGCCAGGCCATCTTGTTCCAAACAGTACATTCAGGATGCCCCATCGCGAAAAACATCCCTAAAGCGCCGCGCACCATGGCATAGGTCAGAACCGGTTCTGTTGCGATCTCCTTGGAAATCTTAAGGGTCTTTCTATCCATGTTTTTCCGCCCATCGAGGACGCCATAATAATCAGAAAGCTCAACGCCCTTTATCAAGCCAAGCGCTTCGGCAAGCAAAGTATCCCCTGCTTGCTGTGCCTGTTCTGCAAGCGAGCGCATTTTGGCGTTCGTATGCTCCTGCAATCCTTTCACCGACCGATGAAGAAAAACTAGAGGCCAGAAAAATCCCGCTGCGGCATAACCTGCCAATAACACCAGCTCCACAAACCCAGGGACCGTAATCAACGTCACCCATTTCAGGGAAGAAGGTATCAGGCTCCAAAAGCACAGGACCGCGATCTCCGTCAGCAGAAACAATCCAACATGCGTCCCAAGAACATAGAGATTTAAGCCCCACTCCCAAGGTTTATGGGCCTCTCCGGCGGAAACGTCCGGAAAGATCAGTCCCAACATGAACTTCACGCGTGGAGCGGTACCGGGTACACCAAGGTGCTGCTTCGCCGCCACAGGGACAGGCTGAACGGTCGCACTTAGCTTCGGTCTGTCGGCTGCGGTCTGTAATCTGGAATCTGGTTTTATTTCCCGCGTCTCGGACCTTACCGGGCGGCTGTCCTGGATATAAAAGGGAATTCTTTCGGTCGGGACCACGAGCACCATGGTGGATCGCCGGTCCGCGGAAGTAAAGGTCACCACTCCAAATCCGTGAAAGATATTTTGGTACTCTTTGGAGAGCTTCAGATTTTTGATTGCGCCCCAATAATGGCTTTTTTGTTCCATGACCCTTCCCGCTTCGATCTGACCGTCCCTTTTTTCAAGCCCCAACCAAAGAACCTTTTCCTCGTCGAAGATCGTTTGCAGTAACAAGTCCAATCCCTTGTATGTTTTATTCCGGTTGGCGTACCGCCCTTCGAGGCGAACGTCCCTTACCGACCCAAAAAACTTTTCAACCCAGGAAGGCAACCGGGGCCTTGCCGGCTCCGCAACCTCTTTCTTGGCCTGCGCAGGTTCGGTGCGGTCTTTTGTCGCTTCACTCGCGTTCTTTATTTCCCATATGCCAAGGATTGTATCTGCCGCATGCAATAATCCTCCATTTAAAACGCCGGCAGGCTCCTCGATCTCATAGATACCGGTGCCGATATCGTCCGGGCTGCCTTCCGCAAATTTCGCTTCGCGCCCCAAGCCGCTGAGCAACTTCTTGGCCCCCAAAAGTCTTGTGCCCGGGATGCTAAGCGCCGCAGCCTCGGGGTTCTGGCCGGAAGCGGGATCGATAACGTAGAGAGACCCTTTTTTCGCGAATGCGAGAAATAAATTTCTCCTGGCAAGATAGCTGTTAAGTAATTTTGTGAGGCTCTGCCCGCGTTTCCCTAAGCGCACGTCTTTTAGATGGAGGGCGTTGGCTTGAGCGAGAGTGTTAGCGTAATCCGTATTCCGGAAAAGAATGATGTCTCCCTTTTTACCGTCCGCGATCTCGCTCAGGCGTTGCAGGTCCAGGGCATTCGCTTGCTTGAAAGTCGCCGTAAGCCTGCCGTTGGAAGCGCGGATCATCGCGTGGATCCTGTTAGATTTTTCGGCGGTCTGAACATTTCGGGCGAACTCATCCATGCCGACAAGCTCCACTTTCCATTGTTCAAGGTCGATCTCTTTTTTGCCGGCGAGCTTCCTGAGGATCATTTGAATCATAGCAAGGATCTCTCTTGTCTCGCGAGGCTCCTCCCCAAGCCCGACCTCATAGAGAGTGAGCCGGCGATCCCCGGTCCGCTCTTTCTCCCGGATCAGTCCCTCAAGCCTGCCGCTCAAGAGTATCCCTTGTTTCCGCCCCGCGTTCGACAGTTTGAAACCGTTGGCGTCCGTCAAGTTATTCACCCAAGACAAATTCGAAAGGGCTTCGCGCAGAGCTTGCTGATCAAGCTTTAAATCGCCCCATTCCGCCGGCGAAACCGATTCGCTGGCCGCGGTGACATTGAACCGGTATTCGGAGTCACTTTTTTGCAAGCGTTCTTCGCTTCGCGCCGATGAAATCGTGTCAGAAAGACGGGTAAAAACGCTGACCCAGGGAAGGTGCTTCGCGTCAAAGAGTCCTGTTTCGGCAAGCGCGACGCGGTGATAAACGTCCGGTCTTTGCTGGGAAGGATAAATGGCCACGCGCGCGCCGGGACGCAAGTTCGATCCGAGCGTGTTGATCAGGGCCCCGGTGTCCGTCGTTCCTAAATGAAAATAATAGACCCGGTCCGCTTCTTCGAATAATTTTTTAGAGCTTTCATCATTAAAGTCCGCTTGCTGGATCACGATCTGGCCGGGTTTTACCAAACCTTCGTTCACCGCCAGCTGAAGGACTTTTTTGCTTTCCTGAACCAGCTCAGGTTCATATTCGATCCCGATAAGTTTTTTGATATCCGGCCGCGCCATAGCGAACCGTATCAGCATCTGCACCTGACCGCTTCCGGCATCAAGGATCGTGACATTCCCGTCCGCCGGAATATCCATGGCTTGAAGGATCGCATCAAAGGCGTCTGCAGGCGTTGGATGTAAAATTCCTTTTTCTTTGTTTTCGATCCGCCGGACCTTCACGCCGGCTTTTCGATAAAGCTCTCCAAGCTTTCCTTCAAACGTCGCAGCCCTCATCTCTGACCTCGGAGAGCGTTCTTCCGGGACCTTATCAAACAGAAAAACTCCTTCCCGTAAAGCTTTGTCCGCACGGGTGAGAGATCCATTTGTTTTCAGCTCAGCAAGCATTCTTTCGTAATCTTTTTCGCTCGCAGGAGCCGTTCGCTCATAATTTTCTTCCTCATCATCGTAGGGAGAAATATCGATCTCTCCCCATCGAGCCGTGCTTGCCATGTATTGAAAAGGCATGTCTTCCCCTTTCCGGAACATTCCCACCAGCGTAGCCTTTTCACCCAAAGACCTGAGGATGTAGATGACCATGGACGAATGCGCCAAACATGTCCAGGCTCCCCGGCTGTAATTCCGGACAGCTTCTTTAACTTTGCTGATATCGACTCCTGCCGGGATCTTTTTCTTTCTCTCCATTTCCATGCGCTCTTTCGAGACGTTCCGTTCGAAAAGCAGTGTCGGAGAAATATAGAGCGACCCGATCTCTTCTTTGAGAAAAACTTTTTCGCCAATATTCACCAATCTCGGCATCGGATGTTCGCTGTAATGGAAGTAATCGTTCATTTTCCGGACGAGAATTTTGTCCGCCGCATCAACCAGGGCCATCACCTCCTTCTTCCCGGCTTCAGACTTTACCTCCAGGATCAGATCGATATCGGACTGGGGACCGATATTCTCCACATTTCCTTCGCTAACACTTCCAAAGAGCCAAATCTTTGTGATTCTTTCATCCTGCGTTCCAAGCGCCATGGCAACTTCTTGCGCTAACGCATAGCGGAGGTTCAAGTGATCGGTCGGCGTGAATTTTTCGGGGGCCTTGCGCTGAACCGCGTCCAAAGCTTTTTCCCAAAGAGCTTCTGTTTCTATTGAACGGTTTCTCGGTGTTTTTTCCGGGCCCCGCATTTCAGAACGAACGGAGAAAAGCGGGCGGATCAAGGCTGACGGATTTAGTGTTTTTATTTGTCTGATCTTCCCTGTCGCTTCTACTTCATACGCGTCGTGGAAAAGTTTCGTTTCCAGCCTGTAAAAAGGAGGCGCGCCGAAATGCTCTCCGAGTTTCCGGATCCTTCGAACAAGATTTTCGTAATCGGCCGCATTGGCTCCGATAAAAACCGTTGGAACGCCGAGACGGATATTCTCTGAAAGATACGGGGCGCTCAAGCTGGTGCTTAGAACGCGAACCCCCTGGCCATGATCAGGAAGGACCTCTTTGGCCTGGGCCTCGAACAAAAGGCAGGTTATTTCCGCCGAAAGCTTTTCGAGGTCAGACCGCAAAGGTTCCTGAGCGGGCGAAAACTGCGGCCGGACACTCTCCAGGATCTGCTTATGTAGATCGCGCATCTCTCGCCAGCTTATTTCGCGCTTTTTCTTGTAGTCTTTATTAATGTTCGCGATGACTTGAATCGGTACGCTGATAAAAGCGCCGGCCCCCGGAAAAAGGTTCCAGAAAAAGGCTACCCACAACCGAAGCTTAAAGCCTGATAAAACCGCAGCTGGCATAATGAAAAGAGCTGTCCGGAGAAAGGGGCTCAGTAAAATATAGGCCGCCGATGAAACCGAGGCCATAGCGAACGCTTCTTTTGCGAGGTTTATGTCCAGGCTGAAAAGAGCCAGAGTGATTTTTTCAGCAAAGATCTTTAAATATTCCAGGGGCATCATGTCTGAAAATTTTGCACCAAGACCCAACGAGATCGCCGCCTTCACGGCCCAGATGACAGGGGCGGTGACAGCCATTGTTCCCCCCAGGATCCGGTAGGCCCGGCGTTGTTCGGCAGGCATATCCGAATGCTGAAGAAGCGCGATCAAAAGTCTGTAATCAGGTTTCTGCCAGAGCCATTTCGTTATTTTTTGTTTTAAGGCGCTCAAGCCTCCTATCTCGGAAAAAGAGTCGGGCATCCGGAACAACCGGCGGCCGGAAAGGAAACGTTGCTTGAAGCCGGCTTTTTGCAAAAAGACTTCAGCATCATCCGGCACCAGAAGACCGTACGCCCCAGTCCGCCGTTCTTCCCATTCGAATTTACGGATCCGTCTCTCGTTAAAAAGTCCGCCTTGGAGCATGCTCGCCATAAAAACCGCAAGCGCTTCTTCTCCATAACCCAAACCCCGAAATTCCTTGTGGATCGAGTAGCGGAAAAAGAGGGTCTTGCTCCAACGCCCATAAATGAACATCCCGTGCCCAATCACAGTTCCCTCAGGATCAGAGATCGAATACACGTAGCGAGAAATCTCCTGCTTCGTTTGAAAACAAGTAAGGCTCAACCGCCCCAGCTGGAAAGTAACGCTGCGATTCTCCCAGAGGCTCTGGGCGAGGTCTTTCCCGAGAAACAGGATCTCTTCTCCCGTTCGGTCAAACTCCTTTCGCAGTTTTCCGGCAAGCTTCTGAGTGGATTCCGGCCCATTTTCATTTTTTTCCGGCCGGAGGCTCCTCAAGGATTCCGGGGTCAGCGGAAGTTGAGCTTTCAGTTTCTTCGCCGCCTCCGTCCGTAACTCAGAGCGTTGGTTCTCATGCCACCGGAGAAGGTCTTCTTTTTCTGTCTCGTTTAAAGATTCGACCGATTTGATCAATCTTTCTTTGTTCGCTTCGAGCTCCGCTTGTTTTTCCCGGAAGAAACTCATGAGCTCGTCGCGCGGCACTCGGATCACGCCGGGAACTTCTTCGTAAAGCTGATCGAGTCGTTCAAGTGCCGCCCGCCCGACGTCATTTTTCCCGGGATCAGTCCCCCGGTTATAATCCACCGCATTGGTCGCGTACCGCATCGTGGTCGCAGAAAAGTCCCGGTAAGCCTCCGCCACGTCCTCAGGGCTGCCTGCTTCCTCAAGCGGGTCCGGGGCCTCTTCTTTTTGAATCTTTTTGAGATCGACGGGATGAATAAGATCTTCCAGATTTTCTCCATCTTCCAGCAAACGAAGCTCCTTGAGCCACTCCCGCCCATACGAGCTTGCGGCAACCGCTTGCCTTTCTGTGATCTTCAGGGCCATAAAGGCCGCCTTCACCTTCTTGGGATCTTTATGGAAAAGAGCCTCCAGCATAAAAAGGGCCATTTTCCCGCTCGAGATCCCGTGCCATTGCTTCTGCTGCTGAAAAGTTCCTTCTTCCTCTTCCAGCATTTTGATCAACTGGGAAAGAATGGGAGATCCCTTGCGGGTGATCTCTTCGGTGGGGATTTGCGCGAACCATGCTTCGCCCTGGGAGGGATTGGCCATGAGACGATAACCCGCGATCGCCATATAAAAAGCCGCTTCGGGATTTTCCTTGGCAAAAGCTTCCGGCTCTTTTGAGATAAAATTAAAGATCATCCCGAGCGATCTCATCTTTTCAGGCGAGATCCCGAAAACAACTTCTGCGATGGAAGCCCAATCCGCCTCGACCGCTTTCGAAAAGGTTTCGATCGTTTCGAGCGGTTTCTCCTCTGCCTCCAGCGCTCTCCCCACGGTCCCGCTCGGAAGTTTGTAGCGCTTATCCATTTCTCTCGGGGTCGTCGCGAGGGCCCTCGCCTTCGCGACGAGGCTCAGCCTTCCTTTCCAAGGTTCGTCTTTTTTCTTTTCGTCGATCTTTTTTGGAGCTGGTGCTAGAGCTTCCTTGGCGATCTTTTTTGTTTTAGGCGTTGTTCCCTCGAAAAGCTTCTGTAGCTCCGGATGTTTCGTATAAATGATCCATATGAGGCCGTTTAATGTGATCCCGCCAAGGCCTGCCATCGTCATTTGGGCGAAAAGCTCCTTTGCGACCTCTCGCTTCGTTTTCCCCTGAGACCTTTTCAAAAGCTCAGGAACAGCTTCAAAGAGCCATTCCTTCCTTTTTAAGCTCATCTCCGCTATTCGCACTCTTTTGCCGGAAACAACAAACTCCCTTCTCATCTCCGAGCGGACGGGCCTTGAAAAAAGAAGGTTTTCAATGTTTTTAGAACGCATTCCTTTTGGTGCAGAACCTTTCGAGCGGAAAGAAACATCTTTTCCGTTGGCCCAAACCCAAAGATGTTGGACAGGGTCTTTCGCGAATTCGCGCCGTTCTTTGAGCTGCTCGTAAAGTCCTCTGAAAGAAATGCCCTTAAAATGCGTGTCGAGATCTCCGCTCAAAGCGCCGATGAACACTTTCCCGTTTTGGGTTATGCCGAAATAACTGTGCGGGTGCGTGCCCGGCTCATAGGTTGCGGTCACGGTGTGCGTCGCGCGATCGAGCTCGTATTTCCCGCGATATCCCCACGCGTTGTACACCGCTTCGATCTCGTCAAAGGTTACACCGCGCGACAAAAGCGGATCCACGCTTAATGTCACGGGACGACCGGAAAAAAGCCGGGCAAGAAGGTCCGGATCTTTATAAAAGATCCCGATGCCGTCGCTCATGCCAAGATGCACTTGATCCACCCATTCATTGCGCGCCGTATCTGCCTCAACAATATCGAATCTCGGGAGACGGAAGAGATGCCTCAAATCATCAAGCTGGCCCAAGGCCTCCTTTAGATTCAACCGTCCGTCGCGGATCACGGGAAGGCCGTAAAGCGCAATTTCGAGATCGTCCGTGATATCTTGCTGCTTGGCCGGATCGATCACGCGAACAGTCCCGTTCGCCTTTTTTTTGAATGAAAGCAACATGGCTGAGGGTTTTTGTCCTTTTCTCACAACAAGCATGGTCCGCGCCACCAAAGGATCATGGGAATAATAGAAAACTTTTGTTTTCCCGCCGGCCTTTTTTCTCACGGCAGCAAGATAGAAATTATTCAACCCGAGATTGCCGTTTGGAAGCGCATACACTTCTCTTCCGGAATGGTTTTTCTCGTAAGATTCTTTCATCCTGTCGTTTTTCCGAAAGTTCGCTTTAGCAGAAACCTCGCTGAGCCTGATAGGCTGCCCGGCCAATAAAACATGGTTGTGCACGCGATCAAAAACAAGGCGGCTCATTCCGGTCTTATCAAACACCTCCGGAGAAATCTTAAGGCCGATATCCACATCCTCGGGATCAAAAACCTCGAGATCGACCTCTTTTTCGTCAAAGGTCCTGGGAGCGAGCGACCCTTTTTGAAGCGCGGACCGCTCCTTGATTTTCGAAAGTAATAAGAGAAGGTCTTCTCTTGCGCTTGAAATTTCTTGCGGCACAACCGTCCGGATCGTAAATCCCTTTCCGGGATATTCGTCGAGGCTTTGAAGCTCCGCGAGCCCGAAACCGATGTCCCTCAGGAGGTCCGAATCCTTTTGGTGAGCGGCCACCGGTTTGTAAGGCGCATAGCTGATCAGCCGAACGCCCGATGCATCGAAGGCCTCTTGGCTCCCGGAATATTGCCTCACGGCCGTCAAGCCGGCGCGCCCCTGAAGAATGGGATTCTGCATTAAAAAGATAACGTCAGGCTTGAAAGAGGCGGCATCCAGAATTTTCTTTGAAAAAACGATGTTTGCGCCGGAATTCGTCGACCCCCGTTCGACGAAATCCACGGAAACTCCTTCTTTTCCCATGATCTGACTGTAACCCTCCGCCTCCGGCAGCTGGTTGCCTTTTTTGTCATAAAAAATGCCCGGTTTGTTGCCGTATTTCCCGCTTGTCAGCACTTTTATTTTCGGGTCGCCGGTCCGAAGCTCTTTGATCACGCGCGCCGCCTCGTGAGCCGTCCTCTCATCCCATGTCCCAAGGACCATTGCCAGATTCTTTTTAGACGGATCAAGACGGAGCGTTTCAAGCGCTACGGAAATCCATGATTTTTCAGGCGCTTGTCCTGGCACATATTCCTTGCGCACCGCGAGGTAGTCAAAGATCCGCTGTCCTTTTTCCTCCAGGATCTTTCGCTCTTCGGGCGTAATCCGTGTTTCCGAGCGGACGTCTCCTTGCGGTTCATCCGCGGGGGCGGTATCAATGCGCATCGTTTGTTTCTTCGCGGCGCTAAGGAGCGGTTCGCTGCTGAACTCCTTCGGATTGCTACTGGCGCGAGAAAGGAAATGGAGCGCTTCCCGTTTCAGGCCCGTCGGAGCTTGCTTGAGTTTTTCGGACCTAAGGACCCGCAACAAGCGAAGAAAGTTGGCGTCCGCTTTCCCGACAGGAAGGTATTGGACGGCCATTTCAAACACGGGCAGCCACGCCGTGATCCGGTCTTCCTGTAAAAACTTTTCGAGAAGCTCGAGCGCGTAATTCATGCGGTCATCCGCACGACCGACGATGTTGGAGAGCATATAGTATCTGATGAGCTCTTTTCTTAGCTCTTGAAGCTCTCCAAACTCGGCGCTTTCAAGATAAAGCTTGGCGGCTTCATCCAGGGCCTTTTTGTAGTGGTGGATCGGATCTCCCTCCACGGGATTTTCTTCATCCCCTTTCATCGCGGGGGCGGTGTTTTTTATCATGAGCTGCATGATCTCGCGGTAGCGAATCAGATCTTTTTCGCGCCCTTCGTAAGCGATCGTAGCCGGATAAATATCTGCGGAAAGAACGGTCCCGTTCGTGGAGCGGTAATCTTCGATCGTGATCCAAAGGCCCTGGGAATCCCATAAAAGACGGAAAGAAAAATGCTTGCCGGCCGTCATGTAGGGAGAATCGACGGTGAAAACTTCCGCCGCGCCGGTTTCTTCCCCCGGAATGTACTCGCGCGCAACCATATATTTTTTCCCGATGCTGACCTCATACTCTTCGGGCGCAACCATTTCCTCGGGCGTGCTCCGGTTAAAGATCCGAAGCGTTGCTTCTTCCTTTCCTTCTTTCCCCGGTCTTGGTTCGATCTCGAACAAAACGGGGCTGCTTTCCACATCGTCCCCAACCCCGATATGCACGGTCCCCGAAAACATAGCCGTGAAGTCTTCCTTATGGAGTTGTTTGTTCCTGAGCGGTTCAGTCGGATCGGAGGCCGGGTCGCGAAGATAATTCAGAGCGATTTTTTTGATTTCCGGCTTCAAAAACTCAAGGAATTTCTTTTTCTGTCCCTCGGTCATTTTATCCACCAGTAAAAAGCCCTGGTTCTTTTTATCCGAGCTAGAAAGCATGGCCGCGATATCCGTGAACTTATAAGGCACGCCTTTCCATTCGCCGGTTTGCGTCTCGGAAGAATCTAGGCCGGCCGCCGGCGATTGCGAGACGTCTAGGCTTCGCGCTTCGGAACGATGGCTCGCAGGAGTTTGCGCCAACAGGGCTTTTCGTTCGCGACTGAGGTTCCAGTAAAGTCCGAGGTCGAAAAGATGCGGGCACTGATATTTCAAAATGCCTTTGATCATGCGCTTGGCTTCGTCCGCAAGAGCCACGGTGCTGGCTTCGGAAGAATCAAACCACGAGATCGGAACTTCCAGGACCTTCGCGCCGGACATTTTTGTAAGAAGAAGCAGTTCGGTGTCAAAAGACATTCCGGGATCGCGCTCGTGCTTGAGGATGACGCTCAAAAGATCGCGGGTGAACAGTTTGAAGCCTCGCTGGGTATCATGGATTGACCCAAGCGGCGGAAGTAATGTCCGGACCGCAAGATTGAAAAGCTTGCTCGAAAGATAGCGGGAAATAGAAGCGACCTTGGCCTCGCCTCCGATGACCCATCGAGACCCGATCGCAGCGTCCGCTTCGCCTTCCATTAATTTTTCCAAAAGAAGCGGCGTCTGCGCAACGTTTGTCGAAATATCCGTGTCCGTATACCCGATGAATTCCGCCCAACTGTCCGTTACCGCCTGTTTCATGGCCTTGACAGTCGCGTATCCTTTGCGGCTGCCGCTCTTCTTTTTTTCTTCGGAAGAAACGGCGACCGTCTGGACTTGAGCTGGGTCCAACGGCTTCCCGGCCCGCGCATAGTCCGCGAGGATTTCTTCCCATATTTCTTTGATAGTGCTCGCGGAAGCCAGGTCCGGCGTCCCGTCATCTACCGCGAGAAGTCTCCAAAGAAAATTCGGGTTCGCAGCGCGCAAAGCCTCGAATTGCGCCACTTTCAGACGCAAGGCATCTTCGCCCAGAGGATTTTCGTCTGTCTTCGGGTGAAGACGCCGGGCTTCGTTATACATAGGCATCACAAAAAGCGTTTTGACGGGTCGCTGGATCTTTTCGAGCGCCTGAAAAGAGGCCGCCAGCCTTTCCCGTTCCTGCTCGCTCCGTGCCTCAATTTTTCCAGCCGCTCCTTCGCCGCGCATCTCCGCTCGATTCAAAGCATCAGGACGGATCTGCTCTTCGTCTCTCGCGCCAGAATCCTTTGCCATCCGGTTGATTTCTTGAAGATAAGCATCAAAAAGAGGGTTTTCGTTAGTTCCTCCCTCTAACATTCTCCAGTCCTGCATGGCTCTTTCGGCAAAGCCCAACGCCCCGCTCAAAAGAATGGGGTTCTGAAGGCCTTTCACAAAAATCTCAACGTCCTGGTTATATGCAAGCCCCAGGCTAAGAAGCTCGGGCACCGAGCTCATGAATATTTTTTTACCACCGTCCCCTTTTCGGACAAACACATAAAGCTTTAATTCACGCTCAAGCGCAAGCGCCAACTCCGCAAGCGCCCGGCTTGGCATGTTGTGGAGATGATAGGGATTTGAAAATTTGAATCCGCGGCTAACTTCCGGCAAATCTTCATCCCGGATGCTTTTCCCGGAACCCGTCTCGCCGCTTCGCATTTCCGAGCGGGAGGCCCGGAACTGTTTCATGAAATCCGGCGCCTTAAAGAAACGATCGACGCTCATACCCGCGAAATCCGTGCTTCCAGTCGTCTTGAAATACTCATCGGGGGAAATATCGACGTAGAGGGGGAATTTCCCAAAACGTTTTTCATAGATCTTGAGTACTCCGGCAATGATGTCTTCGAAGGCCGCCTTGGCAAGCGCGGGATCTTCGACGCCAAAGATCTTTTCGCTCATAACAGGATGCCACGGTCTTGGGTTTTCTTCTGTCGGGTTGGAAAAGTCAACACGGAATGCGCCCACGATCTTTCTGCTCTCTTTGGAAATGAGAAGGGCAATATTCTTTCTGAAGAAGGCGTTGCCGAAATCGAAATCCGAATCAAATGAACGGATCGCATCAAGATCCCGGAGCGTAAGGACGGGACGCACCCAGAAGTTTTCTGTTTCGTAAGAAAGAGAACCGCTTTTTTCTGCAGAGAGCTCGAGACTTTCACGCAGTTGCAGAACCCACGACCTCAGATAAGCTCGGGTCCCGGCATGCGTAACGCCCGACACTTCCCATTCGCCGTCGCTCGCTTCGGCATAGAAGAGGATCTTTTGCCGGACCTCTTTGGGGATCTTCACAGTCCCTTGTTCGCGGATAAGAACATCGATCACGGGAAGAGCTTCAAAAAAACGTTGCTTCGCATAATCGATCAGAAGATCCTCGACGCCGGGTTCTCCCAGGCGCCATAGAAGATCCCTCGCCGCCAAAGTCAGCGTCGATCCTTTAGCGTTGCGCTCGATCTCTTTGCGCAAAAGCTCAAGAACGTCCGGGCCGTAAAAATCCTGCACAAGGAGGGAAAATAATTGCCCTCTTAAAAATGCGTTTCTTCGAAAAAGATCTTTTCCGAGAAGATCGAGAAAGACTGTTTTGACTTTGTTCCTGCAAACCGCGGGGAACGAACGCGCAAGGACCTGGAGACCATAAAGCACTGTTTGGTTTGCGGTTCGATTTTCAAACGTTCCAATCTCCGATATGGCCTGCAAAAAGTCTTTTTTTGCTTCGCTCGCTTGCCACTCGTCGCCCTCGCGGGCATCGTCCAAAATCTTGTTCGTTCCTGCGCTCTCCGCAAGCTGTTCTGCTTTAAGGTCCCACCAGAACGCTTCCACGATCGCGTCCACAAGATCCTGAAGAGCTCCGTCGGAAACCGATTCAGCAGCCCCCTGGGCTTTTCCGATATAGTAATGCAGGGGAGCAAGATGACTCTTATCCCACTGGACAAAAGCTTCTTTGTTTTCAGGGGCCATCTCTCCCCTTTCAATATCATTTTTCAGCCGGTCCTGAATTGCCTGAAGGTCTTTCCTGAAATTCAGGATAAAAGCCACGGCTTTGCCTTCGGTTTCCCCTTTGCGCATCCGCTCCAAGATCTGTTTTTCCCTGTCCCCAGCCTGCCAATCCCGGAAGATCCCTTCCATGTCTTGCTTGAGATCGATCTCGGCCGGAGCTTCGATGTGAAGCGCGAGCTTGCCGGAGCGCAACGCCTCCTGAATGATCTTTTCGCTTTTTCGCATCTCGAAGCGCGCTTCGCTTCGCGAAGATGGTTCCGAGCGACGCTGGTCGGAAGCTTTGATGTCCTGCATAACGACCGTTCCCTCAGAGCTTCCCGGGGCTGCATTCCGGGTAATACGGGCAACGCGCCCGCCATTTTTTACAAAGTCTGCGGCGGCGATCATTTTGGGCCGGATCGAACCGTCCGGAAATTGCTTTCGCTCGAGATCCTCCTTCAAAAGCTCTTCGATGTCTTCGAAAGTCAGCTGAAGCAAAGGATTTTTATTCCCTTGTCCGTCGACATAGTAAAGGTGAGGCTGGCTCATCAGGATCGTGAGCGTATCAATCGTGATGCCAAGCGGTCTGAGCTCCCTTGCAAGCAGCGCCGTCGCCAAATCCTTGTCCACAACAGCGCCGAGCACGTTCCCATGCTCATCGACGGGAGTGCCTCCCCCTCCGACGCAAATAACAACTTTTCCTTTTTTAATTTCTGCCGCGATCTCGGCAATCTCAACAATATGTTCAGGCGCAGGAGAGGGGACACGTATTCTGTGGTCCGAGCCGTCCTGGCTTAGCGCTCCCAGCGGCTTGGTCGGTTTTTTAAATTCCGCATCCTTCGGATCCACGAGCACATGAGTAGGGATAATCGCAATCTTTTCTTCCGCGATCCCGCGCGCCATGAGCGCCCGCTTGATCATGCCCCCGATCTCTTTTTGGGTCCGCTCAACGATCTTCCCGGTCACCAGCTTTTTCACGGCCGCTTCCTGCGACATTCCAGGAGGCCCTTCTTTTTCCAGTAATTGTCCTGCTTGCGGTCCGTTCCCGTGGGTGACAAGACCTCCCGCTTTAAACTTTTCGACGATCTCATTGGTAAAGAATTTCTTTATCTCGTCTTCTGAACTGAACGCGTTCCCGCCCACCGCGATCATTTGCGGCGTTCTCCACGACGAGCCCGGTTCCGTCGTAAAAACAGTTTCCTCTTCCCGCGCCTCGGAGCGAGACTGGGCTGCGTTCTCCGCTGGTTTCTCCGATTCACTCTGATATTTTTCCATTGAACCAAGATAGGCTTGCACTGCCTGCTCGACCTTGGGCCAGTCGTTGAGGATCTTCTGAGCCCCGGCCTTGAATATTTCAAGGTCGTTCTCGAAATCCCCCCGATAGAATTTAAACTCCGGGTTGAACGCCGCGTTCATAAGATACGGGAAAAGCAAGACGTACGGCACAGCGTCCTTTGGGGTTTCGCCTTTAAATTTCAGCAGATTTTTCGCAGCGGCATGCTTCTTGAAATCGCTTTGCTGGTTCACCATTCGCAATGTTTCTTTGTTCCCCAAGAAAGCGTTTTTGACATCTGAAAAATTCTTTTTGAGCTGGGCAAACGCCGTTGTCTCCCCCAGGTCCTTGATCCCATACTGACGAAGGTCCAGCAGGCGGGCCAAGTCCCCCAAAACCGCCTGCATTTCCGTAAAAGACAAATGGCTGGAAAAGCCCTCGTCTGCGGAAGTTGCTTGATCTACTTTCTTTGTTTTTTTGTGGAACCAGACTGCCTCTGTAAATTGGCTGTAAAAATTTGTTATTTTTTTTATCTTTGATAAATAGTCGACCGCCGACATGGCCCCTTTTAAAAGATCCGGCTCGTTCCAGTCCGGCTCCTGTGGCCATTCCACGAACCGCGCTTCAGAGCGGACGGGGAATGCAGGGATCACAGGAATATACTTTTCAAAGATGACCTCCACGGCCCGGCGTTGCTCCGGACTGAGGATCGGGATGCGAAATTCCATATCCGGCCAATTCGGGCCGGGAACCAGAAGCTCGGGCATCTTTTTCATCATGGCCTGCGAACCGCCCTTTGCATTCCAGATGGCCGCATATTCTCCCTGCCACGCCATCTCGCGAACCAGAAGAAGCCAAAAAAGCGTTCTCCCCAAACCCTGTCGGGACGGAAGCTGAGGATAGATCGAGGTGACCACAACTTTGAGCGGATTTTTGGAAGAATCACCGGCATGTTTTACGAGGGTCTTTTGTTTATAAACATTGAGAACAATGGCGGGATCACCCTCTTCACTGTTTGCATTTCGAATCCGCGTCCTGAAAGATTCCTGATAAACGGGCTGCCCCGGATCATAGACGGATCGCTCCAGGGATAAGCCGAGACGCAGCAGCCCCGGAATATTCAGATAGGCCGGAAGAGCGGACGCCAGGGCCTGGATCTCCTGTTCGTTTTGATTCGGCGCATCCGCGGCCTTCAAATCACTCTTTCGCGCTTCCGAGCGATTTCCTGTTTTTTTATCATCATAGCGGGTCGCCCAGCCAAGGCCGGTCAGGAATGCCCGGCGGGAAAACGCCGCCACGGGTTGAACGGGGTTTGCC
>JBAYVF010000020.1:0-33157 GCA_041674705.1 Candidatus Omnitrophota bacterium
TACTGTTTTTGAAGTTATTTCAAATTCGCTCGGATCTTTTCAAGCAGGGTATCGATCTCAAAGGGCTTTTTCAGACTCCCGGCAATGCCGCCGAGATCGATCATGCGTTGAGGAATTTTCTCATTCACGCTCGCAACAATCACGGGGATAAGGCGCCCCTTCTCCTGCGCGCGCAACCATAGATAGAATTCCTCTCCGTCCATCACCGGCATAATAAGGTCCAGAATGATGAGGTCCGGCGTCTCTTTTTCAAGGACCGCTATGGCTTCCTTCCCGTTTAGCGCGGTCAGGACCTGGAAAGATTCTCCCTGGAGATAAAGCTGATAAATGCCCTGGAAATCACTGTCATCTTCAACGATTAATATTTTTTTGGGCATTTTGTCCCCCCGTTAGAGATAGGAAGCGCCTGCCTAAAAGCGCTTCCGTTTTTAGAATTTTTTTAAATTTTCACAACCTAAAATTTTCTTGGATCTCCCAAATTACATCCCCATTCAAATCTCTAACGGGGCAAGCTCTCGTTCCGCCACGGCACGTGGGCGGGGCTTGATTTAAACGCTCTTATTCGCGAGCTGATACGATGGAAATACTACTTTAAAAACACTGCCTTGTCCGGCGCCTTCACTTTCGGCCCAGATCTCCCCTTCGTGCAAAGCCACGATCTCCTTGGAAATAGTCAGGCCGACCCCGATCCCCAAAGTCGATGGCGTTTTCTGGAAGAACGCTTCGAAGATCCGCTGAAGATTCTCGGGCTCGATCCCGATCCCTGTATCCGACACCTCCGCAAAAATGTCGCTCCCCCGGACCGAGGAAGTGATCGTAATACTGCCGTCGGGGGTGAATTTGGTGGCATTCGTGATGAGATTGACGAATACCCGGTAAAGCATGTCCGGATCCCCGAGCATTTTGAGCGGTGACTGAGAAAACCGGGTTTCAAGCTTCAAATGATGCTGTTCGACCAGGGGGCGTATATCGTCCGCCACAAGCTTGAGGACATCGTTAAGGTCCAGCTCCTGTTTTTTGATATCGGACATCCCGGATTCCACCTTGGAGAGATCCATAATGCTCGAGATGGTCCGCATCAAACGATCCGCATTGTCGCTGAGCATCTTGATCATGGGGAGAAACTTTTCTTTTTCGGGGTTATGGGCCATCTGCTTGGCCAAAAGCTGCGTCGTCATGATGAACTTGGCGGTCGGGGTCTTGAGCTCGTGCGCCACGTCACGGACCAGTGTTTCTTTCATCATTTCCACGTGCCGCAGATCCGTAATATCACGCATCACCCCCTGGATCAGGCGCAGATTGCCATCATAGTCCACGACCGGCGTGAGGTTGGTCTGGTAAAAAATCTCGGCGTGATGAAGCCGGTGGAATTGCTGGGTATTCAAATGCTCCACGGGCTTTTTGGTCCGGACGATCGTTTCAAGCGCTTCCTGGAATTTTTGCGCTTCGCCGGGCGCGTGCATGAGAAAGAAAAGCGGAAGCCCTTCGGCAAGGATCTCTTCGCGCGTGTAACCCGAAAAACCGCGATTGAGGATCATGAGCTCCCCTTCCGGGGTGATGGAAAAAATGATATCGCTTACGTCATTGACGATCGAGCGGTATTTCTCCTCGGACTCCTCGAGGGCCTGGCTCCGCGCCCGTAAGTGCTCAAAACTTTGCACCAGACGGCTGACCACTTTATTGAACGCCTCGCCAACCTCCTGAATTTCGTCCCGCGAATGAATATCAGCCCGTGCCTCGAGGTCTCCGGCCAGGATATTACGCGCCGTTTTTTGCAGTGCGGTCAGGGGCCGCATGATGAGCCAGGTGATCCATGCGATCACAAGCGTCGCAATGATCACCAGGATGAACGCCACAAAGAACTTTTCGACAAAGATCTTCCGGAGCTCTTTTTCAAATTCAACTTTGGAAAAAATGATGATGAGACGCCCGAGCGCTGCTTCCCCGCTCATGATAGGCGCCACGGCCGCGTAGGTATCGGGGTTGATCTTTTCGACGCCAAAGAAATCCTGTTTATAAAAAAGCCCCGGGAAGGCTTCACTTCCAGGCCGGCTGCTGCCGAGAACTTTTCCGTCAGAATCCTCCACACGAACCTCATCCACATCGGCCTGCTCGGCCAGAAGCTGGATATAGGCCTTGAGGGAACGGGAGTCTTGCGCTTCGAGGGGGATCTTGAGCGTCTCGGAAAAGATCTCTGCGATGGTTTGGAGCCGCGCCTCTTTATATTTGACCATCATGTCGCGGAAAACATTGAAGGTCGTAAAAAGCACGAAAAAGACGATCCCGAGCACGAGAACCAGCACCGGCAACGAGAGTTTATAACGAATGGGCAGACGCCAGGCCTGGCGCGGAGACGATTCGTCTTTATGATCAGGATGTTTGCGTTTCTTTAACATTAAGGTCTTCAAAATTTCTCCGGAATCGGATCCTGTTTTTTCTTAAAACGCCTTATTAAAAACCTCCAAAGCTCACCCAGCCATGGAGCATCCTTTATTATCGGCAAAATCCTCAGGTTTTGAAATATTCTTCCCACCGAAAAACCAGATCCTCCAATACCTCCAGATCCCCAGGAAGTAACGTATAGCGACGGATATCCTCCCGGGAGACCCAACGGAAGTCTTTACAGTCGATCGCCCGGGGTTCTCCGCTCACCCACTTGCAAAAAAAGAAGAAAAGCGAGATCTTACGCTCCGAAGTTCCCTGAAGCCTGTTACAAAGGAGCCGCTCAGGCTGGATCTGGATCCCCAACTCTTCGAAAGCTTCGCGCTCAAGACACGCTTCGATCGTTTCATCCTGTTCGCGCTTGCCACCCGGGAATTCCCAATAACCGCCAAAGCTGTCCGTCAGATGACGCTGAGCGATCAGGAGCTTCCCCTTCTTGTGAATGATGGCGCAGCCGACTTCGAGAGTTTCCATCATTTTTCGTCCGGCGAGAGGGTTGGGACCGCAATTGGAATGATCTTAACCATTTTGAAGGTCATGGAATGGCTCTTTGGGTAAATCCCGAGGTTAAACGACTGGGGTATTGTACCCAACCACCCTACCCAAGGGAACATTTTTATCAGCACTGATTTCCCATTAAAAATTAACGGCTAATTAGTGCAGTCCAAGTCGCCTTTCATGGGAAAAAATAAAGACTTGGAAAGGAAAACAGGCCCTTGGGAGCCACTGCTAACCCCTTATCTTCATTGACTTTGAAACCTTCTTATTTATAATAACCGCCTATGTCGAGCGCCTCCTATTTCTACCAATATCTCTTTGTCGGCATCTTCTTTGTGTTCGCGCTTGTTTTCGCGGCGATCCCCTTGGTTTTGGCCTGGTTTCTGGCCCCCAAGAAGCCGTCGGCCGACAAGCAAGCGACCTACGAATGCGGTCTGGCATCCAAGGGCGACCCCTGGATGCAGTACCATGTGCAGTATTATCTCTTTGCCCTGATCTTCGTCATTTTTGACATTGAAACGGTCTTCATCTATCCGTGGGCCGTCGCCTTTAAAAAGCTCGGCCTCTTTGCATTCGTGGAAATGGCCATTTTCATCGCCATCCTCGCTTTCGGTCTTATTTACGCCTGGAAAAAGAAAATGCTCGAGTGGGAATAACTCAGTTTGGAGCCTGGAGTTCGGAGTTGGGAGCAATGTCCCGCCTTCTAATTCCGAACTCCGAACTCTAAACTCCGGACTTTTATGGCATTCACAAAAAACAAATCTGAGGTCGATGAAGCTCTTCGCGCGGAACTCGCCAAAAAAGGCGTGATCTGGACGAGCCTGGATTTCCTTTACAACTGGGGCCGGCGCTCGTCCATATGGCCCATGCAATTCGGCCTCGCCTGCTGCGCGTTCGAGATGATCGCCGCCGCCTGCGCCCGCTATGACATTGCCCGCTTCGGGGCCGAACTTTTCCGCGCCTCGCCGCGTCAGGCCGACCTCATGATCATCTCCGGAACCGTCACCAAGAAAATGGCCCCTCAGGTCGTCCGTCTTTATAATCAGATGCCGGAACCCAAGTATGTGCTCACCATGGGCGCCTGCGCGATCTCGGGCGGTCCTTTTATCGACGGCTACAACGTCCTTCGCGGGATCGATCGCTACATCCCGGTCGATGTTCATCTTCCCGGGTGTCCTCCCCGGCCCGAGGCCCTGCTTCACGGGCTCATGGAACTCCAAAAGAAGATCGCCTCGCAGGAGATCCTGAAGGCGGCGTGGTATCAAAAAGGCCTGAAACGGGAGTTTCCGATCCCGGAACTTGGCCCCAATGGTCTTATCCCGAAATTTAATCCTGAGGTCTGGCAACCGGCAAAAAAGAATCCGCGCCGGGAACATTACGGCTCCACGATCCTCGTTGGTAAAAAGCTGAAGGCGCCGGACCTTGAACTCGTGAACGGATCTCAAATTTGAAATTTGAGATGGATTCAACTTTAACAAAAAACTGAACCTATGAGCCCTCTAGCGATAGAAGAAGTTAAAAAAAATCTTGAAGCAAGGCTGCCGGACGTCAAACTCCGCCTTGTCGGGGATTCACTTTTGATCGAAAATCCGGAAGACTTGCCGCGAGTGGCCTTGTTCCTCAAGGAAAACCCGAAATTCCTTTTCGATTACTTGTCGTCTGCCACGGGCGCGGATTATCTGACATTCCTGGAATCGGTTTATCATCTTTATTCGATGGCCCAAAAGCAAGGGCCGGTCGTGCTTCGCGTGCGCGTCACAAAGAATAACCCGAGAATCCCTTCGCTTGCGCCGGTTTACCGGAGCGCGGAGCTTCAGGAACGTGAAGCTTTTGACACGTTCGGCATTATTTATGAAGGGCATCCGGACCTGCGGCGTCTTTTTATGTGGGAAGAGTTCCAGGGCCATCCGTTGCGCAAGGATTACGAGCAAGAAGATGCTGAAGTCCTGGAGGCCGCGGACATTGCATGGCTCGAAGCGCGCGGGATCAAAATCCCCGATGAAATGAAGGAAAAAGCGAAGACGCTCCAGGCGGCCGGCCAGCGCGCCATCACCCGCAAACCCGAAAAACCTCGGAATTAATCCATGGAAATAATAAACGCTCTAAAAAATACGGACGAGACCCAGATCCTCGAGATCAATTTCGGGCCTCAGCATCCGTCCACCCACGGCGTTTTCCGCATGACGATCCAGCTTGAGGGCGAAAAGATCTGCGGCTTGAAACCGGTCTTCGGGTACCTGCACCGCAACCATGAGCAGATCGCGGAAAACCTCCCCTATGCGGCGATCATGCCTTATACGGACCGGCTGGATTATGTGAACGCGCTGGCGAATAATTTCGGATACGCGCTCACGATCGAGAAACTCGCGGGGCTGGAAGTCCCGGAGCGCGCGGAATATATCCGCGTCATCATGGCGGAACTCGCGCGTGTCGTGAACCACATCACCGTGATCGGATTTATGCTCAACGACCTCGGCGCTTTTTTCACGCCGCTTCTCTATGCCTTCCGCGAGCGGGAAAGGATCCTCGATCTTTTTGAAGAGATCACGGGCTCGCGCCTGATGAATAATTTTTTCCGTTTCGGCGGAGTGAAACGCGACCTCACGAATGCAAATCTTGCCGCGATCCAGAAGATCGTTTCAAAATTTCCGGCGTTCCTCAAGGAATTCGAGGCGCTCCTCACAAAAAATGAGATCCTCTGCATGCGCTGCCAGAATATCGGCGTTCTGTCGGGAGATACAGCCACCAATGCCGGCATCACCGGCCCGGTACTCCGCGCCTCGGGCGTGAATTATGATATCCGCAAGGTGGATCACTACAGCATCTATGACCGTTTTGATTTCAAGATCCCGCTCGGAGAAAAGGGCGATGTGTACGATCGTTTTTATGTCCGCGTTCTCGAAATCCGCGAGAGCCTGAAGATCCTGGAGCAAGCCCTGGCCAAGATCCCGGCGGGTGAGATCATCAATAAAAAATCACTTCCGCTTCTTAAAATGCCGCGGAATTTCAAGCCGCCGGTAGGCGAAGCCTATGGGCGCGTCGAATCTCCCAAAGGCGAACTCGGATTTTATGTCGTAAGCGACGGCACACCGCAACCGTGGCGCTATCACGTGCGCGCTCCGTCCTTGATCAACCTGACCGTGCTGGAAGAAATGTGCCTCGGGCAAAAGATCGCGGATGCGATCATCATTCTGGGAAGCATTGATATCGTGCTCGGGGAGACGGACCGATGACAATTTTCGGATGGGGCGTTTTCAAAGGCATGATGGTCACGCTCAAGAATTTTCTGACCTCTTATTTCCGGAAGCCCGACGAAGGCGGCATTTTCACAGTCCAGTATCCGGAGGAGCGCGAAAAAGCGATCGAAAATTTCAGAAACTTCCCTTTTCTGGTTTATGACGGTTCACCGGAAAAGATCCGCTGCGTGGCCTGCGGGATCTGTGAGCGGGAGTGTCCGCCCAAGTGCATTCATATTGAAATGGAAATTGATGTCGCCGGGAAACCGACGCGAAAGCCCGCGGTATTCGACATTGATTACGGACTTTGCATGAATTGCGGCATGTGTGAAGAGGTCTGCCCGTTCGATTCGATCTTCATGGACCATGCATTTGAAGTCACAGCCCCGGAACGGAATGAGGGTTTGGTGCGGAACAAAAAAGAGCTCTCAAAATCGAACGAATATTTCCAGAAAGTCCGGCCGACGCTGGCCTCGTCCATTGATCAGAAACGGAAAGCGGCGGAAGAAAAGAAGAAGGCGGCCGCCGCGCCACAAGGCGTTGGCGGGCAGGCGCAGCCGCCCCAAGGGCAGGAACCGAAATAATGCAGAACCTTTTATCCTCGATCGATATGATCTTCGTGACGGCCAAGGCCTGGGTTTTGAGCCTTTTGGCCCTTTTCCTGCCGAAATGGCTGATCATCCTCGCATCCATCACGATCAGCGGCGTTGTGATCCTCTGCCTGGGCCCGGTGATCATGATGTACCTGACGCTTCTTGAAAGAAAATTGATCGGCCGGATCCAGAACCGCTACGGCCCGAACCGCGTCGGAAAGTGGGGCCTTTTGCAGCCCATCGCCGACGGTATCAAGATGTTCACGAAAGAAGACATTGTCCCCGCGAACGCCGACAAGATCGTTCATCTCCTCGCCCCCATCGCGATCGTAGTGCCAGCACTCATGATCTTTTTGGTGGTACCGTTCGGCAAGAGTATGACGGCGGTGAATTTGAACATCGGCCTTCTTTATTTCATTGCCGTATCGTCGATCACGATCCTTCCGATCTTTATGGGAAGTTGGGCCTCGCGAAACAAATATTCACTTCTGGGCGGCATGCGCACCGCAGCCCAAATGATCTCGTATGAGATCCCGATGACTCTCGCTGTCGTCCCGGCCATCATGATGAGCCAGAGCCTTTCAACCAATGCGATCGTTCTGTCGCAAGCGGGCGGATGCGGCCTCAACTGGTTCATTTTCACGCCCTGGGGTATCGTCGGATTCATCATCTTTTTTCTTTGCGCGACCGCGGAATGCAACCGCCCCCCGTTCGATCTTCCGGAAGCGGAATCCGAACTCGTCGCGGGTTTTCACACTGAATATAGCGGCATGAAATTCGCCCTCTTTTATATGGCGGAATACATGAACGCGTTCACGCTTTGCGGCATCGCGGCCACCCTTTTCCTGGGCGGCTGGCAGGGCCCTTTCCTTCCGTCCTGGGTCTGGTTCTTTGGAAAAACATTCGTCCTGATCTGCGTGATGATCTGGTTCCGCGGCACCTTTCCCCGTTTTCGCGTCGACCATTTGATGGGATTCGCCTGGAAATTCCTTTTACCGCTCACGCTCGTGAATATTCTTCTGACCGCGCTGTGGCAATTCACGTCGAATCTTGTCGCGTGGATTGGCTCGATCCTCGTCCTGGGCATTTCGCTCTGGACTCTGGTGAAACTCAACCGTACGTTTGTCCCTGAAAAACGTCACTATCCCTTGGAAAGCTGATCTATGTCGATCCTGGAAACAGCCGCACAATTTGGGACCTACGCCGTGATGGCAGGGGTCCTCATCTTCGCTTTGGGGGTCGTGACCCTCCGGAATCTTTTCCACTGCGCGCTTTGTCTTGCAGCGGCCCTGATCGGAACGGCGGTCCTTTATGTCGTCCTCCGGGCCGAGTACCTCGCGGCGATCCAGATCCTTCTCTATGTCGGCGCCGTGGTGACGCTTGTGATCTTCGCCATCATGCTCACGGAACATATCGCGCAAAAGACCGTCCGGCAGAATAATTCGCAGAGCCCGCTAGCGATCGTGGGACTGCTGGGCTTCGTGGCCTTGCTCGCCGGCGTGATCCTGAAAACACCCTGGCCGGTCACCCAGGCCGCACTTAAAGCCAAGGTTTCGGTCATGGGACTCGGCGAAGCTTTGATGGGCGCCTACGTTTTTCCGTTTGAGGTCATCTCGATCATCCTGATCGCGGCCCTGATCGGCACGGTGGTCATCGCTAAAAAGGATGATGCCCAATGATCGGAATTCCTCTGTCCCATATCCTGATTTTCTCATTAATTCTTTTCGCGATCGGTGTTTACGGCGCGCTCGTACGGCGCAACATCATCGGTATCCTGATCTCGATCGAACTCATGCTGAACGCCGCCAATATCAATCTGATCGCGTTCTCGAAATACACATCCCTTTCCCCGGAAACCGGGCAGATCTTCGCCCTGTTCGTGATGGCGATCGCCGCCACCGCCGCCGCAGTGGGACTTGCGATCGTCCTGGCTCTTTACCGCGTCCGGAAAACCGTCCAAGCCGATGAGGTTAATTTACTGAAATGGTAACCCTTAAAAATTTCAAATTTGAAATTTCAAATTCAGCGCAAAGAAGGACAGCATGACCTCCGACCAGATTATCTGGGTTCCTCTACTCCCATTCATTGCCTTTATTGTTAATATTCTCGCCGGACGCTGGCTTAAAAATCGCGCGGCTTTGTGTTCCATCGCCACGAGTTCCATCGCCTGCGTGATCGCGCTCCCTGTCTGCTGGAAGGTTTTCAACGGCGCGCACTTCGCCCATCAGGGAACCTGGCTCATGCTCGGCACCGTCCCGCTCAAGTTCGGTTATTTGATGGATCCGCTTTCCGCGACGCTCCTTTTCATGGTCACAATCGTCGGCACCCTGATCCAGATCTATGCCGCCGGTTACATGCACGGCGACCCGCGTTACAGCCGGTTCTTCGCGTATGTTTCCCTTTTCATGTCCGCGATGCTCACGCTCGTGATCTCGGATAACTACCTTCTCTTTTTCATGTCCTGGGAGATCATGGGACTTTGCTCGTATCTTCTGATCGGCTTTTATTTTGAGAAAGCTTCCGCCGCAAACGCTTCCCTCAAGGCCTTTCTCACCACGCGGATCGGCGACATCGGATTCCTCCTGGGATTCCTGACGCTTTTCACCGCGATCGGCACGCTGAACTTCGCTCAAATGAACACGATCATGGCCGGGGCACACGGCGGTCCTGACGCTTTAAATACGGGTCTTCTGGCCCTGGCGGCTCTTCTTATTTTTTGCGGCACGATCGGCAAGTCCGCACAATTCCCGCTGCATGTGTGGTTGCCGGATGCTATGGAAGGCCCGACACCCGTGAGCGCCCTCATCCACGCGGCCACCATGGTCGCGGCCGGTGTTTTCCTGGTCGCGCGTTCTTTTAGCCTTTTTATGGTCGTCCCGAATATCCTCCCGATCGTCACCGCGATCGGAACGATCACAGCTTTCATGGCCGCGTTCATCGCGCTCACGCAAAATGACATCAAGCGTGTCCTGGCCTATTCGACGATCTCGCAACTCGGATACATGGTCACTGCGATGGGTCTTTCGGGCCTCGGTGCCGGAACCTTTCATCTCATCACGCACGCCTTCTTCAAAGCCCTGCTTTTCCTTGGCGCCGGCAGCGTGATTCACGGCGCGCATGTTCAGGACATTCGCGAGATGGGCGGCCTTTTCAAAAAAATGCCGCAGACAGCGATCACGTTCATCATTGCAAGCCTTGCGCTTTCCGGGGTTCCGCCGCTTTCCGGATTCTGGTCGAAAGACGAGATCCTGCTCGCGGCATTCGGTTCCGGAAATTTTCTGGTCTTCGGCATCCTGCTTCTCACGGCGTTCATGACGGCCTTCTATATGTTCCGTCTTATCTTCATGACATTTTTTGGCACGGCCCGGAATCACGACGTCCACGCCCACGAATCCCCTTCTCTTATGACCGTGCCTCTTTGGTGCCTTGCGGTGGGATCCGTCGTGATCGGGATCCCCGGTTCCCCGTTCATGCACCACTGGTTCCAGAAGTTCATGGCGCACATGGTCCATTACCCGGAATACGAGCCTTCCGCTTTTGTCATGACCTGCTCGGTGGTGGTGGCGGCCTTTGGGATCGGCCTCGCAGGCGTTATGTATCTCGGCCAAAAGCATTGGGCCGCGGCTGTCGCAAGAACGTTTCCGTCTTTTTACCGCCTTTCTTTCAATAAATTTTATTTTGACGAGCTCTATTCCGCTTATCTCATAAAACCTTTCAATGCGCTCGGCCGCAAACTGTTCGGCTTTGATGAAAAAGTGATCGACGGAGCGGTGAACGGCACGGGGCAAAACACCCTCTTCCTGAGCGGCCTGAAGAACTGGATCGATAAATATATCGTGGATGGCGCCGTAAATTTCATGGGGACAGCGGTTTATTTTCTCAATTCGTTCACCAAACGCGTCCAGACCGGCTTTGTTCAGAATTATCTTTTGATCGTGTTTTTTGTTTTGATCGTTTTCCTTGCTTTCGAACTGAAATTTTAAAATGAAGGAGTCTTTATGACGTCTCATATTCTGTCCTGGATCATTTTTACGCCCTTGATCGGCGCATTCATCATTTTATTTGTGCCGAAAAACGCGACCCACTGCATCAAATGGATCGCGCTCTCGACCACCGGGATCGTAACAGCGCTTACCGGCTACGCGCTTACGCTTTTCCAGCCCGCGCAGGCCGGATTCCAGATGATGGAACGGGCCTCGTGGATCCCGCAATTCGGCGTCCAGTACCTTCTGGGGACGGACGGGATCAGTTTCCCCATGGTTTTCCTGACCGCGATCATTTCGCTGGTCGCCTGCCTTGCCTCTTTCCCGCATGTACGCGTGAAAGAAGGCCGCGAAAAGGAATATTATTTCCTGTACCTCCTGCTTGAGACCGGCATGATGGGGACTTTCCTCGCGCTCGATCTTTTCCTTTTTTATGTGCTCTGGGAAGTGGTGCTTGTCCCGATGTATTTTTTGATCGGGATCTGGGGCGGACCGCGCCGTGAATACGCCGCGATCAAGTTCTTCCTTTACACGCTGGCGGGTAGTTTGTTCATGTTGCTGGGGATCCTCGGCGTTTACTTTGCCGCAGCGCCGCACACGTTTGATATGACGCTGCTTGTCGGGATGCCTCGCGGGCTTCTCTTCCAGCAGATCGTTTTCATGGCATTCTTCCTCGGCTTCGCGATCAAGGTGCCGATCTTTCCGTTCCACACCTGGCTCCCGGATGCGCACGTCGAAGCTCCGACACCGATCAGCGTGATCCTCGCCGGCGTCCTCCTGAAAATGGGCACGTATGGTTTCTTCCGTTTCAGTTACCCGCTTTTCCCGGACGCCACACACTGGTTCCAGCCCGCCATGGCGGTCCTGGCCATCGTCGGTATCATCTACGGCGGATTTGTGGCGCTTGCGCAAACGGACTTTAAAAAAATGGTCGCTTACTCAAGCGTCAGCCACATGGGATTTGTGTTGCTCGGACTGGCGGCTCTGAACGCGAACGGTTTCCGCGGAGCGATGCTCCAGATGTTCACCCACGGCACCATTACCGGCGGGCTCTTCCTCTTGGTCGGTGTTCTTTATGACCGCGCTCACACCCGTGAATTGAATGACTTCGGCGGCCTCGGCGTTAAAATGCCGGCTTACGCTGGATTCCTGACCTTTTTTGCGCTGGCCTCACTCGGCCTTCCGGGTCTTTCGGGATTTATCAGTGAATTTCTCGCGCTCTTGGGTTCGTACCAATACTCCAAGGTGGTGACCGGGCTTTCCACGATCGGCATTCTTCTCGCCGCGGCGTATCTTCTTTACATGATCCAGCGCGTCCTGCTCGGGAAACTCAATCCGAAATGGGCCGGGCTCGGCGATATCAAGTTCGCGGAGGTTCTCACGCTTGCCCCGCTCATGGTCCTCATCCTCGGGATCGGCGTTTATCCGCGGATCATTCTGGATTACATGATCCCGACACTCGATGGTTTACTCAAAGCCTTAAAGGTCTCATAAAGATGAAATTCGAAACTCGAAGCACGAAACTCGAAACAAATACAAAATCCGAATGCCCTAAAACAAAAAACGATTTGTTTGGTGTTTGGGTCATTAAGATTTGCTTCGGATTTCGATATTCGGATTTCGGATTTTTACAAAGGATCGCTTCATGAATGCCATCGAGAGTTTGAAATACTTCATTCCCGAACTGATTTTATTGGGTGGCGCATTTGCGGCGCTCACACTGGATTTCTTTGTAAAGCAAAAGAAACTCGTCGGAGAATTCTCCCTCCTCGTGATCGTTGCCGCGTTTTGCCTGGTAAAGGCTCCGGCCCAGCCGACCCCCCTCTTTTTCGGGTTGTTCCATCTGGATGCCTTCGCGCATTTCTTCCGTTATCTGGCCCTGGCGGCCGTCGGCGTGACGATCCTGCTCTCGCTCGGTTACGCCCCCATCCAAAAACGCTACGCCGGAGAGTTCTACGGCCTTTTTCTTTTCATGGCTTTCGCCCTCATCCTGGTTGCGGCGGCCAATAATCTCCTCATGATCTTTCTCGCCATCGAATTCGTATCGCTTATCTCTTACCTGCTTGTGGGATTCCTGAAAAATGATCCCAAATCCAAGGAAGCCGCCATCAAGTACCTTCTCTTCGGAAGCGTTTGCTCCGCCGTCATGCTCTACGGTATGTCGCTTCTTTACGGCGCTTCCGGATCGCTCGATCTTCCGGTGATCGGAAATGCCCTGCTTTACGCCCCTTTTAAACCGCTGGCGATCGCTGCCGCCCTTTTCTTTTTTGTCGGACTGGGCTTCAAGATCTCGATGGCGCCTTTCCATATGTGGGCGCCGGACGTTTATGAAGGCGCTCCCACGCCGGTCACCGCTTTCCTCACGGTCGCGCCCAAGGCCCTCGGCTTCGCGGTCCTGATCCGCGTGCTCGACATGATCTTCCTGAATTTCAGAGAAATCTGGAGTCCTGTGCTTGTGATCCTGTCCATTCTGACCATGACGGTCGGTAACATCACCGCGGTCTCTCAGTCGAACATCAAGCGGTTCCTGGCTTATTCCTCGATCGCGCAGGCCGGGTATATTCTGATGGGCCTTGCGGTATTTTCCATTCTCGGCCGGGGCGCCGTCCTGATCTATTTAGTCACTTATCTTTTGACGAATTTGGGCGCATTCGCGGTGGTGCTCTTTGTCGGAGGCGAGACTCAAAGCGACTCGCTGGACGCTTACGCCGGCCTCTCCCAGCGTTCTCCCGCTGCCGCAGCCATGCTCACGATCTTTCTTCTTTCCCTGGCCGGTCTTCCGCCCCTCGCGGGTTTCATCGGAAAATACTATGTGTTCGCCGCCGCCATTCAGGCAAAATTCATCACACTGACGATCTTCGCCGCCATTAATAGCGTGATCGCGGCCTATTATTATTTCCGGATCATCCGCCTCATGTATCTGACGCCGGCCACAGGCCCTGCTTTCCCCGCCCCCTCGAAAGCCCTGACGATCGCTCTTTGGGCCCTCTTCTTGGGCGTGTTGGCGATGGGTATTTTCCCGGGCTTTTTTATCACCCGTATCTTGGGATAAGGCGTGCGGAACCTTTCCGTTTCTGAAAAAACGTTTCTTCAGGATTTCCTCTTTCAGGCCCTTAAAGACCTCAAAAAAACAAAGATCAAACAGATCCTGAAATTTGGCTCTGTCCGCGTCAACGGCCGGGTGACCACCTGGTACCAGCATCCCTTAAAACCCGGCGACAAGATCGAGATCCTGGGCAAGGAACGCGCTTCCGTGGAACGCTCCAAAGCCGAGCTGGGTCTGAAGATCCCCTATGAAGATGACGCGGTCCTGGTAGTGGAAAAGCCGGCGGGACTTTTGACGATGGGGACCGAGCGGGAAAAAGAGGCGACGCTTTACTTCATGCTCAATGAATACGAGCGTTCCAAAACAAAAGATGAAAGCGGCCGCGTTTATATCGTGCACCGGCTGGACCGGGATGCGTCGGGATTGATCGTTTTCGCGAAGAGTGATGCCATCAAACGCACACTGCAGGGTCACTGGGAACTCGCCACGAAGAAATATTATGCGATCACGGAGGGTACGCCTAAGGAGAAATCGGGAACGATCGAGAATTTCCTTCGAGAGGATGATTTCAAGCGGGTCTACAGCGTTTCAAAAAACCATCCTGAAGCCCAGCGCGCTGTGACGCATTACCGTGTACTCCGTGAGAACGGCGGCTACGCGCTCCTGGAAGTGACGCTTGAAACCGGCCGCAAGAACCAGATCCGCGTCCACCTCTCCGGCCTCGGGTGCCCCATCATGGGCGATGAAAAATATGGCGCCAAGTCCGACCCCTTTCGCCGCCTCGCGCTCCACGCCTGCTTCCTCTCATTCCCCCATCCCGTCACGGGAGAACTCAAGACCTTCAAGTCCTCACTCCCCGCCCCTTTCAAAAAGATCTTTCCGGCCATATAGAACAACGCACGCAACCTTTACGCGATTAGTGACAGTCACCAAGAGTGACTGTCACTATTTTAGAATCAGCGAAGCAACACCGTGGTGTAGCCTAATTCTATTATAGCCAAATCAAACACTAATAGCTTTATAGGTGTGTTATATCCTGATTAAATGATAATCAGAATTCTACCTGTTAATACGAAATATGTGATAACTAAACCAGTTAAAAAAACCAAAGACCATACAATCTGACAAAAAATGCGAAATTTTTTAGGGAGCTTATCCGGATGTAGTCCCATGGCTTTCCATTCCAGCTCCGCTCCTCTGCCTTTCATGAAAAAACCGGGGTTTACTATTCCTATGATTGATCCAGCTAACCAGACCAATAGGCAAATAATAACGGGACCAGAGGGATGCTGTTGGGATATTTTGTCTATCATCTACAGTTTCCTGTCCTTAATACCTAAACAAAATCCGCAGAATAAAAACTCCGCAGCTTACCAATGCGATTATTCCTGATATAAAACAAGCACCAAAAAGAACAGCGTGTATTGCCAGAGGCAACATTCCCTTTAATTCTACGCCCACCCATAAACCCAGACTAAAGGATATTATTAAAATCAAGAAAGATATTAATAATGACCCGAATCTTTGACGATAGGAAAATGGTTTTTCCGGTAGTTCATTAGTAATGGTTTTATCTGGTAAGGCGTACAAAATCACCCACCCTAATAAGTAAACGAGCCCCAACAATCCCCACCACATAGAACGCCCTTTACTTTTTGCATACAAACACATCCCCCAAACGCACGAGATGAAAGCAATAAGCCATAGACTAAGGTAAACTGAACCGTGCATCCACATCGCAATGGCCGAGTTTCGATCGGGTTCTCCCATCGCAAAGTCAGCGACCCGAAGCACATCATTTTTATGAGCTAGGGTCATTAGCGCATTGATGATGAGTCCCCCGACAACGGGAAGGATAACGCCCACGCCAATAAAAAGATTGGAGGCCTGCAAATATTTTTTATTCATTTTGAATACTCATATAAATATTATGGTTTCTTGAACGCCAAGGTTTCCAACAGAGAGTCAAAATCACTTACATCTTTTGAGTATCGATCAGGGAAGGTCATAAATGCTAAAGAGCACATATAGCTCTGACCATCAGCCCGCTCTCGCATAAAATATAACATTTTTTGTTTCAGCTCCCGGCTATTTTCATTATTAGGATTCGCTCCCGCCAGGCTGATAACTTCTACTATTTTCACGCCTTCTTTTTCTTTTTTCAGCTCTGAAAGCCACTGCATTTGGCGCTGACTATTTCTATCGATTTCTTTTAGTTTTTCAAGTTCTTGCTCCAAGGTTACATTTTTTTCAACGGGCCAACACGCTAAACCTATAAGAGTTGGAAATTTTTCCAAAGAAAGAATCATTCCTTGTCCTCGCCCTAGTTTAGCATTCCATTCTGATGGAATTTGGAATTGAAATCTCAAATCGTGATGAATGAATGTTCCATCCTTCAATTCATATTCACTCCCTGCAAAAACCTTTCCAAGTAATAAAAAAACGAAAATCAGCATAGACAAGAGCTTGAGTGTTTTCTTCACGAATCTCTCCTTTTGTATTAATAGTTCATCACTTTGGCTACTTCTTGGTTATCGACCACCCCGAAGGATGGGATTAGACAAATTTTGAGTCTGTCCCTCGCCACCAGCTATCGAACAATGCTCATTTGATCCATTTTTTGGCCAGGCAATCAACGGGGGCGCTTCTCTCGACCTTTTCGTCGAGCCGGTCGAGGATCTTCCGGAGAGCAGGTTTTAATTTTGGACTTCGTATCCGGCGCGCGAGTTTTTTCTTAAGAATTCGCCGCCTTTTTTGTTCTTCTTTGTTGAACTGCTCAACAAGCTCATTTTGTTTTAACATTTATTCGCTTTCTCTTTCATTCTTCCAGAATTGTTTATGCAAAGCAATCAGAGGCCCGAAATCGAAGCGATCGGCTTTACGAAGAGCGGCGACATAGGCATTGCGGACATTCCCCTGGATCGTGATGCGATCCTCGGGCCAAAGAATAAGCGGGAGTTCCTTCTTCCGGAGATAAATATTGGCCGCCATCCTTGCCCAGCGGCCATTCCCGCCCGCGAACGGATGGATCCAGACAAGCCGGTGATGGAGCCGTACCGCGACCTCGATCGGCTCCATTCTGTCCTTTTCCCACTGATGCAGTCCGACTTGCACCGCATGGAGCTCTGAGGCGATCTTTCCGGGTTCAATACCCAGGTTCAACGTGTGGCGCCGGAGCTTTCCCGCCCATTCCCAGACATCCCCGAACATTTCCTCATGGAGTTTCAGGAACCATTTGAAATTAAACGGTGCGGTACGATCCGCAGGTTTTTTGAGGAGATACTTTGGAAGGATCTTGCTTACATTCGCGAATTCGGCGCGATCGAGAGCTTCCTGGGTGAAAACATGCTGGGGAATAAGCCCGGAAATGTCCGCAAGCGGTGTCTGCCCGTCCGCCATCACTCAGGATCCCAGAAGGACGAAGGCCGTTTTTCACGGATCTTTTGCTGCATTTCCCGGACCTGGAATTCGATATAGCGGTCCTCCGGCATTTGTTTTTCCAAACCCGCCGTAGCTTTTGAAAGCCCGACGAGTTTGCGCGCGGCCTCCAGACTTTTTTGGTCGATGACCTTCTCGATCTCTTCCTCCGGCACAAAACGACTGACCAGTTTACAGTCCAAACCTTTGGCCAGTTTTTGAACCGTTGAAAGCCTGAGATCGATCGTAAGGTCCCCTTCAATGCGGGCGATCATGCTCTGACGGATCCCGCAGCGCCTGGCAAGCTGGGCCTGGGTCATTCCGAAAGCTTCCCGGATCAGCTGAACCTGCTTGCCAATGGGTAGATCTTTTGTCATCCACCCGGGTAACTTCGCCTGGGATTGAAGCAATTCGCTAACTTCAAATACAAAAGATTGATTCTTCATAACCTAATAATATCACTCTTTAGTGATATAATCAAGTCTTTTTTATATTCAATAAGCTATATTATGCACATATCCATAACACTACAAACGAGTTATGATTTTAGCATTGAAAGATTTGCGAGGCTTCGGATTCCACACCTTCAGGAGAGAGCTATCAGGCCATCCTGGATCACGGCGCGGCGGCGGAGTTCGAAGAAACACTTTGCGCAGCAGAGGACATCGGACGCGGCGTTGTGCTGGTCTTCAAAATCCACTTCGAAGAGCTTGATGTGAAGCTCGGAGAGTTTTGGCCATTTGTCCCCGTACGGCCCGGGGATCTTGCAATATTTTGTGGAGGCTTTCATCGTGCATACTTTGGGGACCTCTAACGCATCCGGCATTCCTTGGCGAAGCAATTCGACACGGACCATTTTTTCATCAAAGTCCAGATTGTGCGCCACCAGGCGCGCGGCACTCTGAACCGCCTCAGAGAATTCCTTCAAAACTTCCGCAGCCGGCCGGCCTTCTTTCAAGGCTTTTTCGGTGCTGATGCCATGGATCGCTGTCGCGCTTTCCGGGATCACGAAACCTTCGGGCTTGATGATATGATCGCGAAACGCGAGCCGCTGCCCGGCATCATCAAAAAGGGCCCACGCGATCTGGACGATATGAGGCCAGTTCCCGAGATCGGTCACCGGAGCTTTCCAGCTCTTCGGTAATCCGGTCGTCTCGGTATCAAAAAAAAGATAAGCGGGCTTCATGCTGTTCATGATGCTCCTTTTAAACGGCTTTAACGGCCCAGCGTAATATCGCGCTCTTTGATCGCGGGTTATCGTAGCGTTCTTGCGATGTGGCCCGGATAGGCTCGCGGCCGATCTCCTCATAAATCCCGGCCTTGGCTCCTTCCGTGAAAGAACGAACCACGCGGTCATCTTCTCCGGAGTGAAATGTCAGGACCGCAACCCGCCCACGCGGTTTAAGACAGAAAGGCAGATTCCTCAAAAACTGCTCCAGCGCTGAGAACTCGTCATTTACGGCAATGCGAAGAGCCTGGAAAGTCCTCCGGATCGATCGCGGGATCTCTTCTTCAGGATTTAAAAGAGAGACGCGGGAGAGCGCCTTCCGTACGGCCTCGGCCAGCGCAGTCGTGGTGGAAATTTCCTCGCGGGCTTTATAAATAACCTTTGCGATCATCCGGGCATGGGGTTCATCGGAATGGACCCGGAGCATTTCCTCCAGGGCTTCCTCCGAGATCGATCGAAGAAGAACGGATGCCGGTTGCCCTCTTTCGGGATTCAGCCTGAGATCAAGCGGCCCTTCCACTTTAAAGGTGAAACCCCGCGCAGGATTATCCAGCTGCATCGAGGAAACGCCGAGATCGGCCAGGATAAAATCAAAACCGCCCCCGGCATCCATCAAAAGCTTGGGAACCCCCGCGAAATTAAGACGCCGGACGATCAATTCCTTTTCAGTAAAACCCAAAGCCCTGAGCCGCGCCTCGGTCCGCACGATCTCGATCGGGTCCACATCAATCCCCCAAAGGCGCCCGCCCGGGCGAATGCGCTTGAGAAGAGCCTCGGCATGTCCCCCGAATCCGAGCGTTGCATCCAAACCCGTTTGACCCGACTTGGGACGAAGTACCTCCAGACACTCTTCAACGCAGATCGGTCGATGCGAACCCGCGGGTGTTTTTCCGCTCTTTAATATTTTTTCGATGTCCTGAGCGTATTTCTCCCGGTGGAGTTCCTTGTATTTTTCCTCAAACCGGCGTGGATGCGTACCCTTGTAACGCAGCCGCCGCTTTTTTTGAGGCTCGTCAGGATTTTTGGCGCTTTCTTCCATAAAAGACCGTCCTATTTAAGATCCAAACGAGTTTGAAGAGAAGCATGATGGTAATAAATCTCCGGCAAGTTCCCGCCTCGAGCTTCCTGCTCTTTCTCAAGCCAGGCGCGCACCCTTTGCTGCTGGAGCTCATGGGCCGGATCCCAAACGGGGTTGACGCTCAAGTCATACACCATATAGATCGCGCGGGATTCCTGACCCTGCCTACCGGCAGGCAGGCGCTCGCCTTTCAGAAGCTTTTTGAGAAGAAGATCCAGCTGGTCTCCTGCCGAGTTTTTGTTCTTGGCGCCGGAACCCATCAAGGCAGCCCTGACGCTGGCTTCGGTCACTTCCTTAGAAGCGGATCCCTGACTGAAGAATTCCACATGCGTTTTCACCTCGATCTTTCCCCACTCCGCAGGAGCCCGGTAGTGCAAGAGAGCAAAAAGCTGTCCGTACCGGATAAGCGCCTTTTGATCCGGGCCAAGATCCCGGGCATGATTGATGATGAGCTGGCTTAACGCTTTTGAATCGAAGTTTCGCATTCCAGACCGAATATCCACGCAGAGAACGTCGAAACCAAAAAACCCGCGCATGCTGTTTTGCGCAAAGCTCATGGTGTGCTCCAGAACATCCTGGAACGATTGCCAGGCCATTTTTTCTTCCTTGGAAATGATCGAGGCAAAATAGAGAGGACGAATTTCGTCGCCGTCTTGGACTTCAAACCGAAGGATCTTAGGTGTCAGTTCTTTTTGGTAAGTCATGGATTTCCAGGAAGGAAACCCGGAAAAGAGTTGCGCCTGCAAAAGGTCTTTCACGACGCTATTTCCCGGCCACGAATTCGAGCACCACGTCGGCCTGCTTCGCCGCGGCGATACTGACCCGGGGCGATAACGCCGGAGCTTTCGCGATATCGGACGCAAGATCACCGATCAAAACAAGGTTAGGCTTCAACTTATGGACCTGGATGTCATCACTCGAGCCGTATCCGCCGAGCCCGGAGGCTGAAACGATCAGTTTCCCGGAAGGAAGAAGCTGGGAGACGAGCATGCTTTTGACCTCGGCCTGGTCCAGGCATTCCACCACGACATCACAATTTCGAAATATCGCCGGGATATTGGCGGGCTCCAGCTTCACGGGCAACATTTGAAGTTCGAGATGCGTATTGATCCTGAGAAGATTCGTCCCCAGGGCTTCGACCTTCTTCATGCCGACCTGGTCCTCGAAATAGAATTGCCGGTCCAGGTTCGTGGGATCGACCAGGTCAAAATCCGCGATCGTGAAGCGCTTGAATCCCACACGCACAAGACAGGCCGCGCAATTCGACCCCAGGCCGCCTGCACCTGCGATCCCGATCCGTGCTTTCTCGATCTTCGCAAGTTTCGCCTCGCCGAGCTTTTTAATAAGGTCCTGCCGGAACGTGTTCACCATCAGATTTGCATCCAGTCTTTCAGCACGGGTTGATAACCCTTGGCCGCAAGCATCGTTTTCATCTCTTCGACATCCCGGGGGTCCGAGATCTCGAACTGAGGGGCGTTCTCCTCTTCAGGAGATGCGATCGTATGACCGCCTACACGTGTCGTCGAACCCGCCGACATACGCGTGATCCCAAGCGGCAAAAGATTCTCGCGCAGCAAAGAACTTTCCCGCGTCGAAAGCGCGATCCCAAGCCGCGGCATAAAAAGCCTCAAGGCCATAAGGATCTGCGCGACGCTTTTGTCACTCACCTCCGAAATGTCTTTGAAATCACCGGCATGCGGCCTCAGGCGCGGGAGCGAAGCTCCGATCTCGACATCGCCGTAACGGTCCTGCAAATACTGCGCGTGAAGACCCATCAGAAAGGCCTCTTTTCGCCAGTCACTTAATCCCAGGAGCGCCCCAACGTTCACGCTTCTCATGCCGCTCTTCGCGGCGCGCTCCGGAGCTTCCAATCGAAAACGAAAATCCTTTTTAGGCCCCGCTTTATGCACCCGCTGATAGACCGCCTCATCATAGGTCTCCTGATACAAGGTCAATCCATCGATCCCGGCGCTCGCAAGGTCCGCATACTCCTCTTCGGTAAGCGCATAGATCTCGGCCGAGACCGAACTGAAATATTTTTTCAGAACTTCGAGGCATTTTTTTATATAAGAAAGCGGGCTTTTGACCTTGGAATCCCCTGTTAAAATAAGAAGATGCTCGATCCCGGTCGAGGCAATGAACGCGGCCTCTTTTTCAACTTCCTCCGGGCTCAACGTTCTCCGGAACATTTTATTTCTGGCGTTGAACCCGCAATAAGCGCACTCGTTTTCACAGAAGTTGGAAAGATACATCGGCGTGTAGAGCTGGATCGTCCGTCCGAAGTGCTGGAGGGTCAAGGCGTGCGCCTTTTGAGCCATCGGTTCCAGCCATTTTTCTGCGGCCGGAGAAAGAAGCGCCCAAAATCGCTCGGGATCCTGGCTGTCAGAATGGATCAAGCGTTCAATCTCTTGCGCTGAAAACTCACGGAAGATCTTCTCGAATGGAAGGTCGTTATATTTCAGGAGAATGTCGTAGTAGCTCATAATCCTGTCATTGCGAGGAGCCTCGCAGAGGCGACGCAGCAATCTGTTTTTAAAACGAGATTGCTTCGCCGTTTTCGCGGCTCGCAATGACTCATCATGCTTCATCCCGGAGAAATCCGGTCAGAGGCGAAGAAGCGTTGGCCTCACTCCCCGACGAGGCAAGCCCGGCAAGATAAGCGGTGCGGCCCGCGCTCACGGCCTCCTTGAACGCTTGGGCCATAGCGACGGGGTCTTGCGCGATCGCGATCGCCGTATTCACAAGCACTGCGGCGCAGCCCATCTCCATGCATTCGCAGGCATCCGAAGGACTGCCCAGGCCCGCGTCCACGATGACAGGCACCTTGATCTCACGCACCAGGATCTCCACAAGTTCCCGGGTCTTCACACCGCGATTACTGCCGATCGGAGACCCGAGGGGCATGACCGCCGCGGCACCGGCATCTGCCATGCGTTTGGCCATGGAAAGATCCGGGCTCATGTAAGGAAGCACGATAAATCCCTCTTTGGCAAGAATTTCAACCGCTTTGAGCGTTTCAAGATTATCCGGCAGGAGGTATTTGTTATCCTGCACCACTTCGATCTTGATCCAATGGCCGGCGCCGCTTGCTTTGGCTAAACGTGCGATTCGCACCGCTTCGTCCGCGTTCCTTGCCCCGGAGGTATTCGCCATCAGAATGCAGGACTTCGGAATATATTCCAGAATATTATCAGCCTTGGACCCTGCGTCGACACGCCGAAGCGCCACCGTCACGATATCAGGCTGGGCGGCCTCGAGGGCTTTTTTCATCAAGGGATACCCGGAAAATTTCCCGGTGCCGATCAAAAGGCGGCTCTTGATCGAACGTCCTCCAAGTTTCAAAAGATCTTCCATGCTTATCCGCCTCCGACAAAACTAACGATCTCGACCCTATCCTGATCTTTGAGCGCGATCTTGGGCCAGTCTTCTTTGGAAATAATGCTGAAGTTGTGCTCGACCACGATCTTGCCCGCGCACAATCCCTTCGCCGCCACAAGCGCATCGAGCGTCGCTGCTTTTCCGATCGTTTCTTCTTTACCGTTGATTCTGAGAATCATAAGCGAAAACTTTCGTGCGTGTTCTTAAGATGCCTTACTTTTTAAGTTTTTGCGGCCCCGCTTTTCCCAGACGGGCAAGAGGATATGAAAGAATGTTCCATCTCCGGAAAGAAATTCCGCCCATATTTTCCCGCGATGTCTTTCAACGATCTCCCTGACGCGCGCAAACTCAACCCCGGTTCTGCCAAGCTTGCTCTTTTCAGCTTCGTTGAGAGGCTCAAAACGGAGAAAGAGTTTGGAAAGATCGTCGCATGGTTTTTCTTTGGAAGGAGCGCGGACCGACATGCGAAGCATATTGTCCACGAGAGAGGCTCCTACGAGAATATCCCCTTGCTTGCTGATCCGGATGGAAAAATCCACAAGAACTTTAAAACACTCGAGGATCTGTTCGCGATCGAAATTAATTCTCGAAAGACCCGAATCCTCCTGAACGATCAGTTTCAGCCCTTTTTGTTCCGCCTCACTCCTTTTCATTCTTTTGATCTCGCTGAAAAGCTCCCCCACGCTGTTCTCCCGGATACAAAGGGTCTTCCTCCCCTGTTCCAGAGCTTTAAGGTCCAGCGTTTCCGAGATCAATTTTTCCAGGCGTTCGACGTTGCTCCGGGCGATATTCAGAAAACGTTTATGTTTTTCGCTCACAGGCTCCGTTTCGTCCTCCGCAAGCATCGCAACGATCTCTTTGATCACCGAAAGAGGCGTTCGCAATTCATGAGAAACAGTTGCCGTGAACTGTGACCTCACATCATAATCTTCTGTGGAGTGTTTCCTTTCGTCCGAGGGGCGGTTCACGTCTCGCAAAAGGCGGCGCCCCGCTCTCTTTTTTCCTGTTTTCGAAAGAGGCGCCAGAACGGCACGCTTCTTGCTTTTGGGTTTCTGGTTCTTTGGGTGTCTCATAAGATCATTTCCTCGGATTTTTTCCGGTGAACATTTTAAGCATTCATCAGAATTTCCAACTTTAAAAGATCACGCAACGTAGCTTTCATAAACCGGTTCATATATTTGAGTCGCAAGATAGGCCCGAAGATCCTTGGGCTTGGGGAGGTCCGCAAGGCCTTCACGATAAGCCACGGAAGCGACCGCTTCCGCGATCGCAAGCGACACCTTGCGAATATCCTTAAGCGGCGGATAAATGCTGCCCTTCTCGAGGTCTCCTGCGGAAACATTTTCAGCGAGCGTTTTTGCCGCCATGAAAAACATCTCATCGGTGACACGCTTAACGCGGCAGGCGGTCACTCCCAGGCCTACCCCCGGAAAGATATAAGCATTATTACACTGTCCCGGGACAAACTGCTTTCCCTGGTAGTCGACCGTCGGAAACGGACTGCCGCTTGCAAAAATGGCGCGACCCCCGGTGGATCCATAGGCTTCTTCTGCGGTGCATTCCGAATGGCTTGTGGGGTTCGACATCGCGAAAACGATCGGCCGCTTGTTGATCCGCGCCATGGCCTCCAAAACTTTTTGGGTAAAAGTCCCCGGCCTTCCAGACGCCCCGAGGATCATGGTGGGCTTCACAAGTTCCACGGCGCTTAAACAGTCCGGCGCGCCCGGTCCCTCTACCGCAAAAGCCCGCTTGCGATCATCGAGATCCGTGCGACTCGACACCACGAGCCCCTTGGAATCTACAAAAAGACACCGGCTACGGGCTTCTTTTTCAGTAAGACCTTCCTTCATCATCGCGCCCATCACAAGACTTCCGGTCCCCAGCCCCGCCTCCCCCGCGCCCACGAAAAGGATCTTCTGATCCTTCAAATTTCCACCCTGGAGTCTTATCGCGGAATAAAGCCCGGCCAACGCCACGCTTGCAGTGCCCTGGATATCATCGTTGAATGCACAGATGCGCTCCCGGTATTTTTTAAGAAGATGAAAGGCGTTCTCATTAACAAAATCTTCGAACTGGATCAGGACATGCGGGAACACCTGCCGTGCGGCAGTCACAAACTCTTCGACAAGGTCTTCGTATTCCTGGCCTCTCAAGCGACGCTGAGGCACCCCGATATAACGCGGGTCTTTCAGCCGGGCTTCGCTGTTGGTCCCGACATCGAGCACTACGGGCAAACAATGCTGGGGATGAACGCCGGCGCATGCGGTATAAAGCATGAGTTTCCCCACAGGGATCCCCATCCCGTCCGCACCCAGGTCCCCGAGCCCGAGGATTCGCTCTCCATCGGTCACGACAATAATACGCACATCTTTGCGGGGCCAATTCTCCAGGACCTCTTTCATCCTTCCCTTGTATTGCGCCGACATGAACAGGCCCTCGTGGCTGCTCCGGAAAATATTCCCGTACTCCTGACATGCCTTCCCCACGGTCGGCGTGTAAACGATCGGCATGATTTCAGCCATATGATCGATGAGCGCGCGGAAAAAAAGCGTCTTGTTGCGCTCATGGATACCGGTCAGATAGATATATTTTTCGAGATCCGAACTTTTGGAACGGACATTGTCCATGACACGTTGAACTTGCTCTTGCAAGGAGGTCGTATGCGGAGGAAGCAATCCCAAAAGCCCCAACGCCTCCCGCTCTTGGGGGGTAAACGCCATCCCTTTGTTGAGCATGGGATCACGCAACAATTCCCGGCCTCTTGGAAGATCGCTTGGATTTTTTTTCTTCGCCATGATGGTCTAAGATCTCCTGTTCCTGCTAACCTGGGCGGATCGCTCCGCGGAAGCTCTTTTTATATCAAAAAAGCACGTTTTTTAGTAGTTAAAAAGATCTCGATGCGCGAACTTGTGTTCGGGCAGCGCTTGATGCAAAGCTTCGAGGATCTTGTTCTTGGCCCTTGGCGTAAGACGCCTTCCCTTGCGCGCCTTTTGCACCACCTTATGAGACAGCTGCTCCGTCGAGGCCGCGACCAGCGCATGGTTCGTCAACCCGTGCTTTGTCATTAATGCATCCAGAGGCTGGACCCCAAGATCGTTCGTGTTGATGGGCTCAAGGTTCATTGCAGTTTATTCACAGCCGCGAGAAGATCTTTTGTCGCGGGATATTTTTTGAGCTGCTCGATCAATGCGCTGATCGCCTCAATGGGCTTCAGCCCGGCCAGGGCGCGGCGGATCCGGCGCGCCGGCTCCAATTCCTCCGGCGTAAAAAGAAGTTCTTCCTTCCGCGTTCCGCTTTTTGAAATATCCACGGCCGGATAAATGCGCTGGTTTGAGATCTCGCGCGAGAGATAGATCTCCATATTACCGGTGCCTTTAAATTCCTCAAAGATAAGCTGGTCCATACGGCTTCCGGTATCAACGAGGATCGTCGCAAGGATCGTCAGCGACCCTCCATGTTCGATCTTGCGCGCAGACCCATAGATGCGCCGCGGCACTTCCATCGAACGCGCATCCACGCCGCCGGAAAGTGTCCGGCCGCTCGAACGTTGCTCCGCGTTATGCACACGCGCCAGACGCGTCAAGGAATCGACCAGGATCATCACGTTCGCGCCCGCCGCAACCTCGCGATACACTTGCTGCATAAGCTCCCGCGCCGTCTCGATATGATGGTCGTAGGGTTGATCCGACGAGGACCACCGCACTTCGGCCGTCACACTGCGCCGGAAATCCGTGACTTCCTCGGGCCGTTCGTCGATCAAAAGGCAATAAAGCTTCATCTCGGGCCGGCTTTTCGCCACCGCCTGGCAGAGATGCTTCAAAAAAGTCGTTTTCCCGGAACCGGGAGGCGCCACGATCAAACCGCGTTGCCCCATCCCGATCGGGCAGATCAGGTCCATGACGCGCATCGTCAGTTCCTGGGAACCGTCTTCAAGCCGGATCCGCGGAGAAGGATCGATGGCGGTACTCGCAAAAAATTTCTGCTCGTCTTCAGCCACCATGCGCCGCGGCGCTTCATGAGGGGACCGGTGGGAAAGAGAGTGCGTGTTATGCCCCTGTCGCGCAGGTCCCAAATGACGTTCGCCGCGATGCCGCCGCGGCCCTCTCTCGGAGCGGTTGGGACGGTCAAAATTTCTCATGATTGAAGTTTTCCCATTTTCTTTTCCAGGGTGCTCCATTCTGATTCGGCGGTCTCGATCTGGATCTGCAATTCTTTCAGGCGCACGTTGCGGTCCTTGGAAAAATGAAGCGGGTTCCGCGCCATCTCCTCCAGGACCTTGTTGCGTTCCTCCGTAAAATGTTTTGCTCGGCCCTCGGCTTTCTCCATTTGTTTCCGGAGCTTCGTCAGTTCGGCTTTGTGCTCATTTTTTTTAGGTGGTGGGGCCTCGACAGGAACGGCCGAAGCGGTATTCTTGGCGCGTGCCGCCGCGTCATCTTCGTCACTATCTTCCTCTTCGCCCCGGGCGACCTGCTCCAAATGATAGACATAATCCTCATAACTTCCGGGATAGTGAAGAATACGGCCTTTCTTCACTTCGAGAATACTGGAGGCCAAAAGGTTCACAAAGGTGCGGTCGTGGCTGATAAAGACCACGGTCCCGGAAAAAGATTTGAGCGCGCTCCCCAGGGCTTCCACCGTTTCGAAATCCAGATGGTTTGTCGGTTCATCGAGGAGAAGAACATGACTCTTGGAAAGAAGAATTCCTGCCAGGACAAGACGTGCCCGCTCCCCGCCGCTCAGGACTTTCACCTTCTTTTCGACATCATCCCCTTTAAAAAGAAAGCATCCGGCCATATTGAGCACATCCTGACGGTTGACGCCGTCAGCGCTCTCGCGCAAGAGATAAGTGTAGACATCATCTTCCGGATCCAGCACCGCAAAGACATGCTGGGCGTAATAGGCGATCTTCAGGCCTGTGCCCCAACGGAAACTGCCACCCTTGGGCGGAAGACTCCCCGCAAGCGTCCTCATGAACGTCGTCTTTCCCTCGCCGTTATTCCCGAGGATGGCCACATGTTTTCCGCGGTCGATCTCGACTTGAATGTTTCGGGCGATGTCCTTTTCGGGATAACCGATCACAAGATTGTCGCAGGTGACCGCCACCCCCGCCTTCGGCTCCACCGGCGGGATATGGATCTTGACCGTACTCATCGGATGCGCGATTTCGATCGTTTTGAGCTTCGCGAGCTGTTTCATTTTCGACTGCGCTCGCGTCGCGGTGGAAGCCTTGGCCTTGAACCGGTCGATAAAGGTTTGAAGTTGCTCACGCTTCTTATCGAGGCCGCGATTGTAGGCTTGTTTTTGCGCGAGTTGTTCTTCTTTGAACGCAAAATATTCTTCGATGTCTCCCGGGAAAAGAGCAAGCTCTCCGTGCTCGACCTCCAAAGTATGGTCGCAGGTCCGCTTCAGGAATTCACGGTCGTGGGAGACGACCAGACATCCGCCTCGAAAATTGATCAAGAAATTCTCAAGCAGGATCAGGGTGCTTAAGTCCAAATAATTGCTCGGCTCGTCAAGGATCAGAAAATTAGGATCCCCCAGGAGCATGGCCGCAAGCTTCACACGCGTTTGAAAACCGCCGGGAAGATTGCGCACAGACTCTTCGAGGATCTCATTCTTGAGCTGGAACCGCGATGCCATTTGCCCGCATTCCCAGTGTTCGGCCCGCGTTGTACGCATCAAAAAATCCAGGACATTTTCGCCCGGCTTGAACGTGTCATGCTGTTCCAGATAAGACAGACGGAGCGCGGTATTACGCGTGATGGTGCCGCTATCGGCCGATTCATGCCCCGTAATGATGCGACAAAGCGTGGATTTCCCGGCGCCATTCCGGCCGATCACACCGATCTTCTGGTCGTCACCAAAGGACGCCGTCGCGGCATCCAAGATCGTCACCGCGCCGTAGGCTTTGTGGAGTTCGTTAACTTGTAAAAGGACCGTCATAAATTCCCGTTGGTTTTAAAAATGATGGGGATCCGCCTCAACTCGCTGCGGGACCTGTTAAGCTCTCGAAGCAATGATCTTTGCCGCGGCATCCGGCGTGATGTCGCTATGTTCACCAAAAACTGAATCCCGCTCCGTAAAGCGTTCGCGCACTTTGCGGGCGGCTTCCTTGGCAGAGATCTTATAGTCGCCGAAGCGTGTCGGCATCTTCAGGGAATGAAAAAACGCTTCGGTTTTCAGAATGGCTTCTTTGGCGGTCTTGACGTTCCAGACCCGGCGGCCGTACTGTTCCAGCTTTTTCTTTTTGGCAGTCAGTTTGTACTGCCAAACCCCCGGGAGAATGATCGCCAGCGTTTCCGCGTGATCCAGCCCGTAAAAAGCGGTCAGCTCGTGAGCGATCATGTGGGTCGACCAATCCTGGGGCACCCCGCAACTGATCAAGGTGTTCAGAGCCAGCGTCGCGCTCCACATAAATGACGCGCGGGCTTCGTAATCCTTGGTTTTTTTTAAAACCGCGGGCGCGACTTCGATCAAGGTTTGGAGCAGCGATTCTGCCATCCGGTCCTGAAGAGGCGCATGCGCCGGATATGTCATGTACTGTTCCATGACATGAACGAAAGCATCCACAATCCCGTTACGCACTTGCTTGATAGGGAGCGAGAATGTTGTTTCGGGATCCAAGACAGAAAACTGCGGGAACACATGCGGCGAGAAAAAGTGGAGCTTCTCCTGGGTCGCCTTCCGGGAGATCACCGAATTCCCGTTCGCTTCAGAGCCTGTCGCGGGAAGCGTTAGAACGGCCCCGACCGGAAGCGCGGCTTTGACGTTGGCGCCGTGTTCGCGAAGAATGGACCAAGGATCCTGGCCTGTGAAACAGGCAACCGCCGCGATGAATTTGGCGGCATCCAGGACCGAACCGCCCCCCACCGCAAGGATAAAACCGATCTTTTCTTTTTTAACCACTTCAACGGCCTTGAGACAAGTCTCATAAAGCGGATTCGGTTCGATGCCGCCCAGCTCTACCACGCGGTGGCCCTTGAGCGCTGTCTTCACCTGTTCATAAACACCGTTTGCCTTGATCGACCCGCCGCCATAGAGAAAAAGCACGCCCCGGTCTTTGGGGACACGTCCCGCGATCTCGCGGATCATGCCCTTGCCAAAAAGGATCTCGGTGGGGTTTTTATAAATAAAATTCTGCATGTATAGCTCCTATGGAAAATAGACACAACAACCCCGAATCATTACCGGAGGACGCGCTCAGGATGAGGCGCCGCAATACCCCGATTACTTAATACTTGTAATGTTCGGGCTTGTAGGGACCGTCGAAAGGAACGTCGAGATACTCGGACTGCTTTTTCGTAAGTCTTGTGAGCCGGGCGCCCAGTTTATCCAAATGGAGCCTGGCGACTTCCTCGTCGAGCTTCTTTTCAAGCCGATACACCCCGGGTTTCTTGGGATGGAGCGCCAGATCGATCTGCGCAAGCGTCTGGTTCGTGAAGGAGTTCGACATCACAAAGCTCGGATGGCCCGTAGCGCAACCCAGATTCACGAGACGGCCTTCTGCCAAGAGAATGATGGAATGTCCGTCCGGAAAAACATATTTATCGACCTGCGGCTTGATATTGATCCGCTTCACGCCCGGCCATTTCTGAAGCTGAGTGACCTGGATCTCATTGTCAAAATGTCCGATGTTGCAGACAATGGATTCGTCCTTCATTTTCGACATGTGTTCGGCGGTGATGACATCGATATTACCCGTCGTGGTCACGTAAATATCGCCGATATCCAGCACATCTTCCAGGCGCGCGACCTGAAAACCGGCCATCGTCGCCTGAAGCGCGCAGATCGGATCGATCTCGGTCACGATGACCCTCGCCTTGAGCGCGGAAAGCGACTGAGCGCTTCCTTTTCCTACATCGCCGAACCCGAGAACCACGGCAACTTTGCCCGCGATCATCACATCCGTCGCGCGCTTGATCCCGTCCACCAGCGATTCCCGGCAGCCGTAAAGATTATCGAACTTGGACTTGGTCACCGAATCGTTCACGTTGATGGCAGGAACCAAAAGCTTTCCCTGTTCCTGCATCTTGTAGAGCCGGTGAACGCCGGTCGTCGTTTCTTCGGAAACACCTTCCCATTCCTTCACGACGCCGTGCCATTTCTTGGGCTCGTTTTTCATGATCTTCTTGAGAAGCTTGAAGAGCTCGATCTCGTCTTGCGTATCAACCTTTTTGTCGAGGATCTTGGGGTTCTTTTCCGCGTCATAACCCAAATGGATCATGAGCGTTGCATCCCCGCCGTCATCCACGATCAGATTCGGCCCCTTACCGCCCGAGAAATTGAGCGCCTGGAGCGTACACCACCAGTACTCCTCGAGCGTCTCCCCTTTCCAAGCGAAGACCGGGATCCCCCGTGCCGCAATGGCGGCGGCCGCATGATCCTGCGTGGAGAAAATATTGCAGGAACACCAGCGGACATCGGCCCCGAGCTCGATCAACGTCTCGATCAGGACCGCGGTCTGGATCGTCATGTGAAGACTCCCCATGATCCGCTTGCCCTTGAGAGGCTTCTGGGGTCCGTACTTCTTGCGGGTCGCCATCAACCCCGGCATTTCTTTTTCGGCCATGTCGAGCTCTTTGCGGCCCCAATCGGCAAGTGAAAGGTCCGCAACCTTGAAATCGTTTTTCAACTTAAGAGCAGGAACTTTCTTCTGATTTTTTTTCATGGCCTTATTCTTTTTTATACTGAAGTTAAGCTGCGCAGGTAACTTTGCTGCAGCCGCAGTTGTCTTTGAGCTTGAGCGCCTTCCGGAGCGCGCTGACCGCATCCGTTTTTTCCCAGGTAAAACCGGCTTCCGTGCGGCCAAAGTGCCCGTACGCGGCGGTCTTGTTATAGATGGGACGGCGAAGATCGAGCGTTGAGATGATCCCCTTCGGCGTAAAATTAAAAACTTTCCGGACCGCTTCGACGATCTCTTCGTTATCGAGTTTGCTGGTCCCGAACGTTTCCACGCGGATCGAAACGGGTTCTGCCACGCCGATCGCATAAGAAACCTGGATCTCGCAGCGCTTGGCGATGCCGGCCGCGACGATATTCTTCGCGACATAACGGGCAAAATACGCAGCCGAACGATCCACTTTGGAAGGATCTTTGCCGCTGAACGCGCCGCCGCCGTGCCGGCCCATGCCGCCATAGGTATCGACGATGATCTTGCGACCCGTGAGACCGGTGTCCCCGTGGGGCCCGCCGACCTCAAAACGCCCGGTCGGGTTGATGAAGATCTTGGTGTTCTTGTCCATTAAATTGGCCGGAATGACCTTTTTGATGACTTTTTCGGTCAAATCCTTGGTGATCGTCGGAAGCGTCACATCGCCGTCATGCTGGGAACTCAAAACCACGGCATCCACACGCACCGGGACATCACCATTGTATTCTACCGTAACCTGACTCTTCGAATCCGGACGGAGATATTTGATCTTGCCGCTCTTGCGAACTGCGGTCAAATAACGAACAAGCTTTTGAGCAAGCATGATCGGAAGCGGCATCAATTCTTTCGTTTCATTCGATGCGTAGCCGAACATCATGCCCTGATCCCCGGCGCCGCCCGTATCTACGCCCATGGCAATATCAGGAGATTGGGTATGGAGCGCGATATCGACCCGGCAGGTCTTATAATCGAAGCCGATCGAAGGATCCACATAACCAATCTTTCGAATAACTTCCCGTGCGACTTTTTCGGCATCGACCTTGGTTTTGCTCGTGATCTCGCCGGCAATGGTCAAGCGATCGGTCGTGGCCAAGCATTCACAAGCCACGCGTGACGCGGGATCTCCCGCAAGATAAGCGTCCAGGATCGCGTCGGAAACCTGATCGCAGACCTTATCCGGATGCCCCTCGGAAACAGACTCGGAAGTGAAGAAATAATGCCCTTTTTTCATGGTGGTGTTACTCCTTTAATGAGCCCATGACTTGTGGAGCAATATGCAACACAAGTCACCCGGGCGAATTAAACCCCGCACTCAGTTGATGAGCTATTTATCTTCTGTGATGAGGGATTTTAATCTGTACGCACCTTTTATTCTTCTTAAACCCTTACATCTGGGTGCGGGGTCCTATTCGGATTTGTGATTTGCGTGTCGCAAATCACGTCCTCATTGGACGATGGCGTTGGCTTTCTGATAAGAGGCGAGGTCACCGATATCCAACCATTTTCCCTTAAGAGAAAAAGCAAAGAGGCCCGATGTTTCAGCCAGCCAACGCATATAATGGCCGGGTTGGTCGGTATTATGGCCGCTTGTGATATACCTGTCAAGCA
>JBAYVF010000021.1:0-32006 GCA_041674705.1 Candidatus Omnitrophota bacterium
AGCTTCCCAAGCTATTGAGACGGGTTCGATTCCCGTATCCCGCTCCATCTCTTTTTCTGAAATCTCAAGCCTTCCAACGGGTTACGTCAAACCAGACGTAACCCGTTTCGTTTTATCACTTTGCATTCCAAGTCAATCCAAGCTATCCCAAGTCAACACAAGTTGTAAATCTCCGTTCGCGCGGAGTTTAAGTGGCAGAAAAGTGGCAGGAATTAAGCGGGATCCCTTATCCTGCTTAAGCCGAGGTCTTCAAATAATGGCTCTGGATAGCTTCGCGCTGAGCCTTAGAATCCCTCGCCAGATGGGCTTAATTGCGTATTATCGAGCATTAGAGACGACCTAATGCTTTTGGGGGTCTCAATGTCGGTAATAGCCCAGATTGTGACATTGGTTGATTCGATCCCCGGTGGGGGGGGGAATCAACAGCTACACTTCTGGCAATCCAAAGCTCGATGGTCACGGAGGGGTAGCGCCTCTTTTATTTTTAAAAAGAGTTGCGCTTTTGAAAATAAATGTTAGATTACTCTAACTTTATGAAAACGAGCTCTAAATTAAGTGAACACATGGAGAATTACCTGAAGGCGATCCTTGTCCTCGCCGAGGAGCAGGGGGTTGTCCGGGTCAAGGACATTAGCAGTGTGATGCATGTGAAAATGTCGAGTGTCACGGCAGCGCTGGGAGCACTTTCAAAATCCGGGTATGTAAAGCACGAGTCTTATGGATATGTTCAATTGACTCCGAAGGGGCATGAAATGGCTCGGGATGTCCACAAGCGACATCACATGCTGCTTCGTTTTTTACGCGATGTCTTAGATATCGATCCGCAAACAGCTGAAAAGGATGCGTGCGGTATGGAGCATTCTATCAGCGCTCACGCCCTTAAAAAACTGGAGCGATTCGTTGGCTTTATGGAGATCGATCCGAAAGGGCAGATCAGGAACTGCTTGGCGCAATTCCGCGAATACAGCTCTTCGGGGAAACGCATTTCATGCGAGCGGTGTGCACCAAGGAAAGAGTAAATTTTTTTGCTTTAAAATGTTAGGCGCGTCTAACATAGTTTCAAGTCATAAACAAATATCAACTAGAGGAGGGGAAATCAATGGGGAGGGAGCAGTGTTTCGGACGAGGATTTAAGGTGACGGCAGGGTCTGTCGCAATGTTTGTGATATTTAACATGATTATACCGATGGCCTATGCCCATGAACGGCATTATGTATGGAATGCGGAGTATCAAACGCTTCCGCAGGGAACCTGGGAGTTGGAGAGCATCACGACTTCAAAGGTCCCCGACCTTAAAAGATCAAATGCCAATAAATGGGAATATAAAGGGGAGCTCGAGTACGGTTTGACGGATCACATCACGATCGCTCATTATGAGCATTGGGAGACCAAAAATAAATCCGGCTCCGGCAAAGACAGCACAAAATATTCCGGGTTTGATTTTGAAGCTAAATACCGGATCGGTGAAGTCGGAAAATACTGGCTGGATCCGTTATTGTATTTAGAGATCAAACATGACCCGAGGGAAGAGGATATCCCGGTAATATTGGAAGGAAAAATAGTACTTTCCAAGGACATCGGTAAGTTTAATTTCATTTACAACCAAATCATGGAATCGCAGGTGGCAAGCGGCGGGCGCACGGAGCATGAATTTACTTTCGGATCAAATTATTCGGTTACTGATAGCATCCGAGTCGGTTTTGAAACCAAAGGGCAGTATTGGAATCCGGAAGGCCACCGCAACGAGTTAGCGATGGGGCCGACGTTGAACTACGTGCATCGCTATTTTTGGGTGACTCTGGGAACCCTTTTTGGTATCAACCGCGCTGCGGATGATTGGCAAACCCGCCTAATCGTCGGCGTTCCGATAGGTTAATGGTTATGCGACAGCAAGCTATGAAGACCTTATTCACTGTGGGAATTTTGGCGCTCATTTTCAGCAGTACCGGTTTAGCGGGGGAAGGGTTTGATGAAAGGCAGACATGTCCTGTTATGCCCGGCCGGCCGGTAAAAGAAAAATTCTTCGTCGATTACAACGGCCAACGCATTTATCTCTGTTGTGCGCCGTGCATAAAAGCGTTCAAGAAGCATCCGGGGAAATATCTGAAGAATTAAAAACATAACGATAAACCGAGTTTAATTGGAAATGAGCGGGTATAAATTGACAATCGAAAAATCAAATGTTAGTATCCCGCCCATGCGTAAAGGTTACGTCTGGATAGTTGCGGTTGTTGCATTGCTGGGCATGGCGAATTGTGTGCTTGTGGAACCAGCATTTGCATGCGAAGACGCGGCCGGGACTTGTTCAACGCCCATTTGCCACGACTGTCTTGTTTGCGGTTCTGCAGGCCACCAATGGCTTGCCCCTCAAACATCACAGTTGTTGAGCATCCCTGGCTTAGCCAACGCGATCAATATCTCATCTGTAGTAATCCCCGTCGATCCGCCTTTTGGATCAATCTTCCATCCACCGACTCCTTTCTAGTCCGCGCGCTGCCCGTCTGTAAATTTCCGGCGGTTCAGTAGTAGTTTTTTCTTTCGCGATCTGTCCCTTTTAGATGGAGCAAAATATGAAATCAAGATCTTTGATAAACATTCTAATTATCGTTTGCGTGGCGTTGACCTTGAGCGGGTGCGTCCTTACTCGATACGAAGTAATCCCTCAAGCGGACAAAGGCCCCCAAGGTGGGCAGATGATGCGTATTAATCAGGTGGGTTCGGGGTATGTCGAGTTTGTAGCCAAATCCGTTTCCGGAAGCGAATGGCTGCTTCAGGTCTTCGGCTACGATGAGAACATGAAGCCGACTATGCACTATTCAAGTGCGAAGGTTGAGGTCGTAACGCCAGATGCAAAGAAGACATTTGTGACCTTATGGAATACGAAACCCTATTTCTGGAACCGCGGAGTCGGAACCCTTGAGGGTAAGGTTAATATCGAAGGAAATGTTTTTAAAACGCATGTCAAATTAATCCATGGCAAATCCGCTCGCCATTGCATTGATTTTGATTATCCATTAGGCGGATCAGCAGGAACGGCGAAATGATGATGAAACTTACGAACTCAAAAGGAAAAATTATGACTCTCCGAAAAACAATCGCTTTGTTGATCGGAGCGATCCTTTCTGTAACGCAGCCGGTATTTGCTTTTGAAATCGGACCGGAAGCTCTGTCACTTGAGGATGCTCTCCGTATTGCTTATGTAAATCATCCCGCGATGCAGGAGGTGAAGCAGGAAATATCAGCCGCGAAGGGCAGGTGGATGCAGGCGGAAGCGTTGCCTGACCCGGAAATGGAAATGAAGGTCGGAGGGCTTAAAAAACAGGTCCAAGATGGTAAGGAAACCCGCAAAGGCAACGTAGATTCTTTCCTTATTCAGCAACCCCTAGATCCTTTGGGCACCCGGTTCCTTAAAGGGAGGATGGCCTGGGATGAGGTGAAGATCTCCCGAGGGAATGTCGAGCTTGTTTGGGCAAGAGTCCGTCAAGAGGTGATCGGCTTTTATGCCGGCATTTTGACGGATGAAAAGGCGCAGGAGATTGCCGGAGAAAACCTGAAAGCCACCCGGCAGTTTTTTACGCAGGTGGAAACAAGATATCAATCCAGCAACGCGCTTCAAAGCGACGTGATCCGCGCAAAGATCGAAGTTTCGCGCTCAGAGAATGACCTGCTTGTTGCGCAAAAGAATCTTCAGGTCTCGAAAGGAAAGATGAATCTCGCGCTCGGACGCACAGTGGAATCCTCGCTTCAATTAAGTGATTTTCTGGCATATGACTCTGTCCGTTTTCAATATGACCAGATCATGAAGCAAGCGATTGAAAAAAGAGCAGATCTTCGTAACGAAGAAACGAGGCTAAAGACCAGAGCCAAAGGTGTCTGGTCAGCTTGGCTTAAAACTTTTCTTCCTAAAATGGGGATCGGAGTTGAGCGAACGACTACGGACTATGAAAATGACACCGCCATTCTCATTGGGGCATCTTATCCGCTTTGGGGTTTCAATCTTGGCGAAGTCAAAGAAGCCAAAGCGGAAAAAACAATCCAACAGGTCCGTGTGGAGGCTCTCAGGCGACAGGTCGGTCTTGAGGTTTATCAGGCGTTCCTGGAGTCTGAGCTCGCCGATAAACAAGTCGCGCTCCAGAAAAAAGCCCTCGACGAAGCCAATGAGCTTTTAAGACAGATCACCCTTCAGTATGAAGAAGGCAAGATACCCTTCCTTTCGTATCTTGAAAATATCAAAACCATCAAAGAAACGCGTCTTGCTTATTTTACTGCACTCAAAAATTACAAAGAAACCGTGGCTGACCTGGAACGAACCATCCAGGCGACGCCCATTCCAGAAGGAGCAAAATAATGAAGAAATTACTATTACTCTGTCTCGTGGTCCTGATGATGCCGGGTTGCGGTTGCCAGAAGAAGGCCGCTCATTCAGAAGAGGGGCATTCTGATGAAGAGGGAACCGTTCACGTTAAAAAAGAGTCCCAGAAACTGATCGATCTGGAGCTTATGACGGCTCAAAAGAAGGCGTTTATATCGAGGATCGCAGTGACCGGCGAGATTGCGAAGGAAACGGAAAATATGTCGCATATTGTCTCTCCGGAGCCGGGTATTCTGAAGTCTTACAGCGCTAGCCCTGGTGAAACTGTGGAAAAAGGGACTCCGCTATGCGTTGTGGAATCGAACACGGGAAGACTGATAGAGATTCCGTCACTCGGGCATGGGATCATCTTTGCTCAATATCTGAAACCAGGGGATGTCGTGGATTCTCTGACTTCGATTTTAACCGTCGCCGATCCGGATCTTCTGCGGGCCAGCTTTAATGTTTACGAGAAAGACCTTGCGGGAATTAAGCTGGGGTTGAAGGTTCTGGTCAAATCGGTCGCGTATCCTGGAAAGACATTTGAGGGGGAGCTGGTTTATATCTCTCCAAGCGTCGATGAAAAAACAAGAACGATCAAGATCCGTGTGGATGTGAGCAATCAAGAGCATCTCCTCAAGTTCGGAATGTTCGTTACGGCTGATATTCTGATCGAATCAAAAGTGCTCTATTATGTGATTCCTCAGAAGGCGGTTCATTTCGTGAACGGTAAGAGAGTTGTTTTTGTCAAAACCGCCGATGAGGAATTCCGGGCCCGAGAAGTGAAGATCGCCGAAGAAACGAAGGACGAAGTGGCGGTCAAAGACGGGCTCTGCGAAGGGGATTCCGTGGTGATCAAAGAAAGCTTTCTATTGAAGTCCGAACTATTGAAATCAGAAATGGGCGCGGGATGCGCTGAATAACCTAAGGGGCTTAATACTGTGGATAAACTACTCTCATTTGTTTTAGGACGTCGGTTTTTAGTAATCCTTGCGACGATCCTGCTGATTATTGCAGGTGTTTTTTCCTGGTCAAAATTACCGGTCGACGCCTTTCCCGATGTGACCAATGTCCAGGTTATGATCTTAACCCGCGCTGAAGGGTTAGTGCCGACCGAAGTGGAGCGGCTCATCAGTTCTCCGATCGAGCTGGAGATGAACGGGCTCCCGAAGATCAAGCTGATCCGTTCGCTTTCAAAGACGGGGCTTTCTCAGGTCGTGATCATTTTTGAAGATGGCGTGGACATCTATTTCGCCCGGCAACTTGTTTTTGAGAGGTTGTCGACCGTTAAAGAAAAATTACCTCCGGGATTTGACCCTGAGATGGGTCCCATCAGCACCGGGTTGGGTGAGATCTTTCAATATACTCTGGAAAGTAAGAATACGGACTTGATGGGACTAAGGTCTATTCAGGATTGGGTCGTCCGTCCGCAACTCCGTTCGATCCCAGGGGTCACGGAGATTAATTCTTTTGGCGGATTTGTTAAACAATATCAAGTGATCGTTAACCCTGATCAATTGCTCAAATACGGATTGACCTTGAAAGATGTGTCCGAGACGCTCAGCCGGAACAATTCGACGGCGCCTGCTAATTATATCGTTCAAGGGCAAGAGCAAATTATTGTGCGAGGGATGGGACTTATCAAGGACTTGTCGGACATCGAAACTGCCACCGTTACAACCGTTAATGGATCGCCGGTCTATGTCCGCGATATTGCTACCGTTCAGATCGGCCACGAGATCCGATGGGGAGGGGCGACAAGGGACGCGAAGGGGGAAACTGTTTGCGGCATGGTGGTCATGCTCAAGGACGCCAATTCAAAGACCGTGGTCGATCGGGTCAAGGAAAAGATCGGAAAGATCCAGGAGCGCCTTCCGGAGGGCGTTCGCATCAATCCTTTTTATGACAGAACGGAATTGATCGAGGCTTGCATCAGTACGGTGACGAAGGCTCTGATCGAAGGCGGTGTCCTTGTCATTATCGTTCTGTTCCTTTTCCTAGGTGATTTTCGCACGGCAAGCGTGGTGTGTCTTTCTTTGCCGCTTTCAGCGTTGATCACTTTTATCATGATGCGCATGACAGGCGTTTCTGCGAATCTGATGTCGCTCGGGGGGCTTGTGATCGCGCTCGGGATGATTGTGGATGCGAGCATTGTCGTTGCGGAAAATATTTTCAGACATCTCACCGAGAAAAAACCAGGTTCGGCTCATGAGAAGGTCATGCTATGCCTGAACGCCACGAAAGAAGTCGCCCGCCCCGTGATGTTTGCGATCCTTATCACGATCATTACCAAGGGGCCTTTGTTTGCGCTTCAGGCCGTGGAGGGCAAGATGTTCAGGCCTCTTGCGTGGACCCTGATATTCGCGATGGCAGGGTCTCTTATTATTTCTCTGACCATTATCCCGGTCATCAGCTCTTTCTTTATCAAGGGAAGCTCGAAGGATGAGGATAACGCGGTGATCCGCTGGATCAAAAAGCTCTACCTGCCTGCGCTCCATAACGCGATGAAGCACAAAAAAAGAACGGCTGTCATTTCCACGGTAGTATTCCTGGTCTCTCTTTTCCTTTTTCGGTTTGTCGGAACGGAATTTCTGCCCTACCTTGATGAAGGATCCATTGCTGTGAATGTCGTTAAATTCCCGACCGTTTCGCTGAATGAATCCGTTAAGATCGGTGAAAGGATCGAAAAACTTCTGCTTGAGTTCCCGGAAGTCAACACGGTGGTCACTAAGACGGGGCGGGCTGAGATCGCGGAAGATCCGATGGGGCCGGAGCAGAACGACATCTTTATCATGTTGAAGCCCAAGAAATTCTGGAAAGCCAAGTCGAAAATGGAGCTGATCAGTTTAATCGATGCGAAATTGAGTCTGATTCCCGGTATCAAACTCAACTTCTCGCAGCCGATCGCGCTTCGGGTCAATGAACTTATTTCCGGGATCAAGTCTGACGTTGCAGTAAAGCTATTTGGATACGACTTGGAGACCCTTGGAGAAGCGGGAGAGGAGATTGAGCATATCCTTTCCAAGATCAAGGGAGCCAAGGATGTAAAAGTAGAACAAATATCGGGTTTCTTGCAGCTTGATATCGAGATCGATCGTATGGCGATAGCCCGGTATGGCATCAACGCAAGCGATGTTAACGATGTGATTGAAACGGCTGTTGGCGGCAAGGCCGTCAGTACCATCTTTGAAAAGGACCGTCGTTTTAATTTGAGTTTGCGTTTTCCGGAAGAGAAAAGGGGGGACAAGCGGGCGATTGAAAGCATTCTTGTCTCTTCTCCAAGCGGTCAGAACATTCCGCTTGGACAACTTGCCAAGATCAGTCTCGTGGAAGCTCCCAACCAGATCAGTCGTGAAGATGGAATGCGACGTGTTGTGGTCGAGTGTAATGTTAGGGGAAGAGATATCGGCAGCTTTATCGCTGAAGCTCAGGCGAAGGTCAAATCCGTCGAGAAATCCTTGCCCGAAGGATACTTTGTTTCCTGGGGCGGGCAGTTTGAAAATCAACAGCGGGCCATGAAATCGCTCATGGTCGTTGTCCCTGTCGTGATCTTCACGATATACCTATTGCTTTTCTTGAGCTTCGGCTCGTTCAAGCCGGCACTTCTTGTGATATTGAATCTGCCGTTTTCCTGGGTGGGCGGTATCCTAACGGTGCTATTATTTAATATCACCTTAAGCGTTTCCGCAGCGGTTGGTTTTATTACTCTCTTTGGGATTGCCGTTGCGAATGGGACCATCCTTGTCTCATTTTTCATTCAGTTACGTAAAGAGGGCGCAAGTCTTGAAGAAGCGATCGTGAAAGGCTGTGAGGTAAGGCTTCGCCCTTTGCTCCTGACAAGTATTACCGCGATTCTCGGCCTCATTCCTGTTCTTTTGGCAAGCGGTCCCGGAGCGGAGATCCAAAAACCGATCGCAGCTGTCGTTATGGGAGGTCTTGTTTCTTCGCTCTACATGACTTTAATCGTTTTGCCGGCTCTTTATGGCTGGTTTGAAAAGGAAGAGATCGAGTTCTAACGCGGCGTTTCTTTAACGCTTAAAGGTGCGCAGTTTATCGTGTACCCTTTGACATTTAAGAAACACGGTACTAACCATTGGAGGATCACCTGTTATGAAGAAAATCGAAGCCTATATTCAGCCTTTTATGCTGCAAAAAGTAACGGATGCGCTTCACCGGATACACATACACGGTATGAGCGTTTCTGAGATCAAAGGTTTCGGCCGGGAAAAGGGTGAAGCTCATCCTCATCACGAGCAGGATTATGTGGTCGAGTTTACTTCCAAAACAAGAATTGAAATTATCTGCAATGACGAAGAGGCTGAACCCATCGTTCAAGCAATTCAGAAGAGTGCCCACACGGGCCGCAAAGGTGATGGAAAAATCGTTGTGATGGATGTGCGAGAAGTGATCAGCGTTCGAACAGGTGAAAGAGGATCAAAGGCCGTCTAACGGTAGGGGCCTTCGGCGGGCGTGTTCTTATCAAACTGTTATGGTGATTCAAAATCATGATCATAGAAATTGGAATTGTTGCCGGGGAGATCTGGCAGCTTCTTGATCAAAAAGGGCGTCAAGAATTTACCGAAGTGACTAATTCCATCCCGGCCGGAAAAGATTTGGCGTTGATGGCGCTTGGTTGGCTTTGCCGGGAAGGTCATGTTGTGCTTAAGAAAATTGGCGGCTGTTCATACGTTCAATTAAGGGATCGATTATGAAGGTTCAAATTGAATCGTTTGTTTTGGGATCAGAGTTCCACGATGGTGAAATCATTCGGGATTGTCGGGACTCTGCCACAAGAGTTTTGCGAATAGCCGTGGTTGTTGGTGAAGATAACGATAACGTATTTGTTTCAACTAGTCCAGATCCGTGCCAGTGGAATCAAAGCCGATTTAAAATATCCAAGCGAACGATACAGGAGAGACGCATCATTCGTGAGGCAGAATCAACAGATCAGAGCATGTCTGTTGAATTTCTGATGTCTGCTCCAGAAAACCGATGTTGTAATGTTGCAATGCATCAGGCGCGAAAAAAATGCGTGATTTTATCGTTTCGTCGGCGTTTTATACCTGGTTCTAAAAAAAGGAGGAGGGATTCCAATGAAAGAGATCAGAGTTTACATTCAGTCCTTTATGCTTCAGAAAGTTACGGACGCGTTACACCAGATACATGTTCAGGGTACGCGTGTGTCCGAAATTAAAGGTTTTGAAAGGGAAAGAGACGACGCCCATCTTCATCACTCGAAGGGTGGCGTGGTTGATTTTGTTCCAAAGACTAGGATTGAGATTATCTGTAATGACGAAGAGGTGGGAACTATCATTCGGACCATTCAGAATGCCGCTAGCACGGGTCGAAAAGATGATGGCGAGATCATCGTGCTGGACAGGCGGGGAGCTATCAGCATATCGACGGAGGATGGAGGGGCGGAAATCGTTTGAGGACTTATGGCCAAAATAAGCAGGGTTCAATTCAGCGGGGGAGAAATCGTGAGGACGGTTAAACGCTATATAATTACCGGCGGGATCATCGTTGTCGTTCTTATCGCTTTTGTCATGGTGGGCAAGTATATGCAAGGAAGGAAAGCGGCGCGGGGCGTTCAAGAGACAGAATTAACAAAGAACAAATTTAAGGGGAACGAAAAAGCCCCTATCCGGATTGTGATTTACAGCGATTTTCAATGTCCGTCATGTGCTCATGGAAGCGCGGTGGCGGAAAGCATCTTCGCAGATTTGAAAAACAAGGTGTCTGTAGAGTACAGGTATTTTCCGCTTCAAATGCACAAATGGGCGTGGGAAGCGGCAGCTTTCGCGGAATGCGCGGCCGATCAGGACAAATTTTGGGAATACCACGACCTTCTTTTTAAGAAGCAAGCAGAATGGTCAAAGGAAGGAAGACCGACGGCGAGCTTTTTGGAGTTTGCCATGGCGCTGAAATTGGATATGGAAAAAATTGGGACATGCGTAACGGACGAAAAGACGCTTCAGCGAATCCAAAAGGATAAAGAGTCGGGAGAACAGCTTCAGGTCAGTTCAACTCCGACCGTTTTCATCAATGATAAAAGGTTTGTCGGCGGTAAGCAATTTGATGCGGACGGGAAAAAGTATATTGCCGAGGAACTGAAGAAAACCGGAATTGATTGGAAATACACATCGACACCCTTGCCGCCCTCGCCGATTCCGGCTCAGATCTCATCCAATCCAAAGGTTGGCCATGAAAGTCATCCGCACCCTGTGCCGGTCACTGCCCAACCGGCTGTAAATACTGTTCCTGCCGCGGTAGTTGAGAAGAAAGAAGTAACGCACAGTCCAGGCACACCGCGGAAAACCCTAGGCGCAGGCGAAACGGCGGGTCAGACTACGGCCACTTCCAAAGCGTAATAGAATAAACGGTGAAGATGTCTGACAATAATTTCCAGGATGATAAAGATGCAGTCGATGTGAGAAAGGATACCTATGTCATGTGCATGTAAATGCGGCGGAGAAGTATTCGAAGGAAGCTGGTATGCTCACCCGCTTATGCGAAACGCCCTTATTGCCGGAGGGCTGACAAGCGTTGCATTCATTTCAACGCATTTTATCAAAGAAATGCCATCTTTTTTTGAAATCCCGTTTTATATTGCGGCGATCCTTATCGGCGGATATCACTGGACCCGCGAAGGCATTGAAGAATTGATCAAAGAACGGGAAATCGGCATCGAAATCCTCATGCTGGCGGCGACTATCGGTTCCGCAGTTTTGGGCATGTGGGACGAAGCCGCTTTTCTGGTTTTTCTTTACGGAGCAGCCGAGGGCTTGGAAGAATATACCTATGCGAAGACCAGGGCATCGATCCGCAAACTGCTTGAACTGGCCCCCAAGGAAGCGAGGGTATTAAGAAACGGGGAAGAGGTCACCATCGAAGCAAAGGAGTTGAAGCTGGACGATATTTTTATTGTGAAACCCGGAGAATCGCTTCCGACGGATGGCGTGATCATGAAGGGAAGCTCCAGTATCAATGAAGCGGCAGTGACGGGCGAATCGATACCGGTCGAAAAAGAAACCGGCATGAAAGTTTTTGCCGCGACCATGAATCAGGCAGGTGTTTTGGAGGTCAAAGTAACCGCAACGTTTGAAAATAATACGCTATCGAAGATCGTCCATTTAGTCGAAGAAGCGCAGGAGCAGAAAGGCAAGACGCAGCTTTTTATCGAAGAATTTGGAAAACGGTATTCTCCGGCAGTGCTTTTGTGCTCTTTGATCTTACTAGCCATCCCTTTCATATTTCATCAATCATTCTCCTGGTGGGCCATTCGAGCGGTAGTTCTTTTGGTGGCTGCCGCCCCTTGCGCGCTTATTATGTCCACGCCCGTAGCCATAGCTGCCGGTATTGGGCGAGCGGGAAAATCCGGGGTTTTGATCAAGGGAGGAATGCATCTTGAGAATTTGGGGAAGGTCAAAGCCATTGCCTTTGATAAGACCGGAACGCTTACGAAAGGAAAGCCTGTAGTTACGGAAATCGTCCCGGTCAATGAACCGGAACGAAATGTGTTGGAGCTTGCTTACAGCGTGGAGCGATTTTCTGAGCACCCCTTGGCGCAAGCAATCGTAGAGAAGGCCATCGAATCAAAAATTCGTTATTTAGAAGCAAACGACTTTAGCGCTCTTGTCGGCGCCGGGGCCAAAGCCAGAGTTCGGGACCAGATAGTTTACGCCGCGAAAGCGGAGTTTTTTAAGGAATTGGGACATGATATTTCCGGGATCGCCGATATCCAACGACTCAGGAACCAGGGAAATACGTTGATTCTTGTGGGGACGGAGAAAAAGATCGCCGGTCTGATCGCGATCCGTGATGAAGTACGGCCTGAGGCGCTGAAAGCGATTCATAGACTTAAGGAGATGGGGATCAAGATCGCCATGCTGACCGGGGATAACGCTGCCACCGCCAAAGCGATTGCTGACCATTTGAATATTGACGAAGTCAAAGCCGACTTAAAACCCGAAGACAAAATCAAGGCAATCGAAGAACTTAAAAAAGAACACGGTGAAGTGGCGATGGTCGGAGACGGCATTAATGATGCTCCGGCCCTTGCGAAGGCAACGGTGGGCATTGCTATGGGCGCTGCCGGAACCGATGCGGCGATTGAAGCGGCGGATATAGCGCTCATGGCCGATGATCTGGAGAAAGTCGTTTTTGCATTAGAGTTAGGCAGAAAAGCAAGAAAAGTGAGCCGCCAGAATATCGTTTTCTCACTAGCGTTGCTCGCGGTCCTTGTCCCTTCGGCGCTTGCCGGATTTATGACCGTGGCCATAGCGGTTATAGTCCATGAATCCTCCGAGTTGTTAGCCGTTGCGAATGGGCTTCGATTAACACGCGATTAAAGTTGAATAATAGTCCAGAGACAAAAGCTTCCCGGTTGATCTTCCCCGTAGTTTTTCCTCGATTTTTTGATCTTTTTGTACTAAAAAGGGAAGTTATGAAATCCAAGGGGAGGCTTTTCCTTATCTGTTCGTTGATTTTATTACCAGTTACGGCGTTTGGTATGGAAATGCCGGATATCTTACTGGAAAAACCCCGCAAAAAACTCGAAGACAAAGGCATTGTGTTCTCGACCCTTTACACCGGAGATATGGTGAGCAATTTAAAGGGTGGGCTAGAGCGTAAAGCCACCTATGTCGGCGATGTGGAAATATCGCTGGCCATAGACCTCGAAAAAATAGGCCTTATCCCGGGAGGGAAAATTTATGTATCTGGTGACGATAGCCATGGAGGGGAGCTGCCCACAAACTATGTCGGGGACTTCCAGACCGTGGACAATCTTGAAGCGCCGGATGCCATGCGTCTTTACGTGTGGTGGTATGAACAGAGCTTTTTCAAGGAAAAGCTCTCCGTGCTTGTTGGAGCTCAGGATTTGAGCAGTGAATTTGCGGTCTCTCGTTACGGGAACCTGTTTATCAATAGTTCGTTTGCGATACCCCCGGATTTCTCGATGAACATTCCTGTTTCCTATTTCCCTTACGCAGGTCTTGGAGCGCGCATCAAGATCAAACCGCATGAACAGGTGGAATTTCTTGCTGGAATTTATGACGGAGATCCCACCGATAATGGGAAGAACCGTCACGGTGTGAGCTACCGCTTGTCTAGCCGTCAGGGACTTATGGCCATTGCTGAGGGAGCCTATCATCAAAAGATTAAATTTAACGACCGCATGAAACCGTTAACGGGAAGCGTCAAATTCGGTTCCTGGCTGCATACTCAGAATATAGATGATGTTTTGTCGATTGATGCAAACGGAAGCCCCCTTGCTCATCGTAATGACTTTGGCTTTTACGGAGTGATCGACCAGATGCTGTTCCGTGAAAAGAAGGACCAGGGTCCGGGAGCGTTTTTTTGTCAGCTGCTGCAGATCAGGAATCCCGATTACGATGAAGAAACGGAACCGCGCGGGCTTGGGGCCTTCTTCCAGTTCGGAGGCGCGCCTAATGACCGCAATACGGTAAGTTACTATTTCGGCGCGGGTCTGAATTATACTGGCCTAGTTCCCGGAAGAGGACGGGACGTGTTGGGGATTGCCGTGGCCAATGCTTTTATAAGCGGAAGACTCAGGGAATCACGCGATCGTGAGATCGAGACTTTTGACCCGGCTAGTGGAGGTGCTGCTCCCGGAGAGCTTCGGGCCAATGAAAGCACCTTGGAGACTACCTACCGCATTCGGGTGAACGATCACGCATCGCTTCAGCCCGATTACCAGATTGTTTTCAATCCGTCAGGGGAGCAGAACACTAAAACAGCCCACGTTTTCATTCTTCGATTTGAGATTGGTTTCTAGAGACCTTTCCTAAAAAGGGCCGTTCGATTGATTTTTTGGCCTATTTTCTACATAAAGCGACATTCGATCCCTAGGAAAAAAGGAAAATTTTTTTACTTTAATACTTGACTAAATGAATCAAGTCAGTTATATTTCTTCCATCATAAACGAATTCAAGAGGGGAATATGAAGCTACCTGCAAAAATAGAATATGCGGTGAGGGCAGTTTTGGAACTGGCGCTGAGGAGTGAAAGCGGTAAGCCGGTTCCTTTGGATCTGCTGGTGAAGACCCAACAGATTCCCGCCCAATTCTTGGTCCAACTCCTCTCGCGGCTCAAGCATGCGGGTCTGGTGGAAACTGTGCGAGGAGTAGCAGGAGGCTATGCTCTTGCCAAACACCCTTCGAAGATCACTTTGGCGGATGTATTTCGCACGATAGACAGTCATATCCTCGAACTTCCAAAACCGTCTTCCAGGAAAGTTGATTCGGAAGCGGCCCGCCTCTTCTCCGGGATCTGGACCGACATAAGCTGTACCCTGAGTAAACAACTGGAAGTCACGCTCGAAGAACTTACGGCGAGGCTTCGTGACGGGCAACTGACCTATCAAATCTGAGCGTTTTCCGACGCTTGATTCTCAGGGAGAAAAAATGACGGCTCCTCAACAACAATTTCAAAAAAATATTGTCAACGATGCGATCTTAAAAGAGATCAGTGATGCGATCCACCGTCTGGCTTTCGGGACGGTCACGATCAAAATTAATCAGTCCAAGATTGTGCAGATCGAAGTAGCCGAGAGTAAGCGGTTCGATAATGTATGGCCCTTGGAAGGCAGCGGTATCTAAGAGGTTTTTTAAAAAATCATCACCAGACAACTGGATGATTTAAGTAAAAATGAAAACAAAAATTAAAGGACTGACCGGACAACCGGAGGTTCCCATGATGATACAAAGGAGAAAAAATCATGAGACTCTCAGGGTTGATCTACGGAGTCATTTTAGGATTTAGTTTTGTGGCGGCACCCGTGGGAAGTGTTTTTGCGGAAGACACGGAGCTTCTGGCTCTTGTCAAAGGGCTCCAAAAGCAGATCGAAGCGCAGAACCAACGCATCCAGCAGTTGGAAGCGCAAGGGGCAAAAGCAATTACCCCAGGAGTGCCGCTTACCCAACTTGAGAAGGATGTAGCCCTGCTCAAGCGTCAACAGGAAGTGAATCAGGAGATTCAGATTAAAAAGGATAGCGAAACGCCCATCGTGACGGCGAGCAAGGAAGGCTTTGGGCTTAAGTCGAAAGACGGGAATTTCCAGATTAAGATCAAAGGGCAGATTCAGACGGATGGAAGGTTTTATGCCAATGACGGTACTCCGGCAGCTTCCAATACCTTCCTGATCCGGAAGGCTCGGCCGATCCTGGAAGGTACGTTGTTCAAGTATTTCGATTTCAAGCTCATGGCGGATTTCGCGAATACCTCGAACCCGATCATCGTGGATGCCTATGTGGATTTCAAATACCGTAAAGAGTTGGCTGTGAAGGCCGGTAAGTTCAAATCGCCGATCGGATTGGAGCGATTGCAGTCGGATGCAGTCAATCTGTTCCCGGAGCTTTCGCTCGCTTCGAACCTGGTCCCAAACCGGGATGTCGGCGTCGAACTCCATGGCGATCTTTTTGACGGTGTTGCGAGCTATGACCTTGGCGTTTTTAACGGCGCCGTGGATTTCGGGAATAGCGATACCGTGGATACTAGCGACGACAAGGATTTTGTGGGCCGGGTCTTTGTAACGCCATTCAAGAATAGCACGCAAGATTGGTTGAACGGATTGGGGGTTGGATTCGCGGGAAGTGTCGGCACCGCGCATTCTTCCACGCTGCCAAGTTACAAGACGTTTGGGCAGCAGACCTTTTTCTCATATTCGTCGACGACGTCGGCAGACGGGAAGCGGTTCCGTCTTTCGCCCCAGTTCTATTACTACTATGGGCCTTTTGGCCTGATGGGGGAGTTTGTGGAATCGGTCCAGGATCTTCGCAATAATGCGGCGACCAATAAGGGAACGTCGGCATTTAAAAACAATGCCGGCCAGCTTGCGGTCAATTATGTTGTGACGGGTGAAAATGCTTCTTATAACGGCGTGATCCCACGGAATAATTTTGATCCGAGCAAAGGGACTTGGGGCGCGCTCGAGCTTGTTTCCCGGGTCGATTTTTTAAACGCGGGCAAAGAAAATCTCGCTCGTTTTGCCAACCTCTCGAGTTCCGCGCAGCGTGCGACGGGTTGGGGGCTGGGGTTTAACTGGTATCTCAATAAGAACCTGAAGTTCTCGACGGGTTTTGAAGAAACCTTTTTTGACACCGGCGGTTTGACGACTTACGGAACCAAGGACCGTCCGAACGAGAATGCCATTATCAGCCGCATCCAAGCTGTATTCTAAACTTTTAAGGAGGAAATTATGCGTAAGAAAATTTTGAGTTTGATTTTGATCCTGAGTCTCATCCCGGTTGCTGGTGGCACAGTATTCGCAAAAGAGGCTAAGGAGATCACGTTGCTTAACGTGTCGTATGACCCGACGCGTGAGCTCTATCAAAAGATCAACGAGGCTTTCGCAAAACAATGGAAAGAAAAGGCGGGCGAGGCCGTGACGATCCAGCAGTCTCACGGCGGGTCCGGGAAACAAGCCCGGGCGATTATTGACGGATTGGATGCTGATGTTGCTACTCTGGCGCTCGCCTACGATGTCGATCAGCTTTATCAAAAAGGCGGATTGATCTCAAAGAGCTGGCAGTCCAAATTACCGGATAACAGTTCGCCCTACACTTCCACGATCGTATTTCTGGTGAGGAAGGGGAATCCCAAACACATAAAAGATTGGGATGACTTGGTAAAGACCGGTGTAGAGGTGATCACGCCGAATCCAAAGACCTCGGGCGGTGCTCGATGGAATTATCTCGCGGCGTGGGGTTATGCCCTGAAAAAATACGGCAATGATGAAGAAAAAACCAAGGACTTCGTCAAGCAGCTCTTCAAGAACGTGGTGGTGTTGGACACGGGAGCGCGCGGTTCAACTACCACATTCGTGGAGCGTGGGATCGGGGATGTGCTGATCGCATGGGAGAACGAGGCCTTTCTCGCGATTAATGAACTCGGTAAAGATCAATTTGAAATTGTGGTTCCATCCGTAAGCATTCTTGCAGAACCGCCGGTAACAGTGGTGGACAAGGTCGCTTCGAAGCATAGAACCGAGAAGATAGCCAAGGCTTATCTGGAGTTTCTGTACACTCCAGAGGCCCAGGAGATCATCGCTAAAAATTATTACCGGCCTCGTCTGGAAGTAATCGCCCAGAAGTATGCGGCACAGTTTCCAGAGGTTGAACTAGTCACGATTGCTGATTTTGGGGGATGGGAGAAGGCGCAGAAGAAACACTTTTCCGATACCGGTATCTTTGACCAGATTTACGGTGCGAACTGAGCTCTTGCCAAGGAGAGTAAATTGAAACTTAAGCATTACAGCGCTTTGCCGGGATTCGGGATCTCGCTGGGATTCACGCTTTTTTATCTCAGTCTGATCGTGCTCATTCCTCTGTCCACGATCTTTTTTAAGGCTTTCGGTCTAGGGTGGGAGCATTTTTGGCAGGCTGTGACTTCAGCCCGGACCTTGGCAGCTTTGCGCTTGAGTTTCAGCACATCCCTTGTGAGTGCTTTGATCAATGCATGCTTCGGCCTGCTTGTGGCGTGGGTGCTCGTGCGCTACGAATTCCCAGGGAAGAAGCTTGTGGATGCTTTCGTGGATTTTCCTTTCGCGCTTCCCACCGCCGTGGCCGGGATCGCGCTGACGGCGCTTTACTCCCAGAATGGTTGGGTGGGAAAGCAGCTTTATGCGATGGGCATTAAAAGTGCTTTTTCACCATTCGGGATTACGATCGCTTTGGTTTTCATCGGTCTGCCATTTGTCGTGAGGACGGTGGAACCGGTGCTTCAGAATTTGGAAAGCGAAGTGGAAGAGGCAGCTTCGAGTCTCGGCGCGAATCGTTGGCAGATCTTTTTGAAGATCATTCTGCCTACGATTGCTCCAGCTCTGATGACGGGTTCCGCAATGGCGTTCTCGAGAGCCCTCGGAGAATACGGTTCAGTCGTTTTTATTGCCGGGAACATGCCGATGAAGACCGAAATTGCACCGCTTCTGATCATGACGAAACTGGAACAGTATGATTATGCCGGTGCGACCGCGATCGCGGGCGTTATGTTGATCGTATCTTTCATCATGCTTTTGGTCCTGAATATCCTGCAGGCATGGAGTCGGCAGAGCGAAAGTCTCTAGAGGAAAATATGGCAGGCATTGTAGGTTCAAAATTAGGGATGGCCGGCAAAGCAGCTCATCGTCCGATCTTATCCGAGCCGCGGTGGATTCGTGTTTTACTTACAACGATAGCGCTCGGCTTTCTCGCTTTTTTCCTGGTGCTTCCGATTGCCATGGTGCTGGCGCAAGCGCTTAAAAAAGGTTTCGCGTTTTATCTGCATTCACTTTCTGATCCGGACGCGCTATCGGCGATCCGCCTAACGTTGATTGTTGCGGCGGTAAGCGTTCCGCTGAACCTTTTATTTGGACTGGCGGCCTCATGGTCGATCACCAAGTTCGATTTTTGGGGCAAAAAATTCCTGATCACGTTGATTGATCTTCCATTCTCGGTATCCCCCGTTATCTCAGGCCTCATTTTTGTCCTACTTTTTGGCGCACAAGGCGTTTTGGGGCAATGGCTTGGGGAGCATAACATCAAGATCATCTTTTCGGTGCCGGGGATCATTCTGGCGACGCTTTTTGTGACGTTCCCGTTTGTCGCGCGAGAACTGATCCCGTTGATGCAATCCCAGGGCAATGAAGAAGAATACGCCGCGGTGACGCTTGGGGCGAATGGATGGCAGACCTTTTGGCGGGTAACGCTTCCCAATATCAAATGGGGGCTTCTCTATGGCGTGATCTTGTGTAACGCGCGCGCGATGGGAGAGTTCGGAGCCGTATCGGTCGTGTCTGGGCATATCCGGGGATTGACCAATACAATTCCGCTTCATGTTGAAATCCTTTATAACGAATACAATTTTACGGCAGCGTTTGCGGTCGCATCGATTTTGATGCTTCTCGCGTTCGTGACGCTTATTCTCAAGCATTGGGTTGAGTGGCGTGCGGAGCAGGAAGCCACACAGGCAGAAAGGGAAGCCGGGGTATCATGAGTATCGAGGTCCATCAAGTCGTCAAAAAATTCGGGAATTTCACGGCACTTAAAGGGATCAGTCTCAAGATCGAGACCGGAGAACTACTCGCTTTGCTTGGACCTTCCGGATCCGGAAAAACAACACTGCTTCGTGTTATTGCAGGATTGGAGGAAGCCACCGGCGGGCAAGTATTTTTTCTTGGCGACGATGTTTCGAGTCGCAAAGTCCAGGACCGAGGCGTTGGTTTCGTTTTTCAGCATTATGCGCTTTTTCGTCATATGACCGTGTTCGACAATATTGCGTTTGGGCTACGGGTTCGTCCGCGGGATTTGAGGCCTTCAGAGGAAGAGATCGCTGAGAAGGTGCATGAACTGCTTCGATTGGTGCGACTCGACGGAATGGCGACTAGGTTTCCTTCGCAGCTTTCCGGAGGCCAGCGACAGCGCGTGGCGTTAGCCCGGGCGCTTGCGATCGAGCCCAAAGTTCTTTTGCTCGACGAGCCTTTTGGGTCGCTTGATTCCAAGGTTCGCAAGGAACTTCGCCAATGGCTTCGCAGTCTTCACGATCGGCTGCACATGACCACGATTTTTGTGACGCATGATCAAGAAGAGGCGTTGGAAGTCGCGGATCGGGTTGTGGTGATGAATGAGGGCCGCATCGAACAGATGGGTACGCCCGATGAGGTCTATCACAAACCGGTGAACTCCTTTGTGTATAATTTTCTTGGAAATGTGAACCTTTTCCATTGCCGGCTTGAGGGGGGCAAAGCTTATATTGCGAATACTCCTGTCAGCATCAAGACTGGGGTGGGGCCGGAAGCGCAGAAGGCGAAGATCTATATCCGCCCGCACTTGCTCGAGATCTCCCATGAGAAGAAAGACGACAGTTTTAAGGGTGTGGTCCAATTCCTGAATTCCGCCGGAGCGGTGGCCAAGGTGGAGGTCTTGAGCGAATGGGGAGAGGCGATCCAAGTTGAAGTCCCTCAGGAAAGATTTCGAATCCTGAACCTTCAAAAGGGCGAAGAGATTTATGTCATTCTGAAGGATGCCAAGTTGTTCAATGAGGATTACATGATTTAACGGAAGTAATGATGATGCATAAGGACGACGGAGTAATAGCGAGCTTAACCCCTGCCGCATAACGCGCTGCAGGGGTTTTTGTTTCCATTGAACGCGATTGTCATTATCGAAAAGCAGAGAAAAGATTGACATACCCCCAACGGGTATGATACCCTTCTTTCTAAGAAGGGGGATGATATGAAAAAAGGAATGGATCATCAGGACAAGTTGGTGTCGCTTCGGAGGATCGAGGGCCAGGTCCGCGGCATCCACAAGATGATCGAGGACCGTCGCTATTGCGTGGATATTCTTTACGCGGTTGGCGCGGCAATTGGTGCTCTCAGAAACGTGGAATCAAAAATTCTCAAGGATCATTTGAACGCCTGCGTCAAGACCGCTTTCATCGGGAAGTCCCAAACGGAAAAAGAAAAAAAGATCCAAGAGATCTATGAATTGCTTGAGAGGATCAAGAAATAAATCTTCCCGCTGGGCGGGGGGTGGAATGAATCTCAAAACGAGGTCCTGTGCGATGAAGAAAATATTCACGGCAGTTTTGATGCTGACAGTTTCTGTCTCTTTGAGTATCCAGCCTGTGTCAGCCGAAGAAAAACCAAAAATTCCTCAAGTTTTACGCCTGCCTGATCTGATCCAACAAGCTCTCGAAAAGAATCCCGAGATCGCCGCCACCAAGGCCGAATGGCTTGCCTCAAAGAAAAGGATTCTTGCGTCCTGGGCGCTTCCGGATCCGATGGGTGGTTACGATATTATGGGTTCGATGGTTGAAACGGCCACAGGGCCTCAGGAGCAAAACTTCATGATCTCACAGGAAGTGCCCTTTCCCGCGAAACTTTGGGAAAAGCGAAAAGAAGCCAAGGCGGAATCTCAGGCCTCTTACGCCCGCTATAAGGCTTTTGAATTGGACATCACAAACAAGCTTTCGCAGCTTTATTATCAGCTTTATTTTATCGATGCCTCGCTAGACACCCTGGCGGAGATCAAGGATCTCCTGAAAAAAATCGAAGGCGTGGCCCAGGCGCGCTATTCCGGAATGACCGGTACCCAGCGGGATGTGGCCAAGGCGCAAACAGAATTCTCCCTGAACCTCGAAAAAGTTTATACCCTCCAGCAGCAGCGGGAGAGTGTGGCAGCGCAGATGAACGCGCTCTTGGACCAAGACCCTATGACCTCGATCGGAAAAGCGGAGCTTCCCGCAAGGCCGGTCCTGAAAAACACTTTGGTCGAACTGGTCAACCTGGCGGTTCAGAACCGCCAAGCGGTCAAGGAAGCGGAAGCCATTGTTTCCAAAGCTCATTATTCCAAACGCCTCGCCCAACTGGCTTACTTTCCGGATGTGAATGTTGGATTTCAATACACGCAGGTCGGAAAGGATATGCCGGAGCAGAGCGGCAAGGACAGCTGGATGTTCCCGTTAAGGTTTAACATCCCTCTTTGGCAGAACCGTATTATTCCGGAGATCCAAGAAGCGCAAAAAATCGAGGAAGCCCAGAGATCGAAATTAATCGCCGCAAAAAACCAGACCTTCTTTGAAGTGAAGGACGCCTATTACCGTTTCGAATCGTCCGGAAAAATCGCGGATCTTTATGAGGTTGCGATCATCCCGCAGGCGAAGCTCGCGCTTTCCGCGGACCAGGCGGGTTATGAAGCCGGAAAAAGTAGTTTTCTCGATCTTCTGGACAGTGAACGCGTCTATCTCAATGCCAAACTTTCCCAAGTCCAATTTTACACTGAAGCGCTCAAGGCTCACGCCGACGTGTCCTGGGCGACCGGTCTTGATCTAAGCGGTACAAAAATGGAGTGACAACCATGATTAAAATAAATCGTTCGTTATTTTTTATCATTCTCGCGGTGATCCTTGCGGGCGGCGCGATCACCGCAACCCACTTTTGGAAACAACGCGCGGGTTCCCAGACCTCAAGAACAGAAAAGCCGGTTTATTACTGCCCCATGCATCCGAATTACACCTCGGATCGGCCGGGCACCTGTCCTATCTGCAATATGTCACTCGTGAAACGTGAGACGGCAGAACCGGAAGCGGCTTCTTCCATGGACATGCCTGGAATGGCTATGCCAGGACAGGCCAAGCAGACCGCTGCACCAAAGGTCCTCACGGTCGAACAGCTTATGGCCATGAAACCCGGCGAAATTTGCCTGTTGCATAAATGCAAGATGGGTCAATGCACGATCGCGATGACACCGGAATTCGCGAAACTCGGGAAGTGCCCCATGTGCGGGGAAGACCTCGGCGTGATCGTGAAACAGGCGTTCCCTCAAGGCTATACGAAAGTTCAACTCGGGGCTGAGAAACAGCAGGTAATCGGTATCAAAACTGCGCCGGCCCAGAAAATGTCGCTTACCAAGACCATCCGGGCTTCGGGGCGCATCGCTTATGATCCCGAGCTTTATCAGGCCGAGGAAGAATATCTCCAAGCCGTTCAGGCTTTTCAAAAAGCTGCGACTGCTGATCCCGAGATTAAAGAACAGGCGGCCAAGCTGGTGGATTCTGCCAAGATCAAATTGCGTCTTTTGGGTTTAAGCGATCCCATTGTGCAGGAGATTGAAAAAGCGGGAAAACCCGACCGATCGCTTCTTTACTCCGATGCCGGAGGCAAGGTATGGCTTTACGCACCCATTTATGAATATGAAACACCTTTTGTTCATGTAGGGGATACAGTGGAGGTTGATGTACCGGCTATTTCCGATAAAAAATTTCAGGGGATCATCCGTTCCCTTGATTCCGTTGTGGATCCAATGACGCGCTCACTTCGGATCCGAGCACAGCTTGAAAATCCGGACGGTGTTTTAAAACCCGAGATGTATGTGAATGCCATGCTCAAGACCGATCTGGGGGAACAACTTGCGGTGCCGGAGGAAGCGGTCTTCAGAACCGGGGAAAAGAACATCGTTTTTGTGGTCAAAGAGAACAATGTTTTTGAGCCGCGCGAAGTCACGCTTGGCGCGAAAGTCGACCGTTATTATGAGATCAAAAGCGGACTTCAGGAAGGCGAGCTGGCCGTTACCAGCGGCAATTTCCTGATCGATTCCGAAAGCCGGCTCAAATCCGCGCTCGAGGGGGCCGGCGGAGGAGGACATCAGCATGGTGGATGAAAAGAACACGCACTCCACTCCAACATTGCGCCAGGGCGGATGGGTCGAGAAGATTATCGAGTTCTCGGCGCATAACAAACTGCTTATCTTTGTCCTGACCGCAGTCGCGATTGTTGCGTCCGTCTGGTCCATTAAAAATATCCCGCTCGACGCCATTCCGGATCTTTCCGACACGCAGGTCATCATCTATTCTAAATGGGACCGCAGCCCGGACATTATTGAAGACCAGGTGACCTACCCGATCGTGACGGCCATGCTTGGTGCGCCAAACGTGAAGGCCGTGCGCGGATTCTCAGATTTCGGATTTTCGTATGTTTATGTGATCTTCAAAGATGGTACGGACCTTTATTGGGCCCGAAGCCGCACATTGGAATATCTCAGCAAGATCATCCCGCGGCTTCCGCAAGGCGTTCAAACCGAGCTCGGACCCGATGCCACGGGTGTGGGCTGGGTCTTTCAATATGCCTTGGTGGATAAGACCGGCAAGCACGATCTCCAGGAGCTCCGGAGTTTTCAGGACTGGTACTTGCGTTATTACCTGCAGAGTGTGCCGGGTGTCGCGGAAGTCGCGTCGCTTGGCGGATTCGTCAAACAATATCAGATCACGATCGACCCGAACAAGCTTCTCTCTTATAACATTCCGATCACCAAGGTCATGGACGCGGTCCGGAGCGGCAATCAGGAGACCGGCGGCCGGCTCCTGGAATTTTCCGGCGCCGAATACATGGTTCGCGGCCGAGGCTATGCAAAATCCGCCAAAGATTTTGAAGATATCGTTGTAGGCGTGGACCCGAAAGGCACGCCCATCCTGATAAAGAATTTAGGAACCGTAGCGATCGGTCCTGAGATCCGCCGCGGCCTAGCAGATTTAAACGGGGAAGGCGACGTGGTGTCCGGGACAGTGGTGATGCGTTCGGGTGAGAATGCCTTGAATGTGATCAATCGTGTTAAGAAAAGGATTGAAGAGCTTAAGCCGTCATTCCCGCCGGGCGTGGAGCTGGTGGTCACCTACGACCGTTCGGAATTGATCCTGCACGCAATTGAGACGCTAAAGCACCAACTTTTTGAGGAAATGGTCATCGTGAGCTTTGTGATCCTGCTTTTCCTCTGGCATTTTCCGTCTGCCGTGATCCCGATTGTCACGATCCCGATCTCGGTTCTGCTTTCTTTCATTTTTCTTCATCAGATGCAACTTACTTCCAACATCATGTCGCTTTCCGGTATCGCGATCTCGATCGGTGTCTTGGTGGACGGGGCGATCGTGGAGGTGGAAAATGCCTATAAACGCCTTGAGCAATGGATCGAGGGAGGCCGAAAAGGCGACTTCCACGCGATCCGGCTTCAGGCGCTTAAAGAAGTCGGACCGGCGGTTTTCTTTTCTCTTCTTGTGATTGCGGTATCGTTCTTGCCGGTCTTCACGCTTCTGGATCAGGAAGGACGCCTTTTTCGGCCGCTTGCGTGGGCCAAGAACCTAGCGATGTTCGCAGCCGCGATCCTGGCCGTGACTCTGGATCCTGCGATGCGTATGCTTTTCGCGCGAATGGACCCGATCAAGTTCAAACTGCCGTTTTTTCCGAAGAGGATCGAGAACGGGCTTTCCAAGGTTGCGACCACCCTCGCTGTGGGCACTTATTACCCGGAAGAAAAACATCCGGTCAGCAAGGTGCTTTTTAAAATTTATGAGCCGGCTTGTCTTTTTGTTCTGAAGCACCGGAAAGCCACTCTGATCACTGCGCTCATTCTTGTACTAACCACCATTCCCGTTTATTTTAAATTGGGTTCGGAATTTATGCCGCCGCTTTGGGAACAGAACCTTCTTTATATGCCAACCACGCTTCCCGGAATTTCGGTGACCGAAGCGCAGAATCTTTTGCAGAAGCAGGACAAGATCCTGAAGTCGTTCCCAGAGGTCGAACGGGTGTTTGGGAAATCGGGGCGCATGGAAAGTTCCACGGATCCGGCGCCTTTTTCAATGATGGAGACGGTCATTCTGCTTAAGCCTGAAAAGGAATGGTCGTCTAAGGTGCGCTGGTATTCCAAATGGGTGCCGGGGTGGTTCAAAGGGCCCCTTCAGTGGATTTGGCCCGAGCATATCTCGCGTGAAGAGCTCGTCGGGAAACTGGACGAGGCCATGAAAGTTCCGGGCACCACGAATGCGTGGACGATGCCCATCAAGAACCGGATCGACATGCTCTCGACAGGGGTGCGCACGCCGATCGGGATCAAGGTCCTGGGTGCGGACATCAAAAAGATCGAGGAACTCGGGACACATATCGAGATGATCCTGAAGGACGTCAAAGGAACCCGGAGCATTTACGCGGAACGGGTCGCGGGCGGATATTTCCTAGATTTTGACATCAAACGCGAGGCGCTAGCGCGATACGGCCTTTCCGTCGAGGACGTTCAAATGGTCATTACTTCTGCTATCGGGGGGGAGAACATCACAACTACTATCGAGGGTCGCGAGCGATATCCGGTCAATGTTCGCTATTCCCGAGAATTTCGAGATGATATCGAAAAGTTGAAGCGTGTTCTCGTCGCAACGGCTTCGGGCCAGCAGATACCGATTGTGCAACTCGCGGATATCCGCATAGTCTCGGGACCCGCGATGATCCGCAACGAGAACGGTCTTTTGGCGGGTTATGTGTACGTGGATATGGCCGGCCGCGACATCGGAAGCTACGTTGACGATGCCAAAAAGATCGTGGCGAAGGAGCTCAAACTTCCGCCCGGATACGCGCTCGTTTGGAGCGGACAGTACGAAAACATGATTCGCGTGGAGGAGCGGATGAAAGTCGTTTTGCCGCTCACGCTTTTTCTGATCTGCCTCTTGTTATATATGAACACGAAATCTGCGGTAAAGACAGGGATCGTGCTTCTGGCTGTTCCATTTTCGCTGATTGGAGCCGTCTGGTTCCTTTGGGCTTTGGGCTACCACGTCTCGATCGCGGTCTGGGTCGGGATGATCGCGCTTATGGGGCTGGATGCCGAGACCGGTGTCTTCATGCTTCTGTTTTTAGACCTCGCGTATCATGAAGCGGTTGATAAAAAGAAAATGCGGACGGAAAAAGACCTTGAGGAAGCGATAATCCATGGCGCGGTCAAGCGTGTGCGACCCAAAATGATGACGGTCATGGCCGCTTTTATGGGTCTTTTGCCGATCATGTGGGCGACGGGCGCGGGTTCGGATGCTATGAAACGCATTGCAGCGCCGATGATCGGCGGGCTTGCGACTTCTTTTATCATGGAATTATTAGTGTACCCTGTCATCTATTTTATCTGGAAATGGCGGTTTGAAATGAAACAAGGGAAAGCGGATTGGGTCGTAGCTCAACACAGTCAAGCGTAGGAGTTTTTTATGACGTCTCAAGAAACTGTTAAAGAAATCGAGGAAGATGCGCGAGAGCTTCGACTAACGGAGCAATCGTTTTTTAAAAATGTTATCTGTGTCATCAAAAGGCGGTATGAAAAAACCATTTTGTGGCTGATAAGCGGGTTCGCTGGCTTGGCGTTGGTGTGGGGGCTTTTAGCGTGTCCTTTTTTGCGTTTCGTGCATATGTGTCCAATGCACTAAAAATGCCGAAGCGGTCATGCTTTAAAATAAAAATGGAGAAAAAATGAAAACAATGTTATCGGCGTTAGTCGTTTTACTGTTGGTGGTTGCTTTTGCGGGATGTGAAAGCATTTCATCGAATGAAACATCTTCCTGGGGAAGTCCATCCTCCTCCGGTCATCATCATTGATCGTCCTTTGAACAAGTGGATGCAGCATAAATCTGGATGTTGTAATGAACACGTAAGCGGAATGATGTTTTTAAAAAAAAAGAAAGAGAGGGAAATAACATGAAGATATTCAGCCGCGCAGTATTAACAGGCCTGCTGGTGAGCGCGTTTTGGGTCACTGGTATCGGTTATGCCGTTGAGTCGACTCCCGATGTCGCAAAGGAAGTCGAAAAGCACCTTGCGATGTCAAAGTCGTACGAAGAAAAAGCAATGACGCAAGATGTCTTGATCGCGGAACATGAGCAGATGAAAAAGGATTCTAAGAATAAATATACGATCAGTTCCAAGTTGGGCGTGTCACCAAAATTCCATCAGATGGAAAAACACTGCAATGCCATTATCGCGGACGCAACAAAGCTGCGAAATGATCTCCTCGACTTCGCAAAATGGCACCGGATGCGAGCGGCTGAATTACAGGGAATGTGAAGTTTTTGTTTTGTGATGCAAAGATTGTTGTTGGCTAGAAGAAGATGCTTTCAATCATTAACTTAACGGAAAGGAAATTTAAATGAAGAAGGTTCTCGTTTTTGCTTTGCTTATGGCGTTTCTAATGCCGCTGATGACGTCCCAGGCCTTTGCTGCCGAAGAGACGGCGCAGAATGGAATCGTGGATGCCGGGAACAAGTTGTGCCCCATCTCAGGAGAGCCTGTCTCGGGCAATGATTTTGTCACGTATCAAGGTAAACGTTTTGGACTTTGCTGCTCTGGATGCGAAAAGATGTTTCTCGCGGAACCCGAAAAATACCTCGCGAAGATGAACGCGCAAGAGGCGGCTTCGTCACCGAAATCTGCTGAAGAAGCCGGGCATTCTGACCACAATATGTAAAAGGAAAATACAACAACTCATAGGCGCATAAACATGGGAGACATGATCAAAGACCCGATCTGCGGAATGACCGTGGACAAAGCTAAGGCTCGTCATGCCGAACGTGATGGAAAGACGTTCTATTTTTGTAGCGACACGTGTCAGCAAAAGTTCCTGTCCGCGCCTCCCGGAGTAAACCCAGAGCAAACCCGCAGAAAAAAACCGGATGCTGATGTGGATAAAAAAGCGGTAAATACGGGGATGCCAGCGAAGGGTAAAACGATTTACACGTGCCCTATGCACCCCGAGGTGCTGCAGGACCATCCCGGCAATTGCCCCAAATGCGGTATGACGCTGGAACCGAAAACGGCGGCAACAGGCACGGATGACGGGGAGAACGCCGAGCTGCGTGACATGACGCGACGCTTCTGGATCGGCGTCGTGCTGACGGTGCCGGTATTTGTCCTGGCAATGGCGCACTTGATCCCATGGCTGGGCAAACGACCCTGGGTGATGGGTGACGCCTCGCGCTGGTTGCAATTTGTGCTCACCACGCCTGTGGTTTTGTGGGCGGGCTGGCCATTCTTCGAGCGCGGCTGGCGTTCCGTCGTGACGCGTCATTTGAACATGTTTACGCTGATTGCCATCGGCGTAGGCGCAGCGTTCGTCTTTAGCGCTTTAGCGATGCTCATGCCCAACCTATTTCCAAACACAATGCAACACGAGGGCAAGGTTGCCATCTACTTTGAGGCTGCAGCAGCGATCGTTGTGCTGGTGCTTCTCGGTCAGGTGCTCGAACTTCGCGCCCGCAGTCGGACGGGAAGCTCCATCAAAGCGTTGCTAAATCTCGCACCGCCCACGGCGCGACAAGTTGTGCCGGGAGGCGATCATGAAGTCCCGCTCAAACAAGTAAAAGTCGGTGATTGGTTGCGTGTGGTTCCGGGTGACAAGGTGCCCGTGGATGGCGCGGTGGTTGAAGGCCATTCCAGTGTGGAAGAGTCTATGGTGACCGGCGAACCGCTTCCGGTGGAAAAAACAGTCGGTGATAAAGTGACGGGTGGCACCGTCAATGGCCCCGGCAGTTTCGTCATGCGTGCCGAGCGGGTTGGTAGCGAAACGTTGCTTGGTCAGATCGTGAACATGGTTGCCGAAGCCCAGCGCAGCCGCGCGCCCATTCAAGGCCTTGCCGACAAGGTCTCGGGAATCTTCGTGCCAGTGGTGCTGGCTGTTTCGGTGCTTACTTTTGCTCTCTGGATGTGGCTTGGGCCGGAGCCCAAGCTCGCGCATGCGATCGTCAACGCTGTCGCGGTTCTCATCATCGCTTGTCCGTGCGCTCTTGGTTTGGCCACTCCTATGTCCATCATGGTCGGCGTCGGACGCGGCGCGCAGGCAGGCGTGCTCGTAAAAAACGCTGAAGCGCTCGAACGGTTGGAGAAAGTCACCACGCTTGTCGTAGACAAGACGGGCACTCTCACGGAAGGAAAACCCAAGCTCGTGGATGTCCTGCCAACCGCCGGCCTCGACGCAAAGGAGTTCTTGCGTCTCGCCGCCTCACTTGAACAGAACAGTGAACACCCGCTCGCTGCCGCGATTGTGCAGGGCGCAAAAGAGCAAGGTATCGTTTTTGAGGCCGTAAAAGACTTTCGTTCGGTGACGGCGGGCGGAGTTTTCGGCACCATCGCGGGTCATGCGGTGATGATCGGTAAACCAGATTTCTTGCGGAACGAAAAGATTGCCGGTCTTGAGCCGCTTGAAGCGTCAGCTGTCAAACTTCAAGAAGAAGGGAAGACCGCGATGTTTGTTGCCATCGACGGAAAACCGGCAGGAGTTCTTGCCGTCGCCGACCCGATTAAAGCCACTACAGCCGATGCGATCCGTGATCTTCACAAACTCGGATTAAAGCTTGCTATGGTCACGGGCGACAACCGTCGCACTGCCGCCGCAGTGGCCAAGCAACTCGGCCTCGACGCGGTAGAAGCGGAGATTGAACCCGCCGGAAAAGTCGCCCATGTCAAGAAGCTGCGTGCGGAAGGTAAACATGTTGCGATGGCCGGTGACGGCATTAACGACGCGCCTGCACTCAGCGAAGCGGAAGTCGGCATTGCCATGGGCACCGGTACCGACGTGGCCATGCAGAGCGCGGGTATTACTCTCGTGAAAGGCGACCTTCGCGGCATTGCCAAAGCCATTCGCCTCAGCCGTGCCACCATGCGCAATATCCGCCAGAACTTGTTTTTTGCTTTTATTTACAACGCGCTGGGAGTTCCCGTTGCTGCGGGAATCCTTTATCCCTTTTTCGGACTGCTCCTGAGTCCTATCCTGGCTGGAGCAGCCATGAGCTTCAGTTCGGTATCAGTCATCTTGAATGCTTTGCGGCTACGAACTGTAAAAATCTGACAAGCAGTTACGAAGACAGCTTCGATGGCATAATAGCTGTTTCCCCACTCATCAACCAGTTGCGAGAGTTGTCAGTAAAGGGGAGTTCGGTAGGGTTTGACCTGAAATTGTATTTGCTCAAATGTCGCTTTCTTGATGGAAAGCGACATTAGCCAACGAGGTTTTCTCCTTTTGCCCAGTGTTCTTCCTCCCATAGACATAGTTAATAATAGATATAAGCCTATTATTGGTAGATGCTTGTGTGGTTGGTTTCAAATCCCCCTTGCTGAAACTCATGCCGACGGGTATGTCTTAGGTAAGAGACGAATCGCGGCTGTTTATGGATCAAGGTGTGATCAGCCGTTAGGGAGGCGCGGCGCACTTTCACATAAACGGCCCTGTGACGAGTGTTCATGCTACTTATGCACCGGCCTCTTTAAAGGCATTAAGAAGCGGCCAGGCGGAAGGGAAGAGAGATCTATTTCAGGATCTGATAAGGATGAATATTCAACGCTTTAGCTATCTTGCAAATCGTGGGAACGGACGGCAGATCGGTTTGAGAAACCAGTTCAAGTCGCTGCCAATAGGCGGTAGTAATCTCGGCCCGCTCGGACGCCTGTTCCTGCGTCATGTGACGCTTTTTGCGGTATCTTCTGATGTTGGTGGCGATTGTGCTCTTGATCTTCATAATGGCGGTCATTATGGGGGAGATTACCTCCGGGGAACATTCACCCGGAGGTAGTGTCCTGGAAGGATCTGAAGCGGAGCAAAGGTAGTAAATTTGTATCATTGGCCCTGTGACAAGCCCATGCGGGGGTGAAGACTGCCCGCGAACGAGGGTGGGACTTGTTGCAGGGCTTTTTTTATGCCCCTTTGTCGGCGGCGGATGCCGTACGGAAATCGAAGAAGGTTTGTTGAATGCTATTATCGTCAGGTCTTACGGAGGTGGGTGATATGTGCGCAAACGAAGCAGGAATTTTAAAAGCGAAGGCAGGTCTTCGCGGGGGGTATGGACATATTCGATGTCCGAATCCGGGATGTGACTATATCCTTTTTGAGGCCTCAAAAAGGTTTTGGCACGCTGGCGGTATCGAAAGAATGCTTTGTCCGACATGCGGTCATTCGGCTTCGTTTATCGCATGCCTTCAGTCAGAAAGTGATGCCGGAGCGCTGATCGTTCGATACTGGTGTCATAAGTGTGAATTCTGTTTTGAAAGAACCATGGTCGGGGTCCGGAAATACTGCACGGGCTGCCATACTTACCAGAACATCTATTTCCCGCTCTCCTTGGCTCTCCCAGGTGGCATCCCAAGCATTCAGGAAACCGTGGCAGAAACCTGAGGGCCTGTTTAACGCCCCTGCCTTTGATCCCGCACCCGGGCATGCCTCTTTGACGACCCTATACACTATTTTCAGGGTCTACCTCCCGCTCGACCACACTCTCTCATCTTAAATTTGGTACTCGAGAGCGTGGTCGAGCGGGGTTCTCGGCATGCCCGGGTGCGGTTTCCGAAGAAAATCCTGTAATATCC
>JBAYVF010000022.1:0-29537 GCA_041674705.1 Candidatus Omnitrophota bacterium
CTTTGCTTGGTTGACTGACAGGGAACCTGTTTTCGGGGTGGTTTTCGAAGGGGCATGGTTTGACATTGGCAGCAAGGAATCTTATGCAAAAGCCGCGAAACATGTTTGCCATGCACCGATCCGTTAAAGCGGTATTTCTAATCGTTGCGTTAGCCGTGCTGAGCGGCTGCGGAACAACGCCGCTCCCTGTGCCGGTCTTTTCGGGTGATGTTCGCGATGAACGTATTAAATCCGTTGCTCAGGCCCCGCCCAGCCATCTCGCGACCGTGATGAAGTGCATTGCAGAGAACCTTGAGGAAAATGCCGGTCTCAAGATCGCCGGAGTGATTTCAGAAGAAGGGGAGTCTCCGTATGTTTTTGCGGCTCCTGAGAAGTCCGTCGGATTACTTGTGATACGAATCAAAGAGATCGGTATGGCTGACCCAGCCTCAGGAATTCGGATCACACTGCTCTTAAGAGTGTTCGATGCCGTGGGTGAGAATATCTATGCCAGAAGCATTACAGGTGTCTCTGGGGCCAATTCTCCCCAAAACCTGCCTCCCAGCATCGAAAAGGCGCTCCAGGCTGTCACGAAGGATGTTCTCCGTCAATACGCCAAAGATCCCGCTCTTCGTCCGCTTATCCTGAAATATAAGCTGGGTTCCTTGCTGAAGTTTGGCTAACACCCGTTGAGGAGAATATGAGTAAAGCGGTTGTTATTCTCGGGGCTGGAGCTTCGTCTGATTTTGGAGTGCCGACATTGCAAGGGATCTTCAAGGACAAATGGGCGCGGCAGTATCTTAAACAGGATTCATTCCTTGCGCAAAAGTTAGATGAGATCTTTTGGGCTCCACGAGGTCATACCCTCGAATCCTCGGACCAATCTGTCACCATCGAAGAAATGCTCACCATTTTGAGAGATTGGGAGAATGAGCCAAGCTGCAGGAAATGTCCGGAGCTTGATCTCTTTGCCGAGTTTCGGAAGCGGTTGTATGTCCTGATCATGCGTGCCGTCTTTGAAGGTAAATCGACTAAGGCGGCGCACCTTAACCTGCTCATACAGGTCTGTAATGAGAAATTTGAACAAGTTACGTGGGCCTCCTTTAATTGGGACTGCGTATTTGACGCCTCCTTCTGGTATTGGCAGTCATGGTCCGGTCCGGGATCGAGGGTCAATCCATCGCTAGCTATCTCCATAGATAATTGGTACGGCGGATTGTCGAAACATCTCTTTTTGAAGCTTCACGGCGGAATCAACTGGTGGATGATAAATGGTCACCTTACTTATGTGCGCTTTGCATCCTCGGGTGACTTGGCAAGGAAATGGAATGAATATTCGAAAGATCTGAATTCCTCAGATCAGCCGGTTATTTTGGAACCCAGCGCCTACAAATATTGCGGAGACTTTTACAAGCTGCTTGCGCCCCAGTGGAGTAAATTCTTTGAGAGGTTATGTGAGGCTGATTGCATAATCATTATTGGGTATTCGCTGCCGGAAGGGGATGCGCAGGCCAGATCGAAGATGATGACTGCTTTTAACATTAATAAAAAATGCAAATGGCTTCTTATTGATCCATCCGAATCGACATGCGCCCGGTTTATTCGCCTTCTGGGGCAGAGTTCATTGACCGTCCTAAGAAAAGGGCTGGCTGGATTCAATAACGATGTCCGAACTAATTTGGAGCAAGCATTCCCCGATATCGATTTCCAGAGACCTTGATAACGGTGGATTGTGGTTACAAGTTGCCTGTCTTTACGGTATCCGGTACCATTCGACGGGCTTATTCCTTCATCGGCTACGGGTCGAAGCAGCTATGATCGCAGAAAGTGTTGAAAACTAGGCAAGGGACGATTTTCTCACCGGAGAAAAACACCCTTGGGGTGCATGCGAACGGGCGCCCGAGGTGTTCTGCTCCAAAAGCATATTCCAATGGAAGCGGGAGGTAACTGAAGATTTAGTGTTCTTTGTCCGATATATTCTTATAATCTCACAACCTTGTGACACGATGACATTTACTATTAGAAAATCATTCGACCAGGATGGGCATTTATATCGGACCTATGACTGGGAATCTGTTGAAGGATGGCAAGATCGGTTAGCTAATAAGCTAGTTCCTCTTATTAGGGAACTATATTCTGATTTTGAAAATTTAAATAAATCTTGTCAGGAAACAGGACTAGAAGGAACGCAATTAGAACAGTTTCTTGAAACCGCTTTAAAAGCCACCATTCCTAAGCCCCGCGAGCCAGAATCTAAAACTCCCAAACAATTTGATGTTTGTCGAGCCGATTTAGCAGAATTATTAGCGTTAGTGTGTTTAGACGGATTGTTTGCTACTAAAGTACCTGTCAAAAATATTTATTCACGTGAGCTTAATGCGGCAACAAGTCGCGGATTGGATATTTTAGGCTATGAAAAAGTCGGCAACGACCTAAGTTTGATTATCTGCGAAGTCAAAGGAAGCGAAGATGGGAATTCGCCCCCCAGCGTGGTGGAAACCGGGGAAGATTCCTTGAAGCAACAGCTCTATAGCTATGTAACTCGAAAGGAAAAAACGCTAGATAGGATTTTGAATATTTCCAAAAGAGCACCAAGCATTGAAGATAAAAAAATACTTGCTCAGATTGCAATGAACTGGGCGCAGGGGGCAGCTTCATCTCTGAAGGTAATAGTTTGTCCATTTCTGGTTCGAAAAATGGATTGTTATAAGGATACCGATTACGGCTCATTTAGAACTGCTCCTGGATATCATGCCCCCGCCAAAATTCGTTTTTTAATCGTCTGCGTTAATTCCGATTTGAATGCGTTAGCCGAACATATTTACTCCAAAGCGAGGAGCTTCGGTGATAAGTAAGAAAGAATTTTCAGAATACGCAGGGTCGCTTTCAAACCTTTTCGAATCAACGGGAGTTCTATCTGTTATTCCAAAAGCGCATTGCGGCTATATAGAAAAAGAATTAATTGCTAAAGATTCAGAAGTAAAAACGATAATCTCCGAACGCACCGATCTTATTGCTAAAACCCTCGAAGGGTTAGCTTCCGACCTCTACCTCAATGACCAAATAAGCATTGCTAATCAATACTTTGATGACGCATTTATTTGCAGGCGTGAATTAGTCTATCGGGCTGGGGCGTCTACGGAATCACTTTTTTTATTAGCTGTAGATGCTTTGGGGGCGGGACGGTCTGCTGAGCTGAGATTGATTTTGGATGAATTCGAAATTTCGAAACCAACACTACGAGAGAATTGGCCAGAATTAATCAAAGAGAGCGTACTGATCGCGTTTCTTTTTGTTTGTCGTAAAAAAAATGGGTGGAACGACATCACTAGCGCTGTTGAGATTATTCAGGAGCTGCGAAAATTTCAAGCGGAAATGGAAACGAATTACTTTGAAACAATTGCGGATATTTCATTGTTGGGAAAATTTGCATCCGCGAGCAATTTGGTCGCTCTGTACAATATGGCCAAGATTATAGATGTAACAGCCTCTTATTTGATCAATGGCTCACCTGCCGATTCTTTTATTAAGTTAAGAAAACATTATGACAATGCAGTAGAAGCAATTCAGAAAATCGGAGATGCCTCGCTCGAAATAATTATAGATTTGCTATTCGTCGGAAGTGATTCTCTCCTAAGAAACAGTATATGGTTTAACACTGATACGTTGGGTAAAGAAGTCCGGCGCCTCGTTCAGGAGCTAACCAGTTCCAATAATGAAAATCCCTTTATCGAACTGTGGCCTTCCCAACAGCAAGCGCTACGCAGCAGCCTGTTCGACCCGGCAAAGAAAAGTGTCGTGTTGGAAATGCCCACAAGCGCGGGAAAAACATTAATGGCTGAATTCGCCATAGTTCAATCTCGGGCACTAAATCCTGATAGCGTTATCGTGTATGTTGTGCCAACTCGTGCGCTGGTAAATCAAATTACTCTGCAGCTTAGACGAGATTTGGCGGCCTTGAAAATTGTCGTGGAGGCTGCTGTTCCAGTTTTTGAATTAGATCCTACTGAAGATGAGTTATTAAGAAAGAGCTGCGACATATTGGTTTCCACACCAGAAAAGATCGAATTGCTTATTCGCTCTAAGCATCCCGTTGTTGAACGTTTATCGTTAGTTATCGCGGATGAGATCCATAACATTGCCATGCAGGGAAGAGGGAGCGTTCTGGAGCTGTTTTTAGGAACTGTGGCACGCGAAAAACCAACCGCAAGGTTTTTATTAATGTCTCCATTTATTCCAAACGCTGCACAGCTGGGAGCGTGGCTAGGTGGCGATAGGACAGCTCCAATTAAAATTCAATGGAAACCAAGCGAACGAATAACGGCTGCGGCTTTCTATGTAGGACGTCGGCCGCGAAGTCATATTCAGTTAAGGATGTTGCCTTCTGCGCACAACTCCACTGTTAAGGAATGCATTGATGTTCCAATTGATAGTACGATTGTCGAAGGTTCGAAAACCAAATCGAATGTTGCCTTGTCTACAGCTATTTCTTTAACTGCAAATGGTGGAGTTTTACTCCTTTGCGGAGGAAGAGATTCAGCTGTTAATAAAGCAACTAAGGCGATTGATTACGTTCCCAAAATTGATTCCTCGCCGTTTCTGGATATTTGTATCAGCTACTTAAAAGATGAGTTTGGCGAGTCGCATATTTTGCCTAAAATTCTTGAACACGGGGTAGCCTTTCATCATGCTGGCTTGTCGCAGGAAAGCAGATATTTGATTGAACGATTGGTCTCGCGAGGGTTAATTCGATTAGTTTGTGCTACGACCACGTTAGCGCAAGGTGTGAATTTTCCTATTAGGAGTGTTGTGGTTGAGGGTGTAACTCGCTCTACCGAAACAACGGGACATCAAAAAATTCCCTTTAATGAATTTTGGAATATCGCTGGGCGGGCGGGTCGTGCAATGAAAGATCATTTGGGTTTGATAATTTTTGCGGCCAGAGATAATGACGATATCAAAGTTTATGAAGAATATTTGCGTGGTGACGCGAGCGAGGTATTGAGTTCGATATTGGGTGATTTGCTACGCATAGAAGAAATTAATGAAAAATTCGATTTGAATTTTGTCGCACACTATCCCTCGCTAGCTAGATTTTTCCAGTATCTGTTACATGCTATCACTATTAGTAATTATGATTCTGTGGTGTCTGAAATTGATTCGATTTTGCGTTCAAGTTTAGTCTATCATCAGGTGGGAGATGTTAATTCCGCCCATGCAAAAAAACTTCTGCAGGTTGCGCGTCAATATTTACAGCAGGTTCAAAAAAAAGCCGCAAATAAAGGTTTTTTAGAATTAATTGATGGAACTGGATTTAGTTCTGCCACTGTAGATTATTTATTTAGTCAACGTGATGTGTTTGTCAACTCCGATGTGTGGGATCAGGAAAAGTTATTCGCTAAGGGGAATGATACGTTAACACAAATGGTTGCAATTCTATCGGGCATTCCTGAGCTGGATTTAACCCGTCTTGGATCAGGCGTCTTAGACGTCGAAGCTATCGCAAATATTATTAAAGATTGGGTTAAAGGCGAGAGCGTTGAGGAAATTGCTGATCGCTATTTCTCCGCATTTAAAGATAAGGACACACGTATTTTGAGAGCTAGCCAATACATTCATGCCAAATTGACAGGTCAGCTTGCTTGGGGAATGAGCGCGCTTCAGAAGGTGTCTTTATTTGGGCAAGAAGATGTTAAATGGGAGAGCATCGGGCATACACCCTCGCTGATGTTTTATGGGGTAAGTTCTCGCGAGGCAGCAACCCTAAGAATGGTCGGTGTTCCGAGGATGAGCGCCAATAAACTCGCAGAAAAATTTAAATCTGAAATATCTAGCAAAGATACAACTTTTCATGATATCCGCTCTTGGCTTGATAAGGTTGAACCAAAAGAATGGGGACCAGCTAAATCCACCCTTTCCGGTTCTCAATCCAAAGCAATATGGAAAATTCTGAATGGCGATGAAAGATCTTTATAGTGAGGAGTTCAAACGCTTGAGGTGCGTGTGAATGCGTAATCGTTGTTGAGGCGTCAAGCCTGCCACTCGGACGGATTGCCATCGGGAGTTAATCCCGGTGGTTTTTTTGTTTTTGCAGGGCTACAATACAATTTCTTTGAGCCGGTTCAAATAGGCGGAGGATTTATATATGGGGAGAAGAGCTAAGCAAGAAAAGACCGGGAACGGTCAATCGGCAGCCAATCTTGGGTTTGAAGCGAAGTTGTGGCAGGCGGCAGATGCAATGCGGAACAATATGGACGCGGCCGAATACAAACACGTCGTGCTCGGGCTTATCTTTCTCAAATATATTTCCGATGCGTTTGAGGCAAAACATGCTGAGCTTGAAGCACAACGCAAGCAAGGTGCCGATCCGGAAGATCCGGATGAATATCGTGCCAGTAGTATTTTCTGGGTACCGAAAGAAGCGCGCTGGTCTCATCTCAAAGAAAATGCTCCACAACCAACCATTGGCAAGACTGTAGATGATGCCATGGCTGCTATAGAGCGTGACAATCCATCGCTCAAGGGAGTCCTGCCAAAAGATTTCGCGCGTCCTGGACTTGATAAGCAACGGCTTGGACAGGTCATTAATCTCGTAAGCGATATTACGCTTGGCAGTGAAGGCCACAGAGCTAAAGACACGCTTGGTCGTGTTTATGAATACTTTCTTGCACGCTTTGCGAGCGCCGAAGGCAAGAGCGGAGGCCAATTCTACACCCCTGCGCATGTAGTTCGCGTACTGGTCGAAATGCTTGCCCCTTATAAAGGGCGAGTTTACGACCCCTGTTGTGGCTCAGGCGGTATGTTTGTTCAAAGTGAGAAATTCATCGAAGAACATTCTGGGCAGTTAGGCGACATTTCCATCTATGGACAAGAATCTAACTACACTACATGGCGGCTCGCAAAAATGAATTTAGCTATCCGTGGGATCGATGCGCAGATTGCTCATGGTGATACTTTTCACAACGACCGTCATCCCGATCTCAAAGCCGACTATGTATTAGCCAATCCGCCTTTCAACGACAGTGACTGGCGGGGAGAGCTTCTGAAGGGAGACAAACGTTGGGTTTATGGTGTGCCGCCTGCAGGCAATGCAAACTTTGCCTGGGTCCAGCACTTCTTACATCATTTAGCGCCAACTGGGACAGCCGGATTCGTGCTCGCCAATGGTTCAATGTCTTCTAACCAATCCGGTGAAAGTGAAATCCGACAGGCAATTATCGAAGCAGATCTTGTTGATTGTATGGTTGCTTTGCCCGGACAACTTTTCTATTCAACGCAAATTCCGGTTTGTCTCTGGTTTCTTACGCGCAACAAAAAAAATAGCCGTTTTCGTGATCGGCGGGGCGAAACACTTTTTATCGATGGGCGAAAACTTGGTGTGATGGCAGACCGCGTTCACTGCGAGCTGGTTGATGCAGATATTTCTAAAATCTCCAGCTCCTATCATGCATGGCGAGGCGATAAAGGGGCTGGGAAATATGGCGATGTTCCAGGTTTTTGTAAGAGCGCGAGCCTTGACCTTATTCGCAAACACGGACACGTCCTAACTCCTGGGCGCTATGTTGGCGCAGAGGCAGAAGTGGAGGATGCTGAGCGTTTTGAAGATAAGATGAAACGGCTTGCTGCAGACTTGCTAAAGCAACAGACTGAAGCTGCAAAGCTCGATGCCTCTATCACAGCCAATCTGAAGGATCTTGGATATGGCGGGTAAATGGCCGATTGTAAAAGTCGGAAAATTGGCTGACTCCATCTCTGAAACCCATCAATTGAACAAAGATCGGCTTATCTTTTTAAATACATCCGACATTTTGTTAGGGAAGATTCTTCACCGCACTTATACCCGTGTACAAGATTGGCCAGGGCAAGCAAAAAAATCAATTCGGCGAGATGACATATTATTTAGCGAAATCCGTCCAGCGAATGGTCGGTGGGCCTATGTCGATGCCGATGCTGATGATTTTGTGGTTTCAACAAAACTGATGGTTATTCGTGGACGCAAAAATGAGATTGTTCCGCGTTTTTTATATCACTTCCTTACGAGTTCAAAAACTACGAAATGGCTCCAGCACCTTGCTGAGTCGAGGTCCGGTACATTCCCTCAAATTACTTTCGACCAAGTTGCCGAGCTGGACATCGCCCTACCTTCATTAAACGTTCAGTCCCAAATAGCTGATTTCTTAGATTGTATCGAAAATAAGATGGAACTAATCCGACGAATGAACGGAATGCTGGAAGCTGTGGCGCGCACGCTTTTTAAATCATGGTTTGTGGACTTTGACCCTGTTTGCACTAAAGCTGCCGGTCGCGATACAGGTCTTCCAAAACCACTAAGTAATTTTTTCCCCGATTCCTTTGATGTATCAGAGCTGAGGAGAATTCCGAAGGGGTGGAGGGCGGGTTGCCTTGGTGATGTTGCGGCTCACCCCCGTCGGAGCATGCAACCCTTCGAAATAAATCCTAATACGCCTTATATAGCTCTTGAACACATGCCACGTCGCTGTATTGCTTTGTCGGATTGGGGTATTGCTGATGGATTAGGAAGCAATAAGTTTCAGTTTAGGAAGAATGAAATCCTGTTCGGTAAACTTCGACCTTATTTCCACAAGGTTGGTGTCGCGCCAGTGGATGGCGTGTGTTCAACAGATATCGTGGTGGTAGAGCCAAGAACTGAGGACTTGTTTGGTTTTGTCCTTTGCTGTGTATCGAGTGATGCATTTGTCGAGTACACAAACGCAGGTTCAACGGGTACTAAGATGCCCCGAACAAGTTGGAACGAGATGGCTCGTTATCCATTATCTATTCCACCTGATCGGCTTGTTAAGGAGTTTGGAGCGCAAGTGCGACCGGCGATTGACCGAATTATAGCTGGTATTCACGAAACTCGAACGCTCGTAGGCCTCCGCGACGCGTTGCTACCTAAACTTATCTCTGGTGAGTTGCGGGTAAAGAACGCGGAGAGGCTTATGGAGGGAGTTGTATAGTGGATAATTTTAAACGGATTGGTGAGAGTATTTCAGTCCGAATGGTGCCTGACGAGAGCGGGTTCACAGGGCGCGAATGTCCCAATTCTGACTGCGAAGGATATTTCAAGATAGTGTTTGGTACTGGGCTCAAAGGTGAGAAGCTTCCATGTCATTGTCCCTACTGCGGCCACACTGAAGGGCACGATCATTTTTGGACAAAGGAGCAGATCGAATACGCCAAATCGGTTGCCATGAGAAAGATGGCGGATGCGCTCCACCAAGATCTCAAGAAAATGGAGTTTGATCATAAGCCGAAAGGTGCATTCGGAATTGGGATATCGCTAAAGGTGAAGCCAGGGTGTCCAGTGCCAATTCGTTACTACAGGGAGAAGCGGCTGGAAACCGAGGTTGTCTGCTCGAACTGCACACTTCGCTACTCGGTCTATGGAGTTTTTGCTTTTTGCCCTGATTGTGGTCAGCATAACTCGTTCCAAATTTTTGACAAGAATTTTGAGGTAGTCGATAAGATGATTAACCTGGCAGCGGATAAAGAGAAGGAAATCGCTGAGAAGCTTATCGAAAATTCCTTGGAAGATTGCATTTCGGCTTTTGACGGATTTGGGCGCGAGTTATGCCGAATTTGCAAGGAGAAGGCAGCCGGTCCTACTAAGGTCGAAAGGGTAAGTTTTCAGAATTTAGAGAGTGCGAAAGTGACTATCTTTGAGATGTTTGGTATCGATGCATCGGCTTATTTAACATCTGCCGAATGGCAAACAGCGATTCGCGGTTTCCAGAAGCGCCATCTTATAGCGCATAAGATGGGAGTTGTAGATCAAAGCTACATCACGAAAACTGGTGATACACAAGCCGTCATTGGACGGAGAGTGCGTCTTGAAGTTGTTGAGGTTCGAGAGCTTATTCCGATTCTCAAGAAGTTTGCTCGATGTCTCTATAAAGACCTTCAAATACATTCTCAAGTCGACAACGAAGAGACTGGTCACAATGAACAAGTTCACTGAAGCTGTTGTTGAAGAAGCCGTTCTCGCATGGCTTGAGAACCTCGGCTATACCGTGCTTTATGGTCCCGATCTTGCATTCGGAGAACCTGCCGCTGAACGGAAAGATTCCAATTATCGCGATGTCTATTTTGAAAACCGGTTATGGCAGGCAATTGAACGTCTAAATCCAGACCTGCCTCCCGAAGCGACAGAAGATGCTTTTCGGAAGTTTATTAAAGCTCACGTGCCATCGTTAACCGAGCGTAACCGGCTCGTTCACCATATGATGGTGGATGGTATTACGGTTGAATACCGTCGGTCCGATGGTTCTATTGCAGGCGCACAGGCGCGAGTAATCGATTTCGATGAGCCGAATAATAATGATTGGCTTGTTGTGAATCAGTTTACCGTGGCTGAGGGACAGAATATTCGCCGCCCAGACGTCGTGATCTTCGTTAATGGGTTACCGCTTAGTGTTATTGAGCTCAAGAACCCAGCAGACGAGAACGCTACGATTTGGACCGCTTTTCAGCAGTTGCAGACCTATCAAGCGCAAATCCCCTCGCTTTTTGCCACGAACGCCGCATTGATTGTTTCTGATGGCGTTCAAGCGCGTATTGGCGCCTTGGGTTCCGGAAAGGAATGGTTCAAGCCCTGGCGAACCATTTCCGGTCAAGGAGATGCGGCGTCGAAACTCGCTGAGCTACAGGTGGTTTTGGAAGGGGTTTTTGAAAAGCGGCGATTCCTCAATTTCTTACGGCATTTCATTGTATTCGAGGATGAAGGTGGCGGAAAACTGATTAAAAAAATGGCGGGATATCACCAATTTCATGCTGTTAATGTTGCTGTAGAAGAAACATTGCGTGCTACTAAGGGTATAGGTAAGGCGGCTGAACTGGTGGCGGGTCGATACGAAGCCGGACAAACACATGGCGGAGATCCCGGAGATCGGAGGGCGGGGGTTGTTTGGCACACACAAGGGTCTGGAAAAAGTTTAACTATGGCATTTTATGCAGGACGTATAATTTTGCATCCTGCAATGAAAAATCCCACCATTGTGGTTCTTACTGACCGTAATGATTTGGACGATCAGCTCTTTGGTACCTTTGCGCGCTGTCGAGATCTTTTGCGTCAGGTTCCGGTTCAGGCCACGGATCGTGATGATTTAAGGGAAAAGTTGAAGGTTGCTGCAGGGGGAGTAATTTTTTCCACCATTCAAAAATTCTTTCCCGAAGGGAAAGGTGGCCGGCATCCGGTTCTCTCAGATCGCTCTAATATTGTTGTGATTGCTGATGAAGCCCATCGCAGTCAGTATGATTTTATCGATGGATTTGCTCGACATATGCGCGACGCCCTTCCAAATGCTTCCTTCATTGGTTTTACGGGGACACCCATTGAACAAACGGATGCAAATACCCGGGCTGTTTTTGGTGACTATATTAGCGTGTATGACATACAACGAGCGGTGATTGATGGGGCGACGGTTCCGATTTATTACGAAAGCCGACTTGCAAAGTTGGAGCTTAAATCGTCGGAGAAGCCAAAGATAGATCCCGATTTCGAAGAAGCTACTGAAGGAGAGGAAGTTGAGCGGAAAGAGCGTCTGAAAACGAGGTGGGCACAGCTTGAAGCGGTAGTTGGCGCAGAAAACCGGGTTAAGAGGATTGCTCGCGATATGGTGGATCATTTTGAGAATCGCCTTGCGACCATGGATGGTAAGGCAATGATCGTTTGCATGAGCCGTCGTATTTGCGTGGAGCTTTATCGTGAGATCGTGGCTCTTCGTCCGGAATGGCATTCTGAAGATGATGATAAGGGCATCCTGAAGGTCGTAATGACCGGTTCTGCTACCGATCCTCTGGATTGGCAGCAGCATGCTCGTAATAAACCGAGGCGCGAAGCACTTGCCCAAAGGTTCCGAAGCCCCAAAGACCCTTTCAAGATTGTGATTGTTCGCGACATGTGGCTTACGGGGTTTGATGCGCCGAGTCTTCACACGATGTATGTTGATAAGCCTATGCGTGGGCATGGGCTGATGCAGGCGATTGCCAGGGTTAACCGTGTTTTTAAGGACAAGCCTGGCGGCTTGGTGGTGGATTATCTCGGGCTTGCAGACGAATTGAAGCAAGCTCTTGCGACCTATACCGAAAGTGGCGGGACGGGTAAGACAGCAATTGACCAAGCTGAAGCGGTGGCCATCATGCTTGAAAAATACGAGATCTGTTGCGACCTTTTTCATGGCTTTGATTGGATAAAGTGGACAACCGGAACGCCTCAGGACCGCCTATCTTTATTGCCCGAAGCCCAAGAACACATCCTTGCTCTGGAAGATGGAAAAACCCGATTGCTGCGTTCTGTTACGGAACTATCCCAATCATTTGCCCTTTCGGTGCCTCACTTGGATGCTCTTCGTATTCGGGATGATGTCGGATTCTTCCAGGCCGTTCGTTCGGTCCTCGCCAAAAACACACCCGACGATGGCAGATCAACTGATGAAATTGAACACGCGATTCGACAAATTGTTTCAAAGGCTGTCGCTTCCGATGAAGTTATCGATATCTTTGCTGCGGCAGGATTGAAGAAACCGGACATTTCAATCCTTTCCGAGGAATTCCTGGAAGAAGTGAAAAATATGCCGCAACGCAATCTCGCTGTTGAACTGTTGCAGAAGCTCCTTTCGGGCGAGATCAAAACACGTTTACGGAAAAACGTTGTTCAGTCGCGGTCTTTTGCCGAACTGTTAGAAAAGACGATACGCAAATATCAAAATCGAGCCATCGAAACTGCGCAAGTGATCGAAGAGTTAATCTCTCTTGCGAGGGATGTTCGTGATTCTAATGCCCGAGGAGAAAAACTTGGGCTAACCGAAGATGAGCTGGCATTCTATGATGCGCTTGAAGTTAACGATAGTGCTGTCAAAGTACTTGGAAATGACATGCTTAAAAAGATTGCACGCGAATTGGTCGAGACAGTGCGGAAAAATGCCAGCATCGACTGGACAGTTCGTGAGAATGTTCGGGCGCACTTGCGGGTGCTTGTGAAGCGGATCTTGCGCAAATATGGCTATCCGCCAGACAAACAGGAAAAAGCAACCCAAACGGTCCTAGAACAAGCAGAAGCTCTCGCTCCGGAATGGGCCGTAGGATAACGTTCTAAGGTAAAAATGTACTTTGTTGATGCAGGGGATGGCTTGAATAAGCAATTCTAATCTTATCTTTACCCATAACGCGAGTTTCTGAGGGGTCTTTATGATTCATCTAGTTTTAGACACAAGCATATATCGTGCCGATCCAAATCGGAAAAAAGCGGCATTTATAGCTCTGTTAAAGTTAGGGGCTAACGGTTATGTAAAATTGCATATGCCTTATATAGTTGAACGTGAATTTAAATCTCAGCGTTTGGAAGAGTATGAATTTCTATTCAAGCCGATAGATGATTCTATTAATACTCTTAAAAGAAAACGTCTGCCGGAGAATTTGATAAAAGATATTTCAAAGCAGGCTCTATCCTTAAAGAAAATTCAAAATAAGACAATCCGTTTCATTGAAAAGGAGTTGGTCGACTGGATAGTGAAGATGAAAGCTAATAGATGTCGCCTCTTGCCGGGTCATTCTCGAAGAATGTGGGAAGCGTATTTTGCAGGGTTGCCACCTTTTTCTAATAAAAAGGCAAGAACGGATATCCCGGATTCTTTTGTATTCGAGACGATAAGAGATTTGTCGAACAAATATAAAGAATTAGTATTTGTCTGCGGGGACGAGAGGTTGAGGAAGTCTGCTGAAAGAGTGGTTAATAAGACGTATTCTTCCTTAGAAGATTTTATCGCATCAGAAGAATGCCAAAATATTCTTTTAGAGCATAGTGTCAAGGAGTACACGGAAGGACATATTGTCTTGCAGATGAAGGATAATCATCAAATATTCGAGAAAGCGATTAATGATCTTTATCTTGATGCGCTTGTTGGAAAGACGTTGGGCGATCAAAGCATCCCGGATGATAACCAATCAGCTACAATTAATGGAGTAGATGCGGCGGTCAATGTATCCATTGAATACGATCAGACATCGTATTATGGGGACGGCTTATTGGTGGTTCCGTTTTCTTTAGATACCGAAGTCCTAGCCGATTATTATATCTTTAAGTCTGATTACTACTGCATGGATGAAGAAAAAACTAAGCATATAAGCATTACCGACTGGAATGACCATTATTTTGCAGCTGAGGAAGACTTTTTTGTTCATGTTTCTGGATTTTTGACTTTTGAAATAGACATTAAAAAATTAAGGGATGAAAAAGATATAAAAAATCTGTTAAAAGTTGATTCGTTTAAAATAGACTCACTAGAGAGCATTGAATTGGCCCCTTCTACTAATACACCTTAGTCCGCCGACTCGTACTTCTAGCGTTATCCAATCTGTTGTTGGGAAAAAAAGCACTTATTATCCTCGGCGTTCTTACCCGTCCGGCAGTGACACCTTCCATGGGGCACAACGAGGCCCCGAATGATGTTCGTGAAAATTTATTTCTAGGATAAAAACGTTCGCAAACATTGAACGGACCCTTCTTAACTCAATGTCCCATGAGAGGTATTGCATCTTGAATATAAACAGAATTGACATTGTTGAAGAAAATGCTCTTTCACAAATATCGGAGGACCCGACGCTGAACGGCGGTGCCGTATTGGTTCTATGGGAGCTGTTCAAGGCTAACACTAAAACAAGCATGGCGTAACGAGAAATCTCTTAGTAATATACGACATGTGATGGAAAGAAAAAGCTTAGTGAGAGAAAAACTTCCGCAGGACGCGCTTGCTCCCAAAGATGCCGCAGCAAAATACGGGCTAAGCTGGAGCGGCTTGCGTTCGGCAATTTGGCGCAAGAGGATCGTGCTGATCCGTTATGGCTCCCGAGAGTATTTAACTGACCGGGAGATGCGAAGGTATTTAAAGACCCGTAACGCGCTTAAAATCCCCCTAAAGTACCGCCGCAAATCCTAAGAAAACCCTCTTGAATGTTTCAAGCAGGTTTGCTATATTACTATGTGGGACAGATATGTCCCACACATAACAAGCTGGATAGAAAACTCAGGATGTCAAAAAAGGCGCCAGGGGTCCTCCTTTATACCTATTAATAGAAGGGAGGGTCTTACTGGTGGCTAAGGGAACGGAAAGTGATGACGCTCGGTTGCTTACAACCGAAGAGATAGCGGCGATTTTGAAGGTCTCTCTTAATACAGTGCAAAACAGGGACTGGCGAAAGCGGAATGGCTGCCCGTTATTCAGGATTGGGAAAAGAACTTACGCGCTAAAGGCAATATTTTGGAGATGGATCGGTGAAAGGGGGATGATTCACGATGTCGGTGCTAATTAGGCATAATCCGGGGATCAGGTTTCGGGAAGGGTCGGGCGCAGTTGATAGACGAGGCCGCTTTGTCTGCCAGATCGACTTCTATCCTTTTCCGAATAAACGCGTCTATAAGACCATCAAACTATCAAGGAAATCATACCGGGAGGCCGCGCAAATCCGGGCGATTTGGATAAAAGATTACACGCAAGCGCATCCTTGGCAGGATTTAGAGGGCAAAAAGGAGAAAACGTTCGCGGAATTGAAGGATATCCTTTCGCATATGATGGAGTCGACTACTATTAATAACAGGGCGGAACCATGCGCTTACAGCACGATTAATAAGACGCTGAATATCTACAATCGCTTCTTTATTAAGTTCCTCGGGACCCACTATCCTTCTATTAAATACCTGAATAAGCTGCCCAAAGGCGTTTTTCTTGATTACCTATCTTATAATCAAGCCTTCCAAAAACTGAATTGGAGAACCGAACTGGGGCACTTGAAGGCGATTGTCAGCCGGTTTTGGCGTTCTGATTATTGTGATGATCGGATATATAAGGAAATCCGGACCCTTCCGACCCCCAAATTTGAAATACGCAATAAGACAGTCCTGTCTTTGGATGAGAAGAAAGCGATCCTTGAGAACATGAAGGAGGGTAATTACAAATATTACGTTATTACTTATTTCTTGGTTAAATTGGGGTGGCGCATAAACGAAACCCTGTCGCTGAAAAAGAGTTTGATTAGGTGGGAGGCGGGGAATCCTGTTTCTATTACTATTGAAAAGCCTTTCCGGAAGAATCGGAAAGAATTCACGCTAACGACCATTGATGAAAAATTAGCGGCAGTGATTATTGAATATTTGAAAACTCAGACGAATAAGTTCGAATGGTTTTTCCCTAATTCAAAGGGAAATATGATTAAAAAGGAGACCTACCGGGGCTATCTCCATTCGGTTAGTACCGCGGTTTTAAAACGGCGAGTCAATCCGCACGATTTTCGGCATTCCTTAATAACCCACCTAAAGAGCGTTAGGGTCCCGAATAAGGATATTATGCAGATTACGGGACATATGGATGAACGGGTCCTTAACGACCACTATTCTCACTCCACAGAGACGGGGCGCATGGAGGCCCTCAAATTAAGCGGTGTCTAAATAAGTGGCAGAAGTAGTGGCGAAAATTGCCTAAATAGATATAATTCCCTGTCATTATTCACGTTGCGGGATATGCGACGAGGATTCCCGTATCCCGCTGATTCTTTATGAATCAGCACGGTGCCGTCACGTCTTAAGGATGGACGTGTACGGCAACCGCGCTCTTTTTGGATACGGAAAGAGAACTATCGACCGCGGATCGAAACTTCAAGTTTCGATCTGTTTGCGGTACCAAAGCGACGGGCTTTGGTATTCCCGTATCCCGCTCCATTTTTCTTAGCGTAAACATGACGAGGCTCGCCTTAGGGGCGGGCCTATTTTCTATATGGCGAAAAAAACATACAGAGTTTTTCAAAGGAAAGTGATCTTTTCCAAGGGGCCCATTCGTCTCGTGGGTTGTAAGGTCCGGACCCCGCATGGAAAAGTGCTTTCGCGGCAAGTTTTGGAGCACCCGGGTTGCGTGGTCATTATTCCAAGAACCGATGAGGGGAAGTACATCCTCGTGAGGCAGTACCGGTTTCCGCTCGAGAGGCATCTCTGGGAATTTCCGGCGGGCGGGAAAGAGCCTGGCGAAACATTGCCTCAGGCCGCGAAACGCGAGCTCACGGAGGAGATAGGGATGAGACCGGGGAAGCTCAAGAAGCTTTTGGATTTCTACCCTACGCCGGGTGTTTCCGGGGAAAGGATGCATGCTTTTCTGGCCTGGGGGCTCAAGCCGGCTATTGCTCAAAAGGATGAGGATGAAGACTTTGAGTTGGGAACATTCAGCTATTCCCAGATCGGCCGGATGATCCGCCGGGGAGAGATCGCTGATGGGAAGACCCTGATCGGATTTTTTTATTTGAAAAAGCCTAAAAACCAGTAGAATACACCCGCCTGCCTTTGCCCTAGCATCTGTTTTCTTTTTATTGAAGGTTGCTAGGACTAGTCCGATTAGCCTTTCATTTTATAGATGAGAATTGGACTTGCCCTAACTCTTGATTGTATTTTTGCACGAAAATGAAGGCGTCGGTGTGTCTCTGCGGACCGCGCCTCAATGAGTTTAAAGGGAAAATCCTGATGAAAGAACAAGGTTTATATCACCCCAGCATGGAGCATGACGCGTGCGGTGTCGGTTTTGTCGTGAAGATCGACGGTACCCGAACGCACCAGGTCGTCCGGGATGGGGTCCAGATCCTGAAAAATCTCGTCCATCGCGGCGCAGTCGGAGGGGACCTTAAGACCGGCGATGGCGCGGGGATGATCCTTCAGATCCCGCACAAGTTTTTCTCCAAAGTCCTGAAATTCCCGTTGCCGGCCGAAGGAAAGTATGGCGTGGGAATGCTTTTCCTCCCGAGGCAGGGAAAAGATTCCGATCGCGCGAAGAAAATGATCGCCGATCAAATCGCGCGGGAAGGCGGAAAAGTGCTCGGCTGGCGGGAAGTTCCGGTCCATCCGGACTGCCTCGGCGATATGGCTCGGGAAGTGATGCCCTCCATTTGGCAGATTTTCGCGACTTTTGACGGGCTCGAGGGGTTGGCGTTGGAGCGCCGACTTTATATTCTCCGGAAAGTTCTCGAGAATGAGGCGGCGAAATTGGGCTGGGGCCTGGAGGATTTTTACATTCCATCCCTTTCCTCACGGACAGTCGTCTACAAAGGAATGTTCGCAGCCCCGCAATTTGACCACTTCTTTATCGATCTTATGGATGCCGATCTTGTCAGCGCTCTTGCGGTCGTCCATCAACGTTATTCCACGAACACGTTCCCATCCTGGGCCCTGGCGCATCCTTTCCATTTTGTGGCGCATAACGGTGAGATCAATACGCTCCGCGGCAATATCAACAAAATGGTGGCTCGGGAGGGCAGGATCTCCTCCGATCTTTTTGGGGCCGAGATCAAAAAACTTCTTCCGATCATCAACCTTTCTTTAAGCGACTCCGGAATTTTTGACAATGTTTTCGAGCTCTTGACCTTGGGCGGGCGTTCCATGGAGCACACCATGATGATGATGGTTCCCGAGGCTTTCGGTGTGAAATATCATATTAGTGAGGCGAAGCGGGCGTTCTTTGAGTATCACGCTGCGATCATGGAGCCATGGGACGGCCCCGCGGCCATTGCATTTACCGACGGGACGAAGATCGGCGCGATCCTGGACCGGAACGGCCTTCGTCCGGCCCGTTATGTCATCACAAAAAGCGGGCTCGTGGTGATGGCTTCCGAAGTCGGGGTTTTGGATCTGAATCCTCCGGATATTCTTGAAAAAGGCATGCTGGCTCCCGGGAAAATGCTTTTGGTGGATACAGCCGCCAAGCGCGTTATTAAAGACAATGAGATCAAATCAGGCATTGCCCGGCATAAGCCTTACCGCCGGTGGCTGGAAGAGAACCGGATCGAACTCAAAGGATTGCTTCAGGTCCCCGGTCCCGTGGAGGTTGATCAGGCAACACTCGCGCTTCGCCAGCGTATTTTTGGTTATACGCTGGAAGATGAAAAGATGATTCTTCTCCCGATGGCGGAGAACGCCCAGGAACCCGTGGGATCCATGGGAAATGACGCTGCCCTGGCGGTTCTTTCGAACCGTTCCCAGCTTCTCTACAATTATTTCCGGCAGCTTTTTGCGCAAGTCACCAATCCGCCGATCGATCCATACCGCGAAAATCTCGTGATGTCTCTTATGAGCTTTGTGGGCCGGCAAGGTAATCTTTTAGACGAAACGCCCGAACATTGCCATCAGCTGAAGTTATCGCATCCGATCCTTACCAATGATGACATGGAGCGACTCAGAGCTTCCAACCTAGCCAGTTTTCGCGTGTGCACGGTTCCGATGATCTTTGATGCGACGGGATCTGGCGGCAATTTAGAAAAATCGGTTCAGGCGCTTTGCTCGCAGGTTGAGCAGAAGCTGGATGAAGGATACTCTCTTGTTATTTTAAGTGACCGGGACGTTGGGGCGGGGAAGGCGCCGATCCCGGCGCTCCTTGCCGGTTCTGCGGTCCATCAGTATTTGATCCGGAAAGGCAAACGCTACTTGGGCGGGCTGGTGCTGGAAACCGGTGAGGCCAGGGAAGTGCATCATTTTGCGTGCCTTGTGGGCTATGGCGTAAACGCGATCAATCCGTATCTGGTCTTCGAAAGTTTGGCCGATCTGAAGCGGCGCGGGCATTTGTCCGGCAAAATGACGCTCGAGGCTGCCATCGAAAATTATATTACCGCCATCAAAAAAGGTCTTTTGAAGGTGATGTCGAAAATGGGTATTTCCACACTCCGGAGTTATCGCGGCGCCCAGATCTTTGAAGCGGTCGGCCTGAACGATGAATTTGTGGAGCGCTATTTTCCCGGGACATCCTCGCGGATCCGCGGGATCGGCCTGGAAGTTGTGGAGCAAGAATCCCTCGATCGATTCAAGGCGGCTTTTCAGGAATCGCGGTCCAATACTGAAACCCTGGATTCCGGCGGAAGCTATCACTACCGGCTGAACGCGGAAAAACATCTGTTCTCTCCTCAAGCGATCGTGAATCTTCAAAAATCAGTTCGAGAAGGAGATTACCCTACGTTCAAGCGTTACACGTCCGAGGTCAATGATATTAGTAAGAACCTCTGCACACTTCGCGGGCTTTTCAGGTTCAAAAAAGGACAGCCGGTCCCGATCGAGGAAGTGGAACCGGTGGAAACTCTCGTGAAGCGGTTCGTTTCTTCGGCCATGTCGTTCGGTTCTATCAGCAAAGAGGCGCATGAAACCATCGCGATCGCCATGAACCGGTTGGGCGCTTCGAGTAATTCCGGAGAAGGCGGCGAGGATGAGGCCCGTTACAAGCCGCTTCCAAACGGGGACTCCAGCAAAAGCTCGATCAAACAAGTCGCCTCAGCGCGTTTCGGCGTAACGATCGATTATTTGGCTCATTCCCGCGAACTTCAGATCAAGATGGCGCAAGGCGCGAAACCCGGAGAAGGTGGACAGCTGCCGGGACACAAAGTAGACGAGCTGATCGCTCGCGTGCGTCATTCAACGCCGGGAGTGATGCTCATCTCTCCTCCGCCGCATCATGACATCTACTCGATCGAGGATCTGGCCCAGCTCATTTTTGATCTGAAGAATGCCAATCCCGAAGCGCGCATCTCCGTAAAACTTGTTTCCGAAGTGGGTGTCGGCACGGTCGCCGCAGGGGTGGCGAAAGGAAAAGCGGATATGGTCCTGATCAGTGGTCATGACGGCGGGACGGGCGCCTCGCCCATCTCTTCGATCAAATACGCGGGTTCTCCCTGGGAGATCGGACTTGCCGAGGCGCAACAGGTACTTGTCATGAACAAGCTCCGCGACCGGATCCGCGTTCAAGTGGACGGTCAGCTCAAGACCGGGCGCGATGTCGTGATCGGCGCGATGCTGGGCGCCGAGGAATTTGGTTTTGGAACGACGGCAGTCGTTACGATGGGTTGCATCATGATGAGGAAATGTCATTTGAATACCTGTCCCGTGGGGGTGGCGACCCAAAATCCGGAATTGCGCAAGCGTTTTTCCGGGAAACCGGAACACCTGATCAATTTTATGAAGTTCATGGCGCAGGAAGTCCGGGAAATTATGGCGGAACTGGGTTTCAGGAAGTTTGAGGATATGGTGGGGCGTGTGGATCGCCTTGAAGTGTTTGAAGCGGTCGGTCATTACAAGACCCAGGGCCTTGATTTCTCAAAAGTTCTTAAGGTTCCCGAGGTTCCCCAAGGAGGAGCGATCCGGTGCGTGTCGGCTCAAACGCGTGATTTTTCGTTGTCGCTCGATCCGGAACTTATCAAGAAGGCCAAAAACGCCCTCGAATTCAAGCAGCCCATCGTGCTCGAACAAAAGATCCGAAATTGCAACCGCACAGTCGGAACGACCTTAAGTTACGAGATCGCAAAACGCTACGGCCTCAAAGGATTGCCCGAAGATACGATCAAGATAAAATTCGAAGGATCGGCAGGGCAGAGTTTTGGCGCTTTTCTCGCTCACGGCGTGACGTTTGAGCTGGAAGGCGATGCGAATGATTATTTTGGAAAAGGGCTCTCGGGCGGGAAGCTGATCGTGTATCCGCCCAAATCTGCGACGTTTCGTCCGCAGGACAATATCATCACCGGGAACGTGAATCTTTTTGGCGCGACGGGGGGCGAAGCCTATATTCATGGCCGGGCAGGTGTGAGGTTCGGTGTCCGTAACAGCGGCGCGATGGCTGTGGTCGAAGGCGTGGGGGACCATGGCTGTGAGTACATGACCGGAGGCCGTGTGATCATTCTGGGACAGACCGGCGTGAATTTTGCGGCGGGGATGAGCGGCGGGATCGCTTACGTTCTGGATGAGAGCCAGCTTTTTGATACGCGTTGTAATCTTGAAATGGTCGATCTCGAACCGGTTGCGGAAAAAGAGGACCGGGAATTTCTCAAAACAACGATCGAGCGGCACGCGAAATTCACGGGCAGCCAATATGCCAAGGCGATCCTCGCCAGTTGGGATGAGATGTTGCCGCGTTTTGTGAAAGTGATGCCGATGGATTACAAGAAGGCCATGGCTAAGATGAAAGAGCACCAGGTTAAGAATTCCGAATCAGCTGAAATGACAGAAGAGGTTTTTCTCTAATGGGAAAATCAGACGGTTTCCTCGAATACAATCGCAGTCTTTCGCCGAAGCGTCCTGTCCAGGAGCGACTGAAGGACTATCAGGAGATCACTAAGCCGCTTCTTTCTGAAGAGATCAATAAACAGGGCGCACGCTGCATGGATTGCGGGATTCCTTTTTGTCATGCGATCGGATGTCCTATTTCGAATCTTATTCCGGAGTGGAATGATGCGGTCTATCGTGGCCAATGGCATGACGCCTACGAACGTCTGTCGCTTACGAACAATCTTCCGGAAGTGACGGGCCGCGTTTGCCCGGCACCATGCGAAACGGCTTGCACGCTGGCGATCAATTGCGCGCCGGTCACGATCGAGCAGATCGAACTTTCCATTATCGAAAAAGCGTTCGCGGAAGGTTGGGTGAAGCCTCAACCTCCGGCCAAAGAAACCGGCAAAAAGATCGCGGTCGTCGGTTCCGGCCCTGCGGGTCTTGCTGCGGCTCAGCAACTGCGTCGGGCCGGACATAGCGTCACGCTCTTTGAAAAGTCTTCCAAGATCGGCGGATTACTCCGTTTTGGCATTCCGGATTTCAAGCTGGAGAAGTGGGTCCTGGATCGCCGCATCGAGCAGATGAACGCCGAAGGCGTCCGCTTCGAAACGAATGTCGATGCGGGGGTGAGCGTTTCTGCGGCGGAGCTCAAGAAGAATTTCGACGCGATCCTTTTGACGATGGGTGCCGGCGCGCCGCGCGATCTCAAGGTTCCGGGTCGCGAGCTTTCCGGGGTTCATTATGCGATGGAATTTCTGACGCTTTCCAACAAGGCTATCTCCGGCGAGATCAAAAGCGATCAGATTATTTCCGCTAAAGGGAAGACCGTGCTTGTGATCGGCGGCGGGGACACCGGGTCGGATTGTGTCGGGACCTCCAACCGGCAGGGCGCGAAAAAAGTTTATCAATTCGAGATCCTTCCCAAACCCCGAGAATGGAAAGAACCGTGGAATCCTTCTTGGCCGAATTGGCCGCTCATCCTTCGCACCTCCACCTCGCATGAGGAAGGATGCGAACGGGATTGGGCGATCACCACGAAGAAATTCACGGGGAAGGACGGAAAAGTCCATGAAGCTCATTGTGTGAGGGTGGTGTGGGAGCTGGACAAATCCACAGGGCAGTATTCCATGAAAGAAATCCCGGGCTCCGAATTCGTGCTTCAGGTCGATCTTGTGCTTTTAGCGATGGGGTTTGTGCACGTCGAGCATTCCAAGCTTTTGACGGATCTGGGAGTTCAGTTCGACGCGCGGGGGAATATCCAGACAAATCCCAGCTTTATGAGCTCGGTCCCCGGTGTTTTTGCGGCGGGGGACACGGTCCGGGGCGCGTCTCTTGTGGTGTGGGCCATTAGCCAGGGGCGCCAAGCCGCTCGGGCTGTAGATCTTTATCTTAAGTCTTAGCTTCGATTTTTTATTTCTTCTGGTATAATCCCGCACTCAAGTATTGGGAAGCGCAGCATGCTGGTGTAGCTCAGTTGGTAGAGCAGCTGTTTCGTAAACAGCAGGTCGTCAGTTCGATTCTGACCACCAGCTTTCTTTTTGTTTAAAAGCAGTTCAGTTGATACCGCCTGCCGGAAGGCAGGGAGCAGCTGTTTCGTTCACCCCGTAGAACGGGGTAAACAGCAGGTCCGGGGTTCGAATCCCCGAGCCAGCTTTTTTCTGCACTTTCTGGGCTTCTCAAAAACTGGAAAACGTAGATGGATTATTATGTGTATGCGCTTCGAAGTTTGAAGGATGGGCGCTTATACATTGGTTTTTCAAAAAATCCTCAGGAGAGGTTGCGGCAGCACAATGACGGAATGTGCCGCTCCACGCGAAATCGTAGACCCTTCCGACTTATTTATTCCGAGCTTTGTGGACCACGCGTAGAAGCTCGACGGAAGGAAATATGGCTGAAATCTGGCGCGGGGCATTCTTTCTTAAAAGCATTCGGATGATCCGAAGCTGTTTCGTTCACCCCGTAGAACGGGGTAAACAGCAGGTCGTCAGTTCGATTCTGACCGCCAGCTTTTTCTTCAGGCCTCGTTGGGAAAAATCTGACGAGGCTTCTTTTTTGTCTTCTACCGGGCGCGGCGCAAATGGGTGGGAAGGATCTTGAGGGTTTCTCGGTACTTCGCGACGGTGCGGCGAGCCAGGGTGACGCCTTCTTCTTTTAACTGTTTTACGATCGCCAGATCGCTGAGGGGCTTTTTAGGATCTTCTTTTTCGACCAGCGCACGAATCCTCTCCATGATGCTTTTCTGGGATTCTCCGGCGTCATTATCGGTCCCCACTTTTTGTGAGAAAAAACTTTTGTAGGGGATCGTGCCCTGCGGGGTCTTGAGATATTTTCCGTGGATCGCGCGGCTGATCGTGGATTCATGGAGCTTCACTCGTTCGGCGATATCCTTGAGCCTGAGAGGTCTCAGGTGGGAGAACCCGCGGGTAAAGAAAAGAGGTTGGGCCCGGACGATCTCATCGGTAATGGCCCGTAGCGTTGAGCCTCGCAGGTCGATCGCTTTCAGAAAATCCATCCCGCGCTCCAGGCGCGTCTTGAGAAAATCCTTTGTTTTTTCGTCCAGGCCTTTCTCGCGCATCATCCGACGGTACTCCGCATTGATCCGCAGTTCCGGGATGAAATCATTATGAACCTCGATCTCAAGACCGTCCTCTGTGCCATCCTTGATCGAAACCGTGGCATCCGGGGTGACCGCGATCGACTCTTCGACATAGAAACTCCGGCCGGGTTTCGGGTCGAGGCGCGCAATGAGATCCGTTGCTTTTTTAATAGCCGGGTCGCTGGCGCTGAAGATCTTAGCGAGCATTTTCCAGTCCCGCTTGGCGAGAAGGTCCATTTGATCTCGGACGATCTCGCGGGCCAAGGTCGCCTCAGCCCCCTTTCTCTCAAGTTGGATCAAAAGAGCCTCGCGAAGGTCGCGTGCGCCGATCCCCGGAGGATCGAGGCTTTGAATTTTGCGCAAAACTTCTTCAACCTCGGAGACCTTGGCATGAGAGGCCAGGGCGATCTCTTCCAGCGTTGCCTTTAAATAACCCTCGGGGTCGATATTCCCGACGATCTCGGCGGCGATTTTTTTCTGGAGCGCATCAAGTTCCAGAAAATGGATCTGCCATTCCAAATAGTCAAAGAGGCTTTCGGGTTTGGTGATGAGCGTTTCCTGAAAATCCTTGATCTTGCGTGTATCTTCCGGCTTACGCCTGGAAAGGTCGGATGGGGCATTGGTGAATGTGAGCGGCTCTTTGGCTGCCCAGTCATCCGGGAGCGTTTCTCCGGTTTCGTCATCCGTAGCCTTGGGGGCCGAAGATGACGGAGTTTCTGTGTCTTCTGATTCGACCGGGCGCGTAACCTCTTCGAGCATCGGATTCTCTTCGAGGGCGTCTTCGACCGCCTGCCGAAGGTCCATGATCGGGAGGTGGAGCAGGTGGAGATAGACCCGCATTTGCGGGGAAAGGGTCATCTTCTGAGATTGGCGCTGACTGAATCTTGGTTGCATGGGAAGAACATATCACGGAGAAAAATCGTTGTAAAGTCAGGAGATTTAGGGACTTAGGGAGAAGAAAGGAATTGACACTCCCTGCTATTTTTTTATAATGGTTGGCAGTTTGAACGAGCTGGTTTGCCACGGGACAGGCTCTCAGGTAAGGTCTCTCGCGTGGCTTTTTTGTCTTAGCATAAATATCCGTTTCTTCCAACGAGGGAAACGCTCCGATGCCACAAGCGCCCGCACTTCTAGTCACAAAAGGTCTGAGGAAAAAAAGCATGCCCGCCGGCTTGTGGACGAAATGTCCCAGCTGCCAGGCGGTGATGTTCAACAAAACCCTCAAAGAGAACCTTCTGGTCTGCACGAAATGCTCTTATCACTTCATTATGGGAGCTATAGAGCGCCTCCACCACCTTGCGGACGAAAATTCTTTTGTTGAGATCAATGCGGATCTCAGGTCTGAGGATCCGTTGAAGTTTTCAGCTGTCAAGGCCTATACGGATAAAATCAAACAGGACCAGAAAAAGACCGGCCTGAAAGAAGCTTGCGTGACGGGAACGGCAAAGATCCTTGGGCGAGCTTGCGCATTGGGCGTGACCGATTCCCGGTTTATTATGGGCTCCATGGGGTCGGTGGTGGGCGAAAAGATCACGCGATTGATCGAATACGCCCTTGAGAACAAACTTCCATTGATCATCGTCTCCGGTTCAGGGGGGGGCGCGCGAATGTACGAAGGCGCCCTGAGCTTGATGCAGATGGCCAAAACTTCCGTAGCCCTCGGGAGGTATCAGGAGGTAGGGCTTTCCTTCATCTCTGTTTTGACAAACCCCACGATGGGCGGCGTCATGGCAAGTTTTGCGTCGCTGGGGGATATCATTATTGCGGAACCTCGCGCGCTTCTGGGTTTTGCCGGGCCGCGCGTCATTGAGCAGACGATCCGTCAAAAACTCCCCGCAGATTTTCAAACGTCAGAATTTTTGCTCGAGCACGGGCTTGTGGATATGGTGGTCGGGCGCCAGGAGTTGAAACAAAAAATCGGGATTTTACTCGAATATCTTTCCTAATCACCTCTAAGAGGACTTTGTGGCGAACGTAACTCTGAAGAATATCTCCAAAATTTACAAAGATGGCGTTCGCGCGGTCAATAATGTCTCTCTCGAGATCCCGGACCGGGAGTTCGTGGTGCTCGTCGGACCTTCGGGCTGCGGAAAATCCACCACGCTTCGCATGATCGCCGGCCTTGAAGAGATCACCGAAGGCGAAATCTTTATCGAGAACGTGCTTGTCAATCACGTTCCTGCCAAGAATCGCGACATCGCGATGGTTTTTCAGAATTACGCGCTCTACCCGCACATGACCGTTTATGAGAATCTGGCGTTTGGCCTGAAATTACGCCGCTATCCGACGAAAGAGATCGAGCGGCGCGTCCATGAATCCGCCGAGATCCTGGGCTTGACGATGGAAATGTTGAAGCGCCGGCCCAAAGAACTTTCGGGTGGCGAGCGTCAGCGGGTGGCGGTCGGCCGTGCGATCGTCCGTAAACCCAAAGTCTTTCTTTTTGACGAACCTTTAAGTAACCTGGACGCCAAGCTTCGCGTTCAGATGCGCATGGAACTGCAGAAACTGCATAACCGCCTTCAATCGACCATGATCTACGTGACGCATGACCAGGTCGAGGCCTTGACGCTTGGGGACCGGATCGTGGTGATGCATCACGGACTGGTTCAGCAGGTGGCCGATCCGGTCAATCTCTACGAGCGTCCGCACAACAAATTCGTGGCGGGATTTATCGGCTCGCCTCCGATGAATTTTCTGAAAGGCACCATCCTCGCGGAGGATGGAGATTATTATTTTCAGGACCGAAGCATCAAACTGCGCATCTTGCCGCATTTTTATTCTCGCATTGCCCAGTACAAGGGCCAGACGCTTACCATGGGGATCCGTCCTGAGGATATTTACGACAAAATTTTTGCTCAAGACGCGCGTCCGGAATTCACGATCACCGCGACGGTCGATGTGGTCGAGCCGATGGGTTCGGAAATCTATCTTTATTTGACCTGCGGCACCAATAATTTTGTGGTGCGTGTTTCCAACCAGGATACCGCCGCGATGAACCAGGACCTGCAAGTGGTGTTCGATATGAGCAAAGCGCTTTTCTTTGATCCTCAAACAGGCGTTGCCATCTCATAAGTGGCAAAGACATAAAACATGGGCTCACGGACCCGGCGTCAGATCGCTTTCGCGTTTGGCTTGGGGACGGTATTTCTTCTTACCTACCTTCTGATCTATTCGCTCGTCCAGCTCAAGAATACCGAAGTTCCCGAGATCTATCTCCAGCGCATCGCTCTTCTCCTGACGGCTTTTTCCCTGCCTCTTTTCACAACTTGGTGGCGTTTTAAATGGGTCGGCGTGAATTTACTGGTAATGGCTTTTCTTATCCCGCTTGTTTTTTTTGTCGTCTCGATCACCAAGGTCCCTGTGTTCCTCTGGGTTTTTCTGTCCTACGGATCCATCATGGTGGCTCTCTACCGTACGGAACAGCACTTTGAGAATCAGATCGCGATGGTCGGGATCGAGCAGGAGAAATGCGAAGATGAAGCTAATAATCTCGTGGTCGCTTTTAAGGCCAAGGGCGAGGGGATCAGCACTTTTTTCGAGAAATATTCCACTTACTACAATCTGCGTAAATTGGCCGAGGAATTGACGGTCAGTCTTTCCTGGGCCGATCTTGCCCAGAAGTCGGTCGATCGCGCGATGGATTTCATCCCGCGCGGGGATTTCGCGAAGGTTACTTTGGCGCACGGAGAAGAGAGGAAGCTTCCTGTGGTCGCGCGCCGTCGCCTTCGTCCGGTCGGTAACTGGAGCGCTAAGCAAGGGGACATCTTCGATTTCTGGTGTATCAAGAATCGCAAGCGGCTCATTATCATGGACACCCAAGAGGATTTCCGGTTTGTCCTAAGCGATAATGAAAAAAAGGATAATGTCCGTAGTCTGATCGTCGCGCCGCTTTTCCATGAAGGGCGCGTTGCGGGAACTCTTGCCATTCAAGCCACGCGGCCGAATGTTTTCAGTCATGACGATCTTAGGCTTCTGGACGCGATCGCGACCTTGGCCTCCTCCGCTATCTCGAACGCGATGCTTTATGAGAAAACCGAAGAGCTGGCGATCAAAGATTCACTCACCGGGCTTTTTGTGCGGCGCTATTTCTTTGAGCGTCTCAAGGAAGAACACCGTCGCGCGTTGCTCCATCAGAAAAGTCTGTCTTTTTTAATGTGCGACCTGGACCACTTCAAGGAATGCAACGACCAGTTCGGTCATCAAGGCGGCGACTTGATGCTGGTTCAGTTTGCGGAGATCCTCCGGCAGTGTCTCAAAGGATCGCTTCTCGCGCGCTATGGGGGCGAGGAATTCGCAATTCTTCTTCCTGAAACGACCAAGGCGGAGGCCGCGAAGGTGGCGGAGCAGATCCGGAAAGCTGTTGAAAAATCCTCTTTCAATATTCGCCGCGAAGCGGTCAGCATGACCGTCTCGATCGGAGTGGCCAATCTTCCGGACGATACGCTGGATGCCGAAAATCTCGTTCAAAAGGCCGATCAGGCGCTTTACCGGGCCAAAAGGGAAGGGAGGAACCGCGTATGCGTCGCCACCTCTTGATCCTCCTTGCCCTCGTGGCCGCGGCGTTCTTTGTCGTATGGCAATCCCGGGAGATCATTCTGGCCTATTATCTTCTCTCGGTGCTCTGGCTGCTTCCTCTTTATTATTTTTTCAAAGAAAAAGCCTACGTGCTGTTCGCAGTCTCCGCGCTTGGAGTTTTTCTTCTCCACGGTTGGTTTTTTCAGGTCGATCCGCATCCGCGAATGATCGCACTCTGGGCGGTTCAAGCGCTTCTTTTTACAGGATTTTGTTATTACCATCGGGAACTTAGACGTTTCCAAGACCGCGCCCGGGAGTCGAAGGAAAATGTCCGGAAGAACCTGGAGTCATTTCAGGCGAAGTACCAGACGCGGC
>JBAYVF010000023.1:0-28321 GCA_041674705.1 Candidatus Omnitrophota bacterium
CTTGCCCAGGCAAAAGAAAAAGCTGTTCCAACCACGGTCCTTAAAACTCCCACACTATCCCTGGAAGAGTGCTACCGCCTCGCGCTCATCCAAAGCGAAACCGTAGCCATCCAAAAGGAAGCCATCGCGCGCGCGACGGCGCAGATATTCAATGCGGCAAGCCAGGGACTCGGCAGCGTGGACTTCATTGTTGAACGCACGTTCCAGGACAATCAGCAAAGCAACTTGGCGGGAAGCGGCGGATTAGCTAACCTGGGAGATCCCAACATTCAAGAAAGTAAATTCAAGATCAGCCAGCCGCTCTTCCAGGGCTTCAAGGCGATCGGCGCCTTAACGGGCGCAGGCAGCTACAAACGGGAACAAACGGAAGCCTGGATCCGGGCCAAAGAACTTCTTTATACGGATGTGTCCCGCGCTTTCTACAACGTCCTGCGCTATGAAAAGGAGATCGAGATTAATCAAGGCATCCATGAGCTTCTCCAGAAGCGGATCCAGGAACTGGAAGAACGCGAAAGCATAGGCCGCTCGCGCATGAGCGAAGTGATCACGGCCAGGACCAATCTCAAAATACTCGAGGCGGACCTGGCCGCCGCCCAGGGGGCCCTCGCTACGGTTCGCTACATGTTGGAATTCCTGACCGGAACTGAACTCGGGGGTCGCCCGCTCGAGGAAGAAACTGTTGAGGAGGTATCGGCGAAAACATTGACCGAGCATCTCAAAATGGCCACCGCACGAGCCGACGTTAAAGCCGCGGAGCAAGCCGTAAAAACAGCCTGGCGCGGTATTTTGGTCGCTCAAAGCGGCTTCTGGCCCACAATCACGCTGGACCACAATCAATACACGCGCCGGGAAGGGACTTTGGCGAACCTGGATTTCGACACACTCTTCAGGGTCGACGTGCCGCTATTTTCAGGAGGCGAGACGGTCGGCCAAGTTAAAGATTCCATCGGCATTCTGAAACAGAAAAAACTTTATTTCTCTCTGGCCAAGCGGCAGGCCGAACTCGAGATCAAACAAACTTATCAGGTCTGGCTTTCCGCCAAAGAGACGAATGCCCTTTTGAAAGAAGCGGTCCGGGATGCTGAAAACAATTATGCGATCCAGTCCGAGGAATACACCCGGAGCCTCGTCAACAACCTGGATGTTCTTGCAGCATTGGAATCTCTTCATAACACCCGGCAACGCCAGAACGTGACCTACTATGTTATGAAACAGGATGAAGCGGCCTTCCGGGTCGCGATCGGAGAAGTCTCATGAATTTATCCGAGATCTCAATCAAGAATCCGGTGTTCGCATGGATGCTCATGCTCGGGCTCATGGTGTTTGGCGTCCTGGGCTGCCATGGGATGGGCGTCGGGCAAATGCCGGACGTGGACTTCCCCGTGTTGAACGTGGGCGTGACCTGGGAGGGCGCCGCGCCCGAGGTCATGGAAAGCGACGTGGTCGACATCCTTGAAGATTCGGTCATGGGGATCGAAGGACTCCGCGATATTTCCTCTTCTTCCTCGGAAGGCAAAGCTAATATCAAGCTCGAGTTCGACCTCGACCGCGATATTGACGTTGCGCTCCAGGAGGTCCAGAGCAAGATCTCCGAAGCGCGCCGCCGCCTGCCGACCGACATGGATCCCCCGATCATCCAGAAGTTCAATCCTGAAGATCAGCCGATCATGTTCCTTGCGGTCACCTCCCGGCTTCCTTTAAAAGACCTGATGGATTTCGTCGACCGGAACATTAAGGATCGGTTCAAGACCGTCCCCGGCGTCGGTGAGATCTTTCTGGGCGGATTTCTTGAGCGGAATCTGCGCGTGTGGATCGACACGAAGAAACTTCTCGAATATCAGCTTACCGTAGAGGACGTGATCACCGCGATCCAAACTGAGCATGTTGAGATCCCGGCCGGAAAACTGGAGACCTCGGAAAAGGAGTCCTCGGTCCGCGCCATGGGCGAGGCGCGATCCGTCGGCGAATTCGAGAAGATCGTTATCAACAAACGGGACGGAAAACCCAGCTACCGTCCGATCCGATTGAGTCAGGTCGCCCGCATTGAAGACGGCCTCGCCGACCTCCGGAGAATGTCGCGTGTCATGGGAGAACCCGCCGTCGGCCTTGGCATCCGTAAACAACGCGGCGCTAATACGGTCGCGGTCGCGGAGGGCGTCAAAAAAAGACTTATCGAGGTCCAGCGCGAACTCCCGAAAGATTTTTCGATCGGGATCAATTTCGATTCCAGTAAATTCATCAGTGATAGCGTCCACGAACTCTTTCTGACGCTCATCCTTTCGGCCGTTCTCACCTCTCTGGTATGCTGGCTCTTTCTGGGCTCGTGGAGCTCAAACATGAACATTCTGCTCGCAATCCCCACCTCGATCCTCGGAACTTTTATCGTGATGAAGTTCGCGGGTTTCACCATGAACATCTTCACTTTACTCGGGCTTTCGCTTGCCATCGGCATTGTCGTGGACGACGCGATCATGGTGCTTGAAAATATCGTTCGTCACCGCGAAATGGGCGAGGCCAAGGTGGACGCCGCCTTGAAAGGCTCGAAGGAGATCACCTTCGCGGCCCTAGCCGCCACGCTGGCGATCGCGGCGATCTTTATTCCCGTGGTCTATATGAAAGGTATCATCGGAAAGTTCTTTCTCCAATTCGGCATTACGATCACCGCCGCAGTTTTCCTGTCGCTCCTTGAAGCTTTGACCCTTGCGCCTATGCGTTGTTCCCAGCTCCTTGAGATCGGAGAGCGTAAAACCCGGTTCGGCAAAGCCTTCGAACACGGGATGATCAAACTAAACGAACTTTATGCCAAGGGCCTCGTCCTGACCCTCAAACACAAGTGGAAAGTCCTCCTTCTTTCTTTTGTTTTTTGCGTCGTCTCTTACATGATCACGGCACCTCTCCTTAGAAAAGAGTTCGTCCCGGCGCAAGACCAGAGCATCTTCCTCGTGGCGCTGGAAACGCCCATTGGTTCTTCCGTCTATTTCACGAGTGAAAAATTCAAGGAAGTCGAGGCTTTCGTCTCGAAAAATCCAGCCCTTAAACGCTATTTTTGCGTCATCGGCATACGTATGGGAGGCATCGAAGGAGAGGTCAACGCCGGCATGCTTTTCATAACGCTCAAGGACCCGAAGGATCGTCCCTATGATCCGAAACTGAAGCGCCGTCCGACACAACAGGACATCATGGATGAGTTCCGGACAGGCATTAATCAGATCCCGAATGTGAAAGCAGTGATGCAGGACCTTTCTACGCGCGGATTCTCCGCAACGCGTGGTTATCCTATCGAATTCTCGATCCGGGGACCTAACTGGGACACCCTGATCGAATGCGCTGAGAAGATCCAGGACAAGATGAAAAAGAGCCCCTACTTTCAGGATATCGACAGCGACTATCGCTCCGGTCTCACCGAGGTGAGGATCACTCCGGATCGCAATCTGGCCTTTGACCATGCCGCGAGTATTGAAACGATCGCCCGCACGGTGAACGCCATGATCGGAGGCGAGCGCGTCGCGAAATATACGCAGGATGGAAAGCGTTATGATGTCCGGGTCAAAGCCAATGACCAGGATCGCATGAGCACCGCGAATATTAATGATCTTTGGATATGGAATAACCGCGGCGAAATGGTCCAGCTCGCGGATGTCGTGAAGATCACGGAGCGGCCCAGTCTCCTGAGTATCACCCGCCAGGGCCGCGAACGCGCTATCAGTCTTTATGCGAGCGCCGCCAATGATCGATCTCTCGCAAAGGCCATTCAGGAAGCCAAAAAGATCGCCGAAGGCATACTCCCCGATCGCTACCGCATCGTCTTCAGCGGCACAAGCCAGACTTTCAAGGAATCGATGACAAGCCTTATCTTCGCGCTCATTATGGGCATTGTCGTGGCCTATATGATCCTGGCTTCCCAATTCAACCACATCGTCCACCCCATCACCGTGCTCCTGGCGCTTCCGTTCAGTCTCGTCGGTGCTTTCTGGGCCCTCTTGATCGCCAACCAGTCCTTGAGCATCTTCAGCTTCATCGGCCTCTTGCTCCTCATGGGGATCGTGAAAAAAAATTCGATCTTGCTCGTGGACTTCACCAACCAGATGAGAGCGCGCGGGATGAACACCTACGATGCGATCCTCCATGCCTGCCCGATCCGGTTACGCCCGATCATCATGACTTCCGTCTCCACCATCGCGGCGGCAATCCCGCCCGCGCTGGCGCTTGGTCCCGGAGCGGAAACCCGTATTCCGATGGGCGTCGCGATCATCGGCGGCGTTTTGGTCTCAACCCTTTTGACGCTGTTCGTTGTGCCGGCTTTTTATCTGGTTTGCGATAATCTCGAACAAAAAGGATCTTTCCCTCTGATCTTCGCCGCGGCGAAGACGAAGCTGGCCACACTCTCGAAGTATCTTCCCAAGAAATCTTCCTGACGCCTCCTCATTTTCAGCTTCCCTTCAAGGCGTTCCCTCTTTAACATACGGGCATGAATTGGGAACTCATCCTTCAACCCATCCTGACCGGACTTTCGGTGGGCGCCTTTTGCCTTAGCTACTGTTTTCCATTCATGGGCGTTGTCTTCGGCGCGGAAGAACGCAGTCCGAAAAAAAATCTTCTTGTTCTTCTTGAATTTCTAGCAGGACGCCTGGCCGGCTATCTGTGTTTCGGCCTGCTCGTGGGCTACCTCGGTGAGAAATTCGACCCCCGGTGGCTGCACCTCGCCACGGATATTTCCTTTATCGTGCTCTCCCTCGTACTTTTCCTTTATCTCCTCGGCCTCGTCCGGGAAAAAGGATTTTGCCGAATTCCACTGTGGATGAAAGATCGAAGCCCGGCGCTCCTGGGTTTTTTTATGGGGATCAATCTTTGCCCGCCGTTTTTGCTTTCCGTCACCTATGTGTTTTCCCAGCACAGCGCCCTTTACGGCATGGCCTACTTCGCGCTTTTCTTCCTCACGAGTTCCCTTTATTTCCTGCCGATGATATTTGTGGGGTTTGCCTCCCGGGCCAAAGAATTCCGGGCCGTAGCGCGCACAAGCGGCTTTCTCGTGGCCGGCATATTTTTTATTTACGGGATCTATTCCATTGTCCATAATTGGCGCTGACACGGAGACCGTACGATGAATATCACGGGATTATTAAAAAAGATCCTCGCCTTTCTCTTCCTGGCGATCGTGCTGGGCGCGACACTTTTCTTCATTTACCGGCGCGAACATTCCGTCCGTGCGGACGCCCTTCCGGATTCTGCCAATCTCCGCGAGGCAAGCTACTATGAATCCTTGCCTAATAAATCCGTACAATGTTTCCTTTGCCCGAACGAATGCGTGATCGCTCCCTCGCGATGGGGCGCCTGCAAGGCCCGCAAGAATATCGACGGCAAACTTTATTCCATGGTCTACGGCAAGATCGCCACCGAACACGTAGACCCGATCGAGAAAAAGCCCTTCTTTCATTTTCTTCCGGGCAGTACGGCTTTCTCGATCGCCACGACCGGATGCAATATGCGCTGCCTTTTTTGCCAGAATTGGGAGATCTCGCAGGCCTTTCCCGAGGACGTGCCAACCCAGGCGATGACGCCGGAGGAGGTCGTGACCCAGGCCCTCGCCAGCGGCGCCCAGTCTATCGCCTTCACCTATAACGAGCCCGTGATCGCTTATGAATACATGCTGGACATCGCGAAGCTTGCCAAAACCAAGGGGCTCAAAACCGTGGTGGTTTCCAGCGGGTACATCGAAGAAGAACCGCTCAAGGAACTTTTAAAAACCGTTGATGCGTACAAAGTCGACCTCAAGGCCTTCCATGAAAGATTCTACCAAAAACTCACGGGCGGCCGGCTCGCGTCGGTCTTGGAAACTCTCAAGACCATCAAACAAAGCGGCGTGTGGCTCGAGATCGTAACCTTGCTTGTTCCCGGAGAAAATGACAGCGATGACGAGATCCGCGCCATGGCGCGCTGGATCCACTCAAACCTGGGCGACAGCGTCCCGCTCCATTTCAGCCGGTTCTTTCCGCAATATAAGCTGAAGAACCTTCCGCCCACACCTCCGGAAACACTTATCCGCGCGCGCAAGATCGCCATGGAAGAGGGCCTTCAATTCGTTTATATCGGCAATGTCGCCTACCCCGAGGGTGAGACGACCTGGTGCCCGGGTTCGAAGGAAAAAGCGATCGTCCGCCAGGGTTATTTCATCATCGCCAATCATTTAAAAGATGGAGCCTGCCCCGATGGAGAAAAGATCCCCGGCGTCTGGAAATAAAGCGTCATTGCGTCGAATCTTTAGCATGTCATCCCCGAATGCTTTTGTCGGAGATCCACGTTCCTGGATTCCCGCTTTCGCGGGAATGACAGGAAAAACAAGAAGCATTGTTCTTATATGGGCGCTGTTTTCCCTCGCTTTCACTTTCAGCCTGCCCGGCGAACAAAAAAGCACGGACAAAGATCCGAATGTCCGCAAGGCAGCCGTGGCTGGCGGTTTTTATCCCGGAGATAAAGCCGGCCTTGAGAAATATGTCGATGAACTCTTGCGTCAGGCGAACCCGCCGGTGATCAAGGAACCGATCCGGGCGATCATGGTGCCGCATGCCGGCTATATTTATTCAGGCCCGGTTGCAGCGTATGCTTACAAGGAACTTGAAGGCCGCGACATCAAGACCGTGATCTTGATCGGAAACAGCCACCACCATTCCTTTGATGGCATCGCGGTTTACGCCAAAGGCGCCTTTGAAACGCCGCTCGGTCTTGTTCCCGTAGACGAAAACTTCACCGCAAAACTCCTGGCCGCGGATGCTGCGATCGCCGACCGCCCGGATATCCATGAAGACGATCATGTGCTGGAGGTCCAGCTCCCCTTCCTCCAGCGTGTTTTAAAAAATTTCAAGATCGTCCCCATTCTCTTTAGCGGCGATTCGCTGGAACTTGCCCGAAAACTCGCCCGGATCCTTCCGCCGCTTGTGGATGATAAGACTCTGATCGTTGCAAGTACGGACATGTCCCACTACCCGTCATATACGGACGCCGTGACCGCAGATAAAAAAACGCTCGATGCCGTTTTAACCGGAAAAATGGAGGATCTTGACGCCACGCTCCAGACGCTTGCCTCCGAAAATGTCCCGCAGGCTGAAACTTTTCTCTGCAGCCCCAGTGGCGTACGCGTCGCCCTACTTCTCACCCAAAACCCCGAGAACCTTCAACCCGTTCTTCTAAAATACGCAAATTCGGGCGACTCACCGGCCGGCGAAAAGGGCCGCGTGGTCGGATATGGCGCGGTCGCGTTCGTCGCGAAACAAAGCACGCTATCCACAATACCTCCACCCGCGGCCGAAGAAAAGAAAAGCGCGCCGGATGAAAACGGAATGACCTCGCAGGACAAGGAAGAACTCCTGAAGATCGCACGCGCCACCGTGGAAAATTATGTTCAAACGGGCAAATCCCCGGAATTCTCTCCCGCTTCTTCGGCCCTTCGGGAACCGCGGGGCGCGTTCGTGACGCTCAAGGAAAACGGCCAATTGCGGGGTTGCATTGGCCAGTTCGAACCTTCGGAGCCGCTTTACAAGATCGTCCAGCAAATGGCGGTGGCTGCGGCTTCGGAGGACCCGCGGTTCAGACCCGTTAGCGCGGACGAGCTCGGACAACTCACTTATGAGATCTCGGTCTTAAGCCCGCTCAGAAAAGTTGAGACAGCGGATGAGATCACGCTGGGTAAACACGGCGTACAGGTCTCAAAAGGGTTCCATCACGGTGTGTTTTTGCCACAGGTGGCGACCGAAACAGGATGGAGCAAGGAAGAGTTCCTGAGCGAGCTTTGTTCCCAGAAAGCCGAACTCCCCGGGGACTGTTGGAAAGACCCGGACGTGGACCTACAAGTTTTTACGGCTGACGTCTTTTCGGAAGAGAAGAAGTAACACTAAAAGCACATTCACGGCGCCCAAAAGTATCAATGTTTGCGGGACTCCCCAGATCGGAATGAAAAATCCTGCGGTGAGAAGCGCGCCTAGCGCCGAACCCCCGAGGTCTGCCGCATAAACACTTCCGAGACGATCGCCTTCCCCCTGAACAAGATAGAGCCGGTTTGCGAACGGAAAGGTTGCTCCGGCCGCAAGACCTCCTAAAAGCGCCATGCCTAAGAAGACGAACTGATATTCCTCTCCGAGAAAAAACCCCCTCGAAAAGATCCGGACGCAAACCTTCACAAGCAAAAAGAAAAATGCCGCGTTCATCATATGAAGCCCCGCAAGTCCAAACCGCTCCGGGATCTTTTTGAGATAAAGTGCTGCCCAAGTCCCCGCCCCCAACCCCGCCATGAACATCGTGATCACCCAGGCAAGCCGGTAGTAAAGATCCCCGAACGCCGCCTGAAAAAGATAGATCATGACGATCTCAAAGGCCATTAGGGAAAAACCGGCTATCCCCATGCTGAGACAGGCGAGTTTTCTTATACCCTTCTGCGGTTTTCTGGAAGAACCGGCAAAAAATAGCAAGACTGACAGACCGAGCGCCAAAATAACGGGGAAAGGGATCGCGGCCAGAAAAAAGAATGCTTCCGAGATCCTGGGATTGAATTGGCTGAGCCACCTCAGGAATACGAAATAGCAGGTGCGCGGCCGGAGATCGGTGTTCTTGGTCTTCCATATCGCATTACTCAAAGCCGCGGTAACCCGCTCCACGCGGTCATTCGTAAGACGGTAGCGGATCTGGTCCGCCGTCACAAAATCCGGTCTTATCTCCCGTTCGGAAAGCCGCGCGATCATTTCTTGAGAGCTCCAGGATACGGTCTTCTCCGCTGAGGCTAAAAAGAAAAGGGTGTCTTCCGGAAGGACTGAGACGGCGGGAAAGACCTGGCTGAGCGTTGCATAGACCGAACTACCCAGTCGCTCCAGCTCCGGCGTCAACGTATTCGCCGCAAACGTAATGTGAGTGGCAAAGACACCGTCCGCCGTAAGATGCGCGCGCACGGAACGGAAGAATTGCTCGGTATAGTTGCGATTGATAAGGACGGAGGCCGGATCCGGAAAATTCGCGATGACCACGTCGAATGTTTCGTCTTCTTTTTTTAGAAAATCCCTCGGATCGCCGGCCCCGAGCCGCACCCGGGGATCGCGAAGTGTCGCCTCGAGATCCTTCGGCAGAAAACTCCGGATGATCTCCAAAAGCTTGGGGTCCAGCTCCACCGCGCGGACCTCTCGAGGACCGTGTTTCAAGATCTGCTGTAAGGGGCCGTTAAAACCGGTCCCGAGCAACAGGACTTTTTGAGGCGCCGGATGCGCCAGCATCGGAAAATGAACGAGATATTCGCTTTGAAGATCTTCCCGGTCCGCGCCCAAAAAAAGACCACTCTGGTAAAAATTATATTGAGGCCCGGATCGCGTCACGGCCACATTCCCATGGATGGTATTTTCCGTCCGGAGGAGCGTTTCGTTCGGGAAACGGAATTGCGATGTCTGTTGCTGTAAAGAAACGCTGCTTATAAAAAGCCACGCCGGAAGAACGATCGCGACAAGAGCCAAAAGCCATTGGGCCTTCTTCTTTTTCTCGAAAAAAACACGGAAGACCCAAAAAACCATCACGAGATTCAAGGCCGCAAGGATCGCTGCCACCCGGAATTCGTTGGCGAAGACCAGCACGAAACTGAAAATGATCCCGCCCGCGATAAATCCAAGACATTCCCAGAAATACCCCCATCCCACCGTGCGCGTCGCTTCCCCCTTCGGAGTTTGAGACGCCTGGGCTCTCGCCGCTACCGCGAATTGAATCCCCAGCACCCCGCACAGAGGTACAAGCGCCACAAATGAATAAATGAGCGAGGGGAGAAGTTCCGGAAGCGCTCCGGGCGGAGTCCCGAGGATCAGTTTTCCGGCTCGTATGAGGACGATCGCAACGGGAAAAAGAAGAGCGGTCAAACCATGGCAGATCACTAACGAACGAAAAGCACTGTGGATATCACGCGAGAGCCGTGAGCCGAGCGCGCTTCCGGCGGCAGTCCCAAGGAGCCAGCAAAAAAGGATCCAGCCGATGAAGAACTCGTTGGCGTAAAAACTCATCGCCAGTTCCCGGATCACGACGACTTGGGAAATAAGAGAAGAGAACCCGAGAATAAAAAAAGAGAAGATGAGGATCTTTTTCATACACCTCTATTTCCCGGCCCCTGCCCTGCCCAAGAGCTAGGAAACTTTCCCCGAAACAATATGAACATCCCGCTGAGGGAATGGCATTGTGATCCGGGCTGCGGCAAGCGCCTTGTGGATCGCAAGATTGATCGCGCAAAGGGTCTGGAAATATTTCGTGGTCGGGATCCAGTAACGGCAACCGATATTGATCGAGGATTCCCCGAACTCTTGAAGGCCCACTTGCGGCCTGGGCGTCTCGGCCACCTCCTTGAAACCCGAGATCGTCTTCTTGATCACCTCAATAGCCTTTTCAGGATCATCGGAATAACTGATACCAACCATGTTTTCGACGATCTTGTTCTTGAAAGAATTATGGATGATCTCGCCCACAATGCTTTTATTGGGGATCGTGATCTTCACGCCATCCTCATCGGTAAGGATCGTCGAAGACAGCGTCACTTCATGGACCATCCCGCTTTGGCCGGTCACCACAATGGTATCTCCCACCACGAATGGATGGCCCAGGATGATCGAGATCCCGGCGCCATAATTCGAAAGCGGCCCTTGCAACGCCATGCTTGCGCCAAAGGCGCCGGCACCGATCACCGCGATGAACGGCGCGATCGTGATGCCAAATTTCCCGAGCGCAATAATAATAGCGAAAGCAAGAATTCCTATCTTGATGCAGGATGCGATGAATTTCGACAGGGTGATGTCGATCTTCTTCTTCTCGCAAAGCTTGAGGACCATGCCCTGGACCCAATTCCCGACGAGGTTCCCGATAATAAGAACGAGGATAGCCCCGATGACTTGCAGGCCGTATTCTGTCCCGAACTCTATGAGCTTATCGATGGCTTTTTGTACCGCTGACATTTCTTTTTCCATAAATTTCCCTTCGAGCAATTTTTGCGCTGCTGTTTGAACCGTGGCTGATACCGCCATATTCCACCTCCGTTAGTTTATCATCGGGATACCCAGAGAAAAACAGGAAGTTACAAACGCGCGATGTGGGAAGTACCGTCCTTCAGATCTTTGAGGAGGACCGTATCCGGCGTGATCTCGACCACTTCAAAATTGCCGGTCTTGCCCTCATTCCAGGCACGCCAGTGGACTCGACGTTGAAAATTACCCGATGAATCCCCGTTTGGGCAAGACACAGGGGCTGCGTGTTCCTGTTTTGCATGGCATAGCGCATGAGAGGCGCTCGTAATAACGCCTGTTTTTTCAGCAATTTTCTTCGGGTACGAAGATTATCACTGGAAAGTTCCGGTCGCAGGAGTGTAGGTGTAGGTGCCTCCATTGGGTCCCGTATAAACCAACCCTGCCTTGGTCCAGGGGGTGTCGTTAATAGGCCGAGAGAGGACATTGCTAAAGCAGGTCACGCACGCGCCGTTGGCATTGGCATCCAATGTAAGCGGATACGCGGGAGTAACATGCTGCGCCAGGTTTGCGGCATATTTCGTATAGATGCCCGAACGAACGCCTCCGACCACGTCCTGCTCTGAGGCCAACTTGGCCTGGCTCGGAAGATTCGTATATTGCGGGATCGCCACGACCGCCAAAAGACCCAAAAGCACGATCACCATGATAAGCTCAATAAGAGTAAATCCTTTTTCGCGTTTGAACATTGGAACTCTCCTTTAGTTTGTTTTGGCCATTATCAATAACGAAGTAAGGTCACTGCTTAGGCTTATTGAAGGTCTTGTTAAAATCCTGCCACTGCTGATCGAGCTGCTTCTGGATCTGTTTCGTTTTTTCCTGGAGCTGCTTGGCAAGCACGTCCCACTGCTGCTGAAGTGTTTTTAAGGTCTTCCGGGCATCCGCTTCCATTTTCCGGGAGGCTTCCCCGACCTTGGTCATCCCGGTCGCGTAACTCTCATCCGCGGTGGTTTTCAATTCCTTGGCCGATTCCCCGGCTTGAGCGCCGAGAGACGCTGCCTCCTCCGCCGCGTACCCCATGCCAGCTACGAAAACCATCATCACGATCATCATGACTGACATTTTGATTTTCATAGGACATCTCCGTTCGGATGAAGATACGGCTTTAGACGCTCTTGACTATCGCGCAGTATTATACAATAAAGCATTGATTGCGGAAGGTTGAAATCCGCGTGGGTTTCAGCCGGGGAAACGAGGCCCTTTCAGACATAAAAAAACCCCGCTGGCCGAAGCCAACGGGGTTTTCTAGTTCCAGTTGTGGTTCTTAGATCTTCACAACGTTGGAGGCTTGTTCGCCCTTGGGACCGCGGGTCACTTCAAATTCGACCGCTTGGCCTTCTTCCAAAGACTTGTATCCTTCGCCCTGGATCGCGGTGTGATGCACGAACACATCAGCGCCACCCTCACGGGAGATGAATCCATAGCCCTTTGAGTTGTTAAACCACTTCACTTTACCTTGTACCATGGTTGATATTGCTCCTTTTATTGTATCGCATGACAAGTTCAACCTTCACTGCGGTAAAAACATCAACCTGGTGCAGTTGGAACTAGCCCGCTTTGTTGTCCCCTTCCGCCTGCCGGCAGGTAGGGGGTGTTAAAACGAGGTAAAAACAAAAAACCGCAAGGCAAACATACGACCTTGCGGTACACATCATGTTCTACCTCCTGCTTACTACGGGAGGAATATGCCCTATGGCCTATCTTTTGTCAAATTTTATTTTGAGGGTCTCTGGGTTGTAACGACAGGGGACCCCCATATCAACCAAGCAAAGCGAAGATCGGAACCATTCTTGTCCTGGATTTTTTTCTTAAATGGCGGACAAGGATGGATGCGGTTATAATGCCCGCCATGATGACGCGCCGGGAAAAACTGCGAAAAAGATTTGCCGCATTCCGCTTGAAGTTCGCGGACCATATGCAAAAGATCCGGCCCCGGGTCGCCTTCAAGATCCTCGCCGGCATCGTGATCCTCTTCCCATGGATGGCCGGTTCCCTTATCGTCAGCTTCTTCAAAGTCGGCCATTGGCGCAAGATCGCGACCTGCCAGGCCTTTCTCAAACACCACGCGCTCGCCTTTGACGGCGTCGATCCTCAAACTCTGACCGTTGAATCCGTCTCCGGAGGCGTCAGCAATTCCAATCAGATCTGGCATTGCCGTAAAACTACGGGAGAAGAAGTCCGCTACTTCGTAAAGATCTTCCTCGATGCCGGCAGCTTCTGGGCCAAGCACCTCAGCTTTGTCAGCCCCTTCCCCGCCATTTACGGGGAAAAAACCCATGAGCGCTTCACCGTTGATATGGTGAGCCGCGTCCAACTCGACAAGATCGGTGTCCCGGTCCCGCGTCTCATTGCCTACGACGCCGTCGAAAAAGTCATGGTGACCGAGCATATCGTCGGTGAAACGGTGGATTCGATCCTGGAACGGATCGGAGAGCGCCAGGCGTTGGGCCCGGGCGATGAAGCCGTGATCCGCCAGTCCGCGATCGGCCTGGCCCGTATCCACCGGGCGGGATTTTCCCTGATCGATACTCAGCCGGTCAACTGCATCTGGGTGCCGGTGGAGCAGAAAGTTTATTTTACGGACCTGGAATTCTGCGGCCGTCAGGACAAGCGGGTGTGGGACATCGGATTTTTTCTATGTTTTCTCGCCGTACGGCTTTCAGGCGCGGTCCGGCAAGAGGTGCGCAATATCTTTCTGGAAAGCTACCAGAAAGAACGCCAGATCGACCTCGCTCAGGTCGCAGAGACGGGACGTCAACTGCAGGAATATATGCCGGTCTTTCAAGCCGTCCTCGATATTCGCCGTTTCACCCCCGAAGAACTCTTCGAAGGCCTCATTTCCACCTAACAAAAAGCTTAAGAGGCCAAATGGGCTTAAAAGGCTCAAGACGCTTTTTGCCTTTTAAGCTTGTTCAGCCTTTTTAGCTTTTTTAGCCTTTAAAAATCCGCGCCGAGCCAGCTCACCCACTGTTCTTTCCTTGGAAATGCTAGCGCGAATCCTACAAGAGAAACAACCGCGAACGGAATGTAGTCATAAGGCTGCCTTCCGAAGAACACGAGGAGCAGCCCCAAAAGGAGCGGCAATTCGGCCCCGGCATTCATGATCACTGTCTTCAAAAAAATCTTTTGTACGGGTCGGTTCGCGGCCGGAATCGCTCCTTGAGACGCGCTGAAGATCCGGTTACTTATTTTCCACATCGCGAAAACCCCCAGAATCGAAACGCCCAGCGCTCCGTATTTGGCAAGCGGATAGGTTTGAGCATTCAAGATCGAGGGCCCCGCCTTCCCCATACGGATCAGATAAAAACCGATGGCTCCATACGCGACGACGGAAGCCGCCATCCCGATCGTCATTCTTTGTGCCTGCGCATAAAACTTTTTTGCTATTTCCATCCGTTCCATATCATTTCCCCTTCTTTCTTTTAGAAATTATTCCTCGCGGAGCAAGGGCTTTTCAAGCGCTGGATTTTCAAGAAGGCTGCCGTAGTGAAAGACGGCACAAAGAGCGCCACCCGATTGTTCGCAGGAGCGCCACTCCGTTTTGAACACTTCCGGCGCTTTTACAAGTTTGTACGCCGGAACACCGAAATACAATTTCTCGGGATCCTTCACCTTGGTTTTGGCAACCTTGTTCCACCTTTCATATTCGGCTGGATCCGAGGAATAATTCATCACGGTTACAAAATCCACAAGGCCGATGTTGACCCAGGACGGCCAGTCCTGGAATGCTTCATGAAGCGCCCGAGCATAGGACATGCACCCGGTCGCGGAGATCTGAATATTGGGACGAAGGGCACGCGCCTTTTGGGCCAAAAGCTTCAGGAGTTCCGTCACCTGAGCGCGTTTCCAGTCGTTCCAGGCCCGGCTCCCTTCTTTGATCTTCTTCAGTCCGGTCGAACTTTTGAAGCGCTCCATATTGATCTTTGTGTAGCCGTACCGGGGGTGGCTGTCCGGATAACGAATGTAATCAAATTGAACGCCGTCGAGTTTTGGGTAGGCCCGAACGATCTCTTCCACGATCGCTACAAGTTCACGCCGCACCCGCGGATCCCCCGGCTCAAGGAAATACTGGCTGTCGATCTTGTAGTCCGCGAGCGTCTTTTTTTCTTCAAGATTTCTCGTCAGAATATCAGGCCCGTATTTTTTGAGGAGCGGGGCTTCTTCATTGGCGCTAAGGCTCAGCATATTGAGCCAGGCGTGAACCTCGATCCCTGCGGTATGGGCTTCCCTAATAAGAAATGCAAACGGATCTTCCCCCAGCGTCTTCGCAACCGTTTCATAAAACGCACAATCCCCGACTTTCGACGGGAACCACGCTTGATTCGCCCGGTAGATCTGCACAAAGAGGATTTTGACGCGCGCCCGCTTTGCGAAATCGACGAGTTTCATCATCGCTTCGCGGCTTGAAAGCGTCGGTGGGTTCTGGATCAGGGAAACAAAAAGAGCGCGTCTCGGGATATCACCGGCACATAGCGGATGAGAAAAAACCATGAGCAAGCATAGCAGACTGAGAAGGATGTTTTTTTTCATTTGGATTTTTCATTTCTTGTCATTCCCGCGAAGGCGGGAATCCAGTTCTGGATCCCCGATTAAAACGTTCGGGGATGACGGATGGTTTAACAGATCACAGATGCTTATAAAACTGCTTCTTTAGACCGGTGGACCGATCACTTTGAGAAATGCGCTTACGACCTCGGGACGGAACTGAGTGCCGCTCGCACGCTCGATCTCACGAACCGCTTCCTGGGGCGTGAGCGGTTTACGATAAGACCGGATGGTGGTCATCGCATCATAGGCATCGGCAATAGAAACGATCTGGGACGGCAGGTCGATCTCTTCCCCCTTGAGACCATCCGGGTACCCCTTCCCATCCACGCGCTCATGATGAGAACGGATCACGCGCAAAAGCTCCTCATCCAGAACCGCCTCCAGGATCTTTTCACCGGTCACGGGATGTTCCTTAAGGGTCTCCCACTCTTCGGGACTCAGTTTTTCTTTTTTGTTCAGGATCGTCTCGTGGATCACCAATTTTCCGATGTCATGAAGCTCAGCCACGCACCAGATGAGCTCTGCTTTTTCCGGACTCACGCCAAGCTCCAAAGCGATCTTGCGCGCCAGATCCGCCACGCGCTCGGAATGGCCTTGCGTGTAGGGATCCTTGGCTTCAAGAGCCCGAACGAGCGACTGCGTCACTTTAAAAAAATAATTCCGAAGGCGCTGCCGGGACTGGGAAAGACTTACCGCCATCTTGTTAAAAGAATCCGCGAGTTCCCCGATCTCATCGCGCGAACGCACGGCGACCCGGTAGTCGAGATTCTCTCCGGCTAACTGGCGCGTACCTTCGACAAGTTTTTTTACCGGATTTGAAACGCTGCCGGCGATCAATACCCCGAGCACGCCACAGAACAAAACTCCCGAGAAGAGCACCACCGCCATACGCATGCGGATCTCTTCCTGCATCTTCCCGACATCATCCGCGAGAATATCGACACCCAGAAGCGCGGTCACTTCCCCGTTCTTGGCCATGATGGGCGCATAACCGGAAAGCGTCACCCCCCAGGCATCGCTTTGCAATGCCCGATCCGCCGAAGGGCCCTTAAAACCTTCCAGCATTTCAGGAAAACGGGTGGCGTCGTAAAGATCTCCCGGACGAGCGGAACTTCTTCGACGGCGGACTTCCCGGCCGGTCGCTTCGATATCAATTAAAAACCGTAGTTTCCCGGGCGTCTTTGTTTTCTCAAGCACATAGACATATTGAAGCGGCTTGTTCATCTCCAAAACCTTCTGGAGTTTCGCGGTCACTTCGCGATAGGCGGGGCTCTGCACTCCGTCCCAGGTCCGGGGGATCTTCTGAAGCGTCTCCGCGTCGACAGCTAAGGCCGCCATTTGAGCGATGATCATGAGGGAATGGCGGAGTTGCCCGAAGTGCGCGTTAAGGTTAAAGCGGTAGACTAAAAAATTATTCAGTCCCATGACCGAGACCATGGCGAGGATCAATACCAGCGTGACCCGGGTCTTGAAACTATAAAAAAAAGGCCTGCCTTTCATGTCCGGGTCAACCTCTGAAGGTTAAACTGTCTTTTTTTCCTGCTGCCAGCCGCCCCCGAGCGCGCGGTAGAGCTGAACGTAGGCGTTCAACTGAGCCCCGAGTGTGCGCGCGAGACTATTTTGAGCACTGTAATACTGCTGATCCGCATCCAGGACTTCCGTGTAACTGGAAAGACCGCCGTCATAGCGAGCGACGGAAAGCTTCACGGCCTCCGCCAGGGCTGCGACTTGCTTTTCCTGTTCGACCCGTACGGCCTTGAATTTCTCGATACCCGCCAAGGCGTCCGCCACTTCACGGAATGCGCCGATCACAGTCTGCTTGTAAAACGCAACAGACTGCTGCCATTTCGCCTGAGCGGCCTTGTAGTTGTAAACATTCTTTCCGCCCTTAAAAAGAGGTACATCCACATTCCCGCCGATCGACCACGTATACCCCTTCCCGTTAAAGATCTGGGAGGGCCGCTCACCGCCTCCTCCCACAAAATTATTCAAGTTCACCTGCGGCATGAATTCCCCGACCGAAACTCCCACGGTCGCGTTTGCAGCCCTTAAAAGCTGTTCCGCTTCCATGATATCGGGCCGGCGCTTTAATATTTCGGAAGGAAGGCCTGTGCCCGGAAGGCTGGGAGTAAAGCTTTCCACTGAGATGTTGTTAGTTCTTGAGATCGATCCGGGATTCCTGCCGAGTAATGCGGAAAGCTTGTTCTCCTGGATTTGTATCTGGCGTTCGAGGTCGGGAATATTGGCCGCAGTTTGTTCATAATCGGCCCTGGCTCGCGCCACTTCAAGCCCGGAGGCCGTACCGCCGAGTTGACGTTTCTCAAAAAGATCCAGGTTGTCTGCACGAGTCTTAAGGGTTTTTTTGGCGATATCAAGTTCCAGGTCCAACTCCAGAAGTGTAAAATAAGTTTGGGCGGTATCCGACACAAGCGTCACCATGACACTGCGGCGGGCGTCTTCCGTCGCCAGGTATTCGGCTTGAGAAGCGCGGATCGCCTGGCGGATCTTGCCCCAAACGTCCAATTCCCACGCCGTGCTGAATCCGCCGGTCATCGTGGAGGTCAGGGGCGAAAGGAACGGGTTAAGCGCCTGTGAATTCCTGTCCCGCGAGATACCGGTTGTCAGATCCGTTTGCGGAAAGATCTGAGACCGGGTCACGCCCACCATGGCACGGGCCTCATCCACACGCGCGGCGGCAGCACGCAAGTCGTAGTTATTGACCAGGGTCTCGCGGATAATTTCCTGCAACGACTTATCGTTAAAAACCTTCCACCACGGCAGATTGACCATCGATTCCGCTTGGTCCAGGGTCTGGTAGCTACGATAAGTTTGCGGCAATTCCATAACGGGCTCGCGATACCGGGGACCGATCGCGCAACCGGAGACCAGGATTCCAAGGATGAGGAAAGCCGGGGTAAATTTCATTTAACATCCTCCTTTTTCAATTAACGGAAGAGATCTAACAATGATTTCAAGTATCGGCGAAATTATACCTGTTGCATCCTGCCAAGTCGAGGTTGAAGAGGGCCTTACTTCGTCACCGCGATCGATTTCCGGAAAAGTCCAAGACTGAAAACAAAAAATCCAAGACCGATCGCGCCAACCATCAGGAATGGACGCCAGACCGCGCTAAGGCCGCCGCCCCGATAAATGATCACCTGCGAGAAACTGACAAAATGTCTTGAGGGCAAAAAGAAGGTAATGCGCTGGAGCCATGCGGGCTGACTTTCAACAGGCGTCGATCCGCCGGAAAGGAGCATCAGCACAAGGACCACCAGGATGTTCAGGAGCGCGAACTGCGCCATGGACCGCGAGATCGTCCCCAGAAATATTCCCAGTGCTGTCGCAAAGAAAAGATAGAGAACCACCCCGGAGAACCACAGCAGATGCGAACCGGCGAACGGCACCTTCAGCGCCATTTGGACCACCCCAAAGAGAGAGAGCGCGGTCGCAAGCAGGATCACCAGACCGTTCGCCCAAACCTTGGCCATGGCAATCTCAAAAGCGGTCAGCGGCATCACAAGCAAATGCTCCAGCGTTCCATGCTCACGTTCCCGGATGACCGCGGCCCCCGTCAGAACGATCGTAAGGAGTGAGATCTGATTGATAATGGCCACCACGCTCAAAAACCAGGCGGCGGTCCCATTGGGATTGAAAAGTTTACGGATGATCAGCGTAACGAGCGGGGAATCCTGCTTATCCGTCCGCTTCGAATAATTTGAAATGCGTTTATTGATAATATTTTTGATATAAGTGGTACCGACGCCGGCCTGCTGCATGGCCGTTGCATCGATATTGATCTGGATCTCGGGATTGCGCCCGGCCCGGAGATCGTCCTCGAACCTCGGCGGGATCGCAACGACGAACATGAATAAACCTTTGTCCATGGCGTCTTCCACTTCGCTTGCGTTGATCTTTTTAGGGATCTGAAAACGCGGCGGATAAAAAGCATTGATCAGTTCCTTCGACAAAGCGGAGCCGTTCTCATCCACAAAAGCGATCGATGCGTTATTCACCTCATTTGACGTTCCTGTCGCCTGGATGTAGACCGCCATGGTAAACGCATAAATGACGAATAACAGCATGACCTTGTCGCTCATCAGACTGCGGATCTCCTTCAACCCCAGCCAAAAAATATTCAAAAGTGACGTCACGGCTATTTCTCCTGCTTTTTAAGTCCGAGCATGCTGACCGCCCAGAAGATCGGAATGCAACAGGCCAGAAAAACAACATCCTGCATCATAAGACCGGCACTGAGCCCCTTGGTATAGGCTCCCACGCTCGAGTGCATGTAGTAAGTGGTCGGCCAGATCGTACCAATGAGCTTGGCTTTCCCCATCAGCGTCGACACCGGCTGCAAAAGACCCGAGAATTGAATGGTCGGAGTGATCGTGAGGATCGCGGTCACGAAAACGGCCGCGACCTGGCTGGTGGTAAAACTCGAAATCAGCATACCGATCCCGGTCGTCGACGTCACATAAAGCAGCGTGGTGAACGTTAGAAGCAAAAAACTGCCTTTGACCGGGACACCAAAAATGAACCGCGCCATGATCGCTAAAATGAAAAAATTAAGCATCGCGATCACAACGTAAGGTATCTGCTTCCCCAGCAGGTACTCCAGCCTCCCCGTCGGCGTGACATAGAAATTGATCATGGAGCCTAATTCTTTTTCGCGCACGATACTGACGGCCATCAGGATCGCCGGGATCAGAACCAAGAGAAGGGCCGGAATGCTCGGCACGATCGAGTAGACGCTTTCAAACGTGGGGTTGTACATATAACGTTCTTCAAAGGTCGCCGTATCCTTCCTGGGACCCACTTGCAACCCGCTCACCGGATTTTGGAGCATGGTGTTATTGACCGCCTGGACATACTGGGCGACGGTCTCGCCGCGGAAGGTCATGGCGGCATCCACCTGGGCCAGAACCTCGGGGGCATTTCCTCTGCGAAAATTCCTGCCGAAATTAGGCGGCATCTCAAGAACCACCGAAACATCGTCCGCCTGCAGCCGTCGCAGGCCTTCTTCAGCAGACCGGACCGGCGCTGTACGCGTAAAATAGCGCGGTGATCCGGCGAATTGTTCGAGATAAGCGCGGCTTTCCGGCGACTGATCAAGATCGAATGAAGCGTAGCGGATGTGTTCGATATCGGTGGTGATCCCGAACCCGAAGACGAGCATCAGAAGCGCCGAGCCGATGAACGAAAAAACCAATCGCACCGGATCGCGAAGGATCTGCATAGTCTCATTTCGGGCATACGCGAACATCCGGCCGAGTCGCAGCCGGAAACCGGAAGGTGCCGCTATCTTGGGGAGCGCAGAAGGAACCGTGACAGGCGCACTGCCGGGAGCTTTGTCTTTACTCTTTCCATCGGATGCGGCGTCGGCAACAGCATCCTCCATACAACCGATGAAAGCATCCTCAAGGTTGGCCGCGCCGCGCGCTTCGATCAGCTTTTGCGGAGCATCACACGCCAACACCTTCCCCGCATTCATCAGCGAGATCCGGTCGCAGCGCATGCCTTCGTTCATAAAGTGCGTCGTGATGAAGATCGTCACTCCCTGGTTGCGCGAAAGATCGATCAAGAGCTCCCAAAAACTGTCCCGCGCAATAGGATCGACCCCTGAGGTGGGTTCGTCCAGGATCAGTATTTTAGGTTCATGCAAAACAGCCACGGCCAGCGAAAGCCTTTGACGCAAGCCCATGGGCAGAGAATCGGCCAGCGAATCGAGATGCGGACCCAATCCGAATTTTTCGACAAGCTCTTTAACGCGCGACTCTGCCTTTTTTTTCGGAATATGATAAAGGAGAGCGTCCAATACCAGGTTCTGGCGGACGGTCAGCTCACCGTAAAGCGAGAACGCCTGCGTCATATAGCCGAGTTTTTTCCGCACTTCAATGCTTCCGGCTTCAACAGAACTTCCAAAGAGCGTCGCAGTGCCTTCGGTCGGTGGCAACAGCCCCGTCAGCATTTTCATGGTGGTGGATTTGCCGCAGCCGTTAGAACCGAGAAAGCCAAAGATCTCCCCGCACTCGATCGACAGGCTGACATGATCGACCGCGGTGAAACTGCCAAAACGCCGGGTCAGTCCTTTGGCATCGATGACGACCTCGGATTTCCCTTCCGAACGGGGCGGGATGGTGAGTTCCGTGTGCCCACTGCGTTTTTCTTCCGGAAGGAGTCCGATGAAGCACGCCTCCAGGTCTTTAGTGCCTGTCCGCTTCATCAACTCCGCCGGCGTTCCTGTGGCTAGCACCTTTCCGGCATCCATCGCAACGATCCAGTCCCACTTTGCCGCTTCATCCATGTAGGCGGTGGAAATAAGAACGCTCATCCCGGGACGGCCGGCGCGAATGTCGTCGATAAGCGTCCAAAATTGCCGCCGCGAGAGCGGATCGACGCCGGTGGTGGGTTCATCCAGAATCAAGAGATCCGGTTCATGGACCAAAGCTCCGCAAAGTCCCACCTTTTGCTTCATGCCGCCCGAAAGCTTGCCGGCAGGACGATCGGCAAAGGGACCGAGTCCCGTAGCACTGAGTAATTCTTTGATACGAACCGGACGTTCCGTGGGAGACAGGCCGAAAAGTTGCGCCATGAAATCAACATTGTCGTAGACGCTCAGTTCCAGGTAGAGGTTCTTGCCGAGTCCCTGGGGCATGTAGGCGATCCGGGGACACGCGTCACGCCGATGCGCGACGTCCGCCATATTCCCATCCAGGACGATCACTTTCCCTTGCTGCATTTTTTTCGATCCGGCAATCAGGGCCATGAGCGTCGATTTGCCGACACCGTCAGGGCCGATGATGCCGACCATGAGGCCGCTCGGGATCTCGAGGGAAATACCGTCAAGCGCTAAGGCTTTGCCATAACGGTGTGTAACGTCTTGAATGGAAACGACCGGTTTGCTCGCAGGCTCAGCACGCGATCGTTTTAAAACGGATAACTCCGCCATGAGTTTTCCAGGTCAGTCTTTAGGTTGGGTCATTTACTTTTTTTCCGTCTGTGGGGCAGGCTGAAGAAGGTTCTGAAGCCAACTAGGCCAGACGGCAGATTCTTTTATTTTGACATACCCGACACCACGAACACCTGTTTTGACATGTTCAATGTAACCGGAAACCAACTCTTGGGGCACCTGGATCTTGACCCGGAACATCAGCTTGTCGCGCTCGCTCTTGGTCTCGACCTGCTTGGGAGTAAACTGCGCTTCGGGAGATACAAAGCTGACATATCCGGCAGCTGCGCGACCGGGAGCATAGTCCACCGTGAGCCTCGCTTCAGCGCCGACTTTAAGACCCGCAGCCTGTTCTGAGGGAAGGTAAATTTCCATGTAGACGTCTTCGAGATTCACGAGCGTAAGCGCCTTCCCTCCGGCCGCGAGCATTTCACCGGGTTCGGTCAAGCGATAAAGTACTCTTCCGGTCACGGGAGATTTGAGGGTCGCATCATCAATGTGTGTTTGGATCGTCGTCACATTCGCTTGCGCGACTTCGACCTCTTGCTTGGCGGTTCGAAGCTGCGCTTCTGCTTCGGCAAGAGCGGCCGAGGATGTCTGGACCGACGTGTTGCGTTCATCGAACTCACGCTGAGAAAGGGCATTCTGTTCGACCAGTTTACGGGTACGTTCAAACTCAAGATGGGCATTGTCCACCAGGCTCTTCTGCCGCACCACGGCAAAGTTGGCACTTGCTACGCGCTCTTGCGCCGTTGCAACCTGTAATTTGGCCTCGTTCAGCTGGGAATTGAACGTCGCGGTATCCAGACGCACTAGCACCTCGCCCGGTTTAACGAGATCACCTTCATCCACAAGGATCTCCTGAACCCTGAGGGCATCCTTGGCAACCGCATCCACGAGCTTGGCCTCAATGCGGCCGTTCCCCGATGCGATCCCCTTGGGCAGCTCGGATCGCTTCCCCTTCCAATACTGGTAACCGAAAAATGCCACGGCCACGACCGCGAGCAAAAGAATGATCAATTTCAAAAATTTCGGAGATATCATTTTGGGCATAGGTGACTCCCTGGTTGACTATTTTAAAAAATTTTATACTTGGAAATAAAATTCCGGGCCGTCCTTGTCGGCTCTTCAGGAAATTCAATTACAAATAAGAATAGCCATAAGCCATTTGAATTCAAGAGGAAAAGAGATCTCCTTTTCGAAATTTGGAACTCGCAGATACCTATTCGACCCGGATCACCATGAGCGTCAGATCGTCAAAAGGCGGCGCGTCACCGATGAATTCCTTGATCCCGGCCTCGATCTTCTGAAAAAGATCGCGGGCGCAGAGCGAACTGTTCTGTTCGACCAATCGCTTCAGCCTTTCGATCCCAAACATTTCACCGTGGGCCGCTTTCGCCTCGATCACTCCATCCGTGTACATCACCAGGAGATCTTGCGGCGCAAGCTGGATCGTTTCTTCCTGATAAGTTTGATCGGGAAGAATGCCCACAGGAACTCCGCTCGCGGTGATCCCGGCAAAAACCTTCTCCCTGGCCTTGAACCACAAAGGAGAATAATGGCCCGCATTGGCGCAAGTCATTTGTTTCTTCGTTTTATCATAAAGCAGATAAAGGACCGTAATAAACATCCCCTTCCCCGAGGAAGCGTCCGCCGCGATATAATTATTCGAACGGCTCAGGATCTGACCCGGGTGCGTCTCTTCCGAAGAGACCACTCTGAAAACACTCCGGGAACGAGTCATATAAAGAGTGCCGGGAAGCCCTTTTCCGGAAGCGTCCGCAATAATGAAACCCATCTGCCCGCCGGAGGAGACCGGGATAAAATCGTAATAATCCCCCCCGACTTCTTTAGCGGGAACGCTCTTGGCCTCGATTTCGAGACCTTCCACCTGGGGAGGATGTTCGGGAAAGATCGACTTCTGGATCTCAGTCGCGATCTCAAGTTCACGCCGCACTCGTTCATTCTCACGCACCGTCTCTGCCAACTCGAGCATCATGCGCTTGAGAGATCCCGTCATTTTATTGAAGATCCTGGACATGCGATCGAATTCGGTCTCGCTAAAGCGTTCCAGTTTGTGCTCAAGATCACCGCCCCCGACTGTTTCCATCCCCTTGACTACACGCCGTATCGGTCTTGTAAGCCAAAGCGAGCTCAAAAGTCCGACCGCGAGAGAAAAAGCAAGACAGGCTCCGATCGAAATTAAAAAGAGGCTGAAAAATTCTTGCCGGATCATGATCACCGTTTGCTGGGCGATATCCAACCCGAGGACCCCGACGATTTCTCCCGAGCGGGTCTGTACGGGGGCATAAGCCGAGACCCAGGTACCCCACCGGTCCGTGTGGGGCCTCAGATCCGCGAACGCCCGTTGGAATCCAAGACGAATTTCAGGCTCGTCACGAATATCATAACGCTCTCCGCAACCCACCGGCGTCCGCTCCCGGTCGGCGTTTGTCACAAACCGGACATAGTCTGGATCCAGATCCTTCACCATAACGTAGGTATCGAAAATATCATGATCGACGGCGCGGACACTCTGAAGTTTTTTAATGAGAGCGATGGCGTCGGGAGACTTTTCGCAACCTTCTGTAAGAGGGATCGACTGGACGTCTTCGCCCGGGATCAGGTTGGCGCTGACTTTGGTGAGATTCTCGAGATAATGCTTGAAAGCATCGTCCCGGAGTTTTGTCGCCTTGAAAAAAAAGAAAGTAAAAATACCCCCGAGCACAAGCGCGCTCGAGAGGAAAAACACGATCGAAAGACGGGCCGCAAAGCTCTTAAACATGGCCGCATTTTAACACTTTCTCCGCCGCACTGCACGACGGATTCGTCCTCACCCCGTACTTTCGATAAGGCGAAAAAACTGAAAAACATGCCTCGGCGCCGGAACACTCATTATCCCGAAGAAAATCTTTTTTGCTGAAATTTTATTTTTCCGGGGGGGGGCTCTTTGCGTTGGTCGGAGGCGAGATGAATAGCGGCTTTTTTCAGGAGGCCGGATTTTTTCTTTGAAGCTTCTCAACTTCTTTTTTCAAAAAATCAATCTGCTGCTGACGTTTCTGAATCTTCCGTTCCTGCTCTTTGACCGCTTCGACCAAAACCGCGGTCATCTTGTCATAAGCAACGGCTTTGAGACCCTTTTTATCAGTAACGACCAGCTCAGGAAACTCTTTTTCAAGCTCTTGCGCAATAAAGCCGATGTACCTCCCTTTCCCGGGTGTACTCGTATCCTCTTCAATAAGATCGAATCGCACACCGCGTACCGCAGTCACCTTCTCCAAAGATCCGTTTAGCGGAGTGATGTTCTTCTTAAGCCGCGCGTCCGAAGTTCTCAGCCAGTTATAACCGGATCCCACCCTTCCATTTCCTCCAGAAATGTCCAATTTCGCTCCTGGGGTCAGCGTTATAATGCCAACATTACCTCCCGTTGGATCAGGATTAAGCACTAAAGGCCTATTTTCAACCCCGGCACCGTTTTCAAACCGCGCGGCCCAAATATTCCCGACGGTGGCGCTATCCTGCGCTCCAACCGCAACTCCATACCCGGCCGGATTTACAAAAGCAGCAGTATGACGGTCACCGCTGCTGCCCTGAACATAGAGAGGACGGGAATTCGTGTTGGTCATAGTCCCCGAAATCTGCAACTTGGCGACAGGGTTCGTGGTCCCGATGCCAACGTTGCCGGTACTGTCCTGGATAGTCATTTTGGCGACATTATTCGTCCGCAACTGGAAATCATCGGCGGTCATGGAACCTGCAAAGGCAACCCCTATGCCAGAAATCCCCATCATAAATTCAATATTGAAACTGACATCGCGTGCATGTAAATATGCCAGCCCCGATCCTTGAGTCGCTATGGTGGATGCAAATTCTTCCGCCGTATTTAAAATAGCGCTGGGTTCGCCCGTTTGTCCGCTTGGCATATTATGCACCTGAAATAGCGGGTTCGTCGTTCCGATGCCCATCGCGCCAGAGGTCGTAACAAAATAAGCATTTTGTTTCACTCTTAATTCCCTGTATTCAGCATACGGCATGGGATAGTAGGTCGTTAATTCCACTTTCCCGGCGCAAGCGGAAGGCGCCATCGCCAGAAGCAAAACGATCAAGTTGCATAAATAAAAAACTTTAACCATGGGGAATCCTCTTCGTTGCTACTTGGTTCTAAAAATCCATCCGATAACAGACGCCTTGGTCGTTTCGACTTTCCCTTTCAGCGATTTGCCTTTTGCCTTTGCAGCTCCGCGACTTGTTTTATCAATGAATCGATTTGCGGCTGCTGTTTTTCCATCTCCCGTTGCTGTTCTTTGACCGCTTCGACCAAAACCGCGGTCATCTTGTCATAAGCAACGGCTTTGAGACCTTTTTTATCGGTAACGACCAGCTCAGGAAACTCGTTTTCAAGCTCTTGCGCAATAAAACCGATGTGCTTCCCTTTTCCGGGCGTGCCCGCATTATCCTCAATAAGATCGAATCGAACACCGCGTATCGCAATCACTTTCTCTAAAGATCCGTTCAGCGGAGTGATGTTCTTCTTAAGCCGCACGTCTGAAGTTGTCAGCCAGTTATAGGTAGATTCCACCCTGCCATTTCCGCCATAAATGTCCAATTTCGCTCCAGGGGTCATCGTCCCGATGCCAACATCACCCCCTGCCGGGTTAGGATTAAGGCACAAAGGAATGTCGGAGACCCTGCCTCCATTTGAAAACTTTGCGGACCAAATCATTCCGACTGTTTCTCCATCCTGAGAACCGATCCCCATGCCATACCCAGCCGGATTTATAAAAGCAGCGGTAAGACGATCACCGCCACTTCCCTGGACATAGAGAGGACGAGGGAAATTGTTGGTGATATCTCCTGAAATTTGTAACTTAGCAGCAGGGTTCGTGGTCCCAATGCCGACATTGCCGGTACTGTCCTGGATAGTCACCCTGGCAGTGTTACTCGTCCGCAACTGAAAATCATGGGCGGTCATAGCGCCTGCAAAGGTAACCCTTATACCTGAAACTCCCGACATAAATTCAATATCGTTGGTGACATCCCGTGCAAGAAAATACGCCTGTCCCGATCCTTGAGTCGCTATGGTGGATGCGCGTTGTGCCGCGGTAAGTGTAAGAACGCTGTCCTCGCCCGTTTGTCCGCTCTGCACATTATGAACCTGGAATCGCGGGCTCGTCGTCCCAATACCAACGGAGTATCCCGGCGTGGTGGCAAAGTAAGCATTTTCTGTTGTTTTTATTTCCTTATATTCGCCGTACGGCGCAGGGTAGTAAGTAGTAAGTTCCATTTTACCGGCATAAGCGGAGGGCATGAGAACGATCGTTGAAAAAAATAATCCGAAAAAAATATCTTTTAAGCGCATAGCCTACCTCCTGATTTGGCTCACCGTCTCGTGATCCTTTGGGCCGCATTATCTCAAAGTTAATCTTTTCCAATTATACCCCCGCCGGATTGGACGGGCCAAGGAGTTTCAGCAAGCATCCTCAGCCCCACGAGGACCCCACAGGAAATCTATCCCCGGTACATCTGTTTCTTGCGTCGGCCCCGGATCCATGCAAGACCAAATTGTTTTCAGAAGGCCCGCTCAGAAGCGCCGATGTCATGCCCCTCACGGATGAGCGGACCGCCGGCCAGTGGAATGAAATCCTGGAGCGTGGCTGCGGGACCGAAATTCTGGGCCCCGGAAAAAAGCTGGGCATAATTATTATTCGTTCCGGTGGTGAATTGAACCACGACATTATCCTGATAGACCGTTCCGATGGCTCCCTGGGGATCGTAGTAGGTAAGGATGTTGTAACGA
>JBAYVF010000024.1:0-28076 GCA_041674705.1 Candidatus Omnitrophota bacterium
CTCTCCTGGATCTCGCGCTTGGGAAGATCCTCGTGAAGGTGGAAGCCCTCAAAGGGAATTCCAAGTTCGAGGTCCGCACTCCGACCGCTCTGACCGGCGTCCGCGGAACGATCTTTGAAGTGAATGTGAAGGAAAAAGCTTAAAGCGGTAGGTGGTAGGTAGTATGTAGTAGGTGGTATGTCGCTTCAAATTTCCCAACAAGATCCTTAGGATTTTTCCACCTACTACCTACTATTTACTACTTACTGTTTTTTGGCTTTTCTTTTCTCTCCCAAGCTCTTATAATGCGGCCTTCCAAGTTTTTTAATTCAACCCGGCTTTTTCCCATACGACCATGGCTTTAACGACAGAACCCACGAAGCTTCCGCTGCACGAAGAGCATCTCCGAAAAGGCGCCCGGATGGGCGATTTCGGGGGATGGCTTGTCCCTCTTTTTTACACCAGTATCATGGAAGAACATACCGCGGTCCGGACCCAGGCCGGCATTTTCGATATCTCTCACATGGGTGAATTCATCGTGGAAGGTCCGGGGGCGCTTGCTTACCTTGAAAAGAACCTGCCTCGTCGCATCACTCCGATGAAATTCAGCCAGGCGATCTACATGCCGCTTGTGAATGACCGGGGCGGTATGGTGGATGACATTATTGTTTACCGTATGCAAGAGCAAAAATTCCTCATCATCGTCAATGCCGGCAATATCGAAAAAGATTTCGCATGGTTCAAAGCCCGTGTCACGCAAGGCGTTACCCTTACCAATCTGAGCGATGAAATGGGGCTTTTGGCGCTTCAGGGGCCTTTAAGCCAGACGATCCTTCTCGAATGTTTCGGGGCTTTCTATAAAGATCTCCGTCGTTTTCATTACAAGGATTTTGAGGGCGGCGTGATCGCCCGGACCGGGTACACCGGAGAAGACGGCTACGAGATCATGGTCCCTAAGGCGAAGCTGAAGCAGGTTTGGGATGTGTTGTTCCGAGTGGGGGCCAAGCACGGGCTTTTGCCGATCGGTTTTGGCGCGCGCGATACATTGCGTCTTGAGGCGGCGATGCCGCTCTACGGGCATGAGCTGACAGATGAGATCACGCCGCTTGAGGCGGACCTCGAGTGGGCGATCGATCTCACAAAAGACGAGTTTCCGGGAAGCGCGATCCTTAAAAAACAAAAGCAAACGGGGATCCAGAAAAAAAGAGCCGGCTTTGAAATGACCGAGCGCGGTATCCCGCGTCAGGGTTTTGAGATCCAAAAGAACGGCAAAGCGACCGGGGCGGTCACCAGCGGCAGTTTTATTCCGACCACGGGCAAGAATATCGGCATGGCCTATGTGACGGCGTCGGAGGCGAAGACCGGCAATGCGATCGATGTGATGGTGCGCGGGAAACCCGTCAAAGCCGTCATTGTTCCTCTTCCGTTTTATAAACGCCGATGATAGAATTAGCGCCATTCACTTCTGAAATTTCTGGCATTCTCAACCGGAGGCATTCATGAATTTTCCTGAAAATTTGCGTTATACCAAAACTCACGAGTGGATCGCCGTCCAGGGCGCGAAGGCCAAGGTCGGTGTGACCGAATACGCGCAAAAAGAGATCTCCGACGTTGTGTTCGTGGAGTTGCCCAAAGCCGGCCAGGCGGTTCAGCAGGCTAAAATGGCGGCGGTCGTGGAATCGGTGAAGGCGGCGTTCGATATCTACGCGCCGGTCTCCGGGAAGATCACGGACGCAAATAAAGCTCTTGAGGCCAATCCCGGTCTTATCAATCAAAGCCCCTACGCGGATGGCTGGATCTTCGAATTAGAGATTTCCAATCCCGCTGAAGTCAATACGCTTATGACGGCCGCGCAGTATCATGAGGCTGTTCAGCAGGCTCCCAAACACTAAACGAAAAGTTCTCATGCCCTACCTTTCGCTCACGGAAGAAGAAAAAAAAGCCATGCTCGGTTCGGTCGGCGTTCGTTCGTTCGACGAACTGATCTCGGATATTCCGGTCTCGCTTCGTGATCCCAAGATCGATCTTCCGTCTTCCTTGAGTGAGCCTGAAGTTCAGGCCCTGATCTCGAAGCTTGGCCGCAAGAACACTTCAACCAAGGACGCGCTTTCATTTCTCGGCGCCGGAAGTTATGAGCATTTTATTCCGGCTGCGGCCATCGAGATCGTCGGGCGGCAGGAATTCCTCACAGCCTACACGCCTTATCAGCCCGAGGCTTCGCAGGGGACCTTGCAGGCTATTTATGAATATCAGAGCCTCATGACGGAGCTGACGGGACTGGATGTTTCTAATGCCTCCCATTATGACGGCGCCACGAGTCTTGCCGAGGCGGCACTGGTCGCGCTTAAAACTACGGACTGCGCAAAAATCCTTGTCGCGCGCTCCCTGCATCCTCATTACCGGGAAACGATCCGCACGTATCTCGCGGGGACGCCCTACAAGGTCGAGGATCTCGGTTTTGACGCCCACGGGAATTTCAATCTTGAGGAGCTCGTCAAGAAACTCGATGCCTCCGTGGCCGGTGTGATCTTTCAGACGCCGAATTTTTTCGGCAATATCGAAAACCTTGAAGGTGTCAGTGAAAGGATCCACGCGAATGGATCGCTCATGATTTTAACCGGCGATCCGTTGTCGTTCGGCCTTTTTAAATCGCCCGGCGAGTGGGGCGCAGACATTGCTGCTGGGGAAGGACAATCCCTCGGCCTTTCGATGTCATTCGGCGGTCCTTACCTGGGTTATTTTGTAACTTCACAGGCATTGATGCGGCGCATTCCGGGAAGGCTTGCGGGCCTTACGCAAGACGCGGACGGGAAGCGGGCATTTTGCCTCACGCTTCAGGCGCGGGAACAGCATATTCGCCGCGAACGCGCGGGGTCCAATATCTGCAGCAATCAAGCGCTTTGCGCTTTGGCCGCGTGCGCTTACATGACGCTTCTCGGGAAAAAAGGCATTCGTGAGATCGCCGAGATCAATTGGGACCGGGCATCGTATCTCAAATCTCAAATCTCAAGCTTGAAAAATTTTGAAGTCGATCCCACGCCGACCATTTTTAACGAATTCCGGGTGAAGTCGAAAAAACCATTTGCGCGGATCGAAGAAAAACTGATGGCGCAGGGTATTTTCCCCGGCGTTTCACTCGAGTCTTTCTATCCCGAGCTGAAAGACCAATTCCTCGTTTGTGCCACCGAGACGAAATCCAAAGAAGATCTTGACCGGTTCGTGGAGGCCTTGGCCCAATGCTGATCTCCCAGGACGATCGTCTCAGTTTCGAAAAGAGCAAGCCGGGCCGCCGGGCGGTGAGGCTTCCCAAAGCGCGTTTCTCAGGCGCCGATCCTCTGAAGGATATTCCCAAAGGCCTTTTACGTCAGACTTTGATCGGATTCCCTGAGATGAGCGAGCCTGATATCGTCCGCCACTTCATCAATCTGTCGCGCAAGAATTTTTCGGTCGACACGCATTTTTATCCGCTCGGAAGCTGTACCATGAAATACAATCCGAAGGTGAACGAATGGGCGGCCCGGCAGGAGAAATTCACGGCCCTGCATCCGCTTCAAACCGAAGCGACCGCGCAAGGAATGCTCCAGATCCTCTGGGAGCTTGAAGAAGGCCTGAAGGAGATCTCGGGCATGGACCGTTTTACGCTGCAGCCTGCGGCCGGCGCGCATGGGGAACTTACGGGGATGATGCTTGTGCGGGCTTATCACGCTTCCCGGGGCGGGCCCACGCGGACCAAAGTGCTTGTGCCGGATTCCAGTCACGGGACCAATCCCGCGAGCGCCGCGCTTTTTGGGTATCACGTGGTCGAGATCAAATCCAATGCGCAGGGCGGCGTGGATCTGGAAGATCTAAAACAGCATTTGGATGAGCATGTGGCGTGTCTGATGCTCACGAACCCCAACACGCTCGGCCTTTTTGAAAAGAATATTCTCGAAATTACGAAGCTTGTGCACCAATGCGGCGGGCTTCTTTATTACGATGGCGCGAATCTCAATCCGCTTTTAGGGATCGCGCGCCCCGGCGACATGGGGTTTGATATCATTCACATCAATCTGCACAAGACTTTTTCAACCCCGCACGGGGGCGGCGGCCCCGGTTCCGGTCCGGTGGGTGTGAAGAAACATTTGATCCCATTCCTTCCCGGCCCGCTCGTGGAACAAACAAAAAAGGGTTATGGGTGGGCCTCGCAGAGCGCGAAATCGATCGGCCGCGTAAAACTCTTTCATGGGAATGTCGGGGTCATGATCCGCGCCTTTGCGTATCTCAAAACCCTCGGTAAAGAGGGTTTGCGAAAAGTAAGCGAGGCTGCGATCCTGAATGCCAATTACATGAAAGAAATGCTCAAGGATACTTTTAAGGTTGCAACTTCGGGGCCGTGCATGCACGAATTCGTTCTCTCGCTTAAATCATTTTCCACGCAAGGGGTTCATGCGGGGGATGTGGGCAAGCGCCTTTTGGATTATGGGTTCCACGCGCCGACGGTTCATTTCCCGATGGTAGTTCCTGAGGCTCTTATGATCGAACCCACGGAGACCGAGGCCCGGGAGACACTGGACCTTTTTATTGCGGCGATGAAAGAAATTGCCCTTGAGATCGCGACGGATCCGGAAAAAGTGAAAAATGCGCCCTACACGCTTCCGGTGCGTCGCCCCAACGATGTCCTTGCCGCACGCAAGCCCATCCTCTCTTACCGCGATCAGCTTCGCGAGAAACTTCTCGCGGCGGAGATCGCCGCATGAGTTGCGGATTAGAGACTAGAGACCAGAGACCAGCGACGCTTCGCTCTTGGTTTTTAAGTCTCCCGTCTCAAGTCTCAGGTCTGTAGTCTGTGGTCTGGAAGTTGCTTCCCACGATCAGCGCGCCGATGCCGCTTCAAATGGCGCTGGATGAACTTCTCTTCGAATCCCAAAAAAAAGATCCCCAGGCTCCCGTACTTCGTTTTTATGTTTCGTCGGCTCCCTGGATCAGTGTGGGGTGTTCGTTCCGGGATCCCGCGGCCCTTTCGAAATCCGATCTGATCCTGGGGAATCCCCAGGCCCCGGTTTGCCGGCGCGTGACCGGCGGCGGTTGCGTGCTTCATGGCCGAGACCTGGTTTTTTCACTGACGGCACGGACAGAACTTGATCCCGCAAAATTGGGAGTGACCCGGACAAGCTACGGGAAGATCCACGAGGCCGTTAAAAGAGGGCTTCAGATTTGCGGGCTGGATCCTAAATTTTATTCTCACGAGGACGGGCTCACCCCAGGGAACGATTGTTTTGATTTTCCGGTGGAAAGTGATCTTTCCTGGAAGGGGAAAAAGATCGCCGGAGGCGCGCAAAAACGTTCCCAAGGCGTGCTTTTGCACCATGAATCGATCCAGGCCCCGGCGGGTGTTGGACGGGATGAACTGATCCGGGCGATCCGGAAGGGAATGGAAGAAGTGTTTGGCGTATCGATCCAGAATGCGGATATGGATCCCGCGATCTATTTCTTAGCAGAAAGGAAAGCCATGAGCCATGAGCATTGAGCCCTAAGCAAAAGCTTTTTCTTATGGCTCAGTCCTCAGGCCTCAAGGCTTGAAAAGATGGAAGAATCTGGAAGTTTTCTAAAAAAGATCGAAGAGATCCTCGAAAAAAACTCCAGCTATAAGTTCGAGGCTTATACGTTCGTATTGGCCGCGCTTCACGACACAGTGACCGGACTCAAAAAACCCCGGCACATTACGGGACAGGAGCTTGCGCAGGGGATCCGCAAGTACGCGCTCGATCAATTCGGTCCGATGGTCATGACGGTTCTGCATCATTGGGGGATCCGCAAGACGCTCGATTTCGGGAAGATCGTTTTCGCCTTGATCGATGTCCAGCTTCTTAGCAAGCAACCCGAAGATAAACTCGAAGATTTTGACAAGGTTTACGAATTTGAAGAAGCGTTTGGGAAATACAAAATCGAGGATAGCGATAAGGGATAAGTGGTAAGGGGTAAGCATAGCCCCATTAATTATCACTTATCACTTACCGCTTACCACTAGGGGTTTCATGAAATGAAAGACCTGCTTGTGAATTTAAATCCGTCTCAAAAGGAAGCGGTCACCTGGCCGCCGGTCCGGCCGCTTTTGATCCTCGCCGGGGCGGGAAGCGGGAAGACGCGTATTTTGACCCACCGGATCGCGTATCTGATCGAGCACGGCGTGCCGGCTTTTAATATCCTGGGTGTCACATTCACGAACAAGGCCGCGCAGGAAATGCGTAACCGCATCGAAAAGCTCGTCGCCCAGCGGGTTTGGGTGAGCACTTTCCATTCCACCTGCCTTCGCATCCTTCGTCAGGACGGGCCCTCGATGGAACTCGACAGGAATTTCATCATCTATGACGAGTACGACCAGCTTCAGGTCATCAAGGAATGCATCGCGGAGCTCAAACTGAACGAGAAAGATGTGAACCCCAAGGCCGCGCGCGAGGAGATCCAGCGCTCGAAAGATTATCTTATTTTTCCCGCCCAGTATTTGGCAAAGGCTCAGGATCTTTTTGAAGATTCGGTGGGGAAGGTCTATCAGCTGTATGAAGCCCGGATGAAACGCTTGAAGGCGTGTGATTTCGGCGACCTCATCATGAAGACCGTGGTGCTTTTTGACAAGCATCCCGAAGTGCTCAAGACCTGGCAGGACCGTTTCCAGCATATCCTGATCGATGAGTACCAGGACACGAACCACGCGCAATACCGTTTTGTGAAACTCCTGGCGTCCGCGCGCCGCCAGATCACGGTGGTCGGCGATCCGGACCAATCCATCTATGGCTGGCGGGGGGCGGACATCAAGAACATTCTTAATTTTGAGGCGGATTATCCCGAGTCCGGCGCGATCCGCATGGAACAGAACTATCGCTCTACGCCGGTGATCCTCGAAGCGGCGAACCATTTGATCAAGAATAACGCGATGCGAAAGCCCAAGGCGCTTTGGACCGAGCAAAAGGGAGGCGCGAAGATCGAGCTTTTCAACGCGGAGGATGAAATGGAAGAGGCCCAGTACGCGGTTGGCAATATCCTGAAATACAAGGCGCAGGGCCGCACCTTCGCCGATCAGGTGGTCTTTTATCGTGTGCATGCCCAGTCGCGTGTCATGGAAGAAGCTCTGATGCGCGCGAACATTCCTTACAAGATCGTGGGCGGGACGCGCTTTTATGACCGGAAGGAGATCAAGGATGTCATTGCTTATCTTCGGATCGTGGCGTATCCCCATGACGAGATCAGCCTGAAGCGGGTGATCAATGTGCCGACGCGCGGGATCGGAAAAAAGGCGATGGAAACACTCGACGCCGAGACCCGGAAACAAGACTACAGACCACAGACTACAGACCGCAGACTAAAAACGCCCCTCTCCCCGGGGGAGAGGATGGGTGAGGGGGATCTTGCTGCAGTCTCTGGTCTCCAGTCTGGGGTCTCATCGTGGGATGACGTTCTCGCAAATGCTGCGTCGATCGAAGGCTTAACTCCCAAGGTAAAAAAGAGTCTGACAGCATTTTATGCGTGGTTGACGAAGCTCCGGAAAAAGCAGGGTGAGATGACGATCCATGAGATCCTTGAAAGGATCCTGGAAGATACGGGCTATGTGTCGGCGCTCGAGGCTGAGCGCACGCCGGAAGCCCAGGCACGGCTCGAGAATATCGAGGAGTTCTACAGCGTGATCGAGGATTTTATCGAGCGATTCGATGAGATCCAAAAAGACGCGATGGCTTCATCGTCTAAGCCCACTTCTCGCAGGGACGTTTTGATGTCCTCCGAGCTTTCTGGCGAGGGTGAGGTCGTGGAGAAGCAGTCTCAGCTTGCGTCCTTTCTCGATTCGATCGAAATGGTCACTGATCTGGACGCCTGGGACCAGGGGACGAATGTGCTGACGCTGATGACGCTTCATACGGCCAAGGGATTGGAGTTCCCGATCGTTTATATGATCGGCTTGGAAGAGGGAATATTCCCGCACGTGAATTCCTATGTGGGGCCTTCCGATGAGGTCGAGGAAGAACGGCGGCTTTGCTATGTCGGCATCACGCGCGCTCGTGAAAAACTGCATCTTTCTTACGCGACCCAAAGGCGCATGTATGGCGCTACGCATCACAATCTTCCATCCCGCTTTCTGAACGAGATCCCCACCGGCCTCTACGATACCCGGGCCATGCTTTCTTCCGGGGGTTACCGGGATGAAGATGAAGATCAGGACGCGGGCGGACATTCGATCCACGATCCTGTGATCGAGTTTGATGACGATCCTCCCGCGCCATCCTCCGGACGCTATTCTCACTGATCGTCGCCTGTTTTACCTTCGAGCGGCAAAAAGCTGTTTCCAATAGAGTGTTTGGCCGCTAAAATGCCTCTATCCCAGCTTTAGATTTTTTATATGAAGGGTAGCTGGGATTGCCCCAATTTCTACTTCGTAAAAATTGAAAGGTATTGGGACCATGAAGATCCTTAAAAAACGCACATTCGGATTTTTGGAAAGTCTCTTTTACTCCCTTTATATGTGGAGTGGGACCATTTTTTTGACCTTCCTTTTTGCGGGGCTCGATCTTTTGGTCGCTTTTCCTATCTCGCTTCTCTTGGACCGCTCGGGGACGCGGTGGTTGGTCCATCAGAACTCGATCCGGTGGGCACGTTCGATCATTGGCTTCAGCCTTATCTGGCGGATGGTCGTGACCGGCCGCGAGCATCTTCAGAAGGGGAAGCATTACATCGTTGTCGCGAACCATCAAAGCCTTCTGGATATCCTTGTCGTTTGCGCGGCGCTCCCGATCAATTTTAAATTTCTAGCCAAACGCGAGCTTTTTCAAATCCCTTTCATGGGCTGGGGTATGGCGTCGGCAGGTTATATTCCGGTGGATCGCGCAAGCCATAAAAGCGGTCGTGAGGCCATGCATAGGATCAACCGGGTTCTTGGCAGAGGTGTAAGTGTTCTGCTTTTCCCAGAAGGCACGCGCAGTCCGGATGGGAAGATCCACGCATTCAAGATGGGCGCCTTCAAACTTGCGCGCGATAACAAGATCGAGATCCTTCCGATCGTGGTCGACGGGACCGGTCAGGCAATGCCCAAAAAATCCCTGCTCATTAAAAAGAAAAGCACCTTTATCGTCTCGATCGGCAAGCCCGTATCGCTCGATGACTTTGCGGACAGTTCGATGGAAGAAGCCAAAGAAAAGATCCGTCATGAAATGATCGGAAGGCTTGCGCAGATCCGGCATCAAAAACAGGGATAAGCAGTAAGTGGTAAGGGATAAGGAGGGGCTGGTGATAAAGACTTTTCAGGAACTTCAAGTATGGCAGAAGGCTCATCGTCTTGTTCTTTTGACTTACAAGGTTACGAAGGCTTTCCCCAAAGAGGAGCTGTATGGTCTTGTGAGTCAGCTGCGGCGGTCTGCAGCCTCTATCCCGACGAACATTGCCGAAGGATACAAGCGGCGAGGCGCAAAAGATTATGCCCGCTTTGTTAATATGGCGGATGCTTCATTAGAAGAAACGAAATATCATTTGATTCTTGCCAGAGATTTGGAGTATATGGATCTCGAACATTCTCGAGAGCTTGCGGATTTGTGCGACGAGGTTGGAAAAATGCTTAACGGGCTTTATCGGTCTCTTTTGGGGAAGAATCAGTAGTGCGTGATTCCTGGAGGCTTTTCCTTATCCCTTACCGCTTATCACTTATCTTTTTTTTATGAAAATCCTCACACTCAACACCTGGCAGGAGCGGGGTCCCTGGCATGATCGTTGGGAACTGATCCTCCGCGGCCTCAAGGAGTATCAACCCGACCTCGTGGGTTTTCAGGAAGTTTTTAATATGGACTGGGCCGAGGAGATCCGTGAGCGGAGCGGGTACCCGTACTTGGCTGTGAGCGGCGAACATTCAGGATTGATCTTTCTTTCGAGATTCAAGCCGATCGAGCAGGAATGCCTTATCCTGAAAACAAAATCTCCGACGGAAGATTATCTTCGCTATGTTTTTTATGTCGGGGTCGATACCGGAGAGGAGAAAGTCGCGCTTTTCAACACGCATCTCTCCTGGAAGGCGAACGAAAACGAGATTCGGATGAAGCAGACGCTCGAACTTGAGGCGTTTGTGCAAAAGAAAGCGCGGGGTCTTCCCGGAGTGCTCATGGGAGATCTTAACGCAGGGCCGGACACACCTTCTGTGACTCACCTTCGGGAGACGCTCAAATGGTGCGACACCTTTAAGGCGGAGAATCCAGGTGATCCGGGATTGACCTGGGATTACCGGAATCCGTATGCGGAGGCAGAACGGGAGAAAATGGCCGAGCGGCGCATTGATTATATTTTTGTCCGCGAACAGGCGGGGCCTTTTAAAAAGATCCTTTCTTCGCGAGTAGTGTTTTGCGAACCCCAAGGTGCGATTTGGCCGTCAGATCATTTTGGAGTGCTTACTGAGTTCACAAAAAGCAGTAGGTAGTAGGTGGTAGGTAGTAGGTAGTTGCCCTGCTTTTACCACCTACCATTTACTACATACTACCTACTGTTACGGAACGATATGGAAATACAAACGGATAAAATTAAGCAAGCGGTGGCTTATCAGGTTATCAAGCGTCGTCTGACGCTTTTCCATCTTCTCCTTACCCCTGCGCTTCTTGGGATCTTGATCGCAAGCGGGTGGACATTTGGGATGCGGCAGAACGCCATCGCATTGGCCGGGGGAAGTGACGGGGGTGTCGTCGGAATCTACTTTTTGTTGTTCTCTCTTTTTTTTCTGATCTTCGATCTGCCTCTTTCGTTCTATTCGGAATTTGTCCTGGAACATCAGTTCGGTCTTTCAAACCAAAATTTTCGCCAGTGGCTTTTGGACCTTGGGAAGAAGACCCTGCTTTCGTTTGTGCTGTCACTCGCGCTTTTGGAGTGCCTCTACCTGATCATTCGTGTGGATCCCGTACACTGGTGGATTTGGGCCTGGGCGGCTTACGCGTTTGTGAGTTATATCCTGGGCAAGGTTTTCCCGGTCGTGATCGTGCCTCTTTTTTATAAATACGGTAAGCTCGAAGATAAGGAGCTGGAAACGAAGGTTTTAAAGCTCGCCGCTCGTTTTGATATGCCGGTGGGGAATGTTTATTCGATCAATCTGAGTAAGACGACCAAGAAGGCGAATGCGGCATTCATGGGGATCGGGAGAACCAAGCGCGTGGTTCTAAGCGATACACTTATTCAGAACTTCACGCATTCTGAAGTGGAGGTGGTCGTGGCGCATGAATTGGGCCATTACAAGCATCACGATGTTTGGCGGCTTCTGGGGTTTGGCCTCGTGGCTTCGCTCATTGCGTTTGCCGCCGGATTTTTGGGGATGAATGCGTTGGTGCCGGTGCTGTCCTTCAGTTCTGCGGCGGATGTGGCGGGATTGCCGCTCTTGTTTCTGATCTTTTATGTCGTCAATCTGGTTCTGATGCCGCTCATGAACGGCTATTCCAGGCGTCGGGAACGGGCGGCGGATATTTTTGCATTGAAGGCTCTTGAAACCCGGGAAGTTTTCATTTCCTGTATGGAAAAACTGGGCGAGCAGAACCTTGCGGATCCGGAGCCTCCGGCATGGTATGAATGGTTTTTTTACGATCATCCGTCGATCGGTAAACGCGTCCAAATGGCAAAAAAATATCATGAAAATTAAGAAGATATTTTATCTGAGATCCAAAAAAAATGTCATTCCCGAATGCTTTAATCGGGAATCCAGAGCCTGGATCCCCGCTTTCGCGGGGATGACAGTGGTGTTGTCGTTTTTCCTTTTTCTTGCCATGGACAGCGCTTATACCGCCACGAACAGTGATGACCGCGGGAAAGAAGCCGTCGAGCGTCGGCAAAAGATCGAGATCGAAAAGTTTTATGCCGGGAAAGGCGGAAACGCGCCGATGACGCCCATGGCGATCGAGCTCTATAACGACGCGGTCAAATTTTTCGAGAAAAATGAATTTGAATTGGCCCGCGAAGCGCTTCATGAATCCCTTGCTCTGGAACCGCGAAATGCCCTGGCGCTGGAACTCCTGGGCGAGATCGAGAATCTCCAGCAGAATTTCAAAGAAGCTGAAAATTATTACAAACAAAGCTATCTCGTGAGCCCCTCGACGCGATTGCGTCAAAAGATCGAGAAGATCCAAAAAGAGAATTCGGTGGAAAAAGATCTCGACACCTATGATGAAGAGCATTTCATTATCAAATACCGAAAAGGCGAGCAGGGCTACGAAGGTTATTGGCTGAAGAATCTTTTGCGGGACACCTATCGCCAGATCTCGCAGGACTTTGGTGTTTATTTTAATCACAAAACGACGGTGCTGTTTTATGCCGGCAGCGAATTCCGGGATGTGACCGGACAATCTCAGTGGGTCGGCGGGCTCTATGACGGAAAAATACGGCTTCCGGCCTACCGCCAGGGTTTTCGGGAGCTCGATCTTCGCGTGGCCGCAGTTCACGAGATGACGCACGCGTTCGTGGCTTCATTAAGCGGCGCCCGAGCTCCGGCCTGGATTCATGAAGGTTTGGCCGAATATGAACAGAACAAGATCCGGCCGGTGGATACCGCCATTTTGAGCGGGGCTGTTCGCGCAAAATCCCTTATACCCCTGAGCCGGCTTTTTTCCGAGACACTGCAAATCGAGAAAATGGACCCTTTGGAGGTCGCGCTTTTTTATCAGGAAGCTTTCGAACTGGTTCGCTATATGGTGGAGCGTTTTCAGATGTACCGCATGAAAGAGATCCTAGTGAAGTTCAAGGAAGGAAAACCCGCGGAGCAAGCGATCGAGGAAGCGCTTGGGATCTCAACCGCACAATTGGAGAAAGAATGGCTCGCTACGATTCAGACGTCCTGAGGATCACGAGGATCTCAAAGAAGACGCCGTATTGTTTCCGGTATCGTCTTGCCGATCCATGTCTCCAAGCCTCGATCCGTAAATTCGGGATCTTGATGCCGGTCATTGTGACAAATGACAAGCATCCGGTCGTGATCGCTGGGCACAAACGCTTTTATGCGGCGCAGGCCCTCAAGATGAAGGCCGTGCCCGTTCTCGTCGCGGAGAAAATGAAGCCGAAAGACGCTTTTCTTCTAAGCCTTGTTTCCAACTGGAAGCAAGGGTGCTCGGACATGGACCGGGCCCGGGCACTTGGGATGGCGGCTCTGGAGTTCCACTTCAAGGAACAGGAAATCCTTTCAAGCCTGATGCCCCTTCTTGGACTTCCGGAGGAGAAGTCTCTGGCGGAGTTTTATCGGAAGGCCGATCAGTTTCCGTCGTCCTTCAAGGACCTGGTTGAAGACGGGCAGTTGCCTCTTCGAGGGGTTCTGCCTTTTTTGAAATTCTCGAAAAACGATCAGGACTATTTTGCTAAAAATATCGGGTCTAAGATGAGGTTGACGAGTTCCCAGTTGTTTCAGGCTGGGGAGTGGTTGTCCGATATCATGAAAGGAACGGGGAAGTGTCTCCGGGAGGTTTGCACGGCGCATAAGCTTCTCGAAAAGCTGGATATGCGGGGTATGGACCCGCGCATGAAAGCGGACCGGTTCTTTGCCCGCGTCAAAAAGCTGCGTTTCCCAGGATATTCGCTTTATCTCGAAACTTTCGAGGAACGGCGGTCGGACATTCTTCAAGATGCCAAGGAGCTCCGTTTGGAGCCCGTTCAGGGGTTCGAAGAACCCGGATTCGAGCTTCATGCGCGTGTGAAAACCCCGGGGGAGCTCGATCGGCTTCTCCAGAAACTTTCGCTCAAACGTTCTTTACTTAACTCGTTGTTTGAAATTGCGTTATGATTCCTATACAATACCCGCTTCGGTGTTGGTTATCATTACAAAAAAATTGAAAGCCAGCACCGTACCGTTATCCCATAAAATCGAATGAAAAACGGTACCCATAACACTTATATGAGAAAAATCCTTTTAGTCGCAGTCATTCTTTGGGGTGTTTTTGCCCCGTCCCTTCAGGCCGAGGAAGTTCGTGTCTCTGCCACCTTGAATAAGCGGTCGGTGCAGGTCGGAGAAGAGGTCCGGCTCAGTATTCGAGTGACAGGTCAGAGCGCGAATCTTCAAGCTCCCAGACTTTCACAAATGGATGGCATCGAAGCCTACTATACCGGTCGCGCTTCGCACATTTCGGTGATCAACGGAGTCTCTTCCTCGAACGTCGAATTCAGCTACACGCTTATTCCCCAACGAGCGGGACGTTTTAAGGTCGGCCCCATTGAAATCCAGGCGGGGCAGAGCACTCTCCGGACGGAGCTGCTGGAGATCGAAGCGTCGGGAGGTCAGTTGCCAAAGACACAGGCTATGCCCCAACCCGTTGCGATGCAGCCTTCGGGTCTTTCTCCGGCCACCCAACCGGTTTTGCCGGATCAGGATTCCTCGATATCCCCGGGAACCGATGACAACATTTTTGTCGAGGCGTCGGTCGACCGGAAAACTCTCTACCAGAATGAGCAGATGCTTCTGACCTATTCGCTTTACACCCGGTATGACACGCGCTACGAAGGATTCGACAAAGAGCCCGAGACGAGCGGGTTCTGGATCGAGGAATTTCCGATGGACCGGGATGTGCCCCGCGAGACGGTTCGTATGAACGGCAAGCGTTACGTGAAGGCCGATGTGAAAAAGCTCGCGCTTTTTCCGACCGCTCCCGGCAATTACACGATCCAACCCGGAAGTCTTAAGGTCTCGATCCGCGAGGAACCCCAGGGGTCGAACGCCTTTGATGAGTTTTTTAGCGATAGCTTTTTTACGGGCGGCGCTTTTTTTGCACGGAGACAGAATCGTTTGCTTTCGCCTCCTCCGATCCAGCTTGTCGTGAAGCCCTTGCCTGAAAGTGGAAAACCAGCGAGTTTTCAAGGGGCGGTGGGAACCTTCCGTCTTTCGGCCACGATCGATAAGGATAAAGTGAAACAGAGCGAGCCTGTGACGCTTAGGATGGTTATCGAAGGCGAAGGGAATATCGAGACGCTCACGCGGCCGAAGGTTCCGGAACTTACAGGTTTTAAGATTTATGATGCGGATACGAATTCCAAGCTTTTCCAGGCGGGGAACGTGATCGGGGGGACGAAGAGTTTTGAGATCGTTTTTATTCCTAAAGAGGAAGGGAAGTCTTTTGTTCCGCCACTCGAATTCAGCTACTTCGATCCCCGGCAGGAAAAGTATGTCACCTTGAAGACCCCGAATTTTCCGATCCAGGTTGAACACTCGGATCAGAATTTTCAAATGCCGCAGGAACTCTCCGGAAATTCCGTTTTTCAAAAACAGGTTAAATCGGAGGGGAAGGACATTCGCTACATCAATGAAAAACTCCCGGAGGATTTTTCAACTCATGCCGCGGATCGGGTCTACACGATCCTTGTGTGGGGGGACTTGCTTCTTTTCTTGCTGCTCGTGGCGCTTTGGATGAAGGACCGCCAGGACCGTTTGTTTTCAAAAGACCAAGCCCTGCGGCGCCGGAAGACGGCCCGGGGAACGGCGTCTGTGAACCTGCACCGGCTTAAAAAGCTCGCGCATTCTTCAAAAGACGAGGATACCGCCATCTTTTTTGTAGAGCTTGAAAAGGCCATGACCCAATACATTGCGGACAAATGGAATCTTTCGACCTATGGCGTGACGCGACAGGATCTGGAGTTGCTTCTTACGGCACATTTCGGCGCTGAAGACGCGCACTTGAAAGACGTGCTTGAGCTTTACCGCCTTTGTGACGAATCCCGCTTTGGGAAAGGCTCGATCCCTCAGGCGTCAAAAAAAATCGGGTTTAAAATCTTCCAAGATGCTGTAAACCGGATCGAAAGGATGAGACGATGAACGACAAATCCGAAATCCTAAATCCGAAATTCGAAGCAAATTCCAAATGCAAATGCTCAAATGTTCAAGACTGCTTTTGGAATTCGGATTTTTGGCATTCGATATTGTTTCGAATTTCGAGTTTCGGTTTTCGAATTTTTGTAGCAGGATTATTGGCAGGCCTGTGGATTTCGTCCTCGGCCCAGGCATTGACCGATACCAGTTCCGTGTTCCGGGAGGCCAATACAAGCTATCGGACCGGGGATTACAAAAAGGCTGCGGAGCTTTATGAATCGTTGATTACGGAGAAGCCTCATGTCGCGGCTTTTTATTATGATCTTGCGAATGCCTATGTGCGGTTGGGAAAACTGAGCCGGGCGATCCTGAATTATGAAAAAGCCCTGTATCTCGATCCGAGGAATGCAGATACACGGGAGAATTTACGGTATACGCGCAGTCTTTTAGAGTATCGCGTGGAGGATAATCGGAATTGGTATCTCCGGGCGGCCGAAGCCGTGCTCCAGCACATGACCGGACGCGAGATCAACTTTGTGGTGCTTGGGATCGAGTTCGTATTTCTCGTCGGCGCGATCGCTTTTTTCCTTATGGGCCGCGGGCTCTTCTGGAACGGGTGGCAGAAATTCGTTTTTATCCTTTTGGTGCTTGCAGGGCTCATCGCGCTCGGCAAACAAGTGCAGAGTAATGTGATCCGCGATGCGATCGTCATGCAAAAAGAGTGCGAAGCCCGTTATGGGCCTTCGGAGCATGACCAGGTCGCGTTCCGAATGGGCGAAGGCATCAAGGTGTTCGTGATGGACCGGCGGGAAGATTGGAGCCGCGTGCTTTTGACGAATGGAGAAAGCGGCTGGGTAAGAGATTCGGATATCGCCGAGGTGAAAGTATGAAGAAACTTCCCGATGCGAAAGGCCATTTCGGTTCTTACGGCGGGCGCTATGTCCCCGAAACGCTTGTGAAAGCGTGCGAGGAATTAACGGCGGCCTATCAAGCGATCAAGGGCGATAAGAAATTCCGGACCGAGCTAAGACATTACCTCGAGACCTATGCCGGGCGCCCGACGCCGCTTTATGAAGCTAAAAATCTTTCGGCACATTTCGGACGAGGACGGATCTTTCTCAAACGCGAAGATCTCCTTCATACCGGGGCGCATAAGATCAATAACACGCTTGCCCAGGGGCTTTTAGCCAGACGGCTCGGGAAGACCCGCATCGTAGCCGAGACCGGCGCCGGACAGCATGGGGTGGCGTCTGCGACGGCGGCCTGTGTCTTTGGGCTTAAGTGCGTGGTCTATATGGGCGCGGTGGATATCGAACGTCAGGCCTTGAATGTTTATAAGATGAAACTGCTCGGCGCGGAAGTGCGGCCAGTCCATTCAGGATCCAAGACCTTGAAGGACGCGACGAATGAGGCGATCCGCGACTGGGTCACGAATGTGGAGGACACGCATTATCTTTTAGGCTCGGTCGTGGGGCCGCATCCTTATCCGGCCATGGTCCGTGATTTTCAGGAAGTGATCGGAACCGAAACGCGCCGGCAGATCCTGAAGGCTGCAGGGCGTCTTCCAAACTATCTTTTAGCCTGTGTCGGCGGTGGTAGTAACTCCATGGGGTTTTTCCATCCGTTCCTCAAAGATCGAAGTGTTCGCATCATCGGCATCGAAGCGGCCGGCGAAGGTGTTTCTACGCCTCATCATGCGGCCTCCATCACGAAGGGAAGGCCCGGCATTCTTCATGGTATGAAAAGTTATTTGCTTCAGGACAAAAATGGCCAGGTCCAGTTGGCGCATTCGATCTCGGCAGGGCTCGATTATCCTTCTGTCGGGCCGGAGCATTCTTATTTGAAAGATTCAGGGCGTGTTAACTATCAGGCCGTGACTGATAAAGATGCGCTCAAGGGTTTTGATTTACTGACAAAGCTGGAAGGGATCATGCCGGCGCTTGAACCCGCGCATGCCCTGGGCTATTTGCCGAAGCTGATGCCCCAAACGAAGAAGAATGATCTTTTGGTCGTTTGTCTTTCCGGGCGCGGCGATAAAGATATTCATACCGTGCAGCAACACTTGTGACGCAAATACGAATACCGAAGCACGAAATACGAAACAAATTCGAATGACCGAAGTCCCGAATTTTAAACATTCGGATTTTTGATTTGTTTCGGATTTCGAAATTCGGATTTCGGATTTAAACCAGGAAGAGCTATGAAGAATAGATTGGATGAAACCATAAGGAACGCAAGAAGACGCGGGGAAAAAATATTCTGTGTCTTCCTGACGCTGGGTTATCCCAGCATTGCCGCAACGGAACGGCTCATTCTGTCTTCAGCCGCAGCCGGGGTGGATATCATCGAACTGGGTTTTCCTTTTTCCGATCCGCTTGCGGACGGGCCAACGATCCAGTATTCCTCCGAGCAGGCGCTTAAAAAGCATGTCACGATCAAGGATGCATTTGCTCTCGTACGCCGTCTTCGGCAAAAAGGCGTGAAGATTCCGATCCTGTTCTTCGGCTATTTCAACCCTGTTTTCTCGTATGGTGGCAAGGCTTTTGCCAGGGATGCGAGAAACGCAGGGCTGGATGGCTTGATCATTCCCGATCTGCCGCCGGAAGAGGAAATAGAATTTCAGAAGGCATGTCGTAAGCAAAAACTTCACCTGGTGCAACTCGTCGCACCGACCACCAAGGATAAACGGGCGAAGATGCTCGTGAAAAAGTCTCAAGGGTTCATCTATTATGTTTCGCTCCGCGGTGTGACCGGCGCGCGGAAAGCAGTGCCCGCGGACCTTAAGGCGCATCTTAAAAAATTAAAACGCATGACTGCAAAACCGGTCCTGGCCGGGTTCGGTATCTCGACGCCTGAGCAGGCGCACGCGATCTCCCGTATGGCGGATGGCGTGATCGTCGGCAGTGCCGTGATCAATCATCTTAAAAAGGGTGTTTCCGCCGCCGAACGTTTTATCGAAAAAATGTCCCGGGCCGTACACGGAGCATGAGCGGCGCGCTTTTGGGTCTTGATCTCGGAGAAAAAAGGATCGGTGTTGCTTTTGTGCCGGCCGGAACGACGATCGCGTTCCCGGTGGAAACGATTGAAGTGAAAGGCCGGGAGCAGGTGCTGGCCCAGATACAGAAATTGATCCTTAAACACAAAGCCGAGAAGGTCGTGGTCGGGCTTCCCATAACGCTCAAGGGTGAGATGGGGATCGCGGCGAAGAAGCGGGTCCAGGAAGTGGAGTGGTATCAGTCCAGGATCTCGGTGCCGATGGTGATGTGGGACGAGCGGCTGTCGTCCAAAGAAGTCGAGCGGATGTTGATCGATGCGGATGTCCGGCGTGATAAGCGCAGGGAAGTGATCGACCAATTGGCCGCTCAGAGAATATTGCAGAATTATTTAGACAGTACGATCGCGAACTCATAAAGGGTGGTCATGACTTATAATTTAACGACACTTGAAAACGGGCTCAGGGTGCTTACGGTTCCGATGGCGAATCGGGAATCGGCGGCGGTGGCGATCTGGGTCAAGGCCGGCGGGCGTTATGAACCCAGGAAGATCTCCGGGATCTCGCATTATCTGGAACACATGATGTTCAAGGGGACGCCGACACGGAACACGCGCCAGATCAAGGAAGAGGTCGAAGGCGTGGGCGGGGTTTTGAACGCGTTCACCGGCGAGGAAATGACCTGCTATTTTGCGAAACTTCTGAAGCAATACTATCCGCGGGCGCTCGATGTTCTGTCCGACATGGTGCTTCATTCGACCATCCCGGCGGATGAACTGGCCAAGGAAAGAACCGTGATCCTGGAAGAGATCAAGATGTACCGTGACGTGCCTTCCCACCACGTGCACGATCTGATGGGAGAACTTTTGTGGCCGGACCAGCCGCTTGGCAGGACACTGGCCGGTTCTCCGGAGACGGTTTCCAAGATGACGCGTGCTGATCTCCGGAAATATATGAAGGATTACTATCACAACAGCAATATTCTTGTTTCGGTTTCCGGCGACGTGGATCACGACGAAGTTCTGGCGCGCGTGGCGGATATTTATAAAACGCCCCAGCCGAAGAAGGCTTCAGTGTTTGTCCCCGCGAAAAGTGCGCAGGTGAGGCCCCGCACACATTATTACGAGAAGGCAACCGAGCAGACTCATTTGGTGATCGGACTTCATGCGTTGCCGCGTATGCATCCGGACCGTTATAAGCTGGGGCTTCTTCATGTGATCCTGGGAGCGAATATGTCGAGCCGTCTTTTTGAAGAAGTCCGTGAAAAACGCGGACTTGCTTATGAGATCAAATCTGGTATTTCCGGCTATCAGGATGCCGGAGCTTTTACGGTGTCGGCCGGGGTCGAAACGAAAAAGACCGTGCGGGCTGTGGCGGTGATCATGAAAGAACTCGCGAAAGTGAGAAAAAGTTTCGTGAAGCCGGGCGAACTTCGCCGCGCGAAGGATTATTTTATGAGCCAAGTCTCGCTGGGTGTGGAAGATACGCTGGATCATCTCCTTTGGGCGGGTGAAAAGGCTCTTTGTTCGGGGGAATTGCCGGATAAAGTGGAGATCCGCCGCCAGATCGAAACAACAACGCTGGAAGATATTCAGCGAGTCGCTCAGGGGATCTTCCGGACCGGAAATTTGAATCTTTCCTTGATCGGTCCGGTGCCTGAAAAAATGCAGCGTGAAATTACCAAAAATCTTGTTATCGAAGGGGCTTAAGGAGAACTCATGAAAAAGATCATGATCGCGCCGAGTTTGCTTTCCGCGGATTTTAGCCGGTTGGCTGAGGAAGTTCGGGATGTGGAAAATGCCGGATGTGACGCGCTCCATATCGATGTGATGGACGGGCATTTTGTGCCGAATCTAACGATCGGGCCGCTGGTGGTCGCTGCGGTGCATCGGGTGACGGAGCTGCCGCTGGATGTTCACTTGATGATCGATACGCCGTCCCGCTATATCGCGGAATTCCGCAAGGCCGGCGCGGACTGGATCACGGTCCATGTCGAAGCGGAAAAAGATATCCATGGATTGCTTAAAAAAATCCGGGAATCGGGCGCCAAGGCCGGGCTATCGCTCAGGCCCAAGACCGCCGTCGAAACCCTGTTTCCTTATCTTGCGGAGCTTGATCTTGTGCTTGTCATGTCGGTGGAGCCGGGGTTCGGTGGGCAGTTGTTCATGCCGGCGATGATGGATAAGGTCAAGGTGCTGCGTTCAAAGTTCCAGGGGCTTATTTCCGTGGATGGCGGTATCGGCGCTGGAAATGCGTCTCAGGCGCTTGAGGCAGGGGCCGATATTCTTGTGGCGGGAAGCGCCGTTTTCGGAAAAGCCGATCGCGCGCAGGCTATTCAGGAATTCCGAGAGATTTTCAAGAAATTCTAATGATCCCCTCCGAGATCCGTAATTTCTCCATCATTGCGCATATTGACCACGGCAAATCCACGCTCGCGGATCGGCTGCTCCTCGATACGGGCGCCATCACCAAACGCGAGTTTCGCGAACAGATCCTGGATGATATGGAGCTGGAGCGTGAGCGTGGCATCACGATCAAAGCTCGTGCCGTGCGTATCCACTACAAAGGTTACTGGCTCAACCTGATCGACACCCCGGGCCATATCGATTTCACTTATGAAGTCTCTAAAAGTCTCGCGGCGTGCGAGGGCGTGCTGCTTCTTGTCGATGCCGGGCAGGGGATCCAGGCGCAGACGGTGACGAATCTTTATCTGGCCATGGAGCGTAACCTCAAGATCATCCCGATCGTGACCAAGATCGATCTTCCGACCGCGGAACCGGAGCGGGTTAAAAAAGAGATCGTTGATTTTTTGGGTGTGGATGAGCGTGAGATCATCCTGTCGAGCGCGAAAACCGGAGAAGGCACCGAGGCGATCCTGAAAGCCATTATTGACAAGATCCCGCCGCCGCAAGGGGATCCAGAAAAACCTTTGAGGGCGCTTATTTTTGATTCCAAATTCGACAGTTATCAGGGAGTGGTGGCCTATTTCCGTATTATTGACGGAAAGCTCCGGACGCACGATCAAGTCCTGATGATGCAAACCGGGCACCGGCACGAGGTCGATCAAATCGGTATTTTTAATCCGAATCCGGAAGTGGTGGACGAGCTCGGGGCCGGGTCAGTCGGCTATGTGAACGCGAATATCAAGGATATCGCAGACGTGAAGATCGGGGATACGATGACGCTTGCGCTCAATCCCGCCACGGAACCTTTACCAGGGTATCAGGACGTGAAGCCGATGGTTTTCTGTGGCCTCTATCCGATCCAGGCCAATGATTTCGCGCTCCTCCGGGACGCGCTCGCGAAACTTCGCCTTAATGACTCTTCGTTTGTTTATGAGCCGGAATCCTCGGCGTCGCTTGGGCACGGATTTCGCTGCGGCTTTCTCGGGCTGCTGCATATGGATATCATCAAGGAACGGCTCGAACGCGAATTCAATCTTCAGCTCATTATCACCGCGCCGAACGTCCGGTATAAAGTGCTCACGACCAAGGGCGAGATCCTCGATATCGAGAATCCCACCGATCTGCCGGAGGTGCAGAAGATCGAGATCATCGAAGAACCCTATATCCGCGCGCATGTGATGATCCCTGCAACCGCGCTCGGGGTGATCATGCAGCTTTGCCAGGATCGCCGGGGGACCTATAAGAGCACGGAATATCTCGATGCGACGCGTGTGGTGCTGACGTATGAGATCCCATTTTCCGAAGTCGTTATGGATTTTTATGATAAGATCAAATCGCTTACGGCCGGCTACGGATCGCTCAATTACGAATTCATCGGCCACAAGCCTTCGGATTTGGTCAAGATGGATATCTTGATCAATGGAGAGCCTGTCGATGCGCTGGCGATCATCACCTGGAAGGAAAAGGCTTATCCTCGCGGCAAGGCGCTCGTGGAAAAGCTCAAGGAAGTGATCCCGCGCCAGATGTTCGAGGTCGTGATCCAGGCGGCGATCGGGGCGAAGGTGATCGCTCGTGATTCCATCGCCGCGATCAAAAAGAACGTGACGGCCAAATGCTACGGCGGCGATATCACGCGTAAGCGCAAACTTTGGGAAAAGCAGAAGGAAGGGAAGAAGCGTATGAAAAAGATCGGAAAGGTCGATCTCCCTCAAGAGGCGTTTATCAGCATTTTAAAGGTGGAGTGATATGGAGCTAGATCTTATGCAAATGATTCGAAAATATCTTTGGATTTTTCCGGTAGTCCTTGTGATGGCTTATATGTACCGGGCCAAGCTTGCTCACGAATGGCGATTTGCCAGGACCGAACCGAAGCGTTGGCTTTTCGAGAAATGGAAGAACTGGGGCGAGCCGCTTCTGATCGCCGCGATCCTCGCTATTTTTATCCGCACGTTCATTTTCGGGCCCTACAAGATCCCGACGGGTTCCATGAAGCCGACCTTTATGGAAGAAGACAAGATCTTCGTCGATAAGCTGAGCTATCGTTTCCACTCGCCGGAGCGCGGGGATATCATTGTTTTCAAGTATCCGCTTGACCGGAAAAAAGATTTCGTGAAACGTCTCGCGGGGCTTCCAGGCGAAGCGCTTGAGATACGTAAAGGCGTATTGATCGTGAATGGGAAACCGATGACCGATCCGCCCTTTTCCAAAAACACTTATTACAATGTCGAGGACTGGCAGTTCGGCAAGTCCGGCCAGGTGATCCATGTTCCGGACGGGCATTATTTTGCATTGGGGGACAACTCCGCCCACTCCGCCGACAGCCGCCAATGGGGATTCGTTCCCCAAAAAGATCTGGTGGGGAAAGCCTTCATGATCTGGTGGCCGCCTAAAAGAATCAAGCTCGCCAAATAGAACAGGGCGACGGATGGAGGATGGCGTAAGAGCCATCCGTTCTCAGTCTCCGCGTTCTTTTTTTAGTTCCGTCATACGCCCTCCGCCATCCTCTCTACAGTTTTCATTAAATCTTCCGTGTAATTGGCCGTAAATACATCTACGGAGGATTTAACCATGCAAACAGAATTATTCGATCTGCCATCACCCCGGACTCTTTCAGAGGATTCGCCGGTCCCCAAAACCTCTTTTCTTGAGAAAACCTTTATCACGTTGCGTCTTGACCAAGCGATCGGGTTGACCCTCGTTCTGCTCGTTATTTATGTGCTGACCTTTTCCTGGGGAGTTGAAAAGGGGAAGAGGTCATCGCGCGAAGGCCAAGTGATCCATCCCGTTTCATCCGAAGTTTCTTCTCCGGAGACTTCTCCGACCGTTCTCGCTTCGGTCGCGAAAAATCCGTCGGTGGCGATGATCGATGAATCGGTTCCTAAGGAAATTCCGATCACTGTGGCTGAATTGCCCAAGCCTGTGGCGAAGGTCACAAAGCCTGACGGGAAATATACGATCCAGCATGTGACCTATATCACCCAGTCCGCGGCAGATCGCGAAATCCAAAAACTTGCTCAACGGGGATATAGCTCCTTTGTGATCCCGAGCGGCAGACACCTGCAAGTCTGTATTGCGGCATTCCAGTCGCGCCAGGATGCGTCCAAGAGCCTCCAGCAACTGAGGGCCCAGGGGCTTGTTTCAGGCGACGCCTATGTGCGGCCGATGGTTCGCTGATCACAGCGTGTTCGTGTTTCAAGCAGCTTCAAAATCATATTTTTCGAACTTTTCAGCTGGTTATTTTCATTCCGCATCGGTATAATACGCTCCTCCAACAGCCAACTGTATGGATTGATCCAATTCTAAAACAAAGGAGTTCATTGTCTTATGTCTCAACATCCTAGTCTTCGTTCTGACAGTGTCGGAGCCAAACATCGCAATGTATTTAAGCGTCTTGAACGCGTCAAGAAGCTCCAGGAAATGGGCAAATGGAGCGATAGCGCAACGGCTTACAATCTTCCGAAAGTGAAGTCGCAAAAAGTCAAGATGAAGAAAGAAGCGAAAGTTAAGGAAACCACCGCTGAAGGAGCTGCAGCTCCGGGGGCTGCCGCGCCCGCAGCCGGTGCGAAGCCCGCCGCTGGTAAAGCGGCCGGAAAACCAGCTGGCGATTCCAAAAAATCTTAACGGAGTTTAACGAACCCTTTATGATTACGATCCGAAGATCCGTGCAAGAGGATGATACGGCCGTTGTCGATCTTATCAGCGGCATTATGGATAGCGAGTTTCATGACGCGAAACACGCTTATCCGACCGAGGATGTCGAATGCATTGAAAAAGCCTACGGCGGGATCGGAGAAGCGTTCTTTGTGGCGGTGGACAATAAATCGCAAAAAGTGGTCGGGACCGTCGCGATCAAGAAAGAGGACGAACGGGTGGCGCTCCTCCGCCGTTTATTCGTCGCGCCGACCCATCGTAATTTGAGGATCGGTAAACAGTTGATCGAACGCGCGCTCGATTTTTGCCGTGAGGTAGGTTACGAAGAAGTTGTTTTTAAGACCACCTCGAAAATGTCGGGGGCGATCAACCTGTGTCGTGCGAATGGTTTTGTTCAGCGCGCGCATATCGTTCTGGGCCCTATCGAACTTATCAAGTTATCCCTGAGTCTTCGCGAAGGTGTCCATGCCGTGAAGGGGAGAAGTTAACATGGGGTTTTTTAGCAAAAAGAAAAATACGGACGCCCCTTCCTCAGTGCTTTCCGAAACCGAGATCCAAAAAAGACTTTATGGCGAGTTTTCTGACCGGATCTCTCATGCTGGGACCGGGGAGAGAGAGCATTTCAAAGAGCCTGCGACTGTGCCGTTTGTTCCGAAAGAATCTTCCCTTGAGAAAGACGCGGCTTTTGACCTTTTTAGCGCGCAAAAAGAGGCTTTGGCGGACGCGGGCATTTCTTCGCGTTCGGCTTCTCCGGAACAAAAATCAGCCGATTCCGGATCGCGCTATGTTCCCCTTCATGATTTTGAAAAGAAACCTCTTCCTTCCGATGCAGTCTCTTCCAATGTGGATCCCTACGCCCGTTTTCGTCGCCAGGAAAATAGACTGGCCGGATCTCCGGATTTTTTAAAAGGATTTTTGGGAAAAATGGGAGAGCTGTTCCGATTTTTCTCAGATCCTAAGCAGGTGGCTCTCCGTCGTGTTCTTTATTGGGGAGCGGCAGCTCTTGCCGTCTTTTTTCTTTTTTGGGGAGTGAACGCTCTTAATTCACAGAGGGAAGAGGCGATGCGTGTTCGGTACAAGATTCCCGGGGAAGCGGTTCCGGTAAAAACCCCCGAGGTTGTAGCGACAACCCCCGTTAATCCCGTGGCCGAACGTCCTGTGGTCATTATTCCGGCCCCGGTCAGGGCTTCAAAACCTGTGCCGTCGGTTGCTTCTTATGTGATCCAGGTTGTGACCTATCCGACCCAGCAGGCCGCCGATCAGATCGTGGATTCTTTTAAGAGGGAGGGACTTCGTGCTTTTGTCAAAGAGAGCGCCCGGCCCAATGGGGGTGTTTTTTATATGGTTCTTATCGGAGGGTTCCACACCGCGGCGGAGGCCCAGTCCCAGCTTTTAAAATTCCGTACTAAAGAAGTCGCGCGTCCCTTTCAGGACGCCTTTGTCAGGACGAACCGGTCATGAACTCTCTCTGGGACGGTTTTAACAAACGAAAATTTCCCAGGCTTCACCTGACCTGCGAGGTGGCGATTCAGCCGGTGGGTAAGCAGAAGGTTTTTACCGCAAGCACAGAAGATGTCGGGATGGGGGGCGTTTCGGTTATGCTCCCCGAGGCCTTGGAGCGTTTCGATCGTTGCAAGATCAGCCTGGAACTTAAAGACGGCGAGCTTCCGGTCCAGTGTACCGGTCGCAGTGTGTGGGTGATTCCGAGTCAGGATCGAAAATCTTCCCAAAAGAATTTTGACACAGGTTTTGAATTTTTGGATCTGGACGAGCTTTCACGCAAGCGTTTACGATCATTCATCACGCCCCCCACAAAGAAATCTTAACCGGGTTTTACTCATGGCCCAATTACCCTCCTTCGACATCGTTTCCCAGATCGATCTTCAGGAAGTCGACAACGCCGTTAACCAGGCGAAAAAAGAACTCCTGACCCGGTTCGATTTCAAGGGAAGCAAAAGCTCGGTTGAATTTCTCAAGGATGAGAAAGAGAAAAAAATTCGGCTCATGGCAGATGATGATATGAAGCTCAGGAATCTTCAGGATATTCTCAAAATGAGGATGGCTAGCCGGAAAATTTCCCAGAAGGCGCTCGATTTTAAAACTCCCGAAAAAGCCTTTGACGGCTGTCTCCGGCAGGAAGTGACCCTCACGCAGGGGATCCCCCAGGAGAAAGCCAAGGAGATCGTGAAGATCATTAAAGACCTTCCTGTGAAGGTGCAGGCGGCTATCCAGGGGGACGAGATCCGGGTCACTTCCAAGAGCAAAGATGATCTCCAGTTCGTGATGCAGCACCTCCGAACCGCCCCTCTCACCCTCCCGGTTCAGTTTGTTAACTTTCGCTAACCCGTTTATTTATAATGGGTTATAGAACTTTAGGGCATCTTCCCAAGGGGCTTGTCGCCGCCTTGGATTCCCAGGGACCGGGTGGAAAGTTTTGTCAAAAAAATCACTTCGTCCCCTTGTAAAATTCAAACTCATGTGTTACTTTTTTCCTAGGTCGCGGTGTTTTTGATTAATTAAATGCATGAAGAAGTCGATACTTAACCAACGGAAAGTCGGGCTTTTTCCGGTAATGGCGAGTGCAAAAAAAAAGTAAAGGAGGAAGCGATGGAAAGAGATAAGCGCAAGTTTAAGCGCTTTGACGCATACATGAGCGTGAAGTTCACCGGAACCGAATCGACGTCCGTGAAAGGCATCGGGTTGAGCCGGGATCTTTGTCGCGAAGGTCTGAAGATCAACTCCGACAAGTCGCTTCAAGAAGGGACTCCTCTCGATCTGGAAATCACGATCCCTGATGATCCGAAGCCTATTTTCAGCTCCGGGTTAGTCATGTGGTCGCGGCCTTCCGAAGGCACAGACCAGGGCTATGACCAGGGAGTCCGGTTGTTGAACATGGATCCTGTCGATAAATTCCGAGTGTTGGATTATGCGTACAATCACTGGCTTGAAACGAAGGTCAATGACTACGCGGATCCGGAAGGTGTTCAGGAGTGGTAGGGCAGGTTCTCGAGGACATTTTCGCGTAGAGCCTTTTCCGTTCGTCTGTTCTTGACGGTCCTTGTTCATTTTTGAGTTTTATATTTAAAAGTTCTTCAGTCCTGGCTTTTTTCCTGAAGGGTAGTCAGGACAGCCCCAATTTCAGCAAGCTGAAATTGGTAGGTATTGGGACAGTTTAAAGGGGCGCCTACGGCGCCCCTTCCTGTTGTAAGGTGAATAGCTGTTCTTGCCGATAATCCATCCATGTCCTGGCCTCAATTTTATTTTCATAAAAGGTTGCCAGGACTAGTCC
>JBAYVF010000025.1:0-26392 GCA_041674705.1 Candidatus Omnitrophota bacterium
CAAAGTGATAAAACGAAACGGGTTACGTCTGGTTTGACGTAACCCGTTGGAAGGCTTGAGATTTCAGAAAAAGAGATGGAGCGGGATACGGGAATCGAACCCGTCTCAATAGCTTGGGAAGCTATCACATTACCACTATGCTAATCCCGCATTTTTCACATAAAACGTCAAACAACATTCATCCTTCGTACCAAAAAAGATACGGCTCGTACAGGTGCATCACGCACCTGACGAAGCCGCAACTGAATCATTGAGATTCAGTGCGGAAACACCAACGCCCGTGCGTTGGTGCCGCAAGCAGATCGAAACTTGTGGTTTCGATCTGAGGTCGAACCCGTCTCAATAGCTTGGGAAGCTATCACATTACCACTATGCTAATCCCGCTTGTCATCTAAAAAATCAATTGGTAAGCGGGATAGTCCCAACCTCCTGGACAAAATATCGGAGTTGGGGCTAATCCCGCCCGAAAACGTTCTTTAATAACCAAATCCCAAGAAACAAGATCCAAACAAATTCCACTGACCAAAATACAAAAACAAAACAGCTCTGTATTAGATTGAAAATTGGTTTTTGGTTATTGCTTGGTCATTGTCTCTTGGAGCTTGGTTCTTGCCTGCCGCCAGCAGGTCAAATTTTACAGATTTTTTTTAAAACTTCCAGGCGTTTGTCGAAATGCTCGCGTTTTACTTCCCGGAGACGCTCGAGGCCGAATTTTTCGACCGTAAAAGACGCCACGATCGTTCCGTAGGCGATCGCCGTTTTCATGGTCTTCAGGTTCACTTTCCTCGCCGCCGCCAGATACCCCATCACGCCGCCCGCAAAACTGTCCCCCGCTCCGGTGGGGTCGTACACATGCTCGAGAGGATATGCCGGATAAATAAAAACACCTTCATGGCTGTAAAGGAGCGCCCCGTGCTCGCCCTTCTTAATGATCACGTATTCCGGCCCCATGTTATGGATCATCTGAGCGGCCCGTATCAGATTAACCTCGCCGGTGAGCTGACGCGCCTCACCATCGTTCATAAAAACCGCGTGAACACGACGAAGCACCTTTTCCACAGAGTCGCGTTTGTTCTGGATCCAGAAATTCATCGTGTCGCAGGCGACGAACTTGAGCGAAGATCCGTGCACCTGATCAAGCACCTTAAGCTGCAGATCCGGGTCAACGTTCGCCAGAAAAACAAATTCCGGAGTGGTCGCATACTTAAGTTCGGGCTTAAAGTCTAAAAGAACATTGAGATCCGTTTGAAGCGTAATGGCCGAATTCATATCCGCTTCATACTTGCCTTTCCAATGAAAAGTCTTCCCCGGAAGAGTGATCAGATGACTCAGATCCACATCCTTCTCCTCAAGAACTTTCCGGTACTCGTCCGGGAAATCCTGACCCACCACAGCCACCACCCCGACCTTGGTAAAAAAGCTCGCGGCATACGAAAAATAGGAAGCCGAACCCCCGAAAACTGTCTGCAGCGCGCCAAAGGGCGTCGAAAGCTCATCAATGGCCACAGTCCCGATCACGATCAGATAAGGCGATTTTGACATTTCACGTTCCTTTGAGTTGATGTTTGAGTTTTCGAGCCGCGTATTCAGAATGCTGCGCCGCAAAGATCGCCCGGACTACCGCGACCCTCGCCGCGCCCGCACCGACGACATTCCGGATATTTTTAAGATCAATGCCGCCGATCGCAACCCAGGGGATCCGGATCTTCATCGCAGCTTGTTTCACAAATCGCAGCCCCACGCATTTCACGTGAGGTTTTGTAGGCGTCGCAAATACCGGGCCCACCCCGATATAATCCGCCCCTTCTCGAACTGCCGCTAACGCTTGCTTGAGATTATGCGTCGATTTCCCGATCCAAATCTTGCGGCCTGCCCGTTTCGCAAGCCGCTGCGCCACACGGACCGGCATATCGTCTTGTCCCAGATGAACTCCATCCGCGCCGATTGCGAGCGCGAGATCCATCCGGTCATTCACAAAAAAAAGTTTCCGGTTCTTTTCCGCGATCTTCTTGATCTTCAGCCCCAGACGGATCAGCGCCGCATCCGAAAGAACCTTCGAGCGGAGCTGAACGATATCAGCGCCACCCCGGTACGCCGCGTCGATCTTCCGCAACACATCCGTACTTTCGGCCTTAAGATCCGTCACGGCATAAAGACGGAAACCCTCAAAAACTTTTCTTTTCCAATCCATCATGGCCTTATGCCAGCTTCAGGATCTTGATGACCCGGGTCGAGGAACGGCCTTTGACAAGCGGGATACGTTTCACTTTCCCGCCCCAAGCCATCACTTCCCGGGCGCCCACAATATCTTTGATCGCCCAATCCGCGCCCTTCACAAGCACATCCGGTTTAATGGCTTCGATCAATTTAAGAGGCGTCGGGTCATCGAAAAGAATGGCATAGTCCACACAGGCGAGAGCGGTCAGGACCTTGATGCGATCCTGCTGGGGATTGACCGGACGGTTCGGATCTTTATAGGTCTTGACCGAACGGTCCGTGTTCACACCAACGATCAACACCTCCGCAAAAGTCCTGGCCTTTTGAAGATAAGTCACGTGACCTAAATGAAGAATGTCGAACGTCCCGTTCGTAAAGGCGATGCTCTTCCCCTTCGCCTTGAGACGCCGGACGACCGAGGACAATTTTTTTTTCATCAGGATCTTGGATGCCATAGCGAGAACAAAACCTCGAGGTTATCACCGTTCTTCATCGATTTTTTCGGGTAAACGGTACAATACCGCATACCCTTGAATTTTAATGTCATGCGGTATTAGCCGAAAAGGATCGTTTCGACGACTTCGCAGATCCCGTGAAGCGCGGCCATATACGCTTCCTGGATATGGGAGGTCTTATGGGATTTGGCAATAAAGCAAATATCCACGGCATCTTTCAAGATGCCCCCGTCTTTCCCGGTAAAACCGAGCGTCAGGATCCCCTGGCTTTTGGCCTGCGTGATCACATCCAGAATATTAGGCGAACGGCCGCTGGTGGAAAGGACGACAAGGACATCGCCTTTTTTCCCAAGCCCTTCGACCTGGCGCGAAAACACCTTTTCAAAGCCAAAGTCATTGCCGATCGCGGTCAACGCCGCGATATCGGCCGTCAGCGCGATCGCGGGTAAACTCCGGCGGTTTTTCTCAAACCGTCCGACAAATTCGGCGGCGATATGCTGGGAATCCGAGGCGGATCCTCCGTTCCCGCACAAAAGCAGTTTGTTCCCGGACTTGAGGGCCTGAATGACGACATGCGCCATCTTGTCCAGCAATTCATACTGAGCCGGAACAAACGTTTTCTCAAAAGCCTCCTGGTGTCCCTGAATGATCCCTTCGATAGGAGTCTTCATGGGTTAACCGAAGAAGATCTTGGCCAGCTCGTACATATCCGCCGGCACGGTTTTCAGTTCACCCACCGCTTCCTGGAGGGGTACGGCCACGATATCGCGTCCGCAAAGACTGACCATATGACCGAACTTGCCTTCTTTGACGAGCTGAACGGCCTTCACGCCGAATCGGGTCCCAAGCACACGGTCAAACGCTGTCGGCGTACCGCCACGCTGAATATGGCCGAGAACAGTCGAACGCGTTTCATAGCCGGTCTTTTTTTCTATCAGCTTCGCGAGACGATCGCCCACGCCACCAAGAAGAACATGCCCAAACGCATCGAGTTCCTTGTTCGTCGTGATGATCTCTTCGCCCTTGATCGCAAAACCCTCGGACACCGCGACCACGCTGAAGTTCTTGCCACGCGCGCGTTGCTTTGAGATGTAACCGCAGATCTCATCGATCGTGAGCGATACTTCCGGAATAAGGACCACATCCGCGCCACCGGCGATCCCGGACTCCAGCGCGATCCAGCCGGCATGCCGGCCCATGATCTCGACCACCATCACGCGATCATGCGATTCCGCCGTCGTACGGATACGATCGAGACATTCGGTGGCGATATTCAAGGCCGTGTCGTAACCGAACGTGTAATCGGTCGCATTCAGATCGTTATCGATCGTTTTGGGAACCCCGATGATCGGCATCCCGTCTTTGGAAAGCTTGTTGCCGGCCCCAAGAGTATCCTCACCCCCGATCGCGATCACGGCATCCAGCTTGTTTTTTTTGATCGTCTCGCGAACCTTCTCCGCGTCCCCTTCTTTTTTATAAGGATTCGTGCGGGAAGTACCAAGGATCGTGCCGCCCCGGGGAAGAATCTCGGCGACCGACTTCTCGTCCAGTTCCACAAAATTATTATTGATGATACCCTTCCAGCCCTGTTTAAAACCGATCACGTGCCAACCTTCGGCCTTCGCGGTCTTCACGACCCCGCGGATCACCGCATTAAGACCTGGACAATCCCCGCCCCCCGTAAGCATTCCGATTCGCTTCATCATTTCCTCCTATTTTTTATGCCTTAATAATAAAAATACCTTCGAATGTTACGAATACCAAAATTACCAATAACCAAGATACAAGAACCAAACAAACCACAAATCCCAATATTCAGTCACCAAAACAGTTTTTGATTATTGGTGCTTGGATATCTATTGGTAATTGTTTCCTGGTGCTTGGCTCTTTCGAAAAGCTACTTCCTTGAAGCTCCGAGGTCCTGAAGACCCGCCCCGGCGTCCTCGATCCCCCTCACATCACAGACCACCACCAGCAGGTTCTCCGGCCCCAAGAGCCGCTTCACACGCTGCTGAACCTCTTGCTGTAATTCCGATAAGATCGCCGGCACATGCCCGCCGGTCCAAAGCACCAGCCGAAGTTGGATTTCAACATTCTTCCCGTTAATATGAACTTTGGCCTTCACATTTTTGACGAGGGGAAAACGCTTGACCGCCTTCACCGCCGTGTTGGCGAGTGTGCTGGTCGAAACCACCATGGGGCCGATCTCGCTTTGAAAAAAAATCGCCTCATTCGGTCGCCCCGCCTTCACAAGCATTTTCGCAAAAGCAAGGCCGAGCACAATAAATACGAGACCGACCACCCCGACCTGAACGGAACGCCAGGGACTTTGGTAGATCTCCTGGATTTTCAGGATCGCGTCATCGAACGCTAAAAGATGCAGCGAAACGATGATCATCAAACTGCCCAGCGTCAAAAAAGCGAGGATCGCAAAAACCTGGGCAAAGACGTTGGTGACCTTCATTTCTTTTCTTTGTTCGATCCGGGCTCTTCCGCCTTTTCCGTGCCGAAGATCGTCGATTCAATGAATTTTGTGGTGACCGAACCCTGGCGGAACCGCGGATGACTCAAGATACGCGTGTGGAGAGGCGCGGTCGTCTTGATCGGCTTCACTTCGATCTCGCGAAGCGCCCGAAGCATGACCGTGATCGCATCCTGGCGGTTCTTGCCATAGGCGATCAGTTTCGCGATCATGGAATCATAATACGGCGGGATCGAATACCCCGTGTAAACATGGCTGTCCAAACGCACCCCCGGCCCCCCCGGCATACGCCAAACCTCGATCTTCCCTGGCGAGGGCATAAAATTATTATCCGGATCTTCAGCGTTGATGCGGCATTCGATCGCATGCCCCGTGATCTGGACCTGCTCCTGCGTAAAACTCAGTTTTTCGCCGGCGGCAACGCGTAGCTGCTCCTTCACAAGATCCAGCCCCGTCACCATTTCGGTCACCGGATGCTCGACCTGAAGACGCGTATTCATCTCCATGAAATAAAAATCCTCGTTCTTGTCGAGTAAGAACTCGATCGTTCCGGCATTTTCATATTTGAACGCCTTTGCCGCGCGAATGGCCGTGTCGCCGATCTTCTTGCGAAGCTTGGCGCTCATCCCCGGAGCGGGAGATTCTTCAATAAGTTTTTGGTGACGGCGCTGGACCGAACAATCTCGCTCACCCAAATGTACGACATTCCCGAAACTATCGGCCATGATCTGCACTTCAATATGCCGCGGCTCTTCGATGAATTTTTCAATATACACTTCGCCGTTGCCGAACGCGGCTTCCGCCTCGGTTTGGGCCGTCAGGAACGCGCTGATGAGCTTGCCGTCATTATGCGCGATCTTGATGCCTTTTCCCCCGCCGCCCGCGGACGCCTTGACGATCACAGGGTAACCCAGTTTTTTCGCAAGGCGCAGGGCTTCTTCCTGGTCCTTCACCGTCCCCTTGCTCCCGGGAATGATCGGGACTCCGGCTTTTTTCATCTCTCCCCTTGCGTTCGATTTGTCTCCGGCGAGACGGATGGTTTCGGGCCTGGGGCCGATAAATTTGATCTGGCAGGATTCGCAGATCTCCGCAAAGTGCGCGTTCTCGGCCAAGAAACCATAGCCGGGATGAATGGCTTCGACATCCGCGATCTCGGCTGCGGAAATGAGGGCGGGAATATTGAGATAACTTTCGGAGCTTGGAGCCTCCCCGATGCAAATGGCATCGTCGGCCAGTTTCACGTGCAGGGATTCCCGGTCGGCCTTGGAAAAAACCGCCACGGTCTGAATGCCCATTTCACGGCAGGCGCGAATGATACGCACTGCGATCTCACCACGATTTGCTATCAGGATCTTTGAGAACATGATTTTTCCCCGTATGAAGGGTTACTGTTGGAGAAGATTTCGGGATCAACCCTTTTTGATCTTCAGGATCGGCTGGTCGTATTCCACGGTCTGGCCATTCTGCACAAGGATCTCGATCACCGTCCCGGCCAGTTCGGATTTGATCTCATTCATGAGCTTCATGGCTTCAACGATACAAAGCACATCCCCGTCTTTGACCACTTTCCCGACGCTGACATAAGCGGGCTGGTCCGGAGCCGGAGACGCGTAAAACGTTCCAACCATCGGAGAACGCACGATCGTCACGCCTTCCGCATCCGCGGGCTGCGCGGCCGCTGCGGGAGCCTGGCCCGCCGCTGGCGTCTGCATAACCGTTTGCGCCGGCATCATCATCTGAGGCGAACTTTGCATCACGATCCCGCCGCCCGCCATTTTCCGGAGCTTGATCTTGGCGTTATCCTTCTCGATCTCGATCTCGCCGACATTATGCTCGGCCATCAATTCTAAAAGTTCTTTGATTTCCTTAATATTCATTTTCTTTTCCTCGTCAAATGAGCCCCGCTGCATTCTTGCCGAATGCAAGAAGCGGGGCGAATTTGATCCGCCGCGATTTGTGGCGGACCTTATTTTTTTTCTTTTTTCACTGCTTTTTTAGAAGAAGGAGCGGAATTCATTTTGGAAACGTAGGCGACAAGACCCCGCAGACCCAGAAGATAACTGTTTTTACCAAACCCCGTCACCTGGGCAACGCATGCCGGAGCCGTCATGGAATGCTGTCTGAAATCCTCGCGCTTGTAGATATGGCTTAGATGAACCTCCACCGCCGGAAGACCGCAGGCGGCCAGGGCATCACGGATCGCAACGCTCGTGTGGGTGTAAGCCGCCGGATTGATCAGAACCCCGGAAAATTCCCTTCCCGCGCTACCGATACGGTCCACCATCTCGCCTTCGTGATTGCTCTGCAGGATCTCAAGCGTAACGCCAAGCGCCTGAGCTTCCTTCTTCAGCGCCTCATTAATCTGCTTCAGGGTAACCTTGCCATAGACCGAGACTTCCCGCTCTCCCAGGAGCTGCAAATTCGGGCCATGAACCACCAAGATCTTCTTCATAAAGGACTACCTCCAACGTAATTCTAAACTATTCCTTCGGGGATTGCATCACTTCCATTTCAGCAAGGCCCGGTTTTTTCAGACCTCCCCGGAACGCATACCAGACCCCCGAACCAAGACTGAACGAGTAGATCACGACATCCATCAAAAGCGTCAGTGCCAACGCCCGTTCTGGGGAAAGGTAACGGCTGAAAAGATACAGCACGCTTGCTTCTCTGACGCCAAGCCCGCCGATCGAAGGTGCCATACTAACGATGGAAATAACGGGTATCAAGATAAAAAACTTCCAGAAATTGATATCGGCGCCGATCGCCAGCGAAAGCCAGTAATTGACGGCGATAAAAACAGCCTGCCCCGCAAAAGAAAGTAGCACCGCCATCAGAACAGGCCCCTGATGATGCCGGTACCCGTAGATCGCGTGATAAACTTCGGCGAGCTGCTTCTTCCATTTTTCGCTCGGGATCAGACGACCGAGCCCCTTGAAGAGCCTGGCAAAACTCCGGCTTGCAAAAAAAGCGACCGCGAAGACCAGCACCCCGCAGGCTCCATAGACCGCGAGATCAATGTAGGCGCTGTCGGCTTCCTTGCTAAAACACATAAGTCCGATCACCGCCATAATGATCAGCGCTACAAAACCGAGCAAACGATCGAGCAGGATCGAAGTCGCCGACTCGATCTTTTTTCCGGAATGCTTGTACGCGTAGAAAGCCTTGGCCACGTCCCCGCCCACCGAGGACGGCAACATCAAATTGTAAAAAAGCCCCACGAAACCGAGGTGATAACATTCCTTGAAGGTGAGATGAATGTCCTGGACCCTGAAAACCCATTGAAGGCGAACCGCAAGAATGGCAAGACCGACAAAATAACCGGCGATCGCGGCGGCAAACCAGCCCCACACCACTTCGTGGCGCAAGATAGCCATGGATTCGTGAAGTTTGCCACGCATGAAATAGAGGATGAGACCGATCGCGGCAAAACTGATAACGAAACGAAGGATCTTGCTTCTCATACGCTCTGGGAGAATTTGATTTGGAGCTGGGTGATCAGGGTTTCGAGTATTTTCTTTTCCTCGTCGCTTAAATTTCCCGAGGTCTTTTCCTTAAGCACGATCAAAAGATCGATCGCCTCCTTCGCGCCTTCGGGATTGAGGGTGGTCTCCTGGGTCATGGGATTGGGGATCTCTCCGAGGTTCATGAGCACCTGATACCCGAGCGACTGGACAAGACTTAAAAAAGCCTTGGACGTTTCCGCGGGTTTGGCTTTGGAGGCCGGCAGGACCGAAGCTGCCTTCGCTTTGACACTTTCCGCCTGCTCCTTCCAGCTTTCGTCCACCTTCTTCTCGGTAAACCGTATGTCTTTATCCGGTTCCATAGGCCAGTCTCCCATCCTGAAATTAAGCTATCACCTTCCATTGAAAAAAAAGAGGTTCGTGACCGAGTGGGGATCTGGTGGCCACGAACCTCTGCAGGTGAGTCGAGACCCGTAAGTCTCGCATGGACGTATTATACTCCCGAGCCCGTCTCTGTCAACGCCCCGCCCATCTTTTTCCAACCCTTGACTTTAGAGGTTGGATTTTCGTCGCACAAGATTAGGCGGAAAATTTTACGCAGCTGAGGCGACGGCTTTCTGGGCCTGAAACATATCGATGAGAAGTTTCATGGCAGGCAGATCGGCTGTCGCCTGGGCGTTGATGAAGCCGTTCTTCATCGGGAGTTCGCCGCCGTTATTGACCAGCTCCTTCATCCCTTCAGGCGTCAGGGCCGCAAGAGATCTCAGGACCACGATCTCCCCGTCCCCGCCCGTCGGGAGCAAGACCACGCCCCCCTTGTTTTTAATGTGCTCGTCAAGGATCCCTCTCATTTCAGGGGTCAGTAGCGTCAAATGCTCTTCCCGGATACCGATCGCGGTATGGGGCGCGTTCATGGCCTTCAGGATCTGAGAGCGAAGCCCGGCGGAATCTTTCACAGGAGCCGCGCCGATCTTCGCCGCCAGCTCATCGTTTTCATCATTGGTGATCAGAATCATTTTGCCCGAAATACCTGAAAGCAGGATTTCCGCAAACCGCATCGCATCACGCCGACCTTCGAGGATCTGGAGCGCCATCGCCTGTTTCTGGATCGAATCAGGATCCAGTGCCACAGAGCGTGCCGCCGCCAGGATCGCCTGGATCAGCATGATCTGGCCGCGCAGCTGCGCCGCAAATTCCATGTCGAGCGCCTTAACCTCAAGTTCCGCCACCGCGTTTTCCATGGCTGCCGCCGTCGCCGCGTAGGCATTGATCTCCAAATGGACGGGGTCATTCCACAACTCCGGATGCTGGAAGTGATCGTTCTCGTGGACCAGACCTATCGCCGACCTGTAATAAGCCCGCGTCCGTTCTGTCGGCGTCATCGACCCATCAAACTCCGCGCCATTCAGCACCGCCGCCTTTGTTTTCTCATCAAAGAGCGCGGTCTGACGCGCCAGTCGAGGATCCTTCGCCGGAGTACTTAGGGAAGCTGGTACTGTTACCGGAGCACCGTTCAAACGTTCCGCCAAACCCTCAACCATTCGCATCTCCGCCGGCATCGTCACCGCCGCAGCTTCCGTCGCCGGCACCACTTTCCGCAATTCCGATCGCGGTTCCTTAGGAGTTTCGGCCGCTTGCATCGCCTTCGCGATCGCTCCAGCGACACTCTTTTCAGCCAATTTTTCGGATAATCTCCCGAATTCTGCTCCGGCATCAGTCGCCATCGCAACTTCGGAAACCAACTTTGAATAACTGGTACCTTGCGCGATCGCGGCGACTGCTTTCTGTCTTTCAATTTCGGGACCGGATTTCTTCAAGCTGCCAAGTGCAGCTGCCGCAGCCGGGATCCCCATGATCTCTGCCTTACTGGCAGGCTGCCACAACCGGATCTTCGATTGCCAGGATGGCGGCATGTTACGCTGCACCCACGCATCATAACCTTGCAGCACCCTGCCATCATCGGCGATAAAACTGAAATCGCCGCTTATGAACCAATCATGGACCATGATCCGTCCCGCATTCAGCATCTGAAGGGAGGTATTATCGCCGGTCGAAAGATTCGGATATTTCTGAAGCATCCCGGTCCCACTCGGGGCCAACGACCCGGAACTCAGCAGCCATTCCCGGAAACTCTCTGGATTCTGTTGCGGCAAGAGGACCACGCGGATCCGTCCGTCACCATTGGAAGAGAGCCGGCTCGAGGCTCCTGCGGTGGCATCCAACACGTCAACCCCCATCATCTTCAGTTCTGTTTTCATCCATGCACGGGTCGCATCATCACACATGACGCCCGGAACCGCGAAGACATCGACAAGATCCCCCTGCCCTTGCGCCGCTTGTCGGATCCCGCGCACGTATTCAAGGAACACGCCCGCATTCTGAAAATAGGAAGTGGTCCAATGACGGCCGGCCGAAGCAGGAAGCTTCGAAGGGGAGATCCCCGCCCGCTTCAGCAATTGTTCCCGCTTTTGCTTAATCGAGCCCACCGGTTCGCTCTGTTGCCGGGCCGCCTCCTCCTGGAGGGACGAATCAAAGAAAAGCAGGCCCTGGTCAAAATTAAGCGGCAGATACTGGACACTCCGGCCGTTCACCTCGCCTGACTGGAAATTCGGACCCGACTGCGAGAACTGCGGGATATAGACCTGGTTCGGCGTGCTGCGATACTTGAACTGCATCGAATCAACGACCGTCAGGAGATTCTCTTGGGCTTGATCGAACACAAGCTCCTTGCGCGGCATCGCGGTCCGGATCAGAAGATCGAATTTCGAAAAATCTGTATCCTCGGCGATCACGAGCCGGCCACGCAGCGCAGCGATCATCTGCGGCGGAATCTGGTTCCGGTCGATCTCTTCGATCGCAATCTTGACCTCGATACCCGGATATTGCCGTTCCAATTCATTGGCTATAGTCACCGCGGAAGACAGATTTCCCCAACCCCGCGTGATGTGGGTCTCGATCACAACACGCTTGAACCCGTTCACAGGTGCTTTCAACTTCCAGAAATCGGAGACGACATTCTTGGCCGATGTCAGCAACGCGTCCGTTTTTGGCTGTGGCTCCGCGACTTTGGGCGCCACTTCCGGCCCGAAGACCTTGTCAAATTCCTCTTGGAATCTTTCTTCCGACATCCGAGGAACAACCACATCCAAACCCAGGACCTTCTGCGTCAGTATTTTTGGTTTGACGATTTGATCAATAACAGCCTTAACTTGAGCCTGAACAGCCTTAACTTGAGCCTGTTCTACGGCAGGACGGGATTTTAATATCCGCAGAGCGGTCAGAAGATCTTGAGAAAGCTCTTGGGCCCAACCACTTCCCATCTGCCGTCCTTTGATCGGATCTTTTTGGACATCTTCGATCATCTTTTTCCATCTTTCGTACATCGGGGTATCAACGCTCTTTTCACCCTTATCAGTAGATTTATGATAAGCCTCATCCAAAAGGACTCGTGCTAATTTAAAATCGCCCTGGGTCATTGCCGCACGAATATGGAACATGTACTCAAATGGCAGGCTAGAGGAGGCAAAATATTCCATGATGGGCATAAACCCGCTCGGGTCACCTTCTTCTGCCAATTGCCAAGGATCTTTTAGTTGATCAGCCATTTTCCTGTAAAAGTTGGCTTTCTTTCCATACGTTTCCCCGCCCAAAACATCCCCCACCGTGCGATACCCATCAAGAAGCGCCTGCCGCTCGACCTCTGCATTCGCACTAGCTCCTGGGATTACCTTCATCATAAATGTCGACGCCGTGTATTCTGCAACTAAGTCTCGGAACATTTGCCATTCGCCATCGGCACTCTTTTCACCGGGAACTCGATATCCCGCTATTTCCTTCCCTGGATAGAAATATCCCGCTATCTTCTTAGCCTTGTCGGTTCCCCACAAAGCCTCTGTCTCCTTAGCCTGATCGATCTGGTGCTCCATAAGCTCGTGGATCATGAAAGCCTGTAAATAGTGGCGCGCCGCTTTTTCTTTATTCTTCAAATTAGGGTCGCGTTTGATGGCAGTTAAAGCTTCCAACATCCAGCCCGCCACAAACATTCTTCTATCGCGGACATAAGCATTCGTATCCGCCTTCGGATCAATTCCAAGCTTAAGTCCGCTAAGAGCTTCTATGTTGTTCCCCATATATTCGATGAACTGCGGAGACAGCTGGCCGCGGCAAGCCTCATTGTTCATGCACTCACGCCATGAATTGATGATCTCGGGTTTCGCTTCTTTGAGCAGCTGGTATTCGCTTTCCAGAACACCGAAAAGCACATACATGCTTTGGCGCCAATTTTCCTGCTCTACAACATCATCCGCCAAACTACCATCCGCTTTAAGTGTTACGCCCAACAACTTCTCAATCTCGGCTTTATGCGCTCCGGACCACTTAGAAGGATCCTCGCCATAACCAAAAACGCGCCCCATATTCTTAGCTGCGATCTGCGCTACCTGATCGAACTCCTCAGGCGTCGGCATCTCAATCTCGCCTTCACTTTCCAGAGTGCCATCCGGGTTAAGCTTTTCTCCTAGGGCCTTTTCGATCATCGCCTTTTGATCCACTGTCCACTTTGAAAGATCAGCAACAAATCCTAACTTTTTCGCGGTTTCATTTACAAGCTTGGCTGTTTTTTTCCTGCTGACTAGGCTGGCCCCATACTCCTTAAAATAAAGCGGCATCAGAGCAGGATCGATGTTTTTTAATATGCTCGGCAAGAAATCCCGCAAGGCATCATATTCTTTCCCTTCAAACCCTGTCACTTGCGCCATAACCCGTTCAAACAGATGCTGCCGGAGCAGACGGCGATCATATTTTTCGCCAACTGCAACGGTTTTTCCGATTAAGCTGCGATCTGTTGCGCTTGCGATAACATTTTCATAGACGGTAATGGTTTGCGGCTCTTTCATTAAACCCCCGCCGCGTTGTGTATAAATCCCAACAAAAACCTTCTTCTTGTTAAAATCGCTCTCCTTCACAGCGCCAATGCCCTGGATCTCAACTGTTTGATTCGAAGTATTAAAGAATACTTCATTCCCCATCTGCGATGGGTCATTAGAAGCAATAACACGTCCGACTGTCGGAGACTCTCGAAAGATCGCCAGATCGTCTTTTTCAAAAATCTCGACTTCCTTTTTGTTAACACGTCCAATACGAATAAACCGGCCGACTGTCCGCAAGAAACTGCCTCGCCGAAGTGAGTAGACTTCATCCTTCGAATCGGGACGTGCAAGGCTTTCTCCGACCCTGGCTTCGGTTTTGGAATCACGCAGATAGCGCGCAGTCTCTACATCCAGGAGAGCCTGGCGTGCTTTGAGCGCCTTTGCTAATTTTTCCTTAGCGGCACGATATTCAGGTCCGCTTCCTTTAACCGCCAAAGCCTCGGCCCGAAGTATCCGGATAATGCGATCGCCCTTGCCGGCTTCGGTCCCAAGCCAACGTGCGCTGCGCCACATCACGGGAGTAAAGAGAGCCATCAACCAAGACTGAATTTTCCTTGAACGATCCCAGAGATTACCAATACCACCCCATCCTTGATCAAGCAATCCCACGGTCCATTCTCGGACGGATTTTTTGAAGATCAGAAGAGCGATAAACGACGGCACAACGATTGCACCCATCGCAAGTCCCGAAGCCGCCACAATTCCTGCCTTGGCCATAGCAATAACTGGCGCTATCAATGCCGGTCCGAAAACAATGCCCGCGCCGATCACCGCTGTCGCAAGCGCGCCCATGCCGACCCATGTTTTAGCCAAAGAAAGTCCTCCGCCCATCAGAAGATTCTTCGCAAGCGTTCCAAGAGCAGCAAACCAATCTCGAATAGCACTTCGTTCTATTTTAAGACGAGCTAAAAGCTCTGCAATGAGTTTGGCTTTCGTGAGCCCCTCGATACCCAAACGGTTTTCACTATCCCCCATACTCTTTTTAGGATCATGCTGTTCCATGACATGCTCTTTGGCGAATTGAACCGCTCGATCCACGGTGACCTTGCGGGCATCGGCTTTTCCGCTCATTTGGGTCCATGAATCCACAAGAGCTCGTCTCCAAGCAAGTTCGGTATAGGATTGGCCGTTAGTCATCTTAAGGTCACCCGGCGTTTGGATAAGGCCAAGATCCATCGCTAACGCCACCATATCCTCCGGCATATCCGGCACAGTGGACGGATGACTCAACGCCGTCACAAGCCCTTGCAAATCAGAAAGCTTGACCTTCCCGAACCGTAGCGTCTTCCAACTCGAGATAATCTCATTGCCAACCTGACGAAGCATGGGAACGCCCTCTTTCACGCTATAGCGCAACCCCATGAACTTGGAAAAGATCTGGCTCTTCCAAAAGCCACGGTCTAAGGCATAACTTGCGGCCTTCAGTCCGAACTTATTAAGGTCGCGGGATTCTTCTTGAGCCCGGTATTGACGGATCCGGCTACGCTCATACTCATCCAATTTAAGCCCAAAGACCGCCTGATAATCTTTCTCAACATCCGAATCCGTAATGTTTTCGCTAATCCATTGAGCCAGTTCGAGCCGCCAGTTTTCTTTTGCAAAAATAGTGCGCAGATCTACAAGCGTCAAATCATTCATTTTCCCATCAAAACGTTCCAAAGTCCTCGAGAAGACACTCAGATTATCCATTAAATTCAAGTCCATCCGAGTTATCGGAATCATGGAGCTATTCATAAGCGCCGCAAAAAGGTCCACAATCATGCCATCAAACCGAACATCTTTTTCATCTGGAGGCGGCATATCCGGAAGATAAAAACGCTTAACCCGGGTTCCCTGAATTTGCCGCAAGGCCTTTACCGCTTCCTCCCTGTTTTTCTTGAAATCGGTGCGGAACTTATCCAATGTTTTTGCGGCGTTCATACCATCCTGGGTCATCATATCGGTGCGTGGATCGACCCATCCCTGTTCTGTGGCCCATTTTATGAATTTGTCCTTCGCTTCCTGATTTTGCTGATTCAGGTGTTTTTTTACAGCATCCCGAACAGTCATCGTCCTTTCAAGGCGACCATCCCTTGCACCGCCGTAGGGGGCTACAACCGGAATTTCATACGCTCTCAGCTGCTGATTCAAAAGGATCATCGCCTCCGCAGGCGTACGGGCCATCACATGCCCCATCCTTTGCGCCTGAATAGACTTCTCACCCTGCCGAACAATCGTTGCCTGGAGCCCGTCTTCGTTAAATTGAACCTTAACATCCGCTTGGCCGACAAGACGCCCTGCCACCGGAAGCCCCTCTTGCGTCCGAGAAGTTATTTCAACTTCATACCGAGTCCACACACCTTCATTCGAACGGTGAAACACGGAGACGCGATGATCTGTAAGAGTAAGCTCACCGACAGCCTCCATCGCTTTGATCTCCGCTTCGAGCAAATCAATGGAATTTTTTGAAAGCCTACTCGCGTTTTCGCTATAAACCATCCCCTTTAAAAAATCAAGCGTATGGGTCGCAACCTGCCGCAAACTTTCAATGCCTGAAAGAGCCCCTTGCGAAAAAAGCTCTATGTCATGTTTCACGATCTCATTCAAGCGGTTAAAGTACCCCTGCAAGATCTCTTGAGCTCTTGCATCTTTCTCCTGCTTGATCAGATTCGTCAAAAATCCCTGTAATGCCCCCTCCAACGTATGTCGAGCACTCTCGTAATTGTTCCGTTTTGCTTCCGCCTCACGATTATCCGTTAAGAGTTTTTCAAACTCTGAAACCGTCGGACCCTGAATCTCAACGCCAAGCTTTTCAAGAATCGTGATCTTTTCCTTGATCGCTTCATAGGCGGCCCTCACCTCTTCTGAAAGACCGACCAGAGTCGCAGGATCATTGGCGATTAATTTTGCGACGTTCGTATAGTCCACATTCCCTTGCTCATTCGTGAAAGCCCTCAGAAGAGCCAGCGCATGCCCTTGTTCGGTTTCGGAAAGCGCACTTACGACCGTAACCCCTTCGACACGGTCGACTAAACGTCCTAGCGATTGGTCTACAAAATGGATTTGCGCCGGATGAAAGAGCTCGTAATTTCCTTTCTGTTTCATCTCCACTTCACCCTGTTCGTTCGTTGTCTCTGTCGTTCGTTCCGCTTCAAACGTAAAAGACCCGGCAAGGATTTCCCCATTACGAGTTTTTACAGTTGTTCTGGCCGAATCATTCAAACACTCCATCAATTCCGCGTGGGCAATCCGTCCTTCAAAATAGGCGCGCGCAAGATCTTGACTCGTCGCATGGACATTCCCGAACTGCTTTTTTGCAACATTGTACTCCCGGACACCGCGGTGGCGTCCCCACAACTGCTCCATTTCATGAAGCTTCGACGCAGAATCTGCCAACACATGCATTTCCATGTTCGACGCAAAAAAGACATCCGTACCGCGTGTGGTTGCGGTATTAAAGTAAATAATAAGACGTTCCTGGACTTTTGGATTTTGACCGTTCTTATTATTCACTCCGTACATATAGAACATGACTTCCTCGAGAGGGATCGGCTTATCCTCTTCAAGTTTCTGGGTCTGGGTGTTATAAGTGGCAATCGTCCACAGCGACGTTTCTTTGCCGGCATAAATAAAGGTCACTCGTGTCGTTCCCTCAGCGCTTGCTCTTTCCGCCATAGCCCTCAGGGAATCTGTAACCGTCGTTTCTTCCGCAGCTCCCATAGCATTAGCAACCACAATATGCTCGGCCAATACTGCCTCACCTTTCTTTTGCGCTGCAGCTATTCTCGCGTTATCGGTACGAATCGCTTCCTGTATGCTGCCAGCCGCTCCTTCAAGTGTCCGATGCCCACGAAGATCCTGCTGGCGAATAGGTCGCGCAATTTTTGCGAGAGAAAGTTGCGTCAATATTTGAATTTGTCCCTTCAAAGCGGCATAGGCGTTCTGTGCTTCCAGAGACAAATTTTTAATCAGGCTCATATCGTCGGCGATCAGCCTTTCCACTAGATCATAATTCACATCACCCCATTCATTTGAAACGGCCCGCAAAAGAACCAGTGCCCGCCATTTTTCTATCTCGGAAAGCGCCTTTACTTCTGGAGCAGGTTTTTCAGGATTCGTGCGGTCCACCACACGATTGAAATAGGGATTTCCTTCGACATAAATAAGGGTATCAACACCATAAGCGGCATAAGCTGATTGCCTGACATGTTCCAAAGTTCCTGTGAAGCCTGCCAAAGTCGAGTCTCCCTTTCTGAGAGCCTGAATCGTACGTTCACGCGTCGAATGGATCGCCTCACCTGAAATACTTACGGTGCCTAAATAGTCCTGGATCGCCTCCGATGAACCAATGTTGGGTTGAATCGCTCCGCTCGCAAGAGCTTCACCGCCTCTAATGTCATGCAATCTCAGGAACACGAGCTGGGTATGGGCCGAAAGGAACGGATCGCTTTGTTGAAGTCTCGGCGCAATCGTGTTGTTCGAGATAACTCTGATCGAAACCTCAAGTTGCAAGAACGATAGAGTGTCGAGCAAACCTGCTTTCTTAAGCAAGTCGAAATCTTCTTTCCTCTTTGCATTATCCCCAAGCTCTTGCGGGACTTCACCGCGCGCAATGGCTTCGAGAATCGGTCGCTGCGATAGCGCCCCATAGGCGATCAAGAGTTGCCGCGCTTTTTCTTTTAGTTCTTCCTTACCATTAAAACGCTCCATAGTTTTTTCAGCATTTTCCATTCCTCTTCGCGCGACCATTTCAAGATAGCGGCCCACTTCAAGGCCATCTCGCTGTCGGATAGCTTTGAGCCGCCCGACAAGTGATGCCCGGTACATCGCGACCTTAGCTTTTTGACTTGGGCTGATCGGCTGGCTGGCCAGATCTTTCTCATCAACGGTAAACACATCGACGGGAACTTTGATTTCATCGGCCAATTGCTGCAGGATCTCGCGGGCGCCGGGGTTTGTCCGATCCAACCGGGCATCGATCACGCTCCCTTTGAATCCGTTGGCATATTCTTCATAGGACATATTCCGAACCTGATCGTCCACAAAAACTGTCAATCGCATCAAGGACCGTTCTTTTGAGATCCAATCGCGTATATTTAAAGTGGAATCACCACCAGGCCGCCTCCCGGAGAAGAACTTCTGGCTGATTACCTTCTGAATGACCTCATCAACAGCCTGAACTGCCGTAATCTCCTGGACATTTCCGTCTCCCCCAAGAGTACGCTTCCCTCGCCCCTTCTGCGTACCGGGCTGGGTGAAAGAAACGTCAACCTCATCAAAAAGATAGCGGTTTTTCTCCATCATGAGCTTATGGAAATCTGTCAGATTATCGAATTGCGCTTTTTCTTCTGGCTCGTTGCGATAGCCGCTCTTTCTCATAGCTTCAATTTCTTCGGAATCCAGCTGCAAGAAATCGAGCGCCGTGCCGAGCGCGATCACTAAATCGGCGTTCTTGAACTTGGCAATCGTTTCCTTGTCCCCCCGGCGAACATTTTCAAGGTCATCTTCCGTAAGCGCTTCGAAGGAAAGACCCGCCTGCCTCAAAAGCTTGACGTCCGTTAAGGTCTGAGCCAACAGGTTTGAATCGCTTACCACAAAGATCAATTTTCCTTCGGCATTTTTATAAAGATTTTCGCGGATCTCTTTTTCGGTGGCGGGATCTTTGCTTTTCAAGATTTCCAACCGATCGCGAATACGCTTGTTAAAAATCGCCGCGGCGGTAAAAAGCGTCGTGGTTTTCCCGACACCGGTCGGGATCTTGTGAAATAGATCCGGACGAAGCAAAAGGTTTGCTATAGCTATCCCCTGGGTGACGCCTTTACGATCATAAACGTTATTCCCGGAAAGGATTTCATATTCTTCTATCGTTTCGTTGAAAAGACGGGCGATCTCCCGCATGCCTTCGGTTTTACACTTCGCCTCGTCAGCACGGACTTCAGTAACACGAGTCACTTTTCCGTCTTTTAAACGACGAACCTTCGTATATTCAACAAATGGGATTTTCAGCAGATCCGCGCGATGCTTTTTGACACTCATCCCGAAAACCGGCTTGGCCATGGCTTGGGACAGATAACGTTCAACGGCTCCTTTTAGCAATTGATCTGCGTTCGTTTGGGCCGGATCTTTTGCCACAGCCGCGATAAACTGCACAAGATCCGTTACGGTTTGGAATTGTTTCGGCACAGTGAGAGGCGCCGTCTGGCCAATACCCTGCCGAGATGGTGTTGTTATTTTGGGCTGGACCGCCTGGTCTTCCATACGCTGAACATTTCGAAGAGTCTGGGTCATGCCTTTATTAACTGCCTGACTCAGAAGGGTCTCGAATTGACCCGCAGGTATATTGTTCTTCGCAAGCTCCACGAGGTCTTTTTTAACTTGATCAAAACCGGCGGCAATCTGCTCCCATTGGACGGCCATGGCTTCTGCGCCGGCATCTTTCGAGGCCCGGCACTGTTTTGCAATGCCGCGGAATATATCGACTTTCCTCTCGGCGGAACGTTGCAATCCCAGAAGAATGGCCTGCGGATCTCCCGGACGGGCCCCTTTGTTGCCGGCCAGAAAATCAGCCATATCGGCATATAAAAACTCTACAGAACGAACCGTAAGATTTCCTATGTCTTGGGGAACACCTTCTTTGATCAATCGCTCCCGGCAGATGAAGCTTATCGAGGTATCATTTTCACTGAAGCGAATAGTATAAATGTTTCCGTCAATCAAAATCGTGCCCCGCGTAAAATCGTCTTGAGTGACCTTCACTTGCTCGGTCAAATGAATCTCGGATGGCCGTGCCGTTCCCTCGTGGTGAAGAACAAAACGGGACGGAATGCTGTTTTTTCCAAAGCCTCGCGCCAGATGACCGTCACTCTCAACTCGCTGGACATCGGATTCCTCTCGGTAGGAGCTTTCAACCTGTCGGATCCCGAGCTGGAGCGCTTGTATAAGCCGGGCCGCTTCTACCGGGGATGCCAGTTGAACCTCGACTAATTTCATCTGACCGAACAACCTTAAAACAACCTCTTCTTGCGACGTATGCTGATCTTCTGAGATCAGACGCACGGCCTCCCAAAATGGCATATTATTATCTTGAGACTCGTTAGTTAGATCAAGACCACGGATCATTAAAAGGAGCCCGTCTTTGTTGGTGACCATTTTTCGCAAGTAGTCCCCGACCGTAAATACACCCATGCGAACCGCATATTCACGATACTTCATACCCACAGCCGAAAGAACATCGGCCATGGCCTTGCTGTTTTCCATTTTCATCTGTCGTAACGTAAAACCCATAAATGTCTGAATGCCTTTTGCGCTGAATTGGGTCTTTTGCTTTAACACGGTCCAATCGAATCCGAGCGTCCTGAGAAGCTCAATCTGCTGCAACGTTGAAGTCTTTCCTGCCTCAAAAATCTCACCGAGGGTCTGCGTCTCTGCCAGAATATTCATTGCGTCCAGCACTGTTTCTATAAGTCCCGCAGACCTCAGATCTCCTTTGATGATTTCCTCAAATTTCTTCTGATCCTTAATGTCACTTAGTCTTTGCCCGTTTTTAATAAATCCAAGGGCCTGGGCGCGATAGAGGAGATAATCCTGAAACCCGATCCCTGCAAATCCGACATTTTTGAGAAACGTTCCGCTGGCCACGCCGGTCAACTGCCACGCCTGGTAAAGATTGCCTCCGAGCGGTAGAGCCAAATGAGGATATTGTTCGGGAGTGATCAGAATTGAGTTCCAACCCAGGAGGTATTGCGCCAAATCTTTATTTTGAGAACCCGCAAACTGGGCGATCGTCATATTTTGCAAGATCACTTCATAAATCTGCTCGATCGAAAGTTGCGGATTAGCGGCTTGAAGAGCGGCGGCATACTCGGCAACAGTGCTATAACCGACAGCGGGCGCTTTGATCTCCGACGCGCCGGTGCGTCGCTGGATCCGCTCGCGAAGCTGCCCTTCAGTCACATCAAAATCTTTTTCTAAATTGTCCATTTTAACGCCATCCGCGCCACTCTTTTTGGCATAACCCGAATAGCTCTTGCCGAGATCAAGTGCGTGACTCGCCATACTGTCAACGGCCATCTGATACGACGGTCCGACTTCCATTTGAAGGGTTCCCGCAATGGTCGCAAGATCCATCTCTGTTTGCTGGGCAATCGCCCCCATTTGGAAATTAGAAATTCCAAAGGATTGATTGACCGCTTCGAAACTAACGTTGTTCTTCCGGCACCATTCAGCCACGCCCACATTGAGATCTGCCTGCTCTGAAACGTCGTGTTGTTTCATAAACTCAGCGGTCTGCTGTTTATTCTTTCCGGAGACAGCCACCACATCCGACATTTTCAAACCAACCTGCTCGGTGTTTTGAAACGTGCTATTGCCATTGACTTCCGAGGCTTGACTAAATTGCGTGGCCCCGGTCATTTGAAGTTTGGCACCGCCCGGCGTTGCGAATTCAACAGCGTACTGAACAAAGGCACTTGCAATTTGAAACGCCAAAAGATTCAGAGCGCCGCCCACCTGCTGGGCCTTCGCCGAGTTCTTTCCATAACGAGCTTCCGCCCAGTTCTGGATCCCTGCAGCCCAAGGCCCCGCCGTAAGAACAAAAGCGATCATTTGTGTCACTGCCGGTGTCACCGCCATTGCAATGCCAGGCTCCACAATCGCCTCTTCCCACATGCCATTAAGAAATTCCCGGCCTAGCGTACTCGAAACCCGGCTCTCGATAATTTTGTCAACACCCGACATGGAGCGTCCATAGCGCGTCAGCCCTAACGCTTGCATGAGAGGAGTAAAGATTTGCATGACTGTTGAAAAGGCGACAAGGCCCGCTAAGGCCGCGGCGCTCCATCCCAATTTTCCAGCTTTTGCATCATAAGTAACACCCGCCTGCCTGAAAAAATTAGAAAAAATCAGTTTCAGATCAAATCGGCCCGTCTCCGGATTGATGATCTGCCCGAATTTCCCCATAAAGTCCTCTAAAAATCTGACGGAGGTCCAACCGCCTTCTCCGCCCGTTGCCCCGAGAGCTCGCATGCCTACGGCCAACACCGATGAAACAGTCCCACCAATAGCCAGGTAGGCAGAAAGATAGAACATCCGAACAGTCTGACCCAGGACGCCCCCGCCCATGACCTTCCCCGTTACAGAGTTCACAAGCGGTTTCATCACACTTGGACGGAATATCGCTCCAAAAAAGTTACGCGTGCTTTGCAAAACCTGGCCTTTGACAAGGTAGTTCTCGCCAAACCACGCTTTTCCTGCCGTCTTCCAACTAAGAAGTCCGCCTTGATGAAAAAGTGTTTCTCGGGTATATTTCGCCGTTGCACCCGAAGAGCCTTCAACCAGCCGGACATTCATATCCCGGCCTATAAGTTTTGAAGCCCCACCACCAACCCTTGTCCAAAATCCGGCAAAGAGATTGCGACTCCCTGATGTGGCCAGCTGCGTAAATTTTTCAGACCATATAAAAGCTAAACTACCTCGCAAGGTGTTTGCAGGCATGGCCCCCATGGCGGACGTTGAGATTCTGACACTACGAAGCATCAATTTTCCTGCGGTCACGCGCAAGAATTCACCAATCCTTTGCATCCCAAGGCGGGCAAAGATCCTCTGAGCCCCTAAACGGGCAAATACCTGTCCCGTACTGTTAAGCGCCAGTCCCGCACGCCATTCAATAACACCGACACTCCGCAACATAATTACACCGACCGAAGCGAAAATCCGGCCGGTAACGTGTAAAGTGAGAGCTGATGCTTTCAAAATGATAAAAGCACCGAAATAGGCACCACTCTGAAACGCCGAGTATATTGGAAAAACTCGTCCAAGCACCGTGATCGTTGTCTTGGCAAAGGAAAGAAAATTACCGGCCAAAACAGAAAGCGTTTCCCCCGCGCTTACAAGAAATCTCCCAGTGCCCAATGCAATCCTGCCGCCCAGCATCATCGGGGTTGCTGCGCCCAAACTGGCTATTGCGACAACAACTTGCGCTACAATCCCGCCAACATAAATCGTATCCGCCCACGTCACACCACTTCCTTTGATAATTTCGCTGCTGCCAATCCTGCTGTGCTGACTGACACGACCGATACCGGACAAGGCACGCCAAAATGTAGCGTTTTCAAATCTCAAATTGGTCCAAAAACCAGCCGTCCCAGTGCGAACAGCATATTCCATCTCAGTGTATTTATTCCCATACCAGTTAATCCCCATCATCCCTTCATTATCGCCAATGTAAATATTATTGGCAGACATGTGGTTGATAAACCGCTGGATAGAAACCCCATTACGACCCACAATATGACTAAGGAGATTTCCGTTCTGATCATAACCCGCGCCTGAGATGAGCCCTGTTGCAGCGCTTATCTCGTACTGCAATCCATCCTTGATATAATGAATTCCACTTTGAGTCGTGACGAAGTTGTCATAAATGTTATATTTCGAAACCATGACAGTTTGGCGATCAACAGCACCGAACGAAGCCATGTTTAAAATTTTTGAGCCTAAAGTGACCGCATAGAATTCGGACGCCACGATCCCATCCACTGCCCCCCGTCCGCCATTGGGGAGCATCGCAAAGTGGACCGTATCCACACGCTGCAATTCACTGCCTTCGTTAAACGACATTCGCAGAGCCGATTCGAAATTGGGGCCATCCGCGCGCAAATATTCCGTTTTCCCCGTCACAGGATCCGTTTTCCCAAGCTGCATAGGGGAAGGACTGTAGGAGTATTCGATTCGTTTCAAACCTTCCATGGGTTCAAAAGCAGAATACGTTGTCGATCCAACGCCATAACCTGCTATTGCAGCATAGCTAGCATTCGCATAGCCAGTTCCCCCGTGATCGATGACGAAATTATTCATCGGATCCGGAAGGTACCGTACATACGACCCGAAGAATTTCTCACCTCCCCCGTATCCTTGATACACCTGATAACTGCTTTCACCGCGCGACATCGCGCCCATGCGCATTCCAGCATCCGAGAAAATGCCCACAACAGGATCGATACCGCTGTCCGGCATTGGCTTAAAATTCCCAATATTCGATAAATTAAATAGAGCCAATTCACGCTCGGGCATACCAAAATCCTTGTCATTCTGCGCCCCAAAAGCACTAACATCACCTTGCCCGTCAACCTGGTACGCCACATAACGGCCCTCGGCGCCCTGCAGCCAACTCGACACCATCAAACCGTAGCTGCCCTGTTTCGAACTAAAAGGCATCGTAATGGCATCCTCTAATCCAAAATATCCTGATATCTGAAGCGGATTAAAAAATGTTCCGTTTTTCCCTTGGTAAAACGCTTCTGCATTGACCGTAAAATTCACGAAACGATCTCCGAACGAACCCTGAAATGCGCGTCCCATGGACGCCAACGCTTGAGAGCTGGCCCCCAAATTCATAGCCTGCTGAGAAATTGTTTGATCACCAAACTTTATGGAGCCATCAGCATTTTGTGTAAACGAAAAACCTGTTTGCGGTAAACGCGCAGTTCCTAAAGCCTCGACCGTCTCCATGTTGGTGCCGTTGTGCATAGTCATCCAACCCAAGACTGTCCCTGACTGATTTTTTACAGCCGAGGTAACAGTAACGAAATCGTTTAAACCAAGAGTAAATAGCTGGCCGGTCAAAGCACCGGGATGTTCCACACCAAGCGTTGCCCCAAGCATAACCCTTTGATTATCTTGAGCCGCACCGATTCTCGTCAGCTCTTCGGAGCTATAAGAACGGCCGGCCGCAAGAGGCACCGTACCGCCAAAAGTAGTCATGACGCTATGCGTATTCAAACCCTCCCGCTCTTTGGAATATTGCGACAATCCAACGTAACGCCATTGCGCCTGACCGCTCGAGGTTCTTACTTCCTCGAATAAATGTATCGCGCTGCTGCCATTTCCCGTATCAGTCAGTTGCATTGCTTTCAAATGTTCGACCGGCCCCGTCGACCGATCGTCCCAATCCGAGCTTGCCCAATCAACACGCAATCGACTGGTTATATTCACTTTATCCCGGCCAACGCCGCCTCGATCAGCTTCCCCTGTTTTAACAATTAAATAAGTTTGTCCGCCCTCCCGCTCCACGCGAACCCAATTCTTCGCCAGGGTTTGGGCCTTTTGCTCAGACTCACTAACAACAGATGTCGGCTGAAGCGCCATGGCCCGCTCATACAGAACCCCGGTTTTTTTGTCATAAGATCGAGTGAGTTGGCCATTCACAAAGACCCGAACATGCGTATCTGTCTCCTTGCGCTCGATATTGGTCGAAGGCGTTAGAACCGTATTTTGAAAAATTCCAACTCCGTACAAGGTTGCCGTCGAAACATTATTTGGATCTGTCGAATACATCAACCAGCCATTTCCACCATCGTCCGCAAATAATGTGCCGTTGAAAATTCCATACCGAGGAAAAACACTTTCAAGAGCAAAAGCTCGTAATCCGGTTGAAACCTCTTTTCCGGAAGCATCGGTTATGCTTCCGATCGTAGAAACTTTCCCTTCCGTCATGCCCTTGAGCTGTGGACGATTTTTAATTGCAGCTTCCAATTCCAAAGACGTCATGGCCTGCTCATCGACGTTAAAAGACAACCCCTGTATTTTTCCCGAGGTTGAAAAGAAAAACTTACCATCAACCTCTAAAACTCGCACATAAAGAACATCGTCTATACGCGCGGCAGTAACTTCCCATTTTCCGCCTTCGACAGAACCATAGGTCCCAGGCATTGAATAACCCACATACAGTCCCACCGTGTCGTAAAGCAGCAACATACCCTCGGAGTGGATCTGCCCCGTGTTCGCGAGGAACGAACGCGCCATCTTCTGTTCCGCGGTGTTCAATGACGCATAATCCCCGCCAAATGTCACATCCGTCACTCGAGCCCCTTGCGC
>JBAYVF010000026.1:0-16775 GCA_041674705.1 Candidatus Omnitrophota bacterium
CGAGAGGTTCCCCAGAGGCAGTTTACCGGTTAAAACATATCGCACGGCCTGCGCAAAATTCAAATGTTTCGTCATCGCGATAAGAAGGCGGGCTTCGATCGATCCAAAACTAAAAAAACTCGATGCCCCAAACCACTGCTGGGCGGGCATGAGTCCTTTTCCGTAGGTTACGGTTGATTCCGCCGCCTCGTCCCGGGAGGAGAAATAAGGATCGCGGGTCAGCGTGATTGCAAAAAATTTATTGGCCCCATCTTGTGCGGGCCCCGTCTGAGTAACAATCACCCCTCGCGAGAATGTTTTCTCAATAAACGGCACCAGTATATTTCCGATAAATTCACGAACTCGTTCCACATCGTCTGCTGGCACATGCCTGAAAACGAACTGCACAGTCTGCGCAGCTCGAGGTGCCAGCCAAATATATTTCTCAAAAGTTTTGAATGACGGGATTCCTCTATAAAGAGCATCATAAAATTCCTGGGAGTTTGCGGGAATTGGAAGACGCTCCCCTGCAACCGGCGCAACACGCAATTTGCTGACCTGGCTTGGGCGCTGATCACCGGCGCGGATAGCATTCACATTTGCCTTGAGACGACGCCCGAAATTCTTGAGACTTTCTAAGACCGTCTTCCCTCCGCGAGTGATGCCCTTCGGATACGCGGCAAGATATATAGCTTCGGCGTACTGGACAAGAAAACGCAGGGTGGATATGAGAGCGGACACAACAGGATCCAGGCTTAAAAGACCCGCCGCGGCGGCAAGTCCCGCGACATACGTCAAATGCATGAGGACCATTCCCCTCGTCAGCGTTCCTAGAAAAAACCCGAAAACATCCCCCGCGGTCAAAATAGCCGCCATGGCACCCGCCGATATCAAAAGCCCCGTCGCCAAAATATTCGCAACTCCCCTTGTCTCGGCAGCTGAGGGCGTTTGAGAACTCGAAAAGCTCGCCCAAGGCAACTGCGGAGAAAGCTCTGTAATCACCGCAGTATTTACATACCTGCTTTGAGGAGCTTGCTTTTGCACCCAACGATCCCACGAGCCCATAATGTCACCGAAATGCGCTCTCCACCAATCCTGCAATCCCCGAATGAAAGGGTTCTTGGAAGGTTCCCGCAACTGCGCAGAAGGCTCTGTCTTTGAAAAGCTCCCCCAAGGCAACTGCTCCCCGGCAGGCCCCGGTTGATTCTTATCGTCCATCTTTCCGTCAGAAGGCAGCACTTTTACCGTTTTCCTCGCCTCGGAGCGGACGGCTTTGGTTCTCTGTTGGTTCTCCATGTAAAGGTCATATGCTTTTTGAAATTCTTTTGTTGTAAGCTGTTCGGCTTTGTAAGGTCCTGAGCGAAAAGGTTCATAACGGTAATATTTCTCAACCCCGGCTTTCATTGCAAGAATGTGAAGAATAGGGACTATGCGTCCTTCTTGCTCCCCAGTTCCCTCTGAATAATTAGCAAATAAACGCAAAATCCCTGTTTGGCCATCTGGAGAGGCGATAGGAATTTGAATTCCGCTAGAATCGCCTGGAAATACTAAATTACCACGGGCATCAATTATGGGACTCGCGCCCACCAACGTCACACGCTTACCAAACTGCCTGGGTTGCGCAAGCTCGCCTAATTGCCGCTCGACATCAGCCACAGGCATTATCCTCGCCTCGGAGCGGGGATGTAAATCAGGATTAAGCCTTGCCCAAGGCTTGTTGGATTGTGCTCTAAGCCAACCTGCAAGGCCATCAATAACACTGCTTTTTTCTGTGTGAGCAATTTCAAATCGTCTGAGTTCTCCATCTGCGTCTAACCAGACACTTACATCAGCAGCACTATCATCATTAAAACCAGCAGGACGCGAAACCTTACTCTTAAAAGAGTAATGAATAGGATCCCGGCTGCCTAAACGCCACTGGATAGCCACTTTATCATATGCAGAAACTTGAAGTACGTAGCGACCTTGTTCAAATTCAATTTGTTCCACAAAATCACTTTTGGGATCATCCTGTCCTATAAATTGAATATCCGAAAGTTGAAACTCCCGCGCCTGCCCCGCCTCATTACCAGCACGACCCTCGGAGCGGGAGCGGGTCTCCTGACGAGCCGGCGTTTGCGTGGTTTGGGCTGAAAAAACCGCACCGCCCGACAATGCCGGCAGTTTCACTTTTTCCGTCGTCATTTGACGCGTCACGCCAGGGGCAATAGTCTCCACTCGCCCTTGCGTCGTTATGGACTTCTCAACGGGCAAAATCTCCTGTTGAACTTGAGCCTCGAGAACCATACCGCTTGTAGCAGGACTCACTTGTATCCATCGCTTGGTCTCTTTTTGTATTTCCACACCGTTTGCGTCTTTCGTTACCGGCCCTTGCTCCGTTACGAGCTTCCAAACGCTACCATCAGGCAAAGTCTGCGTTTCGGTTCTTTGCGCCTCGAGAACCATACCGCCCTTCAATACCGGCGGCGTGTTTGTCTGGCTTGATGGAGTGCCATCTGTCCATCCTTTTTTTTCTTCTTCCATTGCCGCTCGAAGCGCGGGTCCGCCTTTTTTTCTCAATATTCTGACAAATTTCCCCAAATTGGCGCCCGGCGTCACAATGGGACACCTTAACTCATACGCGATTTCCCGGACCTTCTGAAAATCCCCCCAAAGTTCCGTAAGTTGCTCTACAGTGATCTTTCCAGTCCGTACTTGCTCTTGCCAGTATTGGATATCTAATTCCGAAAAGGAGAAAATCCCTGTGACGCGATTACCGTTTTCTGTAAACACCTCGAAACCAGGAAACTCTTTTGAAAGACCGTATCGTTCGGCAAGCGACCGGACTTGATCCCACTGGGAGAGGATCGCCGGGGTTACTTCATAGCCATAAACTCCTGAAGGGTTGCGATCCGCTCGTATCCACCATGTAACTCCACCCGCTATCGCTGCTACAGCCACTAAGAGAATCACAGCCTTTACTGCGCCCCTCGCCTCACTTCGACGCTGCTCAGCGCCAGAGGTGGCGCGAAATTCAGGGCGGGTTGCCCTAGAAGTAGCTTCGCCTTGTTTTTGACCAAAACGACGGATTTCTTTATCAGCCGCCTCATCAAGTACGCTGGTCAACTGCGCAATCTTTTTTTGAATAGCATCCCGCATTGCCGTAACCGAAGAGAGTATGGAAGAAAAGTCACTTTCCGCCGAAACAGCACTTGCGTGATCCGATAAGACCAAGAACCACGAGCTTTTACCCTCCGATATGCCCGTGATACCATTCACCAAGGGCGGTACCACGGTATTACCGATAAAGCCATATCCCGGATCGACGGCTCCAGGTTTGATTTCACGAGCTCCTGCACCAAGAACAGATGCGAATCTTTGATCTTGCATAATCCCAGCGACCAGTTCTTTGATGTCGCGGATATCGCGATTGGCATTTTCACCGTGTTCAACAGCAGCCTGCGCAGCAAGTTTGGAAGCCGTGTCACTGAAAAGCTTGCCCACAAACTGATCGTCACGGCGCGCAGTCACCTGCAAAAGCTCAAAAGACGCGCTTTCAGCCGCTTGAACCAGTTCATTAACTTTGGGGCTTAACTCCGTAAGAACATTTAAGGCATCAACTTTGGCACGAAACGCTGGATCGTTCGCACTAAGAACTATTTTCGCCCGTTCACGTCCCGTTTGATAAACCTTACGCTCGACTGCGACCACACTTTTAAATGAAACTAACATGTCACGCACTTTGTTGGCGGCCGACCACATGCTCCACGAGCCCAATCCCGGCGTTGCATCCTCAAACGCCTTTATGTCCGCCTCGGACTTCGCGATCGTTTCGAGATCTTGGTCCATGACAAGCAAAAGCTCATGGTAAAAAGAGTTAAGAGTGGCCGCGTCCGTAGATTTTTGAGATAACGCGGCTAATTCACCCGGCCAATCTTTTTGGGCTCTGCTCCTCTGTGCCTCAACCAAAGAGGCCGCCGCCAACACTAGCCGATCGAAAGCTACTCGTTCAATATCGTTGGAACCCGAACGAAGGCGCTCGGATGTTCGAGTACTCACTTCAGAAATCGCATTTAAATTTCCCGATTTGACCGCCGATTCGATCTGGTCAATATCCCGTTTCTGCTGAGAACTTTTCCATTGATCGTTCAACTTTGACGAGCAAGCCGTACAGATAGCCATGGTGGCCGCAAGCACAAACCCCAGCATCGAAAACCGTATGATTCCTCTCACTTGCTCCGCCACTTTTTTTGCGCGAGCCTCGGAGCGGACGGCTTTTTGGAGATCAGCGACCGGAATTTTGGTTGCCAGGGCAAGCGCGGCAATCCCGGCGTCAAGATTTTCTGGCGAGAGATCAAAGCTGCTCATCGGAGCCGAGCCCACATCTTCTACAAGATGCAACTCGTCAGGGTTGATAATTTTATCCTTGGGCCCAAGCAGAATAAAGGAACCATCGACTTTTACACCCCCCGGATATTTTTTCTTCAAATCTGCGGACCATATTGATTGCAAATATTTCACCACTTTTTCCGCTGCCTCCCTTTCTAGGGTAGCGCTCGGCTCAACTTTCGGAAGCATGGGCTCGCCGACAAGCACGGGGACTTTAACCGGTGTGATCTGTCCGGCACTAATGGCAGCGTCACCAAGAACAAGCGTTTCCTCAGGCGGAACGGCCACAGACGTGCGCGGAACAATGCGAATGTTAGGCCGGCCGTCGGCATTCGGGCCAACCATTTCGGTTCTTATTTCATTCCGGACCGCACACTGAGAATTGCTGAACACTTTTACCGCATCAGGAAGCGTCATGGCTCCAATTCCCATCATCATGTCCAGATATGTCCCGACCACTTCGCCCGGATTGGGCTGCCCACTCAGAGGTCCTGCCTTGATTGCCGCCTCAAGATAAGACACTTCGAACGGATACTGGCGGTTTTGAAGCATAACTTTTTGATATAAATTTTCATTCGACTTTTCGCTAAGGCGCGGGGTGACGATGCCGTAGCTGATGGCATTCTCGCGGAAGAGGTCGCTCATGCCGTCGGTGTGGAAACCGCCGGTGATCAAAATGGCTTTGGTGATCTTCCGCTCTTGCATCTGGGACTGCATCTCTTTATAGAAGACGGCTTCACGTTTGTGAGCGAAATCATAGAACTCGAGGCCGGCAGTGAAGAGTTCGTCCATCTTTGCGCCGAATGCTGGAGGCATCACGTCGGATGAAGGATGGAGGATGGTGGATGGAGTTTTGGCTTTTGCGCCCTCCGCCTTCCGCCCTCCGCCTTCCGTTGTTTGCACAGCTTCTTTGAGCCGTGCGACAAGCGACGGAATAGCGATCTGCTCGCGGTTCGCGAGAAGCTGCTGCCATTGGGCGCGGTTCAGTTCCAGATGAAGAAGTTTACGCAAAAGCTCACCATCCCTATAAAGGGTCAGGAGTGCCTTCTGCTGAGGCTCCTGGGCTAAGGTATCGAGCATCTGCGTAAAAAGGTATTCGATCTCCTCGAAGAGGACCTTGGGGTCCAGTTCCGAACGGAGCGTGACATAGCCGGCATAAAGACTGAACGCGGGATAATCGCTGAATTTAAAACCTTGGGGACCGGCTTCCTGGGCCAAACGTTCCAGGACCTCGCGCGGTGAGACTTCGGTGGCGGACTTCCCTACGGCAATACTTCCCTCGCTGAAGCTTTCAAGCGTAGCGAGAAGTTCTTTGGAAACACCCTTCGTACGAAGCATCTTGATGAGAGCCGCCTTTTCTTCAAGGCCTTTTGTTTTATTCAGATCTTTTTCCATTTGCTGGATCACAAGGAGGCGCGTGATCTGCGGCCAGCCGACTTGCGCAAAAAGGCTTTCGAGATCGACTTTCAGGATCTTCTTGGACTTGGCGGCAAGGACTTTGACGAAGGGCATAAACTCACGGCGGCCCTGTTCGAAGCGTTTCCAATCGGCGATGAGTTCGCGGGTCTCGGGGGTAAACGTTTGGGAAGCGACCTTGTCGAGTTTTCCGTCGAATCCTTTGAAGAAACGGGTGACATCCGCTTCGGCGCCAAAAACTTTTTTCAGGGCATCGTAGTTCGCTTTATATAAGGAAGCTTGTTCAATCCCAAGCGCCTCCACGGCGTTGCTCGTACGGCGGAAGGCGTACGGCGTGTCGTTCTTCATATTTTTTTCGCCGTACTCCGTACCCCGTACTCCTGACTCAGACTGCTCCATCAAAAACAGTTCGGCGCCGGTCAACTCGCCTTGTTTCGCGAGTTCGTCGCAGAGTTTCAGGTTGCGCTCCTGATCGGGAAAAAGGCGGAGGTAATCGGCGTCGAGTTTTTCGGAGGCGCCTTCCACGAAGATGGTCTTGAAGCCGTACTTTTTGTTCATATAACCCAGAAGCTGTTTGATCTTCATCTGGGCCTGATAATTGGCGTGGGCGTTCTGGATATGAAGGATGAATTGGGGGTTGGCTCCGGCCGGCGCTTCATAGAGGGAATCCACGGTGCCGAGTTCCGCGGGAATATCCATACTCAAATAAGAAGGCAATTCACGCTGCCCGGCCATTTGGATGCCGGCGCCAGGGGCTGCGGAGACACACTGAGTCGTCAGAAAAAAGAACAGGGTGACTGTCGCGACAACCCTTAACCCCTTCCTCATTGAACGCCTCCTTGACGAACTGTTTATTTAACGCTTTTTAAAGCCGCATCAAAACTTAGACAAATCTAACACATAGCCCTAATTTTACAAGGGCCAAACCGACGATTTTATTAAAAATATTTCATGGCCTAAAACTACCTCAACTCGTTCCTTCATAATAAGATGCATCGTTTTCATCCCTCCTAACCATCCACCCACTTCGTAACCCGGTTACGTAACCCGGTTACGCAACCGGGTTACTAATTTTCAAATCTGTCTATTTTCCTGGAATTCGATTCCAAAGCCAAGCTGCTCCCTACGGATCTCCTTACGGCGTATCTTCCCCGCCACATGGTATTCCTCGGGAAAATTGGCGCTTGGAAATATATGGATCTCGACGGGAAGGTTCTCGATCGGCTCCATCGCGGTGATTTTTCCGGCAGCCGCAAGATCCAGATATTCGACAAAAAGCCCGCCTTGACTGATGTTGGTGACGATGGCCTTCGTCATAACGATCTCATTCAAAGGGCTCGTGATCCGAAGTTCGACCGGAATGGCGACATGCATGCGATGTTTTCTCCGGCCATCCAACTGATAACCGAGCGACTCTTTGCGGGTTTTGGCCCCCTTGTCGACATACCGTTTTTCAGGATCTTTATCGTAGAGAAACGGGCCGAAGCTTTCGGCCACTTCTTTTTCATCGGCGCAGATATCCACCTTCCCAGAAAAGCAATTGTCTTTGAGAAAATGGACCATTTCGGGGGAAGCGTTGTAGAGAGCGCTATGCTTGGGACGGATGCAGACCGTCAGAAGATGTCTGAGGCCGATCGTATCCATAGCGCCCGCCGCCTTGAAATTCAGAATGATCTGGTGGAAGTGGTGACGCCGGATACTTTTCTGGATCTTCCAAGTCACCTCCTGCACCGATTCATAGGTCGGCTCGCCTTTCAGATCGAAAACGGCCACCCCGCCGATCTCGCGCGTGGAATAATGGAATTTACTCATAGCATCCTTCGCTTTCTGGAGCGCTCGGTACGACGAAGTTCCCGGTGAATTTTCGGGGACATATAGCCCGAAAGGATATCGCCTTGGTGAATAATGCAAAGCGCAAGAGGCCCGCCCCTGCCGTTCATTTTTGCGCTCCGGATCCCGTATAGGTCGTGTGTCATTTTCGTATCTCCTTTTTCAGTATTTATACCATTTCAAAAACATCTTTATTTACCTTCTAACAGAACCATAACCCTATGAAGCTCTTTTGTCAATACTATATTGTAAATTATTTTAATATTAGTTTTTTGTGCTTTTTTTGATGCAATATATAACATTGGTATACATATAAATGCTAATAAATAGCTATTTTGAGCCATTTTGACCCACAAACCCCTCAAATACCGGGTACTTGAATCGCAAAAAACACACCATTCAAATACCGGGTATTTGAGCGGTATGAATAAAACAAAATATATAATTGATTTTTATATACTTTTCATTAGAATCCAGGGGGAGAGGAAAACGACTATCATGGGACGCAGGAAGGTGCCGCTGGCATGCGGCTGTTTCTATCACATCTTTAACCGGAGCATTGCCGGCTTCGAAATATTCCGCTACCCAGCAGAATATCAACGATTCCGGGCAACCCTACGTTATTACAAAACTGCTATCAGCACACGAAGCTTTTCGATCGCCCTGCGCCTCAACAAGTTGAATGCTCCGGAGATGCATGGACCGGACCGCGTCCGGATCCTGGCCTACTGCCTAATGCCAACCCATTTCCATTTATTTCTCGAACAACTCGCTCCGAACGGGATCGAGGACTACGTTCGTTTCATCGAAGCCGGTTACGCGCACTTTTTTAATCTGCGCTCAAAACGGAGGGGCCCCTTGTGGGAATCCCGATTCGAAAACCGCTTGGTCGAGGCCGATCCCTACGCGCTTCACCTTATGCGCTATATCCACCTCAATCCCGTTTCCACCGGACTCGCTAAAAAAGCGGAGGGCTGGGAATTTTCCTCCTATCACGAGCACCTTGCCCGCTCGCAAGAAGAACCTCTTTGCGCGTTCAAAGACATCATGGACCTGAGCCCCGCTACGATCAAAAAATTCACGGATAATCGGGCGGATTATCAACGATCGCTTGCCCTTATAAAAGGCCTGATCCTTGACTAACCGTTCAAATACCGGGTACTTGAACAGTGAAAACCGGTGATTCAAATACCCGGTATTTGAGGGGTGGTTTTGAGGCGCTCGAGGAGGATCTTTTCAAACCCTACCGGCTTGGGGATGTAATATTGAGCGGATTTTTCAAAATAGACCTGCCCGCGCGCTTCCTCGGGCCGGTCATGGGGATAAACATAGCCATTGCCGTGGCCGAGGTCCTTGGCGCCGGAATAGGCGGTGGAGCGAAGATGCTGGGGCACCTGCTCCGTCTTCTGGTTTTGAATATCTTCGGTCGCGCGTTCAATAGCCATGTAACTGGCATTACTTTTCGGAGCCAGCGCAAGGTACGTGACCATCTGGGCAAGAATGATCCGGGCTTCCGGCATTCCAACGAATTCGACGGCCGTAAAACCGCTCGCCGCCAGGATCAAGGCCTGAGGGTCCGCGTTCCCGATATCTTCGCTTGCAAAGATCACCATGCGACGCACGATGAACCGCGGGTCCTCCCCCGCGTAAAGCATCTTCGCGAGCCAGTAGATCGCGGCGTTCACATCCGAGCCGCGCAGACTCTTAATAAAGGCGCTGATCGTGTCGTAATGAAAATCCTCGTCCCAATCATACTGAACTATTTTTTTCTGGCACGATTCTTCGGCCACGGACGCCGTAAAATGGATAACACCGTTTTCATCGGGCGGCGTGGTCATTGCGCCGACATCGAGCGCGTTCAGGGCCCGGCGGGCGTCCCCCGAGGCCTGTTTCGCGATATGATCCAGCGCCGCAGGTTCGATCTCGACCGTAAGATTTCCGAGACCGCATTCCTTATCTCCCAAAGCCCGCGTCATGATGCGGATCAAATGAGATTCGTCGTGGGGCTTGAGTTCGCAGACGATCGAACGGGAAAGAAGCGGCCCCCGGATCGCAAAAGAAGGGTTCTGCGTCGTGGCGCCGATCAGGATAATGACCCCTGATTCCACATCCGGCATCAGAATATCCTGCTGGGCTTTATTGAAACGGTGGATCTCGTCAATGAAGAGGACGGTCTTGCGTTTGGAGCGGCGCAGGAGTTTTCGGGCTTCATCCTGGATCTTGCGCATCTCGGCCACATTGGAGAGGACCGCGTTGATCGAGACATAACGCGCGGAAGTCGTGCGAGCGATCACGAGAGCGAGCGTGGTCTTCCCGGTGCCCGGAGGGCCATAAAGAATAAGCGAAGAAAGGCGATCGGATTCGAGCGTGCGGCGAAGAAGCTTTCCCTTTCCAAGAAGATGCTCCTGCCCCACGATCTCATCCAGCGTCTTGGGCCGCATCCGGACCGCAAGAGGCGCATCGGGCGGCACCTGGAGAGAATCTTCGACTTCAGCTTGGCTGAATAATTCGTCAGATGGGGTCATTAAATCCTCGGGAAACAGTGAACGAAAACCAGGTTTCTCTTTTCGGAAACCTGGTTTTTTTCGGGTCAACCTTTTCAGAACCAGGTTTCAAAATCGAAACCTGGTTCTTCGAAAAACGGGCTCGCTCAGGATTGAAAAGAGGCCTGATACTTCTGAACAAGCATTTGAGCGATCTTATCGTGCACCTTTTGGACTTCCTCGGAGACGAGCGTCCTCTCAAGGGATTGGTACACGACGCGAAAAGCGAGATTTTTGCAGCCGGCGGGAACGCGCTTGCCGCGGAAGAGATCGAAAAGCTCCACTTCCCGGATCAGGCCTTGCCCGAGTCCGCGGATCTCCCCCATCAGGTCCCCGCTTTTTACGGAGTCCTTGACCACGATCGAGAGGTCCCGTTCGATCGCAGGATACCGCGGCCATTCCTTGAACGTGCGGATCTTTTGTGCTTGCGGAAGCAGCTTCTCGAGCGAGATTTCTCCATAATAAACGGGCTCTTTGAGATCCCATTTTTTAAGGAGCTCTCCGGAGACCTGCCCCAGAAAAGCCAAAGGGGTCTGCCATGTCCGGAGTTCTTCGGACGTCCCTTGGGCAAAATAGCTTTTATCGACCTTCGCAACACAAAGGTCCACGGAGCCCGCGTTTTTCAGGATCGATTCAATATAGCCCTTCAGATCATAGATCGTCACCGCGCGCGCATGATCGAGCCACGTCTGAGCCGCTTTTTTTCCATAGAGCGCGATCGCGCAAATACGTTCTTCCACGGGATGCTTGTGAGCATCCGGCAATGAATAGATATTGGCGATCTCAAACACCGGCACCGAATCCGCGCCCGCGTTGACGTTCTTCTGGATCACGGAAAGAAGACTTGTCACCATGGTGGGCCGCATCCAGTGCAGACCGTGTTGAAGAGGATTCACGATCTGAACGGCGCGTCTGAGATCTTTGGCGGCATCCAGGCCGTCTTCGGAAATAAGGCTGAACGTGACCGTCTCACAGAGCCCCGCCCCGCTCAAAAGTTGCCGTATTTTTCGCTCAAGCGAAAGCCTCGGATTCTCGCCAAGCGTGATCGGCGCCCGTGCCGGAAGCGTTTCCGGGATGTTCTCAAAACCATAGATCCGCGCGATCTCTTCCACAAGGTCCACCGGCCTTGTCAGGTCCGGACGGAATGACGGAATACCCACGGTCCAGACCCCCTCAGAATGCTGTTTTACCTGAAGGCCAAGGCGTCCCAAAATGAGAGCGATCTGGCTCGGTTTGATCTCGACCCCCAGGACCGATTTCACTTCGTCGGCCCGGAGCTGGATGGTTTTGATCGCAAGCTGGGGTTTTTCGCCGGCTTTGATCACCGCACTGATATGACGCGGTTTAGCATATTTCTGAATCAGCGCAAGCGCACGGCTCCGGCCAACGTCCACACCTTCCGGGTCCACACGGCGCTCGAAACGATAGGAGGAATCTGAGGAGATCTGGTGCGTGCGCGAGGCCTTCCGAACGCGGCCGGGATTAAAAAACGCGGACTCCAAAAAAACATTGCGCGTTTTTTCATTGATCTCGGAATCTTTTCCGCCCATCACACCCGCCAGGGCCACAGCGCGATCGCTATCGGCGATCAGGAGGTCCTCGGGCTTGAGTTCGATCTCGGCGCCATTGATCAAGGTGAATTTCTCGCCCTGCCGGGGTTTACGCACCACGATCTCTTTTCCATGGATCAGATCGGCATCAAAGGCATGGAGCGGCTGCCCGACTTCCAGGAGCACATAATTGGTGATATCCACAATGAGATTGATACTGCGAATGCCGCAGGCGAGGAGACGGTTCACGATAAAATCAGGCGTTTTGGTCTCAGTGATGCCTTCGATCAAAACCCCCGTGTAATAGGGGCAACCAGCCGCGTCCTTGATCTGGATCTTCCAGCCCGGAGGCGGCGTCCTCCCTGTCTCGGGATCCACCACGGGGTTTTTTAGGGAAAGATTTTCGACGGCCGCGATCTCGCGCGCCACGCCCCAATGAGAAAGCCAATCCGGACGGTTCGACGTGATCTCGATCTCGAAGACCGTATCGGCCGGGGTCTTGAGCGGCTCGCATTTTTTAACCTCAAGACCGGCCAGCGTCAGCCGTTCCGCGATCCGCGAAATGGGTGGCGCAAGCTCCACAAAATCCTTCAACCAGTTCGTGCTGATCTTCATGAAAATTGCCTCAAAAAACGCAGATCGTTCTCGTAAAAATGGCGGATATCATTAATCCCGTGACGAAGCATCGCAATGCGTTCCACCCCGAGCCCGAACGCAAAACCCTTCACAACATTCTTGTCATAGCCCACTTCCTCAAATACATTCGGGTCGACACTCCCGGCCCCGAGGATCTCGAGCCATCCTTTGCCCCATTGAATATCGATCTCAACGCTCGGCTCGGTAAATGGAAAAAAATGCGGACGAAAACGGATCTTAGTGTCAGAACCAAACAACTCACGAAGGAATAGATGCAACACGCCTTTGAGATCGCTAAACGTCACTTGGGTATCCACCATCAGACCTTCGATCTGATGGAACATGAAGGAATGACTTGCGTCCACGGTATCGGGGCGATACACGCGGCCCGGGGCGATGATCTTAAGCGGCGGTTTCCGGTCTTTCATCACACGGATCTGGACTGTGGACGTTTGGGAACGCAGGAGCTGCCCGTGCGTCGTATAAAAAGTGTCGAACGCGTCGCGCGACGGATGATCGAGCGGGATATTGAGCGCCGTAAAATTATGGAATTCAGTCTCGATTTCCGGGCCTTCCACGGTCTCAAAACCCATGCGACTGAAGACGCTCGTGATCTCCTGGATCGTTTGCTGAAGAAGATGGATGCTGCCTTGCGGGGGCCGGATACCGGGAAGCGTTTCGTCGAACATTTCTGTCGAAGTGCCCGCTTGGGGAGCTTTTTGACGAGATTCATCGACCGAAGACTCAAGCCACTGCTTGACGCGATTGAGTTCCGCCCCAACAGCTTTTTTCTCCTCGGGAGGGACCGCGCCGAGTTGCTTGAAGAGCTCGGTCAGCTTGCCTTTTTTCCCGAGGTAGGCAATGCGAAAAGCCTCGGCCGCATCGACGGAATCGACACGGGAAAGGTCTTCGCGAGCTTCCTTTTCAATGCGGCTAATTTGATCCTTCATGAGATTTGCCTTTTTACAGTTTTTGATTCCGAAGAAGAATCAAAAAACTCCAATAACCAAGAGACAAATACCAAACAAATTCCAATGACCAATTGGTTACTGGAATTTGGTCATTGTTTGGATCTTGTTTCTTGGTTCTTGGTTATTTCTGAATTTAGGCTTTTTTAACGAGTTTCACGATCTCTTGGAAGGTCTTCTCGTCCCGCGCTGCGATCTCCGCGAGCGATTTCCGGTTCAAGCGGATCTTCGCCTTCAGAAGCGCGTTGATGAACCTGGAATACGACATCCCTCCGGCACGGCACGCCGCGTTGATACGGGCAGTCCAAAGCGCGCGGAAATGGCGCTTGCGCTGTTTGCGGTCCCGGGTGGCAAAGGCCATCGCGCGAGCGACGGTTTCTTTCGCGGTCCGGAGCAATTTGCCACGCCCGCCGACAAAGCCCTTGGCGCGTTTGAATATCTTTTTCTTCCGTTTTTTTGATGCTACTGAATTAGTCGACCTTGGCATAAAACACTCCCTTTTTGACAAGTACCGCGTGAAGATTGATTTTATAGGTTAGCGGTACAGTACTGTTAACCCATTAAATTTAATTAAAAACAGTGTTAGTTCAAACCATTTCCGAAAAAAATCACTGACTGTAAGGCATCGAGAACTTGATCGCGCGGACATGCATCTTCTCGACCCGCAACTTGCCCCGGGACTGACGTTTCGATTTCGGGCTGCGGTCGGTCATCATATGGCGGCGCTTGGTTTTGTTGGCCATGACCTTCCCGGTCTTGGTGATGCGATAACGCTTTTGCATAGCTTTCTTCGTTTTGATCTTCGGCATAATATTTCCTTTATTCTGTCTTCGCCGGCGGAGCGCTGGGGCTCACCGGGACGGTTGATGAAGCGGGCACTGCTTCTTTTTTCTTCACGGGCGCGGTTTTGGTCAAGTAGAGCATGATCGCTTTTCCTTCCAACCCGTCATTGCGTTCGACCACCGCGACATCCGCGAGGTCTTGAACAAACTTCGCCACGAGCTTACGCCCTTTGTCCACATACACGATCTCGCGACCACGAAAGAACACCACTAGCTTGACCTTGTCTCCGCGCTCGATAAAGCGGCGCGCGTTACGAAGTTTGGTCTGATAGTCGTTTTCAGAGATCTTCGTGGTCATCTTGACTTCTTTGATGTCGATCGTCTTCTGTTTCTTGCGGGATTCTTTTTCCTTCTTGCCGAGCGTATAAAGATATTTCCCGAGATCCATGATACGGCATACCGGCGGGACGGTCGTTCCTGCGACCTCGACCAGATCCAATCCTGCCTCCTGCGCCTTCAGAAGACCTTCCTGCGGCGTTACGATGCCGAACTGTTCTCCGGCAGCTCCGATCAAACGGATCTGCGCGGCGCGGATGCGCTCATTAGCACGAACTTTTTGTGGACTGAGTGACAATGCTCCTCCTTGTGGGTTTTAAAATTATTTCTTTTGAGCGATCTCTTGCTTGAGACGCTCGATCATCGCATGTACGGCCTGGGCTCCCAGGTCCTGTCGCCCGCGCATGCGGACCGCGATCTGTTCGGTTTCCATTTCCTTATCCCCCACCACAAAGACATAAGGGATCTTCATCATTTCCGCTTCGCGGATCTTGTAGCCGATCTTTTCCGTCCGGAGATCGGATTCGACGCGAAAACCTTCCTTCTTAAGCCGTTCGACCAGTTTTTCTGCGTACTCGTTATGCCGCTCCGCGATCGTCATCACCCGGACCTGTACCGGAGAAAGCCAGAGCGGAAAAGCTCCGGCATAATGTTCGATCAAAATACCGATGAAGCGCTCCAGACTTCCCAGGATCGCCCGGTGAAGCATGATCACTCGATGGTCGCGGCCGTCTTCGCCAGTATAATTCAGATCAAACCGTTCGGGCATCCCCATATCCAGCTGGATGGTCCCGCACTGGAGCGTACGCCCGATAGCATCCTTCAAATGAAAATCGATCTTGGGCCCGTAAAAAGCCCCGTCGCCCTCGTTGACCTTATAGGGCATCTTGATCTCGTCAAGAGCGTTCCGGAGCCCTTGGGTCGCTATCTCCCACTGCGCGTCCGTCCCGGTTGACTTGGGCGGGCGGGTCGAGAGCTCCACATGATAATCAAAACCAAACGTTTTGTATACCTCATCCGTAAAGTGAATAGCCTCCATAACGCTCGCCTTAAGCGCCTCGGGGGTCGTAAAAATATGCGCATCGTCCTGCGTGAACCCGCGGACACGGAAAAGCCCGGCTAAAACACCGGAACGCTCATAGCGATGCACCTTGCCGAACTCGGCCACCTTGAGCGGCAACTCGCGATAAGAATGCTTTTCTTCTTTATACATCAGCATTCCGCCCGGGCAATTCATGGGTTTTAGGGCATAAACTTCCTCATCCCGCTCCAGGAAGAACATGTTTTCCCGGTAATTGTCCCAATGGCCTGAGGTCCGCCAAAGCTTGTCCCGAAGGATCGTCGGGGTCTCGATCTCGACGTAGCCGTACGCGGCAAGTTTTTCGCGCATGAACGCGATCAAAAGATTCTTGAGGATCAGTCCTTTCGGCTTCCAGAACGGCAGGCCGGGACCTTCTTCATGAAAGCTGAAAAGCCCGAGCTGTTTACCAACCTTGCGATGATCGCGCTTTTGCGCTTCTCCCATCCGGGTGATATACGCATCCAGTTCCTTCTGCGACTGAAAAGCCGTTCCGTAAATACGCTGAAGCATGGGGTTCTTCTCGTTCCCACGCCAATAAGCGCCCGCAACCGAAAGGAGTTTGAAAGCTTTGAGCTCGTGGGTGTTCATGACGTGCCCGCCTTCACAAAGGTCGGTGAATGGCCCGTTCTGAACAAAGTTGACCGTATCCCCCGGAATGCCTTCGACGATCTCCAGTTTGTAATTTTCCTGCTTATCCTTAAAGATCTTGCGCGCTTCGTCTTTAGTGACCGACCATTGCTTGAACGCCTGACGTTCGTTCACGATCTCGCGCATCCGCTTTTCGATCTTCGGCAAATCCTCGTCCTGAAATGCCACCTTGGAATCGAAGTCGTAGTAAAAACCTTCGTCAATAACCGGACCTATCGCGAGCTTGGTTCCGGGATAGAGGTCAAGGACAGCTTGGGCGAGAACGTGGGATGCGGAATGCCGCAGCCGGTAAAGCGGCTCGTAGATCTTATCGTCTGACATGCTGATTCATGGTTCTTTTTCTTAGTCCTTGTTCTCTCGTAAATTAGAACTTGTTACTTCTTCCGATGCCATTTCCACAGGGAAATGGCGGGGCCGACGGGGCTCGAACCCGCAACCTCCGGATCGACAGTCCGGAGCTCTAACCAATTGAGCTACAGCCCCCTAGAGGGGTTATAAAGACACTACGCGCAGAGACTTGCGTCCTACGAAGAGCGGTATTCTATAAGGAGAAGCCAACTATCTCAAGTGATAATTCGAATAAATCGAACAAACCTGGGCGATGAGGGATTCCCCGCCACAAGGCGCTGGCGGGTCCG
>JBAYVF010000027.1:0-10625 GCA_041674705.1 Candidatus Omnitrophota bacterium
CCCGGCGAAGGATTGTGGATCGAGGCAAAACACTCCGGCGCAAACCGCGGGATGGTGTTAAACACGATCGAAGGATCTTTGCTTATGGTATCACCGACCCGAAAATCCGACTTCACGGCAAATCCAACAATATCCCCCGGATAGGCTTCATTGACAGTTTCACGGCTTTGCCCCAAAAGCGTGTGCGATCCCGCGATCCTGATGCTTTTTCCTGTCCGCGTATGAAAAACATCCATATCCCGGGTGAATTTCCCCGAGCAAATACGCAAAAAAGCGATCCGGTCCCGGTGGAGCGGGTTCATGTTGGTCTGGATCTTGAAGATAAAACCGGAAAAATCCTTTGAGACAACGGGGATCGACCTGTCCCCTGCCTTTCTTTCCGCCGGACCCGTGGAATACTTGACAAAACCGTCGAGCAAAAGCTGGACGCCAAAGTTGTTGGCGGCGCTTCCGAAAAAAACCGGCGTTGTTTTTCCCTCGAGCACTGATTCCGGTGAAAAACCGACATGCGCCGTATCCAAAAGCTCCAACTCCTCCGCCGCCGCGGCATACGATTGATCGTCCACGATCGTTTTCACCGCCGGGTCGGAGAAACCGTGGATCGCCACCGGGGCTTTATACGCGCCCCCGGGAACTTTTTGGAAAAGATGCACTTCCTTCTGGAGCCGGTCATAAACTCCCTTGAATTCCCGGCCGCTTCCGAGGGGCCAGTTGACCGGATAGGCGTGGATTCCCAAAACGTTTTCCAGTTCATCAATGAGCGCAAGCGGAGAAAGACCCGGGCGATCGAGTTTATTCATAAAAGTAAAGATTGGGATCCCGCGATGGCGGCAGATCTCAAAAAGTTTTCGGGTCTGGCTCTCGATGCCTTTCCCGGAGTCGATCACCATCACGACCGCATCGACCGCCATCAGCACCCGGTAGGTATCTTCGGAGAAATCTTTGTGGCCGGGAGTGTCAAGGAGGTTGATCCGCCAAGGACCGTAATCAAATTGCAAAAGAGTGGAACTGATGGAGATCCCGCGCTTCTTCTCCATTTCCATCCAGTCGGAGGCCGTCTCCCGTTCCTGTTTCCGCGCGGTCACAGAACCGGCCAACTGAACGGCCCCGCCGTAGAGAAGGAATTTCTCCGTGAGGGTGGTCTTACCGGCGTCCGGATGCGAAATGATCGCGAAAGTCCGCCGCCTTAAGATCTCGTCGTGGATCAGACCCGTTTGCATGGCTTCAGCACTGTTCTCCATTTGATTTTAGGGGTTAACAGTACTATACCGCATACCCCTTAATTTAAATATGATGCGGTATTAGAGCGCCAGCAAACTGATTGCGATCGTGAACATCCCCAGGATCACCCCACGGATCACCAGATGCCCGTAGCCATAACGATGCGCCATTGGCAGGATCTCGTCCAAAGAGATATAAACCATGATGCCGGCAATAAAAGCCGGAAGGGCCGCCATCAAGGCCGGCGTCAAAAATGGCCGCAAGATCAAAAAACCGATCACCGCGCCCAAGGGCTCGATCATCCCGGAAAGAAAAGAATAGAAGAACGCCTTGTTGCGGTCCCCGGTCGCATAAAAAAGCGGCACCGACACCGTAATCCCCTCGATCACGTTATGGATCGCGATCGCCGAAGCCACGATCACGCCGATCTTGAAGTTGTTAAGGGTGGACACAAAAGTAACCAGCCCTTCGGGAAAATTATGGATCCCGACCGCCACCGCGATAAAGATCCCCGCCCTTTTAAGATGATGCGTCTCCGTTTCCACCTCCGTCGACGGTTCTTTGAAATGATGCGGATTTTCGACCTCAGGGATCAGGTTGTCGATCAGGTAAATGAAGAGGACGCCTGTAAAAAAAGCGACCACGACCCAGAAACGGCTTGCGGTCTGAAGCGCAACCGGCAAAAGTTCCATGAACGAGATATAGAGCATCGCTCCGGAAGAAAACCCGAGAAAGAAAGACAGGTAACTTGTCTTGGGTTTCCGGATGCAGTAAGCGATCAAGCTGCCGATGCCGGTGCAGAGGCCGGCAAAAGTCGTTAATAAAAATGCCGCTGGAACATGTTCAAAGCTGATCATTTTATGAGTTTCCGGCCGATTGTTGTGATTCGCGCAAAAAATTGATATTACTCTTCCAGCCCGGGATGGGCTTGCACCAAAGTTCTAAAAACACTTTCTTGCCGAGAAAACGTTCAATGTCGAGGCGTGCGGCCGTGCCGATCTGCTTGATCTTCTCGCCGCCTTTGCCGATCACGATCGCTTTCTGCGAATCCCGCTCGACCACGATCGTGGCGTGAATACGGGTTATTTTTTCCTCTTCATTGAACTCATCGATACGCACCGCCCCATCGTACGGAAGCTCCTCGCCCAGGAAATGGTAAAGCTTTTCACGAATCATTTCCTGCACATGGAAGCGAACATTCTGGTCGGAGAGCTGATCCTCGGGATAAATAAATTCGCCCTTCGGAAGATATGCGAGCGCCTGCTGGATCAAGGTTTTGACGTTCTCTCCGGTCTTGGCGCTAATAGGAATGAATTCTTTAAAAGCAAAGGCCTTTTGATAAGAATCCAGCGCATGCAAAAGATCGTCCTTGGGAAAACGGTCGATCTGATTGACTAAAAGAAAAACGGGGATGGAAACATCCTGGACCCATTTCAGGATCGCGCGTTCCGCGTCCCCCATCGTCTTCGGATAGACCATCCAGAAAAGAAGGTCCGCATCCGAAAGAGACTGATGGACATCACGGACCATGCCTTCCCCCAAGGCATCTTTTGGCTGGTGAACGCCGGGGGTGTCCAGGAAAACGATCTGTCCGCGATAAGGACTTTGCACCGCCGCGCCATCTGGAATGGTCAAGATCCCCCGGACCACGTCACGCGTGGTCTGCGGCTTGGCGGAGGTCCCGGCCAATTTCTCCCCCACCAGATAATTCAAAAGGGTGGACTTCCCGACATTCGGTCTTCCAATGATCGCAACATGGCCCACTTTGGTCTCAGGCATTTTTCCCTCCACTGGATCCGTCATTCGTTTCTTCTGGAGGCATAAAAGGTTTGGTCAAAACCTCCCCGAGCCTGGTAAGCCCGTGCGTCACTTGCCCCGGCGTACTCGCAGCCATCTTCACGGTCCCGGTAATACCGGCCTTGGTCTTCGAGATCAAAGCTTTTTGGAGTGCTTTGGAGAAAGCGCTGTAAAAACGAAACTTGGGATCTTCGATATCCCCGTCGACCCTGATATCCAGTTCCACGGCTTTTTGATCCTCCAGGAGAAGACGAAACCCGTCGAACGGATATTTAAGAAGCTTCTGAGCGGCCGTTGGAGCGTCAAACGTCATGGACTTAAGTGTCAACAAATGCTCCGACCGAAGGTCCCCCTCCACACACAAAAGATGCGACTTGAGATCAAAGGTCCCGCTTTGCACCTCTCCAAGCACCGTCGAAAGGAGAAAATCATATTCCGCCACGGACCCGTCGGTGATCTGAACATCCACGTCAAAATTGTCCCCGTCCGCAAATTGGCACTTTCCTCCGCCGATGAAGCGCGCCGGTGGATTCACGCCGAACGTTGCCTCGACCTGGATCGTTTCCGTAAAGGTCGGGCTGACATAATCCGAAAGAAAATCAAAGCCGTCCCAATGACCCTTGATGTGTTCAAAGATCCACTTCTGCTCTTCGGGGTCACGCCGGTCATCAAAAATGATCGTTCCGTCGTCTAACTCAAGACGGTCAATGCGTGTGCGCCAGGATTTTTCGCCGGCATTGTCCGGATGCGGCATCGAACGCGGCGGGATCGGCGGGCCGTCTTCATCCAGTCCCATGTTGTGATACCAGTGTTTGACATTCGTGCGCGAACCCTGGGGGGTCATGTAGCTTTCAATGGCAAAAACAACCTTTTCAAAATGGGCGTTCCGGATCCGGATGAATTTGTTCTTAAGGACCCTCAGATCCAATTGGATCTCGATCTCTTTACATGTGAAATGGTCCCGCCTTTTAAATCCCGAAGGATTGAGGATCTCCAATTTTTTAATATTTATGCGCGAAAAAAACGGAGAAATGCGCATGCCTTCGATATGAACCGGCATGTCAAAAACCCGGGTCATTACTTTTTCCAAAAAGGGCTCGGCCACCATCCCCAGGAGCCGGGCATGCAACATTACGAGAATCCCTAGTCCGATCAGAATGAAAAGAAAAGGCCGCGACTTCTTCACCGAGGATTCAACCCTTTCCGGAAGATTTCTTCCTGCGCATAAAGTTCTCTCAGTCGGTCGATATCCTCCGGGCTCAACGCCGGCTCAAGAGAGGCCTTAGCGTTTTCAAGCACCTGCGCCCGGGTTTTCGCCCCGACAATAACCGTTGAAACCGTCTCGAACGCGAGCGTAAATTCCAGGGCCGCCTTCGGAAGAGACAAGGCCCCGGGCCTCAAGACTTTCTGGATCATCTGGATCTTTTGCCAATCAGCTTCCCGCTTTTCAGGGAACCATCGGCGGCGGTGATCGTCCTTCGGGAATTCGTGTGAGGGAGGATATTTCCCGCTCAGAAGTCCTGAGGCGAGCGCTTCCCGGACGATGACCCCGACATCCTTTTTTGCGGCTTCGGGGAGAACCTTCGCCGCCATGCGTTGGTCCAGTAGATTCAAGATGATCTGGATCGTCTGAACCCTCGCGTCCTCAAGCGCCGCCAAGGCCTCGGCTTCCGTATGGACCGAGATCCCGATAAAGCGGATCTTCCCCTCTTTCTTCAATCCTTCCAGGACACCTACCAGATCTCCTTTTTGGATCAGCTCCAGAGAAGGATTGTGAAGTTGAAAAAGATCGATCACGTCTGTCCCGAGACGTTTGAGACTTTGTTCGCAAGCAAAACGGATATAACCGTTATCAAAATTTTTCCTGTGCCCGGCATGGTTCATTTTTTCGGAGGATTGTGATAAAAGAGAAGCGGGTTTTTGTGAAGGGGTGTAAAAATCCCAGCCGCATTTCGTAGCCAGGGTCAAACGATCGCGGGATCTTCCCTTCAGAAATTTTCCGAGAATCTCTTCGCTATGCCCTTCCCCGTAGGTATCTGCCGTATCAAAGAAATTGACCCCAAAATCCCAGGCGGCCGCCAGAGCTTCGAGGGAATCTTTGTCGCGAACCGGGCCGTAGGCATTGCCCCCCAGGGCCCAACAACCAAAACCGATCTCGGAAACACGTAAACCCGTTTTTCCAAGAAGGCGTTCTTTCATACAAGAAGTGAGGGCTTCAATCGAGGACATTGAAAGGAAGGACGGACGATCGAACGATTATCTCGGGAAAAGTTCGTCAATGGCTTTTTGAATCTTGTCCTGGGCCTGATAGCCCACAACCTGTTTTGCGACTTCTCCGTCCTTGAAGAAAAGGACCGTCGGAATGCCCTGAACCCCGTATTTCTGGGGTGTATTCGGGTTCTCATCCACGTTCATTTTGGCAACAACAATGCGGCCGGCATTGGCCGCCGCGATCTTTTCGATCACAGGACCGAGCATCCGGCAAGGCCCGCACCACTCGGCCCAAAAATCGACCAGGACGGGTTGTTTCGACTCAAGCACTTCAGTCTGAAAATTCGAATCGGTAAGGGTTTTTTCTTTGCTCATGGAACAGCTCCTTATGGAAGATAACGGTGACGGCTTTGTCGCAACGGAGTTGTAATATACACCGAACCTGAGATTCTGTCCACACAGGTCGGACGGCTTTGGCGGGACTAAAATCTATTGAGGACCGAGGATCTCGGAAATAGCCTTGAACACCTGGTCCACGAACGGTTTTTGGATCACCTTCGTGGCCCCGACCTTTTGGGCAAGCTCCTGAAGTCGCGTCTCTTGTGAAGCGGTAAAGAGGACCACGGGAATAAAAGCAGTCTCTTTCGTCGCTTTGAGACGGCGACAGACCTCAAATCCGTCCATGCCCGGCATAACAATATCCAGCAAAATAAGGTCCGGACCCCAGGACTTCGCTTTTTCGAGAGCCTCAACACCTTCCATGGCGGTCCCAACCTTAAATCCGCGGGATTCGACACGAACTTTCAGAAGCGTCACCACCACAGGCTCATCATCTACGATCAAAATCTTTTTGCCGGTCATGGGTTCTCTTCTTTCCTGGAAGCGTCTTCGTCGATCTCTTTTTCAACGCAAACCCGGTTCCGTCCTTCGGTCTTCGCCCGGTAAAGAGCCTCATCCGCGCGAAGGACCATCAGATCGGGGACCGTCTCTTCGGAACCCAGGGTCGCGGTCCCGATGCTCACCGTCAGCGAGATCTTGACGCCTTCATAGCTGAAAGAGTTCTGCTCGAATTGGCGCCGGATCTTTTCCGCATAATTAAAAGATGCGTCGATCAGATGACATTTCTTAAACATGACAATAAACTCTTCTCCGCCGTAACGTCCCACGGCATTCATCTCGCCACTTCCTTCTTCCGTCCTCGTCATCAGCCGGAGGTTCTCCGCAACGTATTTGAGCGCTACGTCCCCGGCTACGTGGCCGTATTTATCGTTGATTTTTTTGAAGTGATCCAGATCCAGGAGGATGATAGAAAGTGGTTGCTGTTTCTTATGAGCTTCCATGACCGCATCGTTGAGCAAGGTCCGGAAATGACGGATGACATAAAGCCCGGTCAAACCATCCCGGGTCGCCAAAGTGAAAAGACGCGCTTGCTCACGTTTCCCGATCGTGATCGAAAAGACCGCCGAAAAAACGAAAAGCGAGAAGATCATAAGAATCGGATTGACGACATAGATCCAGATCCCTTGGTCAACAAAGAGCCAGTAGGCGAAAAGAACCCACAAAAATCCAAATCCCAAACCGACCATGAGAGAAAGGACTTGCCTTGAAAAAAGGAAAAAGAAAGAAAGCGAGAGTCCGATGAACAAAAGCGCCGTTCTGTTCCACCGCGGGGCGACGGGGCGGGTGAACTGTTTTGTAAGAATACTGTTCATGATATTGGTCTGGACCCCGACCGCCGGATAGGTCTCCTCCATCGGATTCGCTTTGATATCCGTAAGCCCAAGCGCCGTGAGACCAATTACGCAGATCTTATCCTTAATTTGGTCCGGTGTGATCGAGGGGGACCGCCCCTCACGGATCGAAGCATAACTCTTGATCACATCCAGAAAAGAATAATGCCGGAAAGAACTCTTCCACCTTCCTGCCCAATTGATAAAGATCCTTCCCTCCGGGTCCGTTGGAATTTTCAGCTTATCCTTTAGCATGTCTTTGCCAAGATAGTCGAAGGCCACTTTCGCGCCAAGATAAGGATAGGTCTCTCCGTTGTGGGAAAGCAACGGGACCACTCTTCGAATCGTTCCATCCCGATCCGGAAAAATATTCACATGCCCAATCCCCTTTGCAAAACGTTCGAATTCGGTTAGAGAGTGGATCCAGGTCTTCTTCCCGCCCTGAGACTCCAGCATGACCGGCAAATACACCTTCCCGGACTCCTCTATCGCTTGGCTCAAGGCTTCATCATCAAAGGTCGTGCTGGGCTCGCTAAAGATCACGTCAAAAACGATCTCCTTGGCGCCCCATTCATTCAGAATGCGCACCAAAGCAGCGTGGTTATACCTCGGCCATGGCCATCGCCCAAGCGCCTGAAGACTGTCTTCCGCCATATCGATGTGAACGATCGCCGGATGCATCGCGATCGGAGGCCTTTGACGAAAAAAGAAATCGATGAAAACGTTCTCGAAGCGGTCCATGAGGGGCGTATTCATCACAAGGATGTGAAAAAAAATGATCAAAAGACAACAGCTGAAATGGATCAGGTGTAGACGGAAGGTGGTGCTGAGATAAAAGGCTACCTGGCGTTGTTTGCGCCTGAAAAAACTGTCGGGGGTTTGTACAAGCCCAGCCGGCGGATTCCTTAAAAGAGTCATAGTTGTCTTCCCGGGTTCTGTTTCAAAGTTCTCCTATAAGTTTCGGAATCCCTCGCCATAAACTTTAAGTTTATCCTTGCCTGGGGGACACCTCTCCCCGCCGAAGGGCACAGGGCCCGAATCTCGCAATGCCCGCAGTCCGGCCGACGGGCAAAACAGCGCGCGCGGCCATGGTGAATAATGAGATGCGAGTAAAGCGTCCAGTGTTTTTGGGGCACCAACTTCATCAGGTCGAATTCGATCTTCACAGGGTCTGCGTGGCGGGTCAACCCCAACAAACGATTGATGCGGATCATATGTGTATCCACCGGGATCCCGGGAATGCCAAACGCGTCCCCCAAGACAACATTAGCCGTCTTTCGACCGACCCCTGGGATTGTAACAAGTTCTTCCATAAGAACCGGAACTTCCCCCCCGAATCTTTCCAAAACCGCTTTCGCAGCGCCAAGAATATTTTTTGTTTTATTCCTGTAAAAGCCTGTGCTGCGAATTGTTTGTTCGATCTCTTCAGGATTCGCGGCGGCAAAAGCGCGCACGCCGGGATATTTTTTAAAAAGAGCCGGCGTTACCTGGTTCACGAGCTTGTCTGTACACTGGGCGGAAAGGATGGTCGCCACCAGAAGCTCCCACGGTGTTGAATAATGAAGAGCGCACCGAGCATCCGGATAGGCCTTCCGCAAGCAGCGGAGGATCGCCTTGACCCGTTTTATTTTAGATTGAAGCTTCTCTTTGAACATTCTGGTATTATAACAGCACAGTAAGCTGATAAATGTTAAATTAGGCGCATGGGTTTGTCTTGAGTCATTGTAAATCCCGGCAAAACCCTTGAGTTTAAAAGAGGTCCGCCATGAGAAACCACAGAAAAAAAAGAAGTGAAGGATTCACGCTTATTGAGGTTTTGATCGTCGTCGTAATCATCAGCATATTGGCGGCTCTCCTCATCCCACGAATAACGGTCCAAACCCAAAAAGCTCAATTAGCCGAGGTTTACCAAATGCTAGGCGTTCTCAATCGCGCCCAAAAAGCCTATATGACTTATACGGGGGGATCCGCTTATGTGATTTTGAACCCGTCCAAATCGGATTCTGAATGGAGCAAAATAGGCGTGCAAAAACCGACCGGGGGCATTTTTTCGTATTATATGTGTTGGACCGATCCGTCTTACAATTATTGCGGTGCCGCCAAAACGGCTGACCTGTGGACCGCTGCAGATCGCATTCTGTTGTTTGAAGATGGCCATTGGCAATGCCAAGGCAGTTTCACCTATCAAGGAGGCGATAACACCAAGCCCTGCATCCCACGTTAAAAAAGTCCCGCTTCGTTTCAATTGATAAGAATTGGGACTATCCTTGTCTTTTATTCTTCCCCTTAATGGTGACAAGGATTGCCCCAATTTCCACTTCGCTTCAATTGATAAGAATTGGGACTATCCGCATTGTCCTCTCACTTCATTTCCAGTATACTTCGTGCCAAGGGAGAATTTTTATGGCAAAAATGAAAGCCATTGTTTTTAAAAAGCACGGCACCACGGCAGAGCTTGAAGAATCCTATGTCCCGGTCCCGGAACTCGGGAAAAAGGACGTGCTGGTCAAGGTCAAAGCCTGCGCGCTGAATCATCTGGATCTTTGGGTGCTCGCGGGCATGCCCGGCGTCAAGGTCAGTATGCCGCATATTCTGGGCTGCGATATTGCGGGTGAAGTCGTCGAAAAAGGGAAAAAAGCTCACGGTGTCCCGCTTCATAAACCCATCATCGTCGCGCCCGGCATTTCCTGCGGCAAATGCGTCTATTGCAAATCAGGCTGGGACAGCCTTTGCGCCAAATATGAGATCGTCGGATTTCAAAATAACGGCGGTTACGCGGAATATGTCAAAGTTCCCGCCCGGAACATCATCCCCGTTCTTGGAAATCTTGGCATGGAGTCCTGGGCCGCAGTTCCCCTTGTGTTCTTAACCGCATGGCATATCCTTGTAACACGGGCCGCGCTCCAGAAAAAAGAAACGGTGCTCATTCAGGCCGGAGGAAGCGGGATCGGCAGCGCAGCGATCCAGATCGCGAAACTTCTGGGAGCCCGAGTGATCACGACTGTCGGGAGTGAAGAAAAGGTCAGGCGGGCCAAAGCGCTCGGCGCGGATGATGTTATCAATTACAAATTAAAGGATTTTCAGACCGAAACCATGCGCCTGACCCGAAGCGAGGGCGTGGACGTTCTTTTCGACCATATCGGAGGTGATACATTCACGAAAGGCGTGCTGTGCCTGAAGAAGAAAGGCCGCATCATCACCTGCGGTGCCACCGCCGGCCGCACCGTCAGTTTTGATCTGCGCTACCTTTTCACGCATCAATTGTCGGTGATCGGTTCTTATATGGGCGGCATCCCGGAGCTTCAGCGCATTGTCCGGCGTATTCAGGACGGCCGTTTGAAACCCGTACTCGACCAGGTGTTCCCGTTACGCGAAGCGCGTCAGGCCCTGAATCGTATGGCCGCCCGGGAAAACTTCGGCAAGATCATTCTTAAACCCTAAAGACTTGAGACCTGAGACTTGAGCCTTGAGACCCAAAACAAAAAAACTACTTGGAGATTTTTAAAAGTCTGTAGTCTCTGGTCTCCAGTCTCCGGTCTCTTACGATGAAACGCTCTAAACTCTATCTCTCCGGCATTCAGTTGATGTCCCAAAGCGCGATCTGTTTTTCCCTGATGGCGCTTTGCGTAAAATGCATGAGTACGTCTCTCTCCCCGTTTCAGATCG
>JBAYVF010000028.1:0-10465 GCA_041674705.1 Candidatus Omnitrophota bacterium
CGCGTGATGGCGTAGATGTTCGCGCGGGCGAATTTTCTTCGGTCTTTGAACGAGCCTTGGAGATCGCTAGATTCTTTCATGATGGTTTCCTTCCGAAATTTTACTGCTAGGTATTTCGGCCAATCCCATCCAGTCCTTAATTTCTTTTGTGCGGAGTGGCCTGGACTACCACGAGGAGCTTTTCCCCTAAAGAGAATCGTGGCGTCGCGTCTTTACCAAAACACTCACCCCCTCGAACAAAAGCATGATGGCGAGACCCGCGAGAAACGCCCCTGTGATCCCCATGGGGTTGAAAACGAACCGTCCGCGCGCGACCATTTCCTGGATCCACGGGCGCAAGATGAAGAAAAGCGAGCACATCGCGACGATCATCATGAAGATTGCCGGCCAAAGGGCCGCTCCGTAGCGCATCTTGTTCTTAAAGAGCCAGAGGCTCGCGGTCAGAAGCACGAGCGCCGCCAGAAGTTGGTTGCTGGAACCAAAAACCGACCAGAACATTTTCCACGCCGGGATCACGTGCCCGGAAGCGTCCGTCATCTTGGTCGTCACAAAGATCGCGGGCAGAACAAGCGTGATCAGCGCGGCGGCATAAGGACTCCATTTCCCGCGCCATCCCGTCAACTCTTCAAAAATATACCTCCCGAGGCGCGTCGCCACGTCCAGGGTGTCGTAAACAAAAGTGGCAAACGCAAGAAGCGCGAAATTAAGCGCCAGCTCCGTGGGAATCCCCAGCCGGCTCAGGAACACGCTGACGCCGTGGGCAAAGACCTGATTAGGATCCTGCAGCGCGTTGGCTTTTGAGACAGAGAGGATCAAAACGGTCGCCAGGGCGATCACGGCCACAACACTTTCCAAAAGAAGGCCGCCGTACCCGACCAGCTTGATGTCCGATTCTTTGGCGATCTGTTTGGAGGTCGTGCCGGAAGAGACCATGGCGTGAAAACCCGAACAGGCGCCGCAAGCAACGGTCGTAAAAAGAAGCGGCAGGATCGGGAACCCGCCCGGACTGATCCACCCGGTGAACGCCGGGTACTGGATCACAAAAGGCTGAATAAAATTTCCGACAAGGATCCCGAGCAAGCTAACCCCCACCATCAGAGTCAGGAAAAAGCCGCCTAAGTATCCTCGGGGCTGAAGCAGGAGCCACATCGGGATCACCGCCGCAATAAAGCAATAGACGAGTAGCGCCCCGTTCCACATGGCTCGCGGGTCCAGGCTTCCAACGGACGGCATCGCGATCGGGAAATGAGGCCCGAGGTAGACTGCGACAAAGACCAGGGGAATGAAGACCAGCGTCGTGATCCCGAGCGGAGGATTGAATTTCCGCAGAATGATCCCCATCACGACCGCGATCCCGAGATACATCATGGAAGAGGACGCAACGCCGGCGCCCCTGAGGGGGTCCGTGAAAGTGCCGGCGGTGATATCCATAAAGGTCGTGATGATATAAACGAGCGAGAACCAGAGGAAAAGCAGGAAGAGCATGTAGCCGCGCCGGCTCATGTATTCGCGAAGGACTTCTGCGATGGACTTGCCTTGATGGCGGACGGAGGCTGCGATGGTAAGCATGTCGTGAACGCCGCCGATAAAAATGCCCCCGAGGAGGATCCAGAGAAGCGTCGGCAGCCAGCCGAACCACATGCCGGCGAGGATGGGGCCCACGATCGGCCCGGCCGCGGCGATCGCGGAAAAATGTTGTCCCAGCAAATACCATTTCCCTGCCGGAACAAAATCCACATCGTCCCGGAGCGTGCAGGCCGGGGTCGGAACATTATCCCGCAGTCCGAGGAGCCGGCTTAAAAAATTCCCGTAAAACCGGTAGCCCAGGAACAGGACAACCATGGAACTCATGATCAAAAAAAGAAGGTTCATGATTTATTTTTTTCGTTTTATCCTGTTAAGAAAAAAACGGAGGGAGAGGGATTCGAACCTACGAGACCCTTGCGGATCTAGCGGTTTTTCCCGCCTCCGGACGGGACCCCGCCGATTCTCTGGCGGTGGCAAGACCGTCCTGGTGATTAAAATCGAACGGAGGGAGAGGGATTCGAACCCCCGAAGCCCTTGCGAGCTTAGCAGTTTTCAAGACTGCCGCATTCAACCACTCTGCCATCCCTCCTTGATTTCCGTCGCCAAGCAACCGCTTAAATGCTTTTCCTCCCTTGTAACTTTTTATTTGTCTCTCCCTGTAATACGCTTCTTGTTTGCTCGGCGCCTTTTCAGCGTAAAGAACCCGAACGGGTAAATGCGCTTTCAGGGATTTCGTCTTTCCTTTATTGTGCTGTTTAAGACGCTTTTCCAAGTCCTCAGCATAGCCCGTGTAATAGCGACCCGTCTTCTCACTTTGAAGAATATAAACATACCACATGTTTTTATCGTCCGGTTTTTCCCGCCTTGGAAAGAGGCGGGACCCCGCCGCTTCGCAGGCGGTGGCAAGACTGCCGCATTCAACCACTCTGCCACCTCTCCACATGCGTTTTGCGTCGTGCGTACGGTGTACGGCGTTTTTCTCCGTGCGCGTCACGCCGTACTCCGTACAAGCTTTATCGCTTTTCTTTTCTTAAATTTTTAAAAAATTCCGACAGCAAAAACTTTGCGCCGTCCGCCATCACGCCTCCCGTCACCTTCACGCGATGATTCAGCCGGTCATCTTCCGTGATATGAAAAAGGCTGTGGCACGCTCCGGCTTTCGCGTCGCGTGCGCCATACACGAGATTGGCGCATTTCGTCATCACAAGCGCTCCGGCGCACATCGGACAGGGCTCGAGCGTTACATAAAGCGTCGCGCCCTCGAGCGACCCCCGGTGGTCTTTCCCGCTCGCGGGCTTCGCTTCCGTCATTTGCCTTAAAGTCTCGGACGCCTGCGTCATCGCGATCATTTCCGCGTGCGCTGTGGGGTCGTGGAGCATTTCCATCTGATTGTACGCGCGGGCAATGATCTTTTGTTTCCACACCACCACCGCGCCTACCGGAACCTCGCCCTTTTCAAGCGCTATCACAGCCTGCTTGATAGCTTCTTTCATGAAATGTTCGTGATGAGGTTTTTCCACAAAGCCTGGCTTTCATTAACTTTCATTTGATGAGAAAGCCAGGATAGCCCTTGTCTTTTATTTCTTTCCCAAAATGGCGACAAGGGTAGCCCCAATTTCAGATTCTCTGAAATTGATAAGTATTGGGACTGTCATGATTTCCCGGCTCTTCATAATGATGATGATCATGATAAGGTGGCCCATTATAGGGGGGATAAAGCTCCATTTCAAAAATAAAAAAGCGTAAGGCTCGCATTCGCTGAGACTTACGCTTGTGAAAAAAGTGCCTCGCCGTACGGAGCATTCCAAAAACTCCGACGACAAGGTGCTTGGTCATGAAGAATAAGTGCGCCCGGCAAGAGTTGAACTTGCAACCCCCACATCCGTAGTGTGGTGCTCTATCCAGTTGAGCTACGGGCGCTTGAGGGGGGTCATTATACGTATATTTCCTGGGATTGCAAAAAAATCTCTGGGCGGTCGCTCGCCCGCTATTTCCCTTTGGAAAGCTTTAGGGGCGGGCCCCAGCCTGGCCTGCTCCAGGATTCGTCAGTTTCTCGAATTCGGGCAACAGAATGCTTTCTTCGCGGGAAACACGGCTTTTGATCTTAGCGGAGACTTTACCGAATTCCGTAGGGATATCTTTCCCCAAAGGGTCGCTTTCCTCTTTTTGGAAGAAAGCCATCGCTTCCGCGGCGATCTTATCCATGTCCGCGGCAAAAAGAAACAGTTCGCGCCGGAGTTCGCTGTTGGTTTCTGCAGCTTTCCTCAAGACCGGATAAAAGTTCTGTTCTTCGCTTTTGAGGTGGCCCTCGAGCAATCTTCTAAGCTCCTGCAGCTTCATCTGTCCCGCCCGGCTAAAAATGTCGAGTTGGACGACCTGCAAGAGAAGTTCGAGGATCTGCCGGTGTTCCTTGTGCCAGGTTTTGATGTAGTCGGGCATGAGTTGCATCTCTTTTAAAAGTTATCCTGCCGTGCGTGGCTGTCTCTGGGCCTCGACGGCAACGTCGTTTTACATAGGTAAAACGGAGGGGGGGGGATTTCTTTTCCCCTGCGCGCCTGTCAGCGCGCTCCTCCAAAGCCGGCCGCCCTCGCTCAAACCGGTGGCGCTCGGGTCGGCTTCAAATCCCCCGAAGCCTGCGGCGTCTGCCGTACGAGGCTGTCTCTGGGCCTCGACGGCAACGTCGTTTTACATAGGTAAAACGGAGGGGGGGGGATTTGAACCCCCGGTGACGCTTGCGCGCCACATCGGTTTAGCAAACCGACGCACTAAGCCGGGCTATGCGACCCCTCCAAAATTTCGCTTTTAAAAATTTTGGATCTCGAGCCCTGCGCAGACAGGGCGAGAGATCTTTGCTTAAGGCCTCTCGACGCCTTGCGCCTCGAGGTCGTTTATTAAAAGAAAAACGACGGAGAGGGCGAGATTCGAACTCGCGAGACCTTTCAGTCTACCCGCTTTCCAGGCGAGCGCACTAGACCAGGCTATGCGACCTCTCCAAAATTTGTTTTTAAAATTTTGGATCTCGAGCCCTGCGTCGGGCAGGGCGAGAGATCTTTGTTTAAGGCCTCTCGACGCCTTGTGTCTCGAGGTCATTTTCAGAATAGTAAAAAATGACTATGCGACCTCTCCATAAGTCGCGTACGGCGTTTCGCGTACGAAGCAAGGTGTTTTTCGCGCCGTACGCCGTACTCCGTACAATAAAAAGCGCTAAAGTGTATGTTGTTCCCTAAAATTGGTCAAGAAGCGAACTCCTGGTCAGGCTAAGTACAGCTGAAGGGCTTTCGGAAAAACGATCTGTCCGTTCGCGTCCTGAAAATTTTCAAGGAGGCAAAGCACGATTCTTGCAAGCGCCAGCCCGGAGCCATTCAGGGTGTGAACAAATTCGAGTTTTTTTGTCGCAGCGTTCCGGTAACGGATATTCATTCTCCTTGCCTGGAAGTCCGTGAAAATGCTGCAGCTGGAAACCTCAAACCATTTCTGTGTCGCCGACGCCCAAGCTTCGAGATCGTAACATTTCGCCGCGGCAAAGCTCATGTCGCCGCTTCCAAGCAACACGACGCGATAAGGAAGTTCCAGCGCCTGAAGGACGTCTTCGGCATCCCTTACGAGAGATTCCAGCTCTTCTGCGGAACCTTCCGGCTTCACGAATTTCACCATTTCAACTTTGTCGAACTGGTGGACGCGTGAAAGCCCGCGCGTGTCTTTTCCGTAAGAGCCCGCTTCTTTGCGAAAACACGGCGTATAGCCGGTGTATTTCACGGGCAAATCTTTTTCCTCGATCGTTTCGTCGCGCATCAGATTTGTGATGGGGACTTCCGCGGTCGGGATCAGAAAATACGCCCCTTTTTCTTCGTTTTCCCCTGCCGCCAAGGCGTACATGTCTTCTTCCATTTTCGGGATCTGCCCGGTGCCGCGCATGGACGCGCGGTTCACAATAGCCGGGGCCCAAACTTCAGTGTAGCCATGTTTTTTAACATGAAGATCGAGCATAAAGCTGATCAGAGCCCGTTCGAGCTTGGCTCCCGCTCCAAAATAGACCGGAAAACCCGCTCCGGTGATCTTGCTCCCTTTTTCCATCGAAAACAACCCCAGCTTTGAGGCCAGTTCGAGGTGGTCTTTGGCCTTGAATCCAAGCTTCCTGGGCTCCCCCCACGTCCGGACGATTTTATTGCCCTCGGCCCCCTTGCAAACCGGGACTTCAGCCATTGGTAAATTTGGGATGCAGAGCGCTATTTTATCTATTTTTTCTGAAATCTCCCCCACTTTTGCGTCAAAATCGGCTATTTTTTGGGCTGCCATCTTCATTTCAGCAATAATGGCTTCGGCGGGCTTTCCTTGCTTTTTAAGGTGGGCTATTTCTTCGCTGGCAGAGTTCCTTTTAGCCTTGAGCTCCTCGCTCTGCTTCTGAAGGGTTCTCTTTTGGAGGTCAAGATCGAGAAGGGTTTGAAGGTCAACGGAGACCCCTTTGGCTTGAAGGCCTCGGGCGACCTGGTCGGGGTTTTCGCGGATAAACTTTAGATCGAGCACGGGACGCGAGCTCCTATTTAGAACTTTTCTTCGCGGTCGCTTTTTCGTCCAAGAGCTCCAGCTGGCCCGCATCGGTCTCTTCTTCTTTGGCGACCACGCGGGTGGCGGAAGCGATCTTGTCTTTGTCTTTAAGGCGCATCACATGAACGCCCACGGCATTTCGGCCGGAAGTGCGGATCTGGCTGACGGGGCAACGCACGACCATGCCGCTCGTGGTCACGATAATGATCTCGTCTTCTTCGGCCACAGTCAAAACATTGACGACTTTGCCGTTCTTTTCCGAAACCTTCACGTTGATGATACCTTTGCCGCCGCGGGTTTGAATGCGATATTGGGCGAAAGGCGTCTTTTTCCCGAAGCCGTTTTGCGTCACGGTCAGCGCCGTTGCTTTCGGGTTCACGATCTCAGCCGCGATCACCTCGTCGCCTTTGGACAGATTCACTCCGCGGACGCCGCTTGCGTTCCGCCCCATTTCGCGGACATTATCTTCTTTGAAGCGGATCGCTTTGCCGTCACGCGTCGCGAGAAAGATCTCGTCTTTGCCGGAGGTGATCTTGCAGGCCACGAGCTCATCCTTGTCGCGTAAAGTGATCGCATTAATACCGGTGGAGCGCGGCCGTGAGTATTCGATCAGGTTTGTTTTTTTGATCACGCCCTTCGCCGTCACCATAAGCACGAAGCGCTTGTCATCGAATTCTTTGACCTGCAAAAAGCCGGAGACCTGTTCGTTTTGCGCGAGAGAAAGAAAATTGACGATGGCTTTCCCTTTCGCCTGCCGCGACGCCTGCGGGATATCGTAGGCTTTTCTCCAATACACGCGCCCTTGATTGGTAAAAAACATGATGAAGTCGTGGGTCGAAGCGAGGAACATGTGTTCGATAAAATCCTCGTCGTCACGGACGCCTGCTCCGGACACGCCGCTCCCGCCGCGGTTCTGCCGCCGGTACATGGTGACCGGAATGCGCTTGATATAGCCGGCGTGAGAGATCGTGATGAGCACGTCTTCCTGCGCGATCAGATCTTCGATGTCGATATCGCCTTCCGCGGCGACGATCTGGGTCCTGCGTTCATCCCCGTACTTCTTGAGGATCTCATTCGTCTCTTCCTTGATGATATCGAGAACTTTCCGGCGGCTTTTCAGGACTGATTTGTAGTATTCGATCTTTTTGATGAGCTCGAGATATTCCTCGTCGATCTTCAGCCTTTCAAGCTGCGTAAGTCTCTGGAGCTGGAGTTCGAGGATGGCCTTGGCCTGGATCTCCGTAAGCACAAGGGCTTTCATCAAGCCTGCTTTGGCAAGCTCCGGGCTCTTGGACGTGCGGATGATCCGAATGACCCTGTCGAGATTCGCGATCGCTTTTTTGTAACCTTCCAGGATGTGCGCGCGCTTTTCCGCCTTATCCAGCTCAAACCGTGTCCGCCGCATGATGACCGTGACGCGGAAATCGACAAAATGCTCGATCATTTGTTTCAGTGTAAGAACGCGCGGCTGGCCGTCGACCAGGGCAAGCATGATAACGCCGAAGGAGGATTGCAGCTGGGTGTGTTTGTAAAGATTGTTCAAGATCACCTGGGGGATGGCGTCTTTCTTGAGCTCGATCACGACGCGCATGCCGTCCCGGTCCGATTCATCGCGGAGGTCGGAAACGCCTTCGATCTTTTTGTCTTCCACCAACCGCACGATCGATTCGATCAAATTTGTTTTGTTCACCTGATACGGGATCTCGGTAATGATGATCGCGTCTTTTTTGCTGCGCCCGGTTTCGATCGCCGCTTTGGCGCGCATGACAATTTGCCCGCGCCCGGTCTCATAAGCCCTCTTGATCCCTTCCCGGCCGACGATCAGTCCCGCGGTGGGAAAATCCGGTCCCGTCACAATTTTTGCGAGCTCTTTGCCGGTTACGTCGGGATTGTCGATCGTCGCAATGATCGCCTTTGAAATCTCGGTCAAGTTGTGCGGCGGAATGTTGGTCGCCATGCCGACCGCGATGCCGGTGGAACCGTTGACCAGCAGCGTGGGAAGCTTGGAAGGCAGAAGCGAGGGCTCGACCAAGGATTCGTCAAAGTTCGGGACGAAATCGACCGTGTTTTTATCGATATCTGTTAAAAGTTCGTTGCTGATTGCCGAAAGCCGGGCCTCCGTGTAACGCATGGCCGCGGCGCTATCGCCGTCAATGGAGCCGAAGTTTCCCTGGCCTTCGACCAAGGGGTAGCGAAGGGAAAAGTCCTGCGCCATACGGACCATGGAATCATAAACCGCGGTGTCGCCGTGCGGATGATATTTACCAAGCACTTCTCCGACGATACGGGCGGATTTCTTATAGGCCTTGCTGTGCGTGATCCCAAGATCGTTCATGGCGAACAAAATGCGCCGGTGCACCGGCTTCAATCCGTCGCGGACATCCGGAAGCGCGCGGCCGACGATGACCGACATCGCGTAGTCGATGTAAGAATCCTTCATCTCCTCTTCGATGGGGCGGAGAATGATCTTTTCATTCATTGCGTATAAGTTTTTTTGCGGCTCTGCCATGATAGCTTTCCTTTTTCTCTTTTAAACGTCGAGGTTCCGCACGGCTTTTGCGTGCCGCTCGATAAACGCGCGCCGGGGTTCCACGGCGTCGCCCATCAGGACCGAAAAGATCTCATCGGCTTCGACAGCGTCATCCAATGTAACCTTGAGAACGGTCCGCGTCTCGGGATTCATCGTGGTGTCCCACAGCTGCTCCGGATTCATTTCCCCCAGACCTTTGTATCTCTGGAGCGTCATGCCTTCTTTCCCGTTGGCTTTAATTTGAGCCAAGACATCGCGCAACGCCTTCGCTTCTCTTTTTTCCTTTTCCAGGGAAAGCTCGAAGCGCACGTCTTCTACGGATTCAAAATCTTCGAAGTTCAGGTCATATTTCTCGAGCCTCTTCTTTGCTTTTTCAAACTCTTTTGCCTCGAAGATCTCGACAAGGTCGTGCATGGGAGGCAGGACCTCCGGCTCTTCCGGGGCTTCCCCTTCATCCTTCTTTCCTTTTTTGGCGGTTTTCTTTTCTTCCGTCTTTTTTTCGCCGCGGGCTTTCGCTTCCGCGAGCTCCGCTTTTTCTTCCGCTTTGATCTCAAGGGCTCTTTTCTTTTCGAGCTCTTTCACGTGATCTTCGACCTCTTTTTCCGAGTAAAGGAAGGTCTCTTCGTTCTTGGCGAGAAGTCGCACAAGATATTGAGGGAACCCTTTTTTCTTGTCCTGGGCTTCCAGGAACCTGTGCCACAAAATGCCTTTGCGCGCGAGCGACCGCTCGAGATCTTCCATGGCCTGCACCAGCTCCATCAGGTCCCGGAGCTCTTTGCCTTCGATCTTTCCTTTGGTGCCGGTCTTTTTGAGCGAGACCCCTTGCAGCCCGAAATCCAGCAACATGCCGTTCATCTGTTCTTCGGTTTGAACGTACTGCTCTTCTTTGCCGCGCTTCATTTTGAAAAGCGGCGGCTGGGCGATGTAGATGTGCCCGTTCTCGAGCAGCTTTTTCATCTTGCGGTAAAAAAAAGTGAGGATCAGCGTGCGAATGTGGCTTCCGTCAACGTCGGCGTCGCACATGAGGATAATTTTGTGATACCGGAGTTTTTCGATGTTGAACTCTTCGTCGATGCCCGCCCCGATCGCTGTAATGATGGTCCGGATCTCCTCGTTGGAAAGAATCTTGTCGATGCGGGCTTTTTCCACGTTGAGGATCTTCCCCTTGAGAGGAAGGATGGCTTGAAATCTCCGGTCCCGCCCTTGCTTGGCCGAGCCGCCGGCCGAATCTCCCTCGACGAGATACATTTCGGTGTTGGCCGGATCTTCGTCGGAACAATCCGCGAGCTTTCCGGGCAAGGACGCTGATTCAAGAGCTCCTTTGCGCCGCGTCAGCTCCCGCGCTTTTCTCGCAGCCTCGCGGGCGCGATAAGCGAGCGCCGCTTTTTCGACGATCTTGTTCGCGATCGGAGGATTTTCTTCGAAGAAAGCGCTCAAGCCCTCATAGATCACCGAATAAACAATACCTTCCACTTCCCCGTTGCCCAGCTTCGTCTTGGTCTGGCCTTCAAATTGCGGGCGCGGAACTTTGACGCTGATCACAGCCGCAAGCCCCTCATTCAGATCGGTGCCGCTCAGCCCGCTTTCGATGTCTTTGAGGAGGTTTTTCCCTTTGGCATACTGGTTGACGGCTCGCGTCATAGCGGTTTTAAATCCGCTCATGTGCGTGCCGCCCTCGATCGTATTGATGTTATTCGCGAACGAGAAGACGTCCTCGCCGTAGCTGTCGTTGTACTGGAAGGCCGCCTCGACCTCGACATCGTCTTTCGTGTTGTCCACGTAAAAGATCTTCTTATGGAGAGGGTTCTTCGAGCGATTGAGATATTGAATAAACTCCGAAATGCCGCCCTTATAAAGAAAAAC
>JBAYVF010000029.1:0-10368 GCA_041674705.1 Candidatus Omnitrophota bacterium
AATGACGATTGGCCTCATGCCGATCGCGGGGGTGCCGCTTCCTCTGGTCAGCTACGGAGGGTCTTCCTTTATCATGACCTGCCTGTGCCTGGGGCTCGTCCTGAGCGTCTACAAAGAGCGGTCGATTTTTTAAGGGGGCAAGGATTTATCGCCCCACTTATCCTGTCCTGGCCTTTATTATTTTTTAATTAATGGTGGCCAGGACTGTACTTGTTATCCATAAGTATTTTAATAAAAACAAGTACTGAGCGACGTGCCGTAAGCACGAAGTCGAAGGCTCTACTAATAAAGACCTTTTTTCTTTATTCCTCTTGCCTTAGAATTAGGCCTGTTTCGGGGTGCACTGGTTTAGAATTATTTATGGAAGTCCCGCGTCACACGCCGAAACAGCCGACGTGTTCCTGGGGCGAAAAATTTGCTTCTTTCGAATTAAGGAAACCCTGCGGGTTTTATTTATAGCAGAGCCAATTTTTCGGGGTGTAGCTCAGGGGCTAGAGCGCTTGCTTTGGGAGCAAGATGTCGCAGGTTCAATTCCTGTCACCCCGATACTTTTACTGTGTTTGATGATGAGGCCTTCTTTTAGAAGGCCTCGTTCATTTAGGGAACAAGTAAAAGTATCTGTCCTAATGCGTTTTTTGCATTAGGGCGATTTTTTAAAGCTGTTCAACACTTGCACTCGTGTGCAAGTGCGACGTCGGCACTCCTTAGAGAAATTCGTGTCCGCGTCGTTCCTGTCACCCCGATTTCTTCTAACCCGTCACTCTCACATAAGTTGTGGGGGTGGCGGGTTTTTTCTTTTCCTACAAAAAACCATCCATGTGGAAGCCATGTGGAACTTTCCAAGCTAGAAGCAGACTCACTAAAGTGCGCTCGGAATTAGGCCTATGCCGCTTTTGTCATAAAAAAGCGTCATTTGATATAAGAGATACTCCCGATAGCGCTTGACCTTCATGATGTAACAGAGGAAAATATCAAAACAGAATCATAAAAAGGGGTCTTGGGGGTTTCTCCAAGAGGAGCAGGATTGATGGTCGGGCCGCCATCTGACGTTTAACCGTCAGGTGGCGGCTTTTTTGTTTTCACGTAAAGGAGACTGATATGAAATGGCTAGGTGATTTGGTAGTTTATTTAGGAGTTGCTGCCATAGTGGGCTTTTTTGTATATGTGGCAATCAAATCAAGAATGGATGACAAGAAGAACAAACCCAAGCCGTAGTGGGGGGGCACTACTGGGTATTAGCATAGGAGGTAACAACATAAAAGGAGGACTACAAAGGAGTGGATATTGAAGGATGGGCCGGTTTACTTGGTTTTGATCGGTGTGGTGGTTTTTATTGTGGTTATCTGGTTTCAATCAAGAAAAAAGTAAGAATTGAGTTGAGGGGGAGATATGGATTCAAATGCGTTTGACTGGAAAAGCATTGTCGGAGCGCCATGGGTAGTATTGATCGCCAAGACCCTGCTTATTCTGTGCCTCTCCTGGCTCTTGTTCCGCGGCCTTAAGTATGGTCTAAAGAAATTCGAGGATCATTTATCTCAAAAAGCAGCCATCCGTGAGGACGAAACTACACTAAGATTAAAAACGTTCTCCCACCTCATAAAGTGGCTCGGCACAGTTGCCATAGCCGTGTTCGGCCTTTATATGCTGCTCGAAAATTTCGGGATCAATGTTGCTCCGCTGCTTGCGGGGGCCGGGATTGTCGGACTGGCATTTGGTTTCGGGGGACAATACCTGATCCGAGACGTTATCAATGGAGTTTTTATCCTGATGGAGGGGCAATACCGCATCAATGATGTTGTGAAGATCGGAGAGTTCGGTGGACTGGTAGAGGGCCTCAACCTGAGACATACCATGCTGAGGGACTTGGAGGGACGGGTGATCTATATCCCCAACGGCGAGATCAAGGCCGTTGTTAATTTTACCAAAGGGTATTCCCAAGCTCTTTTTGATATCGGGGTTGCGTACAAAGAGAACGTGGATGATGTCATGCGTGTCATGAAGGATATTGGCAAGGAAATACGGCAGGATACCTATTTTGGAAAATTGATTCTGGAGGATATGGAAATGCTTGGGGTCGATGCTTTTATCGATTCTGCCGTGATCATTAAATGTCGCATGAAAACCTTACCCATCAAGCAATGGGAAGTTGCCCGTGAGTATCGTCGCCGGCTCAAGAATCGTTTTGATGAGCTTGGGATCGAGATCCCATTTCCGCATCGGACGCTTTATTGGGGTGATCCTAAGAACACGGACATGAAAGAGGCTCTCGCGCAGAGGCGGGGTAAGTAATCGAAAGGAAAATATGAAAATAACGCTCAGGCTTATTATATCGCTTTTGATCGCCACGACCCTTGTGGTTGTGGGCTTTTCCTATTTTCAGGCAAAGAACGAAGAAAAACGCCTGAATGAAGAGCTGAGGCTTCGCACTACCGTTCTCGCCAAAACTTTCAAAGAGGCGGTCGAATCTTTTCTTGAAAGAACCGATCAACCCGACCGGGTTCAGAAATTCATCGAGAAATACCAGGGGCACAAAAGACTAGTGGGTCTTGTTGTGGATATGAAGGAAGGGCCGCGGATCGCCTTTCCTTCCGAGTTGGCTAAGGGAGATCTTTTCAAGAAAGAATCATTGAAGGCGATGGAAGAGAATGCGCCGGTTGATATGAATAGCCGATGGATGGGGAGGAAGGTTAACTACCATGCCGTTCCTTTGATGAAAGAGGATAAGGTGGTGGGCGCCTTAGGTCTTATTCACGATCGCGGTTATATTGTGACCCAGATCAAAGAGTTCTGGAAAAGTTCAGCTCTAACGTTTTCAATCTTGGCGGCGATCCTCTCGATCATTTCACTTATCGTGATCCGCTGGAGCGTAACAGGTCCGATCGCTCGCATTGGGCTTATGGTTCAAAAAGCCCTCGGAGTAGACCCGAAAGCGGAACCCAAGGAGCAGGGCGATATAGAAAAACTTCTTTCTGGCGTTAGCCACATGGCGGCCACTCTCAAAGCGGCTCGGTTTGACCTGGTAGAGCAATCGCGGACGGTGAATGCCGAGGGGACTGTCTGGACGAAGGAGCGGCTGAAAGATTATCTGAAGACGCGCCTTCGAGGTAAGCAGCTTTACGTGGTTTCCAATCGTGAGCCTTATATCCATCGTAAAAAGGGGAATGAGATTGAATGCATTACGCCTGCGAGCGGTGTGGTGACGGCGCTTGACCCTGTCTTGCAGGCAACGGGTGGTCTTTGGATAGCGCACGGGGCCGGCGATGCGGATCGGGAAGTGGTCGACAAAGAGAACAAAGTGAGGGTTCCGCCCTGGAAGCCTTCTTTTACTTTGAAGCGCATGTGGCTTTCGGAAGAAGAAGAGAAGGGGTATTACTACGGTTTTTCTAACGAAGGTCTTTGGCCGCTTTGCCATATCAGCCATGTGAGGCCAATCTTTAGGATTGAGGATTGGAATTGTTATAAAGAAGTAAACCAAAAATTTGCGGACTCACTTCTTGAGGAGTTGGGGGATGATCCCCCTATGATCCTTATACAAGATTATCATTTCGCGCTACTTCCCAAGATGATCAAAGAACGAAGACCCGATGCGAAGATCGCGATCTTCTGGCATATCCCCTGGCCTAACGCGGAAGCCTTTGGGATCTGTCCATGGCAGGAGGAGATCCTGGAAGGGATGCTCGGGAGCGATATTATTGGTTTCCACACGCAGTTCCATTGCAATAATTTCCTCGATACCGTTGATCACACTCTTGAGTGCAAGATCAATTGGGCGAATTTCGAGGTCACTCGCGGCGGGAAAACGAGTTCCGTGCGCCCGTTTCCGATCAGTATCTCAGGCGTTCCCAATGTCGCGGTTCAGGAATCCAAGAAAGATCCTCTTGAAAAGATTCGGGAGACTTACGGGTTAAAGGGTAAGAAGATCGGGCTTGGAGTGGACCGTATCGATTACACCAAGGGTCTTTTGGAACGCTTTCGCGCAATCGAGCGAGTCCTCGAAAAATACCCGCATCTCCAGGGAGAGCTCGTTTTTATCGAGCTTGGAGCTCCTTCCAGGACCCTGATCGAAAGCTATCAGAATCATTTAAAAGAGGTCGAAAAGCTGGTTGAAAAGATTAATCTTCGCTTTCAGAAAGGCAGCTACAAGCCCATTCTTTTTCTGGAAGATCATCATGATCAGAAGAAAATATTCGATTACTACCGTCTCGCGGATTTCTGTCTGGTGAGTTCACTTCATGACGGGATGAATCTTGTCGCCAAAGAGTTTGTATCCGCGCGGGAGGATGAGGACGGCGTCTTGATCCTGAGCCGATTCACGGGAGCAAGTCACGAATTTACGAGTTCTCTTTTGATCAATCCCTATGACATTGAAGGGACGGCGGAAGCGATTCATCAGGCGCTGACGATGCTTCCCGAGGAAAAGAAAGAGCGGATGCGGAAGATGCGGCAGATCGTTCGGGAGTATAACATCTACCGGTGGGCTGCTGACATGATCACCGAGCTTGTGAAGTCCTTCTGAGGTATTTATGAGACCCCAAAAAATCGATCCGTCTCTTATCAAGCAAATAGCGGGAATCAGGAATTTATGTATTGTTTTGGACTATGACGGGACATTAACTCCCATCGTGAGCCGACCATCCCAGGCAAAGCTGGCTTCAGGCGTGAGGGCAACGCTCGGCGTCCTTTCCGAAATGCCGGGGATCAGGGCAGCGATCCTTAGCGGGCGTTCGTTAAACGATGTCGAGAGATTGGTCGGGATCGATAGCTTGGATTATGTGGGGAACCACGGCCTGGAAAGGAAGATCCGAAGCGTGGTCAGTTTGGATCCGTATGCCGTCAAATTCCGGGAATTTATTTCGCAGCTCACGGAAGACCTTAAACGTTCCCTGAAGAACATTCCGGGCATTTTAGTGGAAGATAAAACCTATAGTCTCAGCGTGCATTACCGGAACGTGGCCTCTAAAAATATCCCCAAAGCTCGCCGGATCTTTAACAAAGCATGGGATGATTTCTCGGCGAAAATATTTTTCCGGATCAAGCCAGGCAAGAAGGTATGGGAAGTGCGTCCGGCCTACGGTTGCTCGGACAAAGGGTGTGCTGTCGGATTGCTTTCCGGGTCGGTTCCCAAAGCGCAGGGAAAGAACTCAGCGATAGTCTATCTCGGGGACGATGTGACGGATGAAGATGCTTTTAAAACTTTAAAAAGGTCGGATTTTTCTATCAGGGTGGGATACAACTTCCGTACTGCCGCACGTTACTGGCTGAGATCCCCAGCCGAAGTTGCCGTTTTCTTGAAGCAATTGATCGAAGCGAGAAAAAGGATATTTTCCGATAATGTCCAAAGATAACCTGTGGTACAAGGATGCCATTATCTACGAGCTGCATGTCAAAACCTTCTTTGACAGCAATCAAAATGGTTATGGTGACTTTTCCGGTCTGACCCAGAAACTGGATTATCTCCAGGACCTCGGCATCAACTGTATTTGGCTCCTCCCGTTCTACAAATCTCCCATGAAGGACGATGGATATGACATTGCCTATTACGAAGAGATCGCTTCCGAATACGGCACGACGGAGGACTTTCAGGACTTTGTTAAGGAAGCTCACCGCCGCGGGATCAAGGTTCTTATCGAGCTTGTGATGAATCATACATCGGATGTGCACCCATGGTTTCTTGAAGCCCGCTCTTCCAGGACATCTTCGAAGCGGGATTTTTATGTCTGGAGCGATCATCCTGAGCAATATAAGGACGCCAGAATTATTTTTTCAGACTCGGAAAAATCCAATTGGACCTATGATCCCGTCTCAGGGCAATACTACTGGCACCGTTTTTTCAGCCACCAACCGGATCTCAATTACAATAATCCCCAAGTGCAAAAAGCTATGCACGACGTGCTGTTCTTTTGGCTGAAGATGGGTATCGATGGTTTCCGTCTGGACGCCGTGCCTTATCTTTTTGAACGAGAAGGAACGAATTGCGAAAATCTTCCAGAAACGCACACCTATCTCAAAAGTTTACGGGCTCAATTAGATAAATCTTTTAAGGACAAGGTTCTGCTTGGAGAGGCGAATCAGTGGCCTGCGGACGTGCGGCCTTATTTTGGAGATGGAGATGAATGCCACATGGCGTTTCATTTTCCGCTCATGCCTCGGATTTTCATGGCGATTCGTAAAGAAGACAACACACCGATCCTTGAGATCATGAAACAGACCCCCCAGATCCCTGAGAATTGCCAGTGGGCGCTTTTCCTCCGCAACCATGATGAACTAACGCTTGAGATGGTGACACAGGAAGAGCGGGATTATATGTACCGTGAATATGCGGCGGACCCCAAGGCTAGATTGAATTTGGGGATTCGGCGTCGGCTTGCGCCTCTTATGAATAATGGCCGGCGTCAAATGGAGCTTCTCAACAGTCTCTTATTTAGCCTCCCCGGGACGCCGGTTATTTACTATGGTGATGAGATCGGCATGGGGGACAATATTCATCTTGGTGATCGGGATGGTGTCCGGACACCCATGCAGTGGAACGGGAACAAGAATGCGGGTTTTTCGACAGTAGATCCTGAAAAACTTTATTCTCCGGTGATCATTGATCCTGTCTATGGCTACCAGGCCATCAATGTTGAAGCTCAAAGCATGACCCAATCGTCTTTTCTCAACTGGACAAAGCGTATGATCCGTGTTCGGAAAAGCCTTAAAGCATTTGGCCGCGGGACGATCGAATTTCTCCAGCATCAAAATCAGAAGATCCTGGCTTACATTCGCGCCTATGAGGACGAGACACTTCTTATCGTGAATAATCTCTCGCGGTATGTGCAGCCCGTTGAATTGGACCTGAAACAATATAACGGATGGGAGCCTCTTGAACTCTGGGGCAACGTCAAATTCCCCAAGATCGGTGAACTCCCATATTTTTTGACCCTCGGACCGCATAGCTTTTACTGGTTCCGGTTGATGAAGACAAAAACAAATCCTTCGTAAGATAATAATTCTGTAAAACTTCAAAAAAGAGGTTGTGTCCGAATGACTTTTGGTTTCGAACTTATCATTATTGCGTTAATGTTGATAGTGAATGCCATTTTTGCATCCTATGAAATGGCTCTTGCGTCGATTTCGAAGGCAAGGCTTGCTGCACTATGCCAGCAAAAGAAAAAAGGAGCTGAACAAGCGGCTTACATGAAAGACCGCATGGAAGCAAGCCTTGCTGTCGTGCAACTGGGGATAACCTTTGCTGGGGCCTTGGCAGCGGCAACCGGTGGAGCTGGGATGCAGGAATTTTTTACACCATTTCTGACGGAGACTCTTCGGATCCCAGGTTATTTCGCCGAAGTTCTCGCGGTCATATGTCTGGTGATCCCGCTAAGCGCTTTTACGATCATTTTCGCCGAGCTTGTTCCCAAGATGTTTGCCTTGCAGAACAAGGAGTGGGTCTTTCTCTCGCTTTCGCCAACCATGAAAGTAATTGCCCACATTACGAATCCCATCGTTTTCTTTTTCGAGGGGACTGTTAAAAGAGTCATGAGATTAAGTGCGGGGAAGTTGCGGCAAGACGGGCCGACCGAGGAACAGCAGGGACTTCACGAGCTGAGATCCGCTGTTGCGCTGGCACGAACTTCGCGGGTGATCGGAGCCGCGGAAGAAAAGATCGTTTTATCTGCGGCTGAATTTTCCCGGAGGATCGTTTCCGGTATCATGTTGCCTGTTTCCGATATCGTTATGATCCCGGTCACGGACAATCTTTCGGATGCCTTTATCAAAGCTCACCTAGATATGCATACACGTTACCCGGTCTGTGAACGCGAGAAGGATCCGCAGACGATCATGGGTTATGTGAATTTTAAAGATATCATCAATGCGCTGAAGGTGAATCCCGGCAGTCCCGACATTCGCGGAATCACAAGACCTATTCCGTCCGTGAACAGAAACTCACGGCTTTCGGATGTATTGAGTCAGCTGATCCATGATAAGACCCATATTACTTTGGTTCGCGATGAAGATGCGAGGGTCGTCGGGCTGATCGCCCTGGAGGATCTGATCGAAGAACTGGTGGGAGATATTGAGGACGAATACGACCGTCTTCCGGGCCATGTTCATCCTTTTGGTTCATCTTGGATCATGGGGGGCGGTGTTCCTATGAGCCTTGTAATTTCAACACTAGGTTTGGAGCTTGAGTTGCAACCGGCAACAGCTGGGGCGCAGACGCTTGCGGAATGGGTCAATCAAAAGCTGGGCCGGTCACCTGAACCCGGGGAGGTTGCGCGACTGGGCGATGTGACGGTGACAGCAAGAAAGCTGAGACGAAAAAAGATCTACGAGTGCATTGTCGGTCTCACGAGAGATCAATCTCATTAAGGAGCCATCATGAAATTGTCGGGTTGGATTTTTTTGACTTGCAGTTGGTGCGCGATCATTAGTTTGATGATCTTTGCCTACTCAAAGGTCTTAAGTGCCAAAAAGAAAAAACAAGGCTGACCAGGTTCCTATCAATGGCACATCATGATTGGCTTCCCGAATTTTGGATGACGGTCCCTTTTATCGGGCTGCTGCTTTCGATCGCCATTCTTCCGCTGGTTGCTCATAGATTCTGGCATCCCTTGAGAAATCAGGCGCTTGTCGCCTCATTTTTCTCCCTCCCCGTTATCTACCTGTGCCTCGTTCATAACCCCCATCTTCTTGTTACCGGACTTGAGCATTACCTTTCGTTCGTGATTCTTCTCGGTTCGCTTTTCATCGTTTCCGGGGGGATACGGTTGGCAGGTGATCTGATGAGCACGCCCATTGCAAATATGGGTATGCTTGCGCTAGGGGCTGTGCTTGCCAATCTGATAGGGACCACGGGGGCGAGCATGGTCTTGATTCGTCCCTTTCTTGATGCCAATGGTTACCGCAAACATCATATTCATCTTCCAGTATTCTTTATCATCATTGTTAGCAATATCGGGGGTTTGCTGACGCCGCTCGGAGATCCGCCTCTCTTTCTCGGGTATTTGTTGGGTGTTCCATTCTTTTGGACCTTGAAACTCTTTCCCATCTGGGCTGTAGCCCTCATCTCTTTGCTCGGTGTCTTTTGCCTGATCGATGCACGGGCCTTTGACAAAGAACCGGAACGACAGCAGCAGAAAGCGGGCTCTGATAAACCGGTGATTTTGAAAGGAAAGAGGAACCTTTTTTGCCTCGCAGGCATACTCGTGGCCGTATTCCTTCCGTCGCCTCTCAGAGAAGTCTTTATGATCGCCGCGGCGCTGATCTCGTTAAGGATCACGCCCAAGAGTTATCATGAGGCGAACGGTTTTGATTTTTATCCGATCTTGGAGGTGGCGATTCTTTTCCTGGGTATTTTTATCACTATGGAACCGGCGCTTGAGATCCTTTATCTGAAGGGCAATGAGTTGGGATTCCAATTTCCGTGGCAATTCTTTTGGGCGACGGGTCTGTTCTCGATGTTCCTGGATAATGCGCCGACGTATCTGACCTTTGTGACCTTGGCCCAGGGACTAGGACTGGGCGGACCCTATGTGAATGTGCCGGAAGGTATCCTTGCGGCGATCAGCACTGGAGCGGTTTTTTTTGGAGCGGCAACCTACATCGGAAATGCTCCGAACTTTATGGTTCGTAGCATTGCGACGCATAAAGGTTGGAAAATGCCGAGCTTCTTTGGCTATCTTTTCTGGTCCGGCATTGTTCTTTTACCGCTTTTTTTTATCATACACATTGCTTTTTTCCGTTGAACCAGATCGTTCATGCCGCATCTGAAGTTTGCGGACAGAGCGTCACAGTGAATCGCGGTTTTATTGGGGGTTTTGGCGCGACCGAATTGGCGTCTAAGGGTATAATCATTGTCAATGAGAGACCAAAACACAAAGAAAGAGAGTAGATCAATGACGTCCGTAGCAGTCGATCTTCAAGCGTTCCGCCTAGCCTCGCAAAAGAGCGAGATCAAACGGCTTTTTCTTTTGTTTGGGATTGTGGGGGTGATGATTCTTCAGACACTCGCGCGGCATATGGCTGGCGGAATTATGATTCAGGGGAAAGCGTTCACGCTCGCGTTGGAAGTCCTCACGCTCGTGACGTGTTATGTGGCGTGTTTCTTGTTTGCCGTCCGGCGCGCCGATCGTGACAAACGGCTTTTGCCGTCCTGGGTATGGATTTTTAGCGTCATAGTCGAATCTTCACTGCCAACGGCTGCAGTTTTCTGCCTGGTCAAACTTGCGCCGATCAATCCCCTCGAAGCGATTGCCGCGCCGGCGATACTTCTTTATGGGGTGTTTGCTGCGGCCAATGTGCTTCGCCTCAGCCCCAAACTGTGTTTGCTTTTTGGGGTTGTAGGAACTTCAGGTTATGTGGCTGTGACGGTTTATGCCGTAGCCA
>JBAYVF010000030.1:0-9151 GCA_041674705.1 Candidatus Omnitrophota bacterium
ACTTGCGTCCTACGAAGAGCGGTATTCTATAAGGAGAAGCCAACTATCTCAAGTGATAATTCGAATAAATCGAACAAACCTGGGCGATGAGGGATTCCCCGCCACAAGGCGCTGGCGGGTCCGTCCGACAGCGCTTTGCGGACAGGTCCGCCGCGCTGTTTGGCGGAGAACCCATGGCACTCTCCGTGTAAAGAGATGCTCGGCAGAGACGATGACTTCTTTGGTCATCGCTATTGCCGCACTTGCTCATCGGAGCAAGTGCTAGCCAACAAGCCTGCAATTCCGTGGGCAATAGAGGATTCGAACCTCTGACCCTCTCCGTGTAAAGGAGATGCTCTAACCAACTGAGCTAATTGCCCACGGAATTACAAGCTTTACCATCTGCGCCAGCTTCCAATGAGCCGGCACGGCTTCGGCAGAAACTTGATGCTTCTGTCCTTGTCTTTATTTTATTTCCAAGAGGGCTGACAAGGACTGACCCTCTCCGTGTAAAGGACCTGCCGCGGCAGGTAACCCACTGAGCTAATGGCCCGCAAATTCGTTGATCCGGTGGATCAGCTTGTTGAGATTGGCAAAAATATCTTTTTTGAAATAGAACGAAAGCCGCGTCAGATGGAATGTGTACGGCACACCACGCTCCTCTTCGAACGGCTTAAGCGACTGGGTGAACTTCCCTTTTTTGAGAAGATGTTTGAATTCCTGATTCAGCTGCTCCAGCTGTTCTTCGCTGAGGGGTTTTTCGATGCGCATAACCAAAAGATCCCGGATATAACGCATGGAGTGATACATTTTATAAAAGTCAGACACATAGGTTGCCGCCGCCAAAGGATCATGAGTCGCATACATCAGCTCGATATCTTCCTCATGGATCATGTTTTGTTTGAGCAGCTGCTTTTTAAGAAAATCGAAGAAATCATCCCAATAATCAGAACCCGGCGCGTCCAAACAAACGATCGGACGGGGGTCCGTCTTCCCGGTCTGGACCAGCGTGAGCGTTTCAAAACCTTCATCATGAGTCCCGAATCCTCCCGGGCACAGGACTGTCGCGTGGGATTCCCTGAGGAACATGAGTTTTCGCGTGAAGAAATACTTGAAGGTCACAAGTTTCGGGTCCTGGAGCATCACGGGATTCGCTTCTTGTTCAAACGGAAGCTGGATGTTCATGCCAAAACTTTTTTTATGCCCTGCGCCTTCATTGCCGGCTTGCATGATCCCCGAAGCCGCTCCGGTAATCACCATCCACCCTTTTTGGACGATCGCCTTGGCAAATTTCTCTGCTACCTGATAGTCCGGAGAATTCCGGGGGGTTCGCGCAGAACCAAAGACCGTCACTTTGCGGATCGCACGATAGGGCTCAAAGACCTTGAGGCTGTGGCGCAGTTCTTTCATGGCCACATTAAGCATCTTCATGTCCCCACGATCAAGCTTGTCCGTGTGGGCCTTCAGCGCAGTCACGATCAGCTCTTCCGCAAGATCTGCGTTGATGCCCGGTCCCGCCTGATGGATCAATTCGTGAACAAGCTGGTCCAGCTTGGGATTCCCGGTCTGGTAAGGTTCATGCCTCTTGAAGAAGTCCTGCATCAATCACCGATCCGGATCTGGAGGATCAAATCTCCGGGATGATGACAAGCGGGACAATCCCTTCCCTGGCGCGCCAGCCGGAGTTTCTGTCCCTCGCGGGTATTGGCCGGAATCTTCACCGAAATCGTCTGCCCTTCCGGCGTCTTGAACATCACGCTCCCGCCTTCCTTGGCTTTTTTCTTTGAAATTTTCAGATTCACGACCACATCGGCGGATTCCTGAGCGGCTTGTCGCGGCATCTGTCCGTATTCATCTTCATCCTCATAAAGACCTTGGCCGGGCGATCCGGAAGAATAAACGCGAAAATGGCTCCCTCCGCCTCCCCCACCGCCTGAAAAAAGATCGCCAAAAATATCCGAAAATGCAGAATAGCGGCCACCCCCGCGAGCGCGGCCTCCCGAAGAATACTGCCGCAAGAGATCCTCAAAGTTGAACCCCTGAGCTCCGGCAAAATTACTCGCCTGAGCACCGCCGTACTTGCGCATCTGGTCATATTGAGCGCGTCGCTTCTCATCGCTTAAGACATAATAGGCTTCCGAGATCTCTTTGAATTTCGCCTCAGCCTGTTTGGCATTCGTAGGATTTTTGTCCGGATGGTACTTCACGGCAAGCTTGCGATAAACTTTCTTAAGCTCGTCCGCGGAAATAGATTCGGAAACACCAAGCGCTTTATAGTAATCTTTTTGCTGTCCCGCCATATTTCACCCTTAAAGAAAAAGCCCTCGAACCAAACGGAGGGCTTGATTAAAAATCGCAGTATTTCGGAAGCAGTCGCTTTTTTAGAAAAGCAAATCCAGAGCCTGTTTTCAGATATCCTTCAAAAGCATGAGCGAGTTTTTCATCGCCAAAACCAATACAGGAACATTCTTCTTCGCCTTTATTAAAGAGCCCGTTCCTTCGAAGCTCTGCCGCGAATGCGGACAGAGCGAAGAAGAATGGAGGTGGAGGGAATTGCACCCTCGTCCAAAGGATTCGTCATTAAGGGGTCTCCATGCTCAGTTTGCAATCAATTTAATCCCCCAGGCCTCTGCAAACGAGATCCTGAAGGACGATCCGCCTAGATCTTTTCCCTGAACGCGGCGACGGCGCTCAAAGAGCAACCTGCTTTTTCGTCAGCAGAACTTAGCAGGTATCGGTCCTGTGACGTTCGCTAGCAGTTAAGCAGCGAAAGGAAGAGCGAAAGGCGTCGGAACCGTTACCGGTCCAACAGCCCTTTCGTTCCAGCTGGTTTTTTCAGCATTTGTGTTTTGCCACGTTTTTTAAAGAGGCACCTGACGAACCTCTGCATGCTCCCTTAAATGCTGTACCCCTTGTCGAACCTATTCACCCCCATGGATCGACGATATTAAAGATCAGAACTACGAAAGAAGTATAACACGTATAAGAAGAGCGCTCAATGGAGAGCGTGGGGCCTATGGCACGCGCTGGCCTAGCGCCGCGTAGCTTTCTTAATAGCGGATTGGGTCTCGCGAGTATGGATCCGCTGCTTGATAGTCGCCCGCTTATCGTATTGTTTCTTGCCTTCACCGAGGGCGATCTCGACTTTCACGAATCCCTTCTTAAAATACATGCGGAGCGGCACGATCGCAACCCCCTTGCGTCCCGCCTGCCCCATCAATCGATTGATCTCGCTACGCTTGAGCAAAAGTTTTCGTGTCCGGATCGGGTCCAACTCCTGATGTCCCTGGATCCTTGAATAGGGAGAAATATGGCAATTCAAAAGAAAAGCTTCTTCCCTCATGATCCGCACGTAGCTATCTTTAAGATTCACCCGCCGTTCACGGATGGATTTGACCTCGTGGCCCATAAGACTCACGCCTGCCTCATACCGGTCATGGATGAAATAGTCATAGTGAGCCTTCCGATTCTCGGAAATCACCTCGAACGCATTCCGGACAGGCTTGGTCGTGGGAGTCGGATCTTTTTTCTTTTTCATAGGAAGTAACACTCAGGTGCTTTAAAAATGCCTTTCGTACACGATTTCACTAAATCGTGACGACAAGGTACCAAACCATTGAGGTTTGGTGCTGAGGAGGGGACTTGAACCCCCAAGGCCTTGCGGCCACTAGCTCCTGAAGCTAGCGCGTCTGTCCTTGTCTTAAACTTTATTACATAAATGGTTGACAAGGACTGCCCCAATTTCCGCTTCGCAAAAATTGATAAGTATTGGGACTGGCCAACTCTCATCCATTTGAAAAATCTATGCACCCGGAGGGACTTGAACCCACAAGGCCTTGCGGCCACTAGCTCCTGAAGCTAGCGCGTCTGCCAGTTTCGCCACGGATGCATATATTTTTCAAACATTTTTATTGAAGTTGGCACCGTCCTGATTTCATCATCATTTTTTATTGATGAAAAATCAGGGCTGCCAGTTTCGCCACCCCAGCTCTACTTCGCTCTAGCCTTATCGGCAGAGCTTCGAAGGAGTTTATTTAAAAAACAAAATTAACTAAAAGTTCCTTCGTAGCCGCAACCATAAAGACGCGGCGCAGAAGAACGCCACCCCAGCATGGACAAGATGAGTGCAAAATATAGCCGTCATGAACGGGTACCGTCAACCACAAAGAATTGGAAGCAGAAAACCTTATTCCAGCGAAACTTCTTTGGGGACAGTTAAGGAATTGCCTGTGGCAGGCGCAGGAGTTGGGGCCGCGACGGATGACGGGATCGTCGGTTTCGCCACGGGCTGAGACGGAGTCGCCACCGCGGCCTTCACCGCATTTTGAGGCGCCATTGTGGAAACTTCCGGGAGAGGAATCAATTTAAGATTGCGAAATTCAAGTATACCTTTTTTAGCTTCTCCCACTCTCGCATTCGTAAACACAAAAACGACTTCGTTTACAAGGAGAGGCTTCTTGGCGCGAAAATCAAATTCCACAGGCTTCCACGTCTTCTCGAAAGTCCTCGGCGCATAGCGGCGGACCACATTGCCTTTGGATTTCAGCTCGATAAAAAAGCTCTCGGGAGCTCCCTCGTCGGCCTTACGCCGGACCTCAAAAGAAAGACCGGCATACTTAGAAATATCAAAATCACGCGTCTTGATGTAGACGCCGCTGAATGAACCCGCGGGGAAGACATCGTATTCGGTCTCAAGAAAGACCTCCCCCGAATCTGGGTCTTTGAAAAAATCCCGTCCCGAGTACCCCATTTTGGGCGTAAAAAAAGTTCCGTGATCAAAAACGACATTAAAAAAACTTCCAGCCATTTTGGAAAGATCGATCTGCTCGGCCTCCATGACCGCCGATTTTTGGAGAAGCTCGTAAGATTCCTTCATAAGGCCCCAAGTGTCCTGAGTAACCCTTGTCGCCGGCTGGATAACGCCTCCCACAACATTCGTCTCTTCAAGCCCACGAATGCGGACACCTCCGGATTGGAAAAACAACGCTGGTTTTGAAACCTCCACGGAACCACGCAAAACGCCCACCTTGCCCTCCTGCGCGGACGCCTGCACACGGAAAATAGCGCCGTGGATGTTCGCAATATAATCGCGGGTCAGAATTTTCAGGACGGCTTTATTTTCATTTTGCTTGCGTTCAAATTGGCGCGTCGTTGCGCCCAAAAGAACACCCTGCGCCAAACGAAGCTTATAAACTTCCTGTTTTCCCACCACGCGAGATTCTTCATTCAGGATTTCGGAATTCTCCTTCAAGCGCAGATGGATCTCATTTTCAACCTGCAAATTGATCAGACCGTCCGTCCCGGTCTTCAACTTCTGGGATGTCGCAAACTCCTCCCCACGCTTAGGCGCGCGCCAGGAGTGGCTCTTAAGGTCATAAATCTGGGCATCCCCTTCAAATCCGAGGATCTCAAACGCCAGGGGTGTGTAAGGCCGGGGAGCAAAACGGGACCAGAGGATAAGGCCTGCCGCGATCACGAGAACGACGATCAGGGGCTTCAAGTAATTCGTTGTTTTAGGTTTTTCAATTCGAAGGCTCATGGCGTTAGTTTATATCACCTTTCCAAGCTTGTCTATCTTCCCTAAAAAAATCAACTCCACTTTAAAAAACCTGGGCAGTCCCAATACTTATCAATTTCAGAGAATCTGAAGTTGGGGCTGTCCAAGTCACCTTAATTAAATAAAAATAAAGACTTGGGCAGTACAGGACTCGGCGCCCTCGCTTCGCTCAGGTCGCCTGATTCTCCATTTAAATTTATTGGAAATCAGTGCAGTCCCAATTCTCCTCAAAGCATTTATCGTAAATTGGGACGGCCACCCGCTCTACAAGCATGACGCATGTCATGCTTGTAATCAGAGCTCCCTTCGAGTCCCCGCCGCTTTATGGCGGACCCAACGGGCAGTCCAGCGCACCCGTTTCTTTTGATTAATAAAACACTGGGCAGTCCCAATACTTATCAATTTCAGAGAATCTGAAATTGGGGCTGTCCAAGTCACCTTAATTAAATAAAAATAAAGACTTGGGCAGTACAGGACTCGAACCTGTGACCTTCCCCATGTGAAGGGGACATTCTAACCAGCTGAACTAACTGCCCAGTTTTTTAGGCTCGTCCGACGTATTCGCCTGTCTCAGTATTGACCTTGATCTCGGTTCCCTCGTCGATAAAAAGAGGAACGCTCAATTTGAGACCGGTCTCGCAGACAGCAACCTTGACCGTATTGGAAACCGAGTCTCCTCGGACCCCCGGAGGTGCTTCGGTGATCTTCAGAATCACAATGCCCGGCAACTCCGGGAAAATAGGTTTTTCTTCATAGAAATCGATCTTGATCTCCATGCCTTCTTTCAAATAATACTTTTTATCTCCCAGGATCTCTTCAGACAGCATGAACGAATTATAATTTTCCATGTCCATGAAATGATACCCCTGGACATCCTTATAGAGAAACTGGCACTGTTTCGGATCCAGAGTGATCCTCTCAAGCGGCTCATCCGGAGCGAACCGGGTCTGAACAATGCGACCATTTTTAAGATTTTTCAGCGTGATCTGAAAAAAAGCCCGCAAGTTCCCGGGCGTACGGTGGGTGGCTTCGGTCACCATATGCATCTCATTCTGATGAAGAACAATGGAGCCTTTTTTTGCGTCTCTTGCTTGCATTTTAATTCCTCTCGTTAAGATTAGGTCAGCATTTCCATGCTAAAGGAGCGACATTATACATGAAGCGAACTTTTGGGCAAACGTCATTCTCATGCCCCCGCGGTCAGACAATGCTAATGACCGAAAGAATACGCTCCGGAGTCTGGTTCTCCATGCGGTAGGAAAAGAACTTTTTGTTCTCGCAGACCGTGCAAAGCCCCGTATCATGAATATGACTCTCGGAGATCCCCCGTTTCAGAAGGCGGCTCTTGATCACGCCCACAAGATCCAGATTGCCTTTGGCGGCATCTTTCCTGTGATAGAAACCCGGGAAATGCCCCAGGAACTCTTTCCCCACCTCATAACAACATTTGCGGATCGAAGGCCCGATCGCCACGCGCAAATCCCCCATTTTTGTTCCGCATCGCTTCTCAAAGATCTTGAGCATTTGGGCGATGATCCCTTCCTTCACGCCTTTCCATCCGCCATGCGCAATCCCCGCAACCCTCTGGACAGGATCCCAGAAAAAAACGGGCACACAATCGGCAGTGCGTATCCCGAGCACCAGTCCCGGAGTTTTGGTGATGATCCCATCCGCGGGAGTTTCCAAAAGTTCCGGGTCCGGGCGCTCAGCCACCACGATCGTACTTCCATGGACCTGCTTGACCATGACAAGATTGTCAGGAAAAAGGCCCAACTCATTTAAGAAGGCCTCGCGCTTGGAATGATCGAAAATGCGGGAGTGAAAACCGGCAACGGCTCCTTTTCCGAAAGAATCGAGGCGGTAAATACCGGAAGGATCTTCTTTAAACGTCATGACTTTGAATCCGCCGAAGTGTCTAGGGCCGCCGCTTCAAAGAATTTTTCGGCCGTCAAAAGATTTTCGCGCTTCTTCATCTCAGGATCGGAATGAAAGCGCTTCCGGATGGCGCCGTCATGCAGGTAATTATTGATAGCGATCAGGATCATGCCCTGATCGAGCGAATAATATTTCCGGGCGACTTTTCCGTCCGCGACCGACACGGCGTCATAAAAGCCATACTCACCGTAGATGTCATAGAGTTCGATCAGCTTCCGAAGATTCTCGACGACCTCGACCGGCATAAACTCAAGCGCCAGTGCACTTGCGTGCGGCGTCACGACCCCGGGCTTGTATCCTTTGATCCCGAAAGGTTTCGCTCCAAATTCGGAATAGCTGTCATTAGGATCCGCTGACGGGCTCATGCCCCAGACCGGCATAGCCAATTCCTCCAAAGCATAACGCATCTGCCCCTGAGCGTGAACGGCATCGTTCTTTCCTACCCCCCCAGGCGCAAGCCTCTTTTCCTCCAACACGACCGTCGGCATGAGAGCTTCGAAGGCGGAGCCTCCCCAACTGGGAACGTATTTGAGATCCTTCCACTCGTAATACCCGCCGGCATAGGTGTAGCCCAGCACGGTCCGTTCCGTTCTGTTCTTGGGCGTCTGGGATTGCCATTTATAATTCAGCGGAAACGTCCGGACCATGCCCTCAAACCAAATTTTTTCGGGGATATCGCCGCGCGCAATGCCCATGTAGATCGCAGCTCGCGGCTCGGCATAAAAAACACCGTACCGGTAGTCCGTGTAGACCCCAAGGTTGTCGTAATAGCCGTGATACATCTGGTTTGCGATCGGATCATAGAAAAATTTGAAATTCGCCCGCGCCAGAAGCCTCCCGACTTGTTCTGAAAGCTCCCCGGGAAAAGCATTCTTCGCCACGTAATAACCCAGATAAAGCCAGCCGCTATCCACAAAAGAAACGAAATAACTCGTCGGGACCAGAAGCGTCGTATCGTAATAGTTGAACGGAAAACCGCTCTTATGGCACTCGAGTTTTTCCATCGTCGTAAGTATTTTTTGAATGCGCGCAACCGCGTCTTCTTTTGCGATAAACCCCATATCGTAAGCGCTCACGACCGACATCAGATAGACGCCGACATTCGTGATGTTGGTGTAATCCCCGATCCACACGCCCTCTCCCAGCGGCGTTTTCTCACCCAAACGAATATTGTCCAGCGGCAAGCCATTCTCTGCGTCCGTGACCTCGTCAAAAAATCGCCATGTGTCGTGCGCCACCTCTTTGAGGAATGCTTTGTCATCCTGAGGGAACTGTTTTTTCACACTGACCGTCTTGGGGAAACCACGCAAACGGCCGGCCAGAAATTTTGCAAACTCGGGCGTGCCATGCGGGATCGTTGTTTTCTGAAGTTGATATTCCGGATGATCCACGGCGCTCGGCCCCGGGCTTCCGGTCCTCACGAAACGGATATTATCAAAAAAGATCCGGCCTGTTTTTTTCGTCACGAACTTGTCGTTAAAGATAAAAATGAGCTCGTTTAAATTGTTGTAACTGATCCGGGGATTTTTCCAGGCCTCGGGATTTTGAAAATCAATGAGCCCCGTCATTTTATTGAGAGGAACGCTCACGGTCTGCCATTCGGAGGTCACGGGAATGACTGCAGAACCCTGCACTGTTTCGAGACAATCTTTATCGAGACATTTCTTGATCTCGATCCCG
>JBAYVF010000031.1:0-8721 GCA_041674705.1 Candidatus Omnitrophota bacterium
GCAAAAACTTCTTCTGCGGTTCTTCCGGAAGAAGAAATGAATCATGTCCGGGCGAAAACGGAAGAAGCTTCTTCATTGAATCCGGCAGAGATGCAGCGTCGCTGGAAGGCCCTGTTTTCTAAAGAAATAGATGCGGACAGCATCGCCTATACGGTGAAACCCGGTGACAGTCTTTATGTGCTTGCGCGGAAAAATCATACGACCGTGGATTTTATCAAGAAGATCAACGACCTCAAGAGCGATAACCTCTACACCAAGATGAAGCTCAAGATCCACACAGCGCCTTTTTCGATCCAGATCGATAAATCCAAAAACACACTAGTCCTTTATTCGAACGGCGAAGCGGTGAAAAAATATTCCGTGGCGACCGGCAAGAAAAACTGTACGCCGGTGGGCGAATTCAAGATCACGGACAAACTCGTTCACCCGACCTGGTTCAAGACCGGGGCCATTCTCCCGCCGGGAAGCCCGGAGAACGCCCTTGGGACGCGTTGGATGGGATTTGACAAGCCATCCTATGGAATTCACGGGACGATCGAGCCCAAGAGCATCGGGACCCAGGCCTCCGAGGGCTGTATACGCATGTTGAATGAAGAGGTCGAAGAGCTTTATAGCATGGTGCCGGTCGGCACGAAAGTCACCATCCAGGATTAATTCAGGAAGCGCTCACTCCCATGCCTAAAAAAACAAAAAAGAAAAAATCTCGTATCAAAGCAACCGTTGAGCCAACGGCGGACAAAGACAAGATCAAGCTTGGCACCCGAGATATTTTTGACGCTTGCCTTTCCTTTGAGCGGCCTGTCGTGGAGATGGAACGAAAGATTAACGAGCTTCGCAAGATCAATCACGACGGCATCGACCTTTCAGGCGAGATCCAAAGCGCCGAGAAAAAACTCGAGAAAGCGATCCAGGATATTTTTGATAACCTTACGCCCTGGCAGCGCGTGCAGGTGGCACGCCATCCTCTTCGTCCCTACACCCTCGACTACGTCAATTATTTGACCACAGATTTTCTCGAGATCCACGGGGATCGTCGCTTTAGTGATGACCGGGCTATTGTCACCGGGATCGCGAAATGGGAAGGGAAGGCCCCCATTTGTATTATTGGCCATCAGAAAGGACGCGATACCAAAGAAAATCTGATGCGCAGTTTTGGAAGCGCCCATCCCGAAGGTTACCGCAAGGCAATGCGCGTCATGGAGCTTGCGGCGAAGCATAATGTCCCGATCTTGTGTTTTATTGATACCCCAGGCGCCTATCCGGGTATTGGAGCCGAAGAGCGGGGCCAGGCCGAAGCGATCGCCTACAATCTCAAGGCGATGGGGAAGCTTAAGGTTCCTATTATTTGCGTCGTGATCGGTGAAGGGGGCAGTGGCGGCGCTTTAGGGATCGGGGTCGGGGACAGGATCTTTGTTATGGAAAACGCCTATTACTCCGTGATTTCTCCGGAAGGTTGCGCTGCGATCCTTTGGAAAGAGCCGACCCGGGCACCGGATGCCGCGAACGCTCTGAAATTAACCGGTCCGGATCTTCTGGGGCTTGGGGTGATCGATGGCGTGATCCCGGAGCCGCTGGGCGGCGCTCACCGTGATTTTAATGCAGCGGCAGAAAATCTCCGCAAGACCGTCAACGAAGCATTGGAAGAATTGAAGAAGATCCCGCGAAAAGATCTGACAGAGTTGCGCTATCAGAAATTCCGCAAGATGGGCGTTTTCAGCGAAAAGTAGTCCCAATATTTATCATCCCGCCGCTACAAAGGCGGGATGGGACAACCCCTGCCACGCGTTAGGAAATGAAATCAAAGACAAGGATCGATTTTAGGCGAAGGTTCTTTTCCCGGCTTATTCCGCTCAAGACATTCTTTGAAACTGCTTTTTCAGGCTGATCAGGCGCTCCAGGATTTTCTTTTCCGGGACCAATTCCTTTAAAGTGTTTTCAGGAATGTCCAGCAAAGCGACCTCATGGACGCGGGCAACGTGTTCGGGGAAGCGCTGCGCGAGTTCATAGGTCGGAATGCCTTGCCGGTATTTTAAATCAAACAATTTTTCGTAAAGCGTCATTGTTTCTCCCTTCGGGTCTTTCCTCCGCTACAATTTCTCGTGATGGTATTATCGTCTTTTCTGCTTATTTCCTGAAAAATAATAGCCATAAACTAGCTATATATAGCATCTCTGTACTCTAGAAGACCCTATTAGTTGTGGTTTATTAAAATACTTTTATTTTTGGGGTTGACTTAATCGCAGAAAGTTATAGATTACAAAGTATAAAGTGTAATTTACATTTTATAAACTATGAGATTAATAATGATGATGCTTCTCACAGCGATGATTTTGGGGCAGGCGCATACTGCCGAAGCGTTCCTCGGGTTTGGTAAGAAAAAAGAAAAGCCTCTCGTCCAGGCAGAAAAGTATTACAACAATCACGAGTATTACAATGCCCGTCGTGCGGCCCAAGAAGCTCTTGAGCAAAACCCCCAGGATCCCCAAGCGACAAAACTCATGGCCGATATTCTTGATAAAGAGATCGAACGTCAGAAAGAGCATCTTTTGCCGCAGGCGGTTGAAGAAATGAACGCGGATGACAAACAGGATCAGATCAAGACCTGGCTTGAGCGGAGCCGCGCTCTGTTTAATGCAAATCAGTACGATCTGGCGCTTTTCGCCGCGGAAAAGGTTTTTCTTTATGATGCGGAAAATAGCGCTGCCTCAGAATTGATCGATCAGATCAAAGGGAAAGCTCTCAAGGAAGGCAAGGCTGACACGCTCTTCATTCATAAGATGTATAAAAATGAGATCGCCGACCGGCTGGAACAATATCGTACCCAGGCGGAGGATCTTGCAGCCCAAGGGCAATTGGGGCAGGCGCAATTTACGGCGGAGAAAATCCTGATGCTCGAGCCGGAGGATCCCAAGGCTTTAGCCATCCTTCAGAAAGTCCTTTCGCGCAGGGACGGGACAAGGAGCGAATTGCTATGAAACGTGAAAAACTCTACAAGATCGGTGAAGTCATGCAGTACACAAGTCTTTCCAGGCAGACGCTTCATAATTATACCGTCGCGGGGCTTATCCACGAGGCCCGGCGGACTATTTCAGGACACCGGCTTTATGATGAGACAGCGTTCGACCGTTTAGAGCAGATCAAGATCCTGCAAACTAAAAATTATACATTGAGTCAAATCAAAAAGATCCTCGAACAGCAGGAGAGCCCGAAATGAACGGTTCTTTGGCAGGGCGAGGTAAAAAGGAGATTCCCCATGCATGAAGATGAGATCAAGATGTGGAAGAAGTTCAAGAGGACCAAGAGTCTTTCTTTGCGTGAAGAGATCGTCAAAAAATATCTTTATCTGGTGAAATACGTGGCGGGGCGCGTGGCGATCGGATTGCCCTCAAACGTTGAATTTAACGACCTCGTCAGCTATGGCATTCTCGGGCTTTTTGATGCCATCAATAAATACGATGTTTCCCAGGGAAACAAGTTCGAGACCTATGCGGTCTCTCGCGTTCGCGGCTCGATCATGGACGAACTGCGCAAACTCGATTGGGCGCCGCGCCTTCTGCGCAAGCGTGCCCGCGAGATCGACCGTAAATGTAAAGAACTCGAAGAGAAGAACGGGCGCCTCGCGACCGATGATGAAGTGGCGAAGGCCCTGAAGATCTCTCCCGAGGATCTGAACTCGATTTATAGCGATCTTAATTCCACGACCTTCCTTTCTCTTGATGAGGTGTGGCAGAACGATGATGGCAACAAACCCATCTCGCGTCTCCAGACCATCGAGGATTCTCTGATCACGGACCAGTTCAGCTATGTCCATCAGAACGAGGTGAAGGAATTGCTGGCTGAGGCGATCGATACGCTTCCCGAAAAGGAGAAGCTTGTGATCGTGCTTTATTATTATGAGAACCTGACGCTCCGAGAGATCGGCGAGATCCTGGATGTTTCCGAATCGCGGGTCTGCCAGATCCACACCAAGGTGGTGACCCGGTTGCGCGGGCATCTGATGCGTCGTGCGGGGCATTTGACCCTGGAATCCTAAGAAACGAACGAAATTTTTTAAGCATCAGTTATAAAGACATTAAGTTCTGTCACGCTGCGTCGATATAAAGAAAGCCACAGCGAAGGAAGCCGTGTAACTGTTTTATCCCAAAACGGCCTGCCGCCCAGAGAAGAGTCCGGATGAGAAACCCGGGCTCGCCAAAAGCGGCCGCAAGTGGCTTAAAGGCAGGAAGCATGCAAAGCGTGGCAGAAACCAAAAGACCTAAATTCAGGATCCAGGCTCCGAGCGAGAAAACAAACATTCAGAAAGATCGCGACGAGGTCCGGAAATATCTTCGCCTTATCCCTACCGAAGCGGAGCCCAATCTGGGGCGCGTCCGCGAGATCAAAGAAGAGATTAAAAAAGGAACTTACCTGACGCGTGAAATCATTGAAGAGGCTGCCATGCAGCTTGCGATCAGGCTTTTAAGGAAGGAAAAGGACTAATTCTTAGTCTGGATTGAGCGTTTGTCGAGACCCGTAAGCTCGATCCACTTTTGGATTGCTGGAAGGTCCATGAATTTCTGCCACACAACCTCACCGTTCAAATAATTTTCCAGCATTAAGAGCGTGATTCCCTGATCGATGCCAAGGTATTCGCTGGCCCACCAATTCTTGTCCAGGTTGAACGCGTCTTTGAACCCGAACTCCCCGTATAGGTTTTTTCCGTGAGTCTCATAAAAAAAGCGCGCAGCCTTCGTAGATTCTTCAGGCGTAAAGACGATCGAAGAGAGCGCGGCGTAAGGAGCGATCGTTCCGTCCTGGGCTCCCTCGCCGGGCTTTCCGCCATAAGCGCGGTACCCGCCTGGACCTACGGACGCGGAGAGTCCCCAGGAATTTTCCGAATAGCCCTTATGTTTTCCCGCGAGACTTAAAGAATAATCCCGGTTTGCCAAAGTGGCCTCCCGGGAGTTTTGAAAATAATTAATGCCGCCATCATCCAGATTCCGGAAATCGATGAAAGCATGCGAGAACTGATAAGTAAAAAGGGAGCCGTTGTAGCAATAAACGATCCGGTGGCCGTTGTACTCTCCTTCGGGGCGAAGCCACCGGTCCCAGGCTTTGGGAGGAATGGGGTAGGTTGCGGAACCGATGGCCAGGGCTTGAAGAAACATCAGTTCGTTATAGGCATCCCAATAATAGGGAAGGAATCCGGAGTCGGGCTTCCAGCCCATGCAAACAAAATCCGAACCGTTCATCATCCATTTCCAATTAACCCGGTCATAAATTTCTTGGGTCAGACGTTCGATCTCGGTTCCGGGGTAATATTGGGCGGCCACAAGCGCTCCGGCGATGAGAAGCGCTGTATCGATCGAAGATGCTTCCGAGGCCCACGACCGCTCTCCGGTGCTGGGATCAAGGAAATGATAGAAGAAGCCTTCCTCATGGGCGGCCTCGCGCTTCAGGAACTTGAGCGTTTTTAGGATGTGTTCATAAGCATCCTCCGAGGGGATCCAGCCGCGAGAGGCGCCAATGGCATAAGCGGCAAGCGCAAAGCCCGTGGCCGCGATGGAAGAAGGCGCGCCGGGGCGCGAAGAATCCTTTGTGAGCCCCGTTTTCTTATCGGAAAAGCGAATGAAATATTGGAGCGTATCTTTCTCGATTTTATTTAAGAGCTCCCGGTCTCCCGGAGATAGCTCAAAGGCGGTGAGACGAACGGGGGAGAAAGAGAAGGCGAGAGAAAATGCGAGCAAAAAACAGGTGAGACGCTTAAGCATGAACGCTGGTTTGGACGGTGGAGAGCTTTTCTTTGATCCTCGCGATAGCCAGAGGAGCGTCTTTTTCCAGGGTCAACTCTTTTAGGCTAGAAAGCAAAAGATCTGTTTTCTCCATCGCATCATTGAATTCCTGCGCGACAGGATGGCCTTCATCCCGCTTCCTCAAATTGACGCGTGCCTGGTAATCGCCCGCCTCAACCTCATTGAAGGCTTTGCTGAACCTGAAAAAAGGCCCCGCGATCTTATGGGAAATAAAGATCGTGCCCCAAGCGACAAACGCGAGGAGCAGCAAGAACTTCCAAATGAGCGACCGGTTCGTCTCGTCGAGGATCTTCTTAAAAACCTCGCGTTGGCGCTGGCCCAGCTTTTCGGTCTGCTTGAAAAAAGACAAAGAAGAGAAATCCTGGGAGGTGCTGGGGCGCTGGGCTTGTTCGTACTCAACTATCCGGGAAGCGGTCTGGAGATCGTTCAGGGTTTGTGTGTCAGAAAAAGTATCAAGAACCTTTCCCCAGATCCCGAAATAAATCCCCGCGATCGCCACAAGATTGATCAGGAAGAGAGGAACGATGACGGCGAGCATGAAGCGAATTTGGAGAGGCTTGTTGATGAAAAAATGTTTCCGGCGATTTTGGCTCATGGATTTTTCCCTCGGCGTTAATACTATTGAAAAGGAAATCATCTGTCAAAACGTTATTCCTTGTATATAATACGCCGAAATACGGATAAAGGATGGCGGAAGGCGGAGGGAGTTTTATTTTTCGCCAGTCTCCATCCGTCATCCTGATAACGAGGTGTTAAAATGTGCGGCATTGTGGGTTATGTGGGTTATCGGAATGCAGTCCCCGTCCTGGTCCAAGGCCTTGAGAGGCTTGAATACCGGGGCTATGATTCGGCCGGAATTGCTTGTGTGGATCCCCAAAAGGGCGGTCTATGCGTCGTTAAGGAAAAGGGCAAGCTCGGGGTTCTGAAAGAAAAGCTCGGGGATTTCAAGATCGAAGCTCATATCGGGATCGGGCATACCCGTTGGGCAACGCATGGGGAGCCTTCGCGTGCCAATGCCCATCCTCACGTTGATGCGGCAGGAAAAATCGCCCTGGTCCATAATGGGATTCTCGAGAATTACGCCGCGGTTAAAAGCGCGCTTCAGAAAAAAAAGGTCCGCTTTTTGTCCCAAACGGATACTGAAGTGGGCGTTAATCTCATTGGGGCCTATTACCGGAAATCCCAAAAACTTTTTGATGCCGTCAAGCGAGCCGTCGGCGAACTGCATGGATTCTTCGCTTTCGTCCTTTTTTCAAAGGACGATCCGGACACCCTGATCGCATATAAAAGATCCAACCCGCTTGTGATCGGACTGGGCCAGGGAGAAAATTTCGTCGCAAGCGACGTCACGGCGCTTCTTCCCTATACACGCCAAGTTATCTATCTTGAAGATGAAGATCTGGCCGTGATCACCGCCAAGGGGATCTCCATTTACTCTTTAAAGACCAAGTCCTGGGTTAAGCGCTACCCGACGACTGTTCACTGGGACGTGTCGCAGGCCCAGAAGCAGGGGTTCCCGCATTTCATGCTCAAAGAAATGTATGAGCAACCCGAGGTTTTGAAGAGCATTCTTACCAAGCGTATTCAGAAAAAAGGCGAGATCTTTTTTGATACCCTGAATAAAAAATTCCAAAAACGCCTCCGGAAGATCGAGCGGGTTTCCATGATCAGTTGCGGGACGGCTTACCACGCCGGATTGGTCGGAAGCATCGCCGTCGAACAGTATCCCAGGCTTCCTTGCCACACCCAGGTCTCGAGTGAATTCCGCTACGGGAATCCGATCCTTGACTCCCGGGATCTGGTGGTTCTGATCACACAGTCCGGTGAAACGGCGGATACGTTGGCGGCTCTGCGTGAAGCGAGGGCGAAGGGCGCGGTGACGCTCGCGGTGGTGAACGTCGTGGGAAGCACGATCGCTCGCGAAGCGGACGCGGTCATCTACACGCATGCGGGCCCCGAGATCGGCGTGGCTTCGACTAAGGCCTATATCGCTCAGCTTGCCACACTCCTTTTACTCGCTTTTTATATGGCCAAGATCCGTAAGACAATTTCTGCGGCGGAGCTTAAGATCCTGCTCCGGGAATTCAAAAAAATGCCGGAACATTGCGCCAAGGTCTTGAAAGAAATCAAAAGGTTCGAGCGTTGCGCCCAGAAGCATTACACCCGGCGTAATTTTCTTTACCTGGGGCGAGGTTGTAATTATCCGACCGCGCTCGAAGGCGCTTTGAAGCTCAAGGAAATTTCTTATGCCCATGCCCATGGTTATGCGGCAGGCGAAATGAAACACGGGCCGATCGCGCTGATTGACCATGAGCAGCCTGTGATCTGCATCGCGCCGGATTCTCTCACCTACGACAAAATGATCTCCAACATCCAGGAGATCCGGGCCCGGGATGGCATCGTCATCTCGATCGGGACCGAAGGGCGCAAAGATCTTAAGAAAATGTCTGACGATTTTTTTGAGATCCCAAGGGTTCCCGAGATCCTCTCGCCGCTTCTGACCGCGATCCCGCTGCAGTTCTTTGCATACAAGATCGCCGTCCTCAATGGCAGGGATGTGGACCAGCCCCGCAACCTGGCGAAGTCGGTTACGGTTGAATGAACAGACGGAGTCCTGAGAGGAGTCGAAGGACCAAGTCCGTAACCGTAGAATAAAAGGGTCGCCCCAGACACTTGAGGGGGCCTTGCCAAAACAGCGGTTACCGGGTAGGCTTTGGCCCTATCAAAAAAAGATAAAATATTTCTTATAAAGGCTTGACAGAGTTTCGCGTGTTCATATAATACACGGCACCTCAAAGGAATGGGGTTGTCGAGTATTTCCTGAATTACTTCTTTAAAATTTTCGCAGTTCCTTTCTTGACGCTTTCTCTTCAAGGGAATTTTTGTCTCGAGGGGTTGTTCTTTCTCATTTTTGTGTGCGGAGCCGGAA
>JBAYVF010000032.1:0-8097 GCA_041674705.1 Candidatus Omnitrophota bacterium
GGCTTCCTTTTGGATGGCTACGGTTTCGCTTTGGATGAGCGCGAGGCGGTAGCACTCTTCCAGGGATAGTGTGGGAGTTTTAAGGACCGTGGTTGGAACAGCTTTTTCTTTTGCCTGGGCAAGGGGCGAGACTGAAAGCGTCAGCGCGAGGCAAAAGATGAAGGAATTTCTAAATCTCATTTTTAGACCTCAACGAAAAATCATCCATGACCTTGGAGACGGTGGCATAGAAACGACCGATGATCTGATGTTCCTTGCCGCTGAATTGATCGTAGGCCCTGAGGAGAAGCTGGAGGCTGCGTCCCTGGATCTCAGTGATGACCCTTTTCCCCTTGGGAAGTATCTCCAGCAAGATAACGCGCCGGTCTTGGGTGTGGGGGACCCGCTTCAGGAATTTTTTTTCTTCCAGACGATCCACAAGATTCGTGACGGCCGGTTTGGTGATCTCCAGATGGCTGCTGACTTCGGTCATGGAGACAGTGCCCAAAAGCATCAATTGATAAAGAAGGGTGTATTGCGGTAACGTCAAATCGACCCGGTTGAGCATCTGAACGTACATCCGCGAAAACTTCGGGTGAAGTTCTCGGAAGCTTGCGGCAAAGGCTTCCCGCTCGTTCATGGACCAGGGCTCCTGCGTTGACGAAATTAGTTAACTATATTAACTATTAACATTTTGAAGTATATAGGACTCGAGAGAAAAAAGCAAGGGGGAAGAAAAGATTTTTCAGATTAATTAATTGAAGAGGCGGGCGGCCAGGATGCCGTTTAGGATGAACTGAACGGCGATCGCCGCAAGGACGAGACCCATGAGGCGGCTCAGGATCTTGAGAGCGATCACACTGAGCATCTTGGAGCGGACGGCGACGATCCAGAGGATCAAAAGCGTGAGGATGGAGACGAGCAAGATAGCGCCTGCCAGGATCATATGATGGGCGGCCGTTTCAGCCCTGTTCGTCAAAAGAATGACGGCGGTGATCGCGCCCGGGCCTGCGAGCATGGGAACCGCCATGGGAGTTACAGCAACATCGTCCTTGGCGATACCCTCGGCTTTTTCTTCCTGGGTTTCTTTGAGCGCCGTACGGCGGGCCTGCAACATGTCCAGGGCCACGAGGAGAAGCACAATGCCTCCGGCGATCTCAAAAGCCGGGAGCGTGATCCCAAACGCCGTGAGAAGCCTTTGGCCGAATAAAAAGCTCAGGAGCAGAACAGCGAATGTAATGGCAGAAGCCAACTGAGCCATGCGAACCCGTTCCTGATTCGTGTTTTTCTGGGTCATGGCTAAAAAAGCGGGAATAAGCCCGATCGGGTCGACGATGACAAAAAGAGATGTAATGGAAAGGATCGTAAAATCGAGAGCGTTTATCATGGCCTTAAAACATCGGCAAAAAGCGTGAGTGTCTTGACCTCCTTGGACGAGAGCGAAGGGCCGGATGGGGGAGGCTTGGAGGGAAGAGTGGATTGTGGCATAATGGGCCCATGGTCCTTTTCAGAAAGATCCTCTTTTATCTTTTTCTGGTGCTCTATCTTGTGCTGTGCCCGATCATTATCCTCTATGCGTTCGGCTATATTTTCACGCCCAAGGTTGAGGAGGGGTTTGCCAAGACGGGGTTGATCCATATTGAGACGCTTCCTGCCAATGCTTTTATTTCGATCGGAGATAAACGTAATGTCGGGAAAACGCCAGCCACGGTCCGGAATCTCCTTCCCGGGCCGTACGACGTCAAAGTCCTGCTGCGCGGGTTCAGACCTTGGGAACGGAAGGTGGACGTCGAGCCGGGGAAGGCCGTCAATTTTGAAAAAGTTTTACTGATCCCGCAGAGCCTCAAGACCCGGATCTTGATCGCCGAATCCTTCGAGGCTCTTTGGCCGGTTCCCGGGACCCGGTTCCTGCTTCTCAAAAAAACCGAGCGTGCCGGGGATTTGAGAGTATTTGACTGGAAGAATGAAGTCTCCCGCCCCGTCCTCCCCGAGGCCTCTTCTTTTGAGGGTTCGACGCTCATCAAGGTTTTCAAGGCCAAAGAGAGTCCCTTCGTCATTTTGCAGATGAAGACTCCCGGAGGCATGAAATTCCTGGGATGCCAGCTGGATAAAGAAAAAACGGAAGTGAAGGATCTCTCGGGCCTTTTTGCGGCGGGGGAGCCTTCCGAGATCCTCTGGGAGGGCGGCCGCCCCGACTATCTTTTCGCGTTGCAGGGACAGAATCTCTCGCGTATTGACCTTGAAAAGATGATCGTGCTCCCGGATTTTCTTGCAAAGATCCGCGGTTTCGGACTTTATAAGAATAAGGTCTATGCCCTTCGCGGTTCCTCGATCGTTCGTTTAGGTTTTAACGCCAAAAAAGGGGAAGAGGTTATTGTGGAAAAAGGCATTTTTCTCGAGAATCTCTTTGGAGACGAGGAAAAATACAAGATCGATTTTATTTCAAACGACACGATCTGTTTTCGCGGAGAGCGCGGGGAACTTTTTTCGAACGCGTTGCCTTATCGTTTTGTGGATGAAGGGGTGCGGGGGTATCACCCCGATCCTGACGGCCGGAAGGTTGCGCTGTGGCAGGAAGGACGGGTGGGTGTGCTGGATTTCGAAAAACCGGAACACAAAAAAGAGTTTTTCGAGCGCGGGCCCGAGATCGATTGGATCTTTGAGAAGGGGAAGAATATTCGCCAGGCTTATTTTGTTTATGATGCCGCTTACGTTCTGTTTTGCGATGAAGACAAAATATTTCTCGCCCACGCCGGAGAACGGTATGTGGCTCTGGAGAAGCTCGTGCGGGTGCGGACGGGGAGCGGGTTCTTTTATACCGAGAAAACCGGAAAACTTTATTATCTGGAATCCTCCCGGGGAGAGTTTATGGCCGCGGACATTCTTCCGGAGGGGATCACGCTTTCCAGCATGATCGATGATCTGGAAAAAGAGACGCAAGGGGCCCGAGCATGAAATTCCGTTACTCGCGTCAGGGTTTAAATAAAAAGGAAATTGTCTTGCAGCGTTTTTTCGAAACGCTTCCGGGACTGACGAGTTGGACGCTGATCCTGGGGCTGGTGGCGCTTTCGATCTGGATGCCCTTGGCCGCCGCGATCGCCGTGATCGTTTTTATGCTGGCCTGGGTCCTGAGGCTTTTTTATCTGACGATCTTCCTTCTCCTTTCCTACGTCAGACTTTCGATCGAGAAAGATACGGATTGGCTGGGACGTATTCGAGGTATGGACCGGTTTGAGGCCTACCTTGCGGAGACCCGCGAAGGGTGTCATGCGAAAGACTGGTACAAACGGATCTCTCATTGGGCGCACCAGAAAGATCTGGAAAAGTTGAAAGCATCCGGGGATGTCCCGCCGCGTTCTTCCGAGATCTTTCATCTGGTGGTGATCCCCGTTGTCAAAGAATCTCCGTCGGTGGTGGCGGCGAATGTCCTGAGCGTCGCTCATAATAAAGCCTTTGCCGGCCAGACGATGATCGTCCTGGCGGTCGAGGCGAGGGCCGAGGAATCCGTGCGAGAGGGAATGAAGCGGATCGCGGACGAGTATCGTGGCCGGTTCATGGAGTTCCTCGTGGTGGAGCATCCGGACGGTCTTCCCGGCGAGGCGCGTGTCAAAGGCGCAAACACCAGCTATGCTGCCCGGGCCGCGGCCAAGTATTTTGAAGAACGCAAGATTCCGTTCGGGAATGTGATCGTTTCCTGTTTTGACGCGGATACGGTGGTGGGCCCCGATTACTTCGCCTGTCTGACCTACTGTTTTATGAATTGTCCCGACCGGCACCGGGCGAGTTTTCAGCCGATCCCTGTTTTTCATAACAACATTTGGGAAGTGCCGGGATTCGCGCGCGTGATCGAGACCGGTTCCTCCTTTTTTCAGCTGATTGAGACCACGGATCCGGAAAGGCTTGTGACATTTTCAAGCCATAGCATGAGTTTTAAGGCGCTCGTGGATGTAGGGTATTGGTCCGTCGATATGATCTCGGAAGATTCCGGGATTTTCTGGAAATCTTATCTTTATTTCGAGGGACAATATCAAGTCGTCCCCATGCCGATCACGCTCTCCATGGATATCGTGGATGCGGGTTCCTGGTGGGGGACCGTGGGGAGCCTTTATAAGCAAAAAAGACGATGGGCGTGGGGGGTCGAGAATTTCCCGCTCGTGATGCGCGGGTTCCTTGCGAGTAAGAAAATATCCCTTTCCGACAAGCTTCAACACGGTTTCAAACTTTTTGAAGGGCAGGTCACTTGGGCGGCCCTGCCGTTCCTGTTGACCTTTGTCGGATGGCTTCCCGCGATCTCCGCCGGGAATGAATTCTCAAATACGGTCCTCTATTATAACGCGAGCCGGTTCACCCAGGCGATCTTTGGGCTCTCCACGATCGCTCTTTTGGGGACCATCATCATGAGCCTTTGGCTCCTCCCCAAGAAAAAGAAAAGGTTCTCGCTCTTTTGGACTTTAATCCATGGGCTGGAGTGGTTCCTTGTTCCGTTCATTCTTGTTTTCCTCAGTGCTATGCCCGCCCTGGACGCCCAGACGCGCCTTATGTTCAACAAGAGAATGGAGTTCTGGGTTTCAGATAAAAGACGGATTTGAGCCGTCTTATCTCTTTTAATATCAATAAGTTACGTGCTTTGTGTTACTTTTTGTCTCAAAGGGATACCCATGAAAATAAGGCCAGAAAAAGAGGGGTCACCTAATTGACAGGGGGTGTTTCACAGCGTACACTTTGGTCAGAAGTGGAAACCAACAGTGAGGTGAAACCCGAAAGAACCCTGAAGTTTCGAAGGGTAGCATCGGAGGGTCTTTAAACCTTCCGGTGACGTGGAAAATAAAAGATAACGTCTTTGGTTTTAAGTGATGGCCCGCGGAGTGCGGGGTATTGCTTGGAACTTAAAAGGCGTTTTTTTTATACCCTTCGAAGATCGGGACAGCATTCGAGCGATGGTGCAGTCCTGATTCTCATTTATTAAAAATAAACGGGTAATCAGGGCAGTCCTTGTCGGCCATTCAGAAATGAATAAAAGACAAGGGCAGTACCGCCTCACAAAAACCCGAGAAAACCTGGGCTGTCCCAATACCTATCAATTCCGCGTAGCGGAAATTGGGGCTGTCCAAGTCGACCCCTCTTGAAATGAAACAAGAGACTTGGGCTGCGCCGCGAAAAAGTAGCACAAAAAGGAGATTCAAGAACATGAAGAGTAGATTAGTGGTAAGTCTTTTAGTGGTGATGGCGATGCTTTGCCCGGCTTTTGCATTTGCCGCCGAGCAGAACCCCGTAGTGGTTGATGAAACGGTGGTTGTGGCGGAAGATGCCAAGACCGGTGATGTGGTGGGCGAGGCTGTTGTTACGGATGAGCTTTATGCTCCGGAAACTGCCAAGGACATCAAAGCTGAAGCCAAGGAAGAAATCAAAGAAGTAAAGGCTGAAGCGAAGGCCGAAGTGAAAGATATCAAGGCGGAAGAGAAGGAAGCCTTGAAAGAAGCAAAGATGTAAGACTTGCTTCCTGTTGTTCCGAACAGGAGCATGATCGCCTAATCCCCGGGGTTCCGGGGACCGGGAGAAATAGAAAGGTGAACCGAGCTTCCTTAAAAGGAGGTGAGGCGGGCTAATCTGCGGTCCGAACCCTGCCTGCCGGCAGGCAGGCAAGAACCAACTAATCCCGTCGGCGTTGCAGATTGTTATCATCTAGGATAGAATCAGGCAAGAAGGCCAGCCCTTCGGGGTTGGCCTTCTTTGCTATGGCGTAGCTTTTAACCTCCTTCGAGGAAAGAAACAACATGTCGGATACATTAGCCTGGTCGATTTTTGGTGTTATTGTTTTTGTCCTTCTCGCCCTCGATCTTGGGGTCTTTCACCGCAAGGCCCATGAAGTCAAAATGAAGGAAGCGCTTATCTGGAGCGCTGTCTGGATCAGCGTTGCCTTGATTTTTAATGTGGGTGTTTATTTCGTAAAGGGCCGGGAACTTGCCACCCAGTTTTTGGCGGGCTATCTTCTTGAAAAATCGCTAAGCGTTGACAACCTGTTCGTTTTCCTCCTCATTTTTAATTATTTCCGCCTACCGGCCCGGTACCAGCATGAAGTCCTTTTCTGGGGGATCATGGGCGCCTTGGTTTTCAGGGCCGTGTTCATCTTTTTCGGTCTGAGTCTCCTGCACTATTTCTCTTGGATGATCTATGTATTTGGCGCCATTCTGGTCTGGACCGGCATCAAGTTGGCGTTTGAGAAGGACAAAAAAGTGGAGCCGGAGAAGAATATTTTCGTCAAAATCTTTCGCCGGTTTTTCCCCCTCACCCAGGACTATCATGAGGGGAAGTTCTTTGTGAAGTTACAAGGCGTCCTTTACGCGACGCCTTTGATCGTGATCCTGCTGGTCGTGGAATCGACGGACATCATTTTTGCGGTCGATTCGATCCCCGCGATCCTTGCCATTTCCAGGGATGCGTTCATTATTTACACCTCGAACGTTTTTGCGATCCTCGGTCTCCGCGCTCTTTATTTTGCATTAGCGCGTTTAATGGTGCTGTTTCATCATCTCCATTACGGGCTTTCCGTGATCCTGGTTCTGGTAGGTATCAAAATGCTTATTTCACACTTTACGCATATCCCGACGGTTGCCACTTTGGGGGGTATACTATTGATTTTAACGGCCTCGGTTGTAGCGTCTATTGTTTGGCCCCAAAAAACAGGAGAGTGCAAACACGGTTGAATTTCGCCTCGTTCGAGAGAAGCCTTTATCTCATAAAAAAAGCCCCGCCGAAATTTCGACGGGGCTTTTTTATTAAGCGTCTTCTAAAAAACTACTGCAAAACTACCGCTTTTGCCTTGGCTGCGGGGATCTCGAGTTTCGGGATACGCATCTTGTAAAAGGACCTCCAGACGAAGACGAGTCCCGTAATAAAAAAGACCGTTCCGCTGATGCGTGTTGTGGCCGGGTTCATCTTGATCGCGATCTCGACGGCCAGCATGCCGAAGAGGGTCGAGAACTTGATGATCGGGTTGAGGGACACCGAAGTGGTGTCCTTGAAAGGATCTCCCACGGTGTCGCCAATGACCGTTGCGGCATGAAGAGGCGTGCCCTTCTCTCCCAAGTCGACTTCCACGACTTTCTTCGCGTTATCCCACGAGCCGCCCGCGTTGGCCATGAACATGGCCTGGAAAAGGCCGAAGGTGGCGATGGCGATGAGGTACGCGATGAAGAAATAAGGGTCGAACATCGCAAAGGCGAGCGTGAGCATAAGCAGCCCGACGAAAATGTTCCACATGCCTTTTTGAGCGTATTCGGTGCAGATCTGCACGACCTTGATCGAATCCGCGCGATCGGCCTCTTTCTTATCGAGATTCAGGTTTTTCTTGATGTATTCCACCGCGGAGTAGGCTCCGGTGGCCACGGCCTGAATGGAAGCGCCGCAGAACCAGAAGATCACCGCGCCGCCGCACAGGATCCCCAGGAGGATCGGCGCGGCCGTGAGTGACAGTTTTTCGTTGAGGAGCATTTCTCCGATATTCGCGGGAACGAGAGCTCCCACCTTTGCGGCAGCGATGGCGCCCGCTTGGAGGTGTTGCTGGAGAAGCAGGATGATCGAAAAGATCATCGTTGTTGCGCCGGCAACGGCCGTTCCGATGAGCACCGGCTTGGCGGTGGCTTTAAAGGTGTTACCCGCCGAGTCATTGGCTTCCAGGTAATGTTTCCCCAATTTGAAGTCGGGTTTGAAGCCGAAATCCCTTTCGATCTCTTGCTCGATCCCGGGGATCGATTCCGTCTGGGCGAGTTCAAAGATCGATTGGGCGTTATCCGTGACCGGGCCGTAGGAATCCACCGCGATATTGACGGGGCCCATGCAAAGAAAGCCGTAAGCCACAAGACCGAACGCGAAAATGGAAGCGTGCGGCATGATGTTCTGGAGTCCTGTTCCGGAGATCAAGTAGGCCCCGAACATCAGACCCGCGATGAGAATGCCCTTCCAGAATGCCGAGAAGTATCCCGCCACAAGGCCCGAGAGGATCGTGAGCGATGCGCCGCCTTCGCGCGAAGCCGTGACGATCTCCTGAACATGCTTGGAATGGGAGGAGGTGAAGATCTTGGTGAATTCCGGAATGAGGTAAGCCGCCAAAGTCCCGCA
>JBAYVF010000033.1:0-5826 GCA_041674705.1 Candidatus Omnitrophota bacterium
AACATAATAAGCGCGACGCCGGTAACGCCGTAGGTCTCGAAACCGTCGGCGGTAGGTCCCACCGAGTCGCCGGCATTATCGCCCGTGCAGTCGGCGATGACGCCGGGATTGCGCGGATCGTCCTCTTTGACCTTGAAGACGATCTTCATGAGGTCGGAGCCGATGTCAGCGATCTTGGTGAAGATGCCGCCCGCGATACGGAGGGCGCTTGCCGCCAGCGATTCCCCAATGGCAAATCCCAAAAAGCAGTACCCGACGATGTTGCGTGGTACGAAGAGCAGGATGATCACCATCATGACGAGTTCGATCGAGATCAGGAAGAGACCAACCGACATCCCGGAGCGCATGGGGATATTGACCACATCCCAAGGCTTGCCGCGCAGGGAGGCGAACGCGGTCCTTGAGTTGGCATAGGTGTTAACGCGGATCCCGTAATACGCCACCAGGGAAGACCCCGCCATACCCACGATCGAGAAAAAAAGGACCAATCCCAGAGTTGCGAGAGGCTCGTGCTTGAGTCCCAGGAAGTAATAACTCATCGCACATGCAATGATCGCAAACAGGATCGTAAGGAATTTCACCTGCTGCTTGAGGTAGGTCTTGCAGGTTTGGAAGATCGTTTCCGAGACGTCCAGCATCGACTTATGGGCGGGAAGGGCCTTCACATTTAAAAACTGGTAAAGGGATAAACCCACTGTCCCCAGGATCACCATCGCTCCGTAAAGGAGGATCTGGAATCCCGAAAGGCCGCCGAACATGGCGAAGTGTCCCTCATGGAGATCCGGGATCTTCAGATCCGCTTCGCTGGCCCATGCGGCGCCGTGCCACAGAAAAAGCATGCCTAAAAAAGAAAGTCGGGTAAAAAGTTTTTTCATGATGTCTCCCGTTGAATTAGTAACTCAAGTCTTGCAGCTTTTCGATGGAATGACCAGGAAATGCAGAGCCCAAGCTAATAATTGTTTTTGATGGTTGAAGTTGAATAAGGGTCTTGAGGGACCAATATGCCGAATGGGTTTGTATGATAGCGGAACGCCGTAAAAATGCCACTCAAATCTTTGTCACAACAGGGAAGTGCAGTAGAAATTTTGGAAAGGCATCTATTGATTGTCTATTCCTTTCTGCTATATTAGCGACCTCTTATCCCAACTTTAAGTTTCTTTTCATCAATGGCAGTTGGGATTGCCCCATCCCGCCGCCACAAAGGCGGGATGAAAGGAATTGGGACTATGGCACTCATGATCAAACGGGTCGAAAGACCCCGCGAACTCAAATGGTATCACGCCGGCGCCATGCTCTATGGCGACTGGGGCACCTCGAAGGCTTACGTCCTCGGCATCGCTTTTGCCCTGGCCGGCCACGCCTCGTGGTTTTTCCTCGGGCTCATGTCCCTTCTTATGATCCTGATCGGGGTCTGCTACATGGTCGTTTGCCGCATCTATCCCGACGGCGGCGGCGTTTATTCCTCGGTCAAACAGCGCTCCCAAACGTTGGCCATGATAGGCGCTTTGCTCTTGATCGCCGATTACGTGGTCACGGTTTCCTTAAGCGTCCTGGATGCCTTCCATTACTTCAACGTTCCGAACCCGGAGCTCTGGGCGATCGGTGCGATCCTTTCGATCGGCGCCATTAGCTGGGTCGGGCCAACGAAGGGCGGCACCGTCGCAACCGTGATCGCCATATTAGCATCTCTCACGGCGTTGATCCTTTTTGCTTTCACCGTGCCGAGTCTTTCGCATGTTCAACTTACAATGCCGGTCGGCGGGTTCATGAAAAATTGGCCGGTCTTTGTCGGGATCGTGCTCGCGCTCTCGGGCGTGGAGGCCATCGCAAATTTGACCGGCGTGATGGTGGAGCCCGTCAAAAAAACTTCCCGTCGCGCTATTTTCCCGGTAATGATCGAAGTGGCGATCCTGACATTTCTTCTGGGAGTGGCGATGAATGCCGTTCCAGGCCTGCAGGGTCATACGGAAGATATGCTGCGCGCGCTGGGGAATCATTACATCGGGCCCTGGTACGGGGCCGTGATCTCGATCATTTTCGGGTGCCTGCTCCTGTCGGCGGGGAATACGGCGATCATGGGGCTTGTGGGTATCCAGTTCGCTTTGGCCAAAGACCACGAATTACCGCCGGTCTTCGCGAAACTCAACCGGTTTGGCATGCCGAGTCTTGCCCTGATCGTGGCAACCCTGCTTCCGATCATCGTAATCATCGTGGAAAAAGATATCGTTCACCTGGCGGCTCTTTATGCGATCGGCGTGGTCGGGGCCATCACACTCAATCTTGCGACCAGCGCCACGAATTTTTCGATCCGTCTCAAACTATGGGAACGCGTCCTTTTAGCGACAGGCGCGATCATCACGCTTTTTATCGAAGTGACGATCGCGATCCAGAAACAAAACGCGCTTTTCTTTGTCCTGACCATTTTAGGAGTGGGGCTCCTCTTGCGTTATGCGGCCAAGATGGTCGTGCCGGCGCCGATGCCGGAGCTGGCTTCGACCGTCAACGTACTTACTGTCGCCGAGGCCAAAGAACTCACTTCGCTCTATAAGAGTTCTGCCCTGGTGGCCCTGAAGTCGTTCAACCCCGTGCTGCTTGAAGAGGCCGCTCTCCATGTGAAGGCGATGGGTGAGAACTCCGTCTATCTGAGCTATGTGGAAGAAACGCCCCCGTCGCCCGAGCTTCCGACCGAAATGGAACCGTCGCGGGAATCCGTGGAAGTGCTCGCGCAAGCCCAGGAAAAGATGGAAACGCTCGGCATTACGGCGGTCCCGATCTGGCAGATCGGAGATAACCCAGGCCGGTTGATCGCGCGCGCGGCCCAGGATCTCGACGTCAGAACCGTCGCGATCGGCGCCACAAAACGCAGCGCGCTTATCAGTCTTTTGCGCGGCGATGTGTTGCGGACGCTGGCGCACAGCCTTCGCAAAGAGTGCCATTTATTAATTGTTGGTTAATGCTTTTTTGGAGTATTCTATTCCCATGAAAACCTACAAGATCCTAACGGTGCTTTTTATCCTCCTGTTGCCCTTCGCGGTCGCGCTTCACGCCGAATGGTTCGACGGCGAGGTCCAGAAGATCGACGCTAAGGCCAAGACGATCACGCTAAGCGAGATCGATCCGATCACTGACACGGAAGAAAAAAAGGAAGTTCTGATCGACTCGGCTACGGTTTTTTCGGGCGTTACTTCTTTCAAGGATATCCGCGAGAACGATAATGTCACGATCGAGGCCGAGTACGACGAGCCGACCGATGTTTGGAAAGCCCTTTCCGTTGAGGTCGCCGAGGCCGGCGCTTGAAGTCTCGGGTAGTTCGCACGTCTTCCGGTTCCGCCCGCCGAAAAAAATCCTTACGATCTTCCAGGAGTATTTGCACTTTTGGGATTCTCACCACGCCCGCCAAAGATATTTTCCATTCAAATTATCATCTCGGTCTTCTTAAGGGGATCCTTCCTCGCATCAAAAGGGCAGGGGCGCGCCTCAAGATTGTCATGATGCCCGCCAAGCCATACAAGAATCTGGATGAGATCCTCTTCCGGCATGAATTGGACGGACTCTTCATCCTGACCTGGCGGTGGATCCATCCCTCGATCGCAAAACTCATTGAAACGACCCGCCATACACGTGTACTTGTGGTGAATGACCCCGTCCCCGGCCTTCAAGTGAATAATCTCTACACCGATACGGATGCAGGCATGGCTCAGGCGGTCGCGCATCTTGTTAAAAAAAATCTTCGAAAGATCGGGATGCTGCACGGTCCGTGGGAAGTCCCGTTCCAAGTGGGAAAAAGAAAAGTCAGCGTGCCTTTTATCGATACCCAGCTCAAAGTGCGTGGTTTTCTCCGGGCGCTTAAGGCCAAGCGTATTTCGCGCGACCAGGCCTGGCTTCGTTCGGGAGCCGCCAACAGCGAAGCGGAAGGTTTTCGTGTGATGAAGGACTGGCTTCGCGAAAAGGACCTTCCGGAAGCGATCGTGTGCGGGAACGATGACCTCGCGTTCGGCGCCTTGAGAGCGCTGAAGGCCTCTGGAAAAAAAATGGCCGTCATCGGATTCGATGACAACGAGCGCGCCCGGAATTTCACGCCGCCGCTTACGACCGTGCGTCAGCCGCTCGCTCAAATAGGGGAGGACGCCGTAAATGTCCTGACCCGGCAGATCAAACACCCCGCCGCGGGGACGGTTTCAAAACGGTATTGCCCCAAACTCATCGTTCGAAAAACAGCCTGAACAGTCCGGAGCCGGGAGCTCGGAGTTCGGAGACTGGAGAAGGTTTTTCTCTGAACTCCGAACTCATGACTCTGAACTAATTTGCCGTAAATACTCCTAAGACCTTGTGAAAGGAGAAACATGTTCATTACCCTCGCGGCTATTGTGATCGGGCTCGGATATTTTTTCTATCCGTTCAAACTTGCCTGGGTCCGGTTATTGCTTAAATACATCGCCGGGCTCTTTTGCTTCTGGGCGGCGTTTTTTTTCGCCGTGCCTTCGGTCGAGATCCGGTTCGTGTCCCTTGCCGGGGTCGCGATCCTCGTCATTGCGGGCGGGTTGCTTTGCACGGATATTCTGGTTTCAGCGGGACTGTGGCTGACCGAACGATTGGGCAATATCTTCCATAAAACACCGCAGCTTCCGCATTATCTGCTTGAGATCTGGTCAGCTATGGAACGGATGGCATCGCGCAAGGTCGGCGCTCTTATCATCCTCCAGCGCAAACAGCCGCTGCGTCCCTTGATGAAAGGCGGGATGCCGTTTGATGCGGAGATCAAATCCGAGATCCTTGTGCCGCTTTTTTTAACCTCATCGCCTGTGCATGACGGCGCGCTGGTTGTGAATAAAGGCCGCGTGCAAACCGTGAAGGGGATCCTGCCCCTTGCGTCGCTTTCCGATCTTTCACCGAGCTTCGGTACACGGCACCGCGCGGCGATCGGCATCACGGAAAAAACCGACGCGATCGCGCTCGTGGTCTCGGAAGAACGCGGACAGATCAGCGTCGCGTGCCGCGGCTGTCTCGTTCACATTGCCGACCGTTCAGAATTTTTGAAGACTCTGCAGTGGGTGTTGAAGGGTCGGAACATCATGCGCCTCAAGAACGCCAGCTTTATTGTTACCACCAAAGTGCTGGATGACCTGACCTGACGAATTTCAAATCTCAAATTTGAGATCACGGACGCTGTTGACCTAAAGGTAAACATAGATGAGTAAATACATTCTCGCGCTCGACCAGGGCACCACCGGTTCGCGAGCCATTCTTTTTGACGCGGCGGGAAGAACGATCGCAAGCGCCTATCGCGAATTCAAACAATATTTCCCCAAGCCGGGCTGGGTGGAACATGACGCCCAGGAGATCTGGCGCTCCTGCGAGACGGTGATTCGCGAAACGATTCGCAAAAGTAAAATCTCACCGGAAGAAATTCTCTCGATCGGTATCACGAATCAGCGTGAGACCACCGTACTATGGGATCGCGCGACCTCAAAACCTGTTCATCGCGCCATTGTCTGGCAATGCCGCCGCACCTCCGACCTTTGTCGTGCCCATAAAAAACATGAGCCCCTGATCCACAGAAAAACCGGTCTTGTGCTCGACCCTTATTTTTCCGGCACCAAGATCGAGTGGTTGCTCAAGCATGTTCCCGGGCTTAAGAAAAAGGCCGACGCCGGTCGGATTGCTTTTGGCACGATCGATAGCTGGCTCATCTGGAAACTGACAGGCGGCCGGTCGCACGTGACGGATCTTACGAATGCCTCGCGCACGATGTTACTCAACATCAGAACAAAGAAGTGGGACCCCGTGCTTCTCAGGATCTTTGGTGTTCCGGCGAAAGTCCTGCCG
>JBAYVF010000034.1:0-5479 GCA_041674705.1 Candidatus Omnitrophota bacterium
AAATCACTCTTTCGCGCTTCCGAGCGATTTCCTGTTTTTTTATCATCATAGCGGGTCGCCCAGCCAAGGCCGGTCAGGAATGCCCGGCGGGAAAACGCCGCCACGGGTTGAACGGGGTTTGCCCTTTCCCAGGATTCTTCCCAGGATTTGAGCGCGGCTTCCTGTTTTTCAAGCCCGGGCTTTTGCGCGATCTCTTTTTCGTTTTCAAGTTCCTTTTCGAGCCATTGGTCGTAAAATTCCCGCATGGCCGGCGTGATGAACGGCCGCTCCTCGTCCCAGAGCTTGTTCTCGATTTCCTTGGCACGCCAGCGCTTCCCTTCAAGCTCTCGAATATGTCCAAGCTTCGCGCGGACCGCTTCCAGTTCTTTCCGGAAGACCGGCGTAAGCGAATCGATTTTTTGTTCGTCCGCCACACCCGGAGATTGGCCCATGGGCGGCCTTAAAATATCGATTAACCTGTCTACTACCGGATCGGGCAATGCCGAAAAAAGCTCGTTGAGCTTTGTGGTATGCTCCAGTCTTGTCCAGTCAATGTCTGGGAATGCGATTTCGGGATTTTCATACAGGTTATCTACAAAAGCCTTAAGGGTTAATTCCTCAAAGTGTTTTTTAAGGCGCGGATCAGCCTTTTTATCGGGTTTGGAAGGGAGCAGAGTTGAATTTATTTCTTCCCATCTCCTTACAAATAGCGGCGCATGGAGCCGCGCCAGATCCCAGCATTTTTTTTCTATAAAAGGCGGCGTGAACGGGGAAACCAGATCGGTCAAAAAAGTCCATTTGGGGGCCTTAAGCGGATTTTCATCGATGTATTCCCGGGTTGTTCCAAAAGAATTTTCGACATAAGGAGTGAAATATCTTATAGCGTCCGGCATGAATCTTTTTAGTTCGTCCAGGTTTGCTAGTTGCCCGGCAATGCCCGACGCAAAGCCGCCCAATCCTCCTGTTGCGGCGTGCCCCATGACCATGCTGAGAATCTGAAGGAACCGCCGGCGGCTGGTAAACCCATGCCGCAATTTCGCGGACCGTGCGGCTTCGATGAGGAGTTGAAGATGGGGTGCGGTCTTGTACTCTTCGGCGCCGGGGTCCTGGTCCGCGTAGCGCGCGACAAGAAGATTCAAAAGATTGTGATATTCATTTTCCGGCTTGTCTTCACGGAGTTTCCTCAAGAATGTCTGGACATTTTCCGGCGCGACTTTTTCAATGCGGGTGAAAAATTCCGGGTCTGACTGCAACACGCTCTGCGCCAGCGAGATCAACCGGTCCCCCTGCTTCACCCATTTCCCAGCCTGCTCTTCTTCCCTCATCTCGGAGCGGACATTGCGATATAAGGATTCGGATTGGGCGGTTTCTTTCTTCGCTTTGGGTTGGATATCGTACAAAAGCTTCCCCTGGGAACTAAATATCTTCATGGCCCGTCCGGCGAAATTCTTTAAAACGATATCGTGGACCGCCTTCCCGCTCTTTTGGGAGCCGACGATAATGCCCGCTATGACCGCGGGCGGCACGCGCTTTGCCCACACTTCATCATACATGGGGTCTCCGAAGCACTCCCAGGGGATCGGGGGGGCGTATTTAAGGCCGGAGAAAATATTACCGGCCTCATCTCGAAATCTGGAAATAAGTTTAAGCTCTTCGTCAAAACCCTTGCCAACAGCCCTGAAATCCGACGCGTGTTTTTTGACATACCGCGGATCAAGAATGAATGCGATCGCGACGTCAGACTCATATTTATGGTTCGGATTAGGCCCATAACTGTCTTGGGCGGTGGTCGTTTCTTTATAGCCATCTCGCGTCCCCACCATCGATAAGCTGACGACCCCCGGGTTAATCGAGGTAACGACTCCAAACTTTGCAGCCTCCTCAACGCCTCGGCCGTGGGTGATTTCATCAAGGCTCAAGATGCCGTCCTTCAATGCGCTTACGAGGCCCTCTTCAAATGAAGGTTTATAATCTCCGGGCGACATCCCGTAGACCAAAAGCCCGGGCGCATTGATATCCTTAATCTCTCCCGCCCGCGCCTCGGAGCGGCGGTGTTCTGCATATTCCGCGGGCATGAACTTCGCTTTAAGTCTCGCGACCGCTCTTTCCATTTTGTCCATCCGCATCGACCGGAACCACAAACGGGGATCGGAAAGGAAAAATTTAAGTCCGGCTCTTTTTAAATCGACAAGTACTGGGATCGCCTTTTCGGCGGTCAATTTTTTCACGAGCACGTTCTTCGTGTGAAATCCGAGGAAATGAATTCCGCTGCGCCGCATGAACGCCGCCAACAAATCCAATCTCTCCCAAAAAACAGCGCTTTTTACTTTTCCGTTATCTCGAAGGCTTTTTGAAATATGCCCGTCAAAATCCAAGACGGCTTCCTCCTCCGATATCCATCCTTCTTCAGAGCGGTAGAGACCTTTGATTCTCGCAAAACTGCCTTGAAGCTCTAAGGGGATCGATGAAGCAAAGCGCAGATAAACCCTATATTCATGCTCATTGAAATCCAATATGCCGTGCCTCCAGAAACCACGTAATTTTCGATCCGGCCTCCTGATTTTAAAAACAGAATTCCCCGAAAGATAAACATCGCGATAGTCGCCTTGCATTTTAATAACGTTCTGGGGTTGGAAATCCAGCCTGCTCGCCAGCCAAGCGGGAACTCGCGGCTCATCCATTGCATCGTTTTTACCCGCCGACATAGGTTCTTCCCGCGCCTCGGAGCGGTTTTCCGAGCGAAGGCCGGGGTGGGATTCGTCGAACCAGCGGAGCTTACCGTTTTTGGCGCGGGGGGCGATCCCAAGCTGATGGGTCGCGAAATAGAAAAAGACGTCGAGATCGATCCGGGTCACAAGACCCAGGGTCGTGGGATGATAAACAGGTTCCGCCTTCTTGCCTTTCGCTTTTTCCTTCTTTACATGACCCTTGAGCTCTTCCGTTGAGGGAAAAGCTGTTTTTTCCCACGCCCCGGAATTCGTCCTTGCTTCCGAGCGATTCAGCGCGCGGTCCATTTTCAAAATAAAATCCTGCCGCGCCTCGTCCGCCGCCTTTGGGGCGGACGAGCCTTCAGCCGCGCCTGGCATTGGATCCAGGCGGGCCTCGGAGCGTGGGATCCGGTCAACCTGGACCCAAAGGGTTGTGACCATCCCAACGAGTCTGTCTTTCTGAAATTCGAGGCGGACGGGCCTGCCCGACATTCCAACTTCCGCGAACTTCGAAAAACCCGAGCCTCCCACTTGAAAACTCCCCCCCCCTCCGGACAGCATTGGATAGTTTTTCGCCTGGAATGCCTTTGCCGTTTTTCGTTTTTCGAGATCTTGCAATTTTGCCAAATCCCCTTTCGCTAATTCGGCATTAGCCCGGATCCTTTCCCAATCCTTGGGCTGTATATGATCCTGAAAAACATCAACCCGCAGGACAGGATCTCCGTCGCGATCCGTAAGTAATGTCCAGCGGAGTCTGTTATTTTTCGGGGCAGGCACGCCAACCTCCGCATTTTCTATGAGGAAACCTATTAAAGAATCCAGCGCGAACACCCCTCTCTGCTGATCCATCATGGAATTGAGAATGTCCGGAAAAGACGGGCCTTTCCGGATAGGTTTAAACGGTTCATCCAAGATCTCTTGACCTTCAGAAGGTTCCGGCAACACCTGCGGATTAATGTCCCGAAGCCCCTTAAACACAATCTTTGTGTCGGTGATTGACGTGGCTTCAACCTTCCTCGCTTCGGAGCGAACGGCATTATCGAGCTGTAAATTAAAATCCGGAAAAGACAGGGCCTTGAAAGGTTCGCCAAGCGAGGCGAGGCGATCAAGAATCGACGTATAATTCATAGTGAAGGCGGATTGAGCGCGAGTGCTTTGGCGAGCGGCGTTCTGCGTACGGAGTACGGGGTACGGAGTATCCGGATTTTTTTCGTTGTTACGCCGTACGCCTTCCGCCGTACTCTGCGCTATCCGCTCAAACGGATGCGCTCCTCCACTCATCAGCATCCGGTAATAATCCTCATGACGCTTGCTGGGCGCGCCGATCGAGGGCGAAAGAATCACGTAACTGATACCTTTTTCTTTCAAGATCCGCTTGACGGCTTCTTTGTGGAAACCTCCAAACACGAGCACCTCCGGTGCCGTACCACGATCCACGATCCACGATTCACGTTCTGCGCTTTGCTCTTCGTGGCCCTTGGCGCGTGGCGCGTGGCCCTGCTGAAGGATTTTTTCTATCGCCAGATCCCTCTTTTTCGCCAGCTCATAAAACCGGATCGAATCTGCGATCAGGCTTTCCCACGAACGGAAAAGAACGACCGACCGGTGGGATTCTTCCGCAATAAAGCGGGCAACATCTTCGGTTCTGAGACTCTCGAGCGATTCTTTCGTCGCGATAAATTCCTCGTGGCTGAGCTCGATCGTGTTCAGTTTTTCAAGAAGCAGGACGCTTTGATAGTAACCGTAGGTTTTTTGGTCCCTCTCCGCCGGAAGGCCTGCTTCAACAATTTCATCCTCCATCCGTTTGATCTCGGCGAGAAGGCTCATGAGATCGATCTGCTTGATTTTCTTTGGATCGCCGGAAAGCAATGCCTCAATGGCCAAGTACGGCGGAAGGCGTACGGCGTCTTGCGAAGCGTTTTTTCGTGCGCCGTACTCCGTACGCTGTGCTCCGTACGTCCGTTGAAGGTACTCGACCAACGGGAGTTGTCCGTTTTGGTACCGAGATTTAAGAGTAAGCCATTCCTTCATTTCCTTCGGGAAATTCTTATCGATGAGCTTCTGCAACTCCTTGCGGATACGCCCAATGTCCTTGGTGACGTCTGTCCGGTTTTTGGCGGCTTGTTCGTAAGCGCGGACGTTCGCGAGGTGGAGATTGATGGAGTCGGCACCCACAAGGCGCCAATTCGCGTACGGCGGAAGGCGTACGGCGGAAGGCATGCTTGTTTTTTTATTCGCCGCACTCTGTACGCCGTACTCCGTACGATTGATATGCGCATACTCCGCCCCGCCGATGCGCAGTTTGTCCATTAGGTAATAAGAAACTTTTTCCTTGAGAGCGGCGTCCTTAATCTCGCCAAAAAGTTTGTCGGTGGGGACCGGACCTTCATAGCCTTCTTCATAAACGGTTTTGACGCCGTATTCTTTGACGCAGAGACGTACCATTGCCGCGATATTTTCCTGAGCCTCGAGCGAATCGTGGGCGTCTTGGATGTAAATAACGGTACGGCGGGAGGCGTCGCTCGTACGGCGTGTTATTTGCTCCGTACGCCGTACGCCGTACGCCTCTTCCGGAACGGTGTATGTTTCGACGATGCTTCCGAGCCCAGCCGGAACATTGAATGTTTTTTCAAGCTTCGTACTCCGTACGCCATACGCCGGCGTTTCAACAGGCATAGCCATCGCGTTCGTTGTCAGGAAACAAACAACGACGACCAGGCTGATGATCCGTTTGAAGCTGAAAATCTCCCTCATTTTTTCTTTTCTGTCCTTTGTTTGAAATGTCATCCCCG
>JBAYVF010000035.1:0-5455 GCA_041674705.1 Candidatus Omnitrophota bacterium
ACGCCGGTTGCGGCACCGGTTCCAACGACGGCCGTCACTTCCACCCCAACCCCTGAAACTGTAAAGGATGACACTATTGTGAAGATCAAGATCGAGACCACCCTGGGAGATATTTACGCGGACTTGTATGAAGCGGAAGCGCCAAAGACGGTAGAGAATTTCGTGACGCTCGCTAAAAAAGGCTTTTATGACGGGATCATTTTTCACCGTGTTATTCCGGATTTTATGATCCAGACCGGCGATCCAACCGGGACGGGCATGGGCGGGCCGGGGTACCAGTTCAAGGATGAGTTTTCGAGCAAGTTGCGTCACGACAAACCGGGCGTGCTTTCCATGGCGAATTCCGGACCGAATACCAACGGCAGTCAGTTTTTTATTACCGAAGTTGCGACCCCTTGGCTCGATAACCGGCACTCGGTTTTTGGACAAGTGACCGGAGGGATGGATGTGGTGCTTGCGATCAGCAAGGCGCCGCGGGACCGTCAGGACAAGCCGGTCGAAAAGATCGCGATGAACAAAGTCGTCGTCCTTTCAAAGTAATTTTCAAAAGGACGGTCCCCGGGTTCGCTGGGGGCCGTCCTTTTTTTATTGGGGATCGTCATGGTGGAAAAACCCTGGGATGTGATTATTGTGGGGGCAGGCCCGGCCGGTCTTATGGCCGCTATTCCATGCGCCGAAGGCAAACTCCGGACCCTGGTGCTTGATTCCAAAGAAACGATCGGCGCCAAACTTCTCCTCTCCGGGGGTGGCCGCTGTAATGTGACCCCTCTCAAGGTCAGTGAAAAAGATTATCAGACCGGCGCATTGCGGACCGTGCGCAATATCCTCCGGGCTTTTCCCCCCGAACGAACCCTTGAATTTTTTAAAAAACTTGGCGTGGAGATGGTCCTCGAAGAAGGCACAAAATATTTTCCCAAGGAACAGTCCGCGAAAGTCGTGCTTCAAGCGTTACTGGAAGCTTCCCGCCGGGCCGGGGTCGTGATCGTGACAGGGAAAAAAGTCAAAAGGGTTTCCAAAGAACACGGAATGTTCCTTGTCTCCGGGGAAGGTTTCGCCTATTTTGCTAAAACGCTCGTCATTGCGACCGGCGGTTTATCCTATCCCGGGACCGGGAGCGATGGTTCCGGCTATTCTCTCGCGAAGTCTTTAGAGCATTCCATCCTTCCGACCACTCCGGCGCTCACGCCTCTCATCACCGATGATCCCGACTGGAAAAGTCTGTCGGGGATCACGCTTCCGGTCGGGCTTTCGATCCTGCTGGAGGGAAAAAAGATCGCCCAAAGCGAAGGCGCGCTTCTTTTCACGCACACCGGAATCAGCGGACCGGCGGTGCTGGATATCAGCGGGCCATGGTGCCGTTGCCGCGCGCCGCAAAAAGAGCTCAAAGTGAATTTTCTTCCCGCGCATCGCGAGGCCGATGTTGTCTCAGAATTTGCCAGGGAGATCGCGGAGCATTCGGTTCGAAGCTGGAAACGGGCGCTTGCGTCTTATTTTCCCGAACGGCTCGTAGAAGTTCTGCTCAAAAAATGCGGGATCGATCCCAGGGCGAAGCTGGATCAAATTCCCAAAAAGGAAAGAGAGCTGTTTCTTCGTTCGCTTTTCCGGTTTCCCGTCAAAGTGACGGGTTCTTTGGGGTATGACAAAGCGGAGGTGACCGCGGGCGGAGTGGACCTCCGGGAAGTTGACGCAAAGACCCTGGAGTCGAGTGTGTGCGCCCGGCTTTTTTTTGCCGGAGAGGTCCTGGATGTGGACGGCCGCATCGGCGGGTTCAATTTTCAGTGGGCCTGGGCGAGCGGGACCGTCGTGGGGAAGGCAATCCTCCGGCAAGCCCACGGGCTCCTGGTTTCCCCATAGATTTTAATCGAAAACCAGGGTTGCACTGATCTTCTATTGAAAAAATCATTGAGGATCAGGCGATCAAGCCTGATCGCATTCCAGCCGTTAAAGAAGAAGACAAATTTCGTGGTCAGCGCGGGCTTTTATGAGTAGATTATCCGCAAATGGGCCGCAGCCCTCAGGGGTCGAACTCTTTAAACGAGGTTTTTCATGAACCCCGTTAGAAACCAAAATTTTAAAATGTTTCATATCAATAAACTATCCGTGGAGGGTATCGTGACCTGGCGAAGGCGTGTGAAGTTGGGGGCCGTTTCTAACGGGGTGAAGAAAAATATTTTATTCCTGCTCGCATTCTTCTTTGCTTTTTCCACGGCCTATGCGGCGGATGAACTCCCGCCGCTTCCCAAGGGTCCGATGATCCTCACGAGCGCGACGCCTGCCATGCAATCCGCGGAATACTGGATCAAACGCATTCCGGACGCGGAAAAACCCATCAAGACGATGGATCAGATGAAACATTTCAACGAAGAGATCAAGAACATGGTGCCCGAAAATATTGATGTGCTCAAGCTCGACAAGAGCCGTCCGGGCAAAGCGGTCATCGATCAACTCCAGCTGGAATATGACACGCTCAAGAACCGAAAACTTTTTGACGCAAAGGATAAGACGGTCCCCAAAACTTTTTTTGAGGAAGAGGTCAAGCCTATCATGCAGATCGACCAGGTGCCCGCCAGGATCAAGGTGAAGTGGGGCGTGGCGACGCGCGCCACCTCGGTGCGGGCGATTCCGACGATGGTGAAAATGATCGAGGGCAAGGGCGACGTTGAATTCGACCAGTTGCAATACACATTGATCAAGCTCTGGACACCGGTGGCGATCTATCACACATCCAGCGACGGCAAATGGTTCTATGTCCAGGCGCCTTATGTTCGCGGGTGGGTCAAGGCCAAGGATATCGCGATCTTTGAGGGACGGGAGGAGCTGAAGACGCGTCTCAAGTCCGGGAGTTTTTTGGTGGTCACCGGAGAAAGTGTTCGCGTGTTCCGGGATGCGACTTTAAAGGAGGTGTTTCAGAGGCCGAGCATGGGGACCGTGATCCCGATGGCTTCTTCCAAATCTTCCGAGGGTTCTTATCCGGTGTGGATGCCGTACCGTAAAGAGGGCGGGGTGGTGGGGCTTACGAAATGTTACATTAGCCGGAAGAGCGATGTGACCAAGGGTTTTCCGGTGTACAGCCAGGCGAATGTGATCCGCCAGGCGTTCAAACTTCTGGGTCAACGCTATGGCTGGGGTGGGCAGTACAACGGCCGTGATTGTTCCGGATTCACGCACGACGTTTTCCTGAGTTTTGGCGTTGATCTGCCCCGCGATTCCAAGCAGCAGGCCATGGTGGGGACGCAGTTGGGATATTTTGAGCCCTTCCAGAATGATGTGGAAAAAAAAGCAGTGCTGAGGTCCGCGCGGCCCGGGATCACGCTTATGAAGATGCCGCATCACCAGATGATCTATCTCGGAACGGTGAACGATCAGTTCTATACCATCCACTCGACCTGGGCTGAACGCACGGGGCAGGATGAATTGGCGGACGAAAAAAACAGGATCAATCAGGTGGTCGTTTCCGACCTGGAGCTGAACGGCCGGTCCTACGTCGGGTCGCTTTTTGACCGCATCCTTTCCATCAATGAGGTCGACTAGATTGTCGCGCAGGACGCTGGTTCTATGGATCGTTTTGCTTCTGGTACTTCCCGTTAACTTTCTCCGCGCGGAGAAAGTGAAACCCCCGTCGAAAGGATTTTCGATCCAGCCTTCGTCGGAGTGGATCGAGCTGCCGCTCCCATTCCAGAACGTGGTGGTCTCCTACGGGAAAAAAGGGACTCTGGCGACATTCCATATCACCGAACGAAGCCTCGATGACGCTGAAACGGTCCCAATACCAATCAATCGAAGCAAAGCGGAGATTGGGGCCGTCCTGACTACCGTCGATCAAAAAAAAACTAAAGTCAGGACGGTCGAGCAATTGAAATGGGAAGATCTCTTCAGCCCCCAATTTGAATCGATCGACATCCGGACGCAGAGCACGACGATCCTCGGTGGGGAAAAAGCAAAGTTTTGCACTTATACGCTCAAGCCGGGAGAGTTCAAGCAAGTCATGGAAGGAAAACTTCCGGCCAAATACATCAACTATGTCCTGATCCATCAAGGAAAACTTTTTTCTATCACATTCAAAGATACGGAAGACGGATTTGCTTCAACCTATCCGTCGTTTCTTGCCGCGATTCGTACGCTTCGCTTTGATGCGCCCAAGCCGATAACCCCACGGAGGCTGACATGACATTCCAGGAATTCCTTACGCAGATCCAAACCCTGAGGATCGAAGAATCGCGTGCCCAAACAGAGGATTATTTTGAAGCCGTGATCTCCAAGGAAGGGCTCGATCCTTTACACAAGATCCTGACCGCTTATTTTGGTCCTCCGATCAAACCCGAAGGTCATTCGCCCTCCGGAGAGGCCAACCGGCGCGCCAAGCCTTACGGGGGGATCCGCAAGGATCAGACGATGTATTTTCGCCGGAATGGGGATCAGTGCGAATGCGCGCTTCTTTGGCCTTGGGGGAGTGGTACGCGCATCACGATCAAAGTCACTCAATCCAAGAGCTCCAGCTCGAAGAGCGGGTGGAAGAGTTTTCTGGCAAGTCTTTTTGGCCGCAAATAAATAATAGGGGGCAGGCTACGGGAGCCTGCCCTTTTATTTTGGCTCGAACTGGACAAAAACAGTCTGGTTTGTTATACTCCTATTGTATTCGAGAGGATGGAGCTATGAGATACACCACGAAGACAGAATACGGCGTGATTTGCCTGGCGCATATGGCCAAGAAACCTTGGCCGGGGGCGAGTATCGCCAAGGAGATCGCCGAGCATGAAGGGTTTTCCGTGACCTTTACGGAGAAGATCCTGCAGGGGTTGCGGCGGGCCGGCATTGCCACGTCCCAACAGGGGAATAAAGGCGGATGGGCCTTGACCCGCCCCTCGGCCGAGATCACCCTCAAGGAGATCATCGAGGCTCTGGAGGGAAGTACCTTCGAGGCTTTTTGCGACATAAAACACCGGAAGAGCATTGTGTGCACTCATTTTTCGTTGTGCAAGCTGAAACCAGTCTGGTACAAAACAAAGAAAACACTCGATGAACTTTACCAAACCATCACGCTTCAGATGATCGCTGAAGACGCGATCGCCCTGGAGCAAAAACCGCAACCTGCATTTCCTCCGAGGCAGAAATCATGACGGACGCCGGATCTTTTATTCCCAAGGATTACGCTTACGGGTTCGTGACTCCGGTTGAATCGGATGCCGCGCCGCGGGGCCTCAGTGAGGATACGATCCGTTTCATCTCCAAGAAAAAGAATGAGCCTGCCTTCATGCTCGAGTGGCGCCTGGCGGCTTATCGCGAATGGCTCAAGATGACGGAGCCCGATTGGTCGAGCGTCCGTTACCCCAAGATCGATTATCAGGACATTATTTATTATTCCGCGCCGAAACAAAAAAAAGACGGGCCCCAAGGCCTCGCCGATGTGGATCAAGAGGTGCTTAAGACCTATGAGAAGCTCGGGATCCCGCTCGAG
>JBAYVF010000036.1:0-5154 GCA_041674705.1 Candidatus Omnitrophota bacterium
GATCCCGACTTTTTTCTTTACGCCTTTCGCGGGCGTTTTTGCCGACCGCCACAGCCGGCGGAATATGTTATTTGCGACCCAGGGTTTTTCGCTTCTGCAGGCCTCGATCCTCGCGTTCCTGGTCCTGACCCATCAGATCCAGGTCTGGCACATCATGGTCCTGAGTTTTTTTCTCGGGGTCATTTTTTCTTTTGATATCCCGATCCGCCAGGCCTTTACCGTTGAGATGATCGAAGACCGGGAAGATCTCGGCAACGCGATCGCTCTGAACTCCTCCATGCTCAACGCGGCACGGCTTATCGGGCCGTCGATCGCCGGACTTTTGATCGCCTGCGTCGGAGAAGGCGTGTGTTTTCTTTTGAACGCGCTGAGTTTTATCCCCGTGCTTCTTTCCTTGATGGCGATGCATATCGGCCCGTTCAAATCCACGGCGCCTTTGCGACATATCCTGGTCGAGCTTAAAGAAGGGTGGGACTATGCCTATCGTTTTGCTCCCATCAAATGGATCCTGATCCTTTTGTCGATGATCAGTTTGCTGGGCGTTCCTTACCAGGTGCTCATGCCGGTTTTTGCGCGGGATATTTTTCATGGCGGGCCGAACACGCTGGGTTTTCTTATGGGGATGTCCGGGCTCGGGGCGCTTATCGGGGCCATTTTTCTTGCCGCGCGCAAAAGCGTGCGGGGTCTTGTGAAGATCATCGGGTGGACCGCCGCGCTTTTCGGGGCCACGATCGTCCTTTTTTCATTTCTGCGCGATTTTTGGTTCGCAATGCCGGTGATGCTGGTGTCCGGGTTTGGCGTGATGGTGAACATTGCGGCTTGCAACACGATCCTGCAGACCGTGGTGGAGGAGGACAAGCGCGGAAGGGTGATGGGCCTTTACACGATGGCCTTTATGGGGACGATGCCGTTCGGGAGTTTGCTCGCCGGGATTCTGGCTGCGAGGATCGGCGCGCCGTACACGCTTTTGCTCGGCGGGGCGTCCTGTGTCCTGGTGGCTTTGGTCTTTATGAGCAAGATGCCGCTTATCCGTAAAGAGATCCGCCCGGTCTACGCGAAAAAGGGGATCATCCCGGAAGTGGCTGAGGGCATTCAGTCCGCCACGAATCTCCGGAGCCTTACCCAGGAGTAGCGCTCTGTACACACCCGATGTGTACAGGGTCGGAAAAAAGCGTTGGTTTTTATTTTTCTCTCGATATACTATCTTCATTGTTCTTTGAAGAAACTAAAGTGACAGGCATGGGAAGTGAGACTTGCTGTTTTTCGGGCAGGGACTCCACGGTGCCGCCGCTGTCGGTAAGGACGAAAGCGAATTGCCACTGCCTCGAAAGTCGGGGTGGGAAGGCTCGCGAGTAGGTTTGCCTCGTTAGAAACGGGGTGAATACTTACCTAGTCAGAATATCAATCTGTCACTCAAAATCGTAAGGCGTGAAGGCGTACGGAGTACGGCGTGAAAAATTTTCGCCGTACACGAAGCGCATGACGCCTTTCGCAGAATTGCCTCCGAGCAGAGGACAAGACAAGCGTCTTGGCTCTCAATGCTCTAATTGGAAGCCAAGACAGCATTGATTTCCAGTTAGAAAATATTGAGAATCAAGGTCACCCTTTCTTGCCCCGTTGAGGCAGAAAGGGTTTTTTTGTGTCTAAAAGTGTAAAGCTCCGGAGCGAGCATCTCCGGAAGATCAGTTGTTTGTTCCTCGTTGTTTGTCTTCTGAATATCGGATGGAGTTGGCCGTTCTCGAAAAAAAAGAAAGAGGGAACAGTTTCTTCGAGCACATCTTTCCAGCAAGCAGCTCAAAATTCCAAGACAGTCGCACAGGACCCCAAGCCTAAAATCGATATCGTTGAGCAGGATCCTGATCAGCTCAAGCAGTCGGCTCCGCTGACAGTCGATGTCATTGCTTCGAGGCTTCCGTCTGCAACTCAAAATATCAATGACATGCCGTCTAATGTTACTTACAAAAGCACTCAGGATTTTGCGCAGACGCATCCCGTGACATTTCAAGAGGCTGTGAGCGATGCGGAAGGGGTTGTTCTTTATGATTCCGTCGGTAACGGTGTTGATTCGACCTTCTCCCTTCGAGGTTTTACCGATCCGAGTGCCGTTATCTTTTTAGTGGATGGCGTCCGAGTCAATGATCTTGATAACAACTCCGCAAAAATGCCTTTGATTCCCATGCGGGATGTTGATTCGATCCAGATTGAGCGCGGTTCTGCGTCATCGGTCTACGGGAGCGGCGCCTTTGCGGGGGTGGTGAATGTAACAACGGGTCAGCCGAGTCCCAAGCCTATACACCTTTTTGGCGGACTGGAATGGTCGAGTTTCCACGGTCTTCGATTCAATCAAGGGGTGAGTGGAACGATCAAGGACAAGATTACGCCCTTGGGTGGGAAATTCACCTATTATTTTAACGGTGAGCGGGATGACGCTGATGGCTTTCGTAACAATGATACGGTGAGGCTCACCTCCTTCGATATCAAGACGGCCTACGAGCTGCCAGAAAACGCTGGAAAAATTTATGTTAATGTCAAACACATACAAGATGCGATAGGACTTCCCGGAGAAATCACGCTGCAAGAGTTTAAAGACGGCGATATCCGGCGTTGTAATAAACCCCTGGATGGCTGGAAATTCGATAATACGGTCGTTCAGTTGGGGGCGGACAAAAAATTCTGGGATGACCGTGTAACGGCTTCGATCATGGCCAGTGAGCGGTGGAATACGAGGGACGGTATTTCGACTTCCGGAACGATGACGGATCCTTATTACGGATTTGACCCGATGACGAGTTCCATTGGTACCAAAGCCCGGGATAGGGATTTGACAGGGCAGGTCAAATATGACGATCAATGGTGGAAACTCAGGAACGAATCTTTGTTTGGCGTGGAACTTCGGAGAAGTAACCAGCATTCTCTTCAGTGGGCGGCTCCCGAAGGGAAGACTGTCGGGGGAGAGCCTCCCGAAGTGGATCACACCGCTTTATATAGTAACGTCGGAATTTTTTGGCGGGAAACTTTAACAATTTGCGACAAGATCATCCCCTATTTTGGAATGCGTCATGATTTTCATTGGTTGAATACCAACAGCAGCGACACGGGGGGAGACATTGTGTGGGGCCCTCCTGTCTCGAATTATAATAAGGACGCCATCAGCCAACGTTGGGACAAAACCACGTTGTCGACCGGTATCACGGTGAAGCCTCTCAAGTGGGCCGACCTCTTCGCGAATTATTCCCAGGGGTTTCGTGTTCCGACGATCGACCAACTTATTCCTTATGCTGGATACACTCAAACGTCCAACCTGCAACCGGAGAGCTCAAATAGCTATGAGGCAGGAACTCGTCTGAGGTATAAGGACCGGGTTGCCTATAAGCTTAGTTATTTTTTGATTGATATAAACAATGAAATCAATTACGACAATCTAACCTATCAAAATCTAAATATCGCCAAAACCCGAAGGTATGGGGTTGAACAACGCATGGATGTTACACCAATCCAGGAAATCAAATTGTACGGGAGCTATACCTGGACGGCCGCTTATGTCAAAAGTAACGGCGGTACAAGCAGTTTTTTCCAAGGCCGGGCCTTAGGATTGGTTCCTGCCAACCGGTTCACGCTCGGAGGAACAGTTTGTCCTTTAAAACGGCTCGGGGAACCGTATGATGGATTGAAATTAGGTCTGAACGGTGTCTTTACCGGGAAACAACATCCGTCCAATTATGAAACCTCCAGCCAAGCGACTTTGGATACGGCGGGAAAGGCAGGGCATTGGATTCCCAGTTATACAGTTTGGAATTTTATTACATCGTATGTTTGGAAAGGAAAAGAAATTTATTTTAAGGTTAATAACCTGTTCGATGAACGGTACTATTCGCGTTCGATCAGCGGACAAGTCTGGTGGCCCGGAACCAGTATTTATCCTTCAGGGAATTACACGTGGGTCAATCCCGGAGCACCACGGGAGTTTGTCCTTGGAACCAAATGGGAATTTTAGGAGTCTATCTGTGATGAGAAAAATCCCGAGAAAGACGAAAGTGATCTGCGCACTGGGATTATTTTTTCTGTGGGTGCCGATTGGGTTCGGTGCAGAAAATACCATAGTGGATTCTTCCAGCGGTTCTGGGGCTCAAAAAAATTCGCTAGGGACAGCCCTCGGGTCGTCAGCAGATCTTCTTTCACGGCCGGTGTTGATTTCATCAGCCCATGGTCAATTGGGCGGTGAAGCGCTTCCCACCCTGATCTCCATGTCGAAACCAATTCTCTATCCGGGTTGGGCCAGGCGGAAGGGGTCCGAGGGTTTGCTGATCGTTGCACTCGAAATTTTGGAAAACGGAAGTGTCGGGCGATGGCAAATCATCAGATCAACAGGGGAAGAGTCGCTCGACAAAGCGGCGGTAAAGGCTTTTCTGACGTGGAAGTTCCAACCCGCCATCAAGAATGGCAGGCCCGTCAAAACTTGTATCCAACTCCCCATCAATTTTGAGCTGATGGAAGAATGAAAATATTCTATTGGTTGTTGGCAGGGCTTCTGGTTTTTGTTGTGAATGTTAACGCTGCGAATCCCGACCCCCGAGCTTCAAGTCCCCAACGAATTGTTTCTATCAATCTTTGTTCGGACGAGCTTTTGCTGCGTCTGGTTCCGCCGGAGCGTGTGGCAGCTCTGACAAAATTCAGCGCTGACCGCGAAGTTTCGACCATTGCTTCTCAAGCTAAAGACATCAAAAAGATCCAGGGCGGCATCGAGGATGTTCAAGCCTGCGGGCCGGATCTGCTGGTGGGCGGAAAGTTCAGCCACAAGGAGACGCTCCGTTTTTTCAGTCGCTCCGGGATCCCGGTCCTGACCCTCGGCGTTCCAAAAAATTTTGAAGACATTTATACGGATATCCGTAAACTCGCTGCAGCGGTTGGGGAGTCCCCGAAAGGCGAAGCCATCGTCAAAGAGATGCAGGATAAGCTCGAGGAATTAAAACCCAAGGCAACACCCGGTGTTAAATTTCGCGGCCCCGAAGTCAAACACCGGGTGTTAACGGGGTCAAAACGCGCGCTCTTTTTTCAGAGCGGGGGCCTTGTTCCGGGCTCGGGAACGTTTGAAAATGCGATCATGGAAGCCGCCGGGCTTGAAAATCTTGCCACGACGGCCGGGATCCGGAATTA
>JBAYVF010000037.1:0-5144 GCA_041674705.1 Candidatus Omnitrophota bacterium
AAGCAGGCGGGGCAAAAGATCGTTTCGCTCAGTCTCTACGACTATCCGAGCGCGCGGATTGCGGACGCGGCAGGCGTGGATGTGATCATGGTCGGTGATTCGGTTGGCATGGTGCTTTTAGGCCATGAAAACACGCTGGGCATGACGATCGAACATATGCTTTATCACACCGCCGCGGTCAGTAAAGGCGTGAAACGGGCGTTGGTGGTCGCAGACATGCCGATCCATTCCTATAACGATCCCGAGCTGGCGCTCAAGAACGCGCACCGTTTGATCCGGGAGGCGGGGGCGGATGCCGTCAAGCTCGAGGGCGGCGCGAAGATCCAGGCCCAGATCCAAAAACTTGTTACGGACGGTATTTCAGTGATGGGGCATGTCGGGATGCTGCCGCAAAGCGTTGGAGACGGAAAATATCGCGTTTATGGAAAAGATCCGGACGAAGCCGCGACGATCCTTGAAGATGCGAAACTGCTGGACCGGATGGGAGCATTCGCGATCGTGTTGGAATGTGTGCCGGAAAAACTTGCGGCGGAGATCACCCAAGCCGTGAAGTGTCCGACGATCGGGATCGGGGCCGGACCCGCAACGGATGGTCAGGTGCTGGTATTCCACGATCTGCTGGGCATTCGTTCCGGCGTGAGCCCCCGTTTTGTGCGCCGCTATGCCAACCTTGAAGCGATCATGAAAAAAGCGGCCGGCGATTATTGCCGGGACGTCCAAAAGAAAAAATTTCCTTCCAAAAAGGAAAGCTTCACATGATCACAGGGGCAGTCGGTAGAATTTCCAGAAATCCTGAAGCGCGCTTCGAAGGTCGAGCGGGCATGGTGGCAGACAGAAGGCCTGACGTCACCGGCGGTCACTTCTTCCTGCGAGAATCGACCCCCTTCGAGTCTCGTCCCTGGGACCTGCTCCCCGAAGCAGGACCAAGCTCCCAGGGCCTCGAACGCTGCCTCTAGGCCTTCTGCCTGCCGAGCGAGACCTGAAGTGCGAGTGAGGTTTTTCCTCGCTGGGGAAAAACAAACGGCGAAGAAGGATTTCTTGGAAATTTCGCCGGGTGTGCTCGTAAAAATATAAATTTTTTAAGGGAGATGAAATGAGAGACAAAGGGAAGCGAATCCTGGTCGCCGAGCGGGATGACGCGACGAGGGAGATGATCCTGATGCGTCTTCATTCCCGCCATCACAAGGTCTTTGAGGCCTCGAAAAGCAGCCAAGCTCTGAGGTTTCTGGATCGCGAGGTGTTGGATCTGATCCTTCTTTCCAGCGACATGGAGCCTGTGAATGGCAAGATGCTCATCCAGGTCATCCGTTCCCGTTCCCACCTGATGTCGGTCCCGGTCATTATGATCACCGATGAACATAAGCTGACCGAGCTTATGCTGGGCCATGAAAAAGGCTTCGACGATTTTTTGGTAAGACCGTTCAGCCCGCTTGTGTTGCAGTTACGCGTGAATCTTAATATTGCCAAGACCCTGGAACGGGTGGAGGCCAATGCGCTGACGCATCTTCCGGGCAACCACGCGATCGAGAAGATCGTTTTGAAAAAGATCCAGGCCGGAGAAAAATTCTCGATCCTTTATATCGATATCAATAACTTCAAAGCGTTCAATGACCATTATAGTTTCCAGAAAGGGGATGAGGCGATCCTGCAGACCGCGAGGCTTCTCCTGACGACCAGTCACGCCGTGGCGCGGGACGGGGAGTGCTTTGTCGGGCATATCGGCGGGGACGATTTTATTGTGGTGCTTCCGGCGGAACTCGAAGAGGTCTTCGCGCGCCAATTCATCGATGATTTTGACCGGATCATTCCCACCTATTACAACAAAACGGACCGGGATGCGGGATTCATCCGCGTCGAGAACCGGCGCGGCAAAATGGAGAATTTTGCCCTCATGTCCTGTTCGGTCGCGGGTTGCACGAACCTTTACAGGAATTATGTGAATCTTCGAGAGATCGCGCAGGACGCGGCGGAGGTCAAGACGTTCCTCAAGAGCCAGCCGGGGAGCCATTACCTTCAAGACCGGCGTTCGTCCCCGATCAAAAAACTGGATGAGGCCGTTCATATCCTGGAGCCGGAGATCAAACCCGCCAAACCCAAAAAACGCGTGGACCCTTTAGGGCAGGTGCTTGTGAGTTCCGGCTTGATCACCGAAGAGCAGCTCGGGAAGGCCCTCAAACAGCATCTCCAGACCGGTCATCGCCTTGGCCAGACATTGATCGATATGAATCTCATCTCGAGCCAGGATGTGGGGAGGATGCTTGAAAAGAAGCTCAATGTTCCTTATTTCAGCCTGAAGGGCTGGACCCCGGATCCTGCGATCTTTCATCTTTTTAACGCGGAATTTGTCTTTCATCACCGCGTCGTTCCGATCGGGGTGAGCGAAGGCTCTGTGAGGATCGCGATGTGCGACCCGTTCGATCTCCGGACTTTGGACGCGGTGGAGCGGATCACGGGGCTCAAACCCGTACCCTATCTCGCCTTGGAAGATGAATTCGAGCAATTTCTCGAAAGTTTAACCCCGGGGACAGACCCCAGGATCGAAGTCGAGGCCCAAAAAATATTGTGAAGGTTGTGGCCTTTTTGGCCGTTCCTATAGATGGCAGAACATGCCTTACCGGGGGTCTATGGGAATCGAATCCTTTCCAGAAATTGAGAATTTTCAGAAGTTGCCGCGCGAAGTGATCATCAAAGGCGCCAGCACCCACTTTAACGAAGCGGAAGGCGCGTCCCTCCAGGGTATTGTCATCAACAATGTCGGCCATCCTATCAAGAATATCCGCGCCCAATTGGTGATCTTTGGCAAGAACCAGGTTCCTCTTTTGGGAACCAGCGTTTCGACCGAGCCGGACCGTTTGCCGCAGGGCGGAATCTCGAATTTTAAGTTTCAGCTGAAAGATCATAAGTCAGAGATCAAAAACTATTTCTTGCATGCCAATTGGGGTTTTGACGAAACGGCCTAGCAGAAGCGTCCCATCCGCCGGAAGAGGGGTCCATCCGACGAAGGGTGGTGGAAAATCAATTGTAACGTAGTGCGAGTTCGTTTAAGCTATGGGCCGGTTACCAAGGTCTGAAATATCCCCCCGGAGAAAGGCCCCGATGGAAAATTATGTATGCCCGGTGTGCAAGGAACAGATGGAGCATGATCTGATGGTTTTCCTGAAACACACGGACCACCACATTATCGAGGTGATCCTGAGGGAGCACCCCAAGTGGGGACACGGGGATGGGATCTGCCAAGAGTGTCTGGATTATTATAAGAAAAGCGTCGGCCATAAGCCTTATACCGATGAGGCATAATTTTGATCAGCCGGAAGGCTAAGGGATTATAAAAGGAATGAAGAAATTTTTAAGAGGTACGGTTCTTTTGATTTCTGTCAGTATCTGTTGGGGGGGGATGGTCCCGGCGGTTTTCGGAGCGGAGGGGCTTGAACCTGTGGCACAGTCCCAGGCCTATCAGGAATTCCTTAAGAAACCCGCCAATGATTTTTCCAAGATGATCTGTCTTTTGGAGTATTTCCGGACGGCTCCGATCCTGGTGCAGTTTGAAGGGATCGATTATACGCCCCAGATCGCCTATCCTATCGGGCTCGTGTATTTAATGACGAATTATCGCAACGAGAAGCCGGAGGAATGGGCGAAGAGGCACTGTTACCGGTCGATTTTTAACAACAAGATCATCTATCTTAAGTTCCAGGACGGGAGTGCCCGCCCGGCTCGCGATGTGATCATAGAAAAATATCATGAACTTGAAGAAGCCCAGGAGAAACGGGCTTCTCAGGTCTGAGGCGGCATCTTTTTTATAGAGGTTAAGGGTTCGCCGGATTGTACCGTTAATTTTAGGGTAGCAGATCAAAACGGTGCAAAGAGAGAGGTGCTTTTATGGTGACTGAAGTGGATGTGAAACCCGTCAGGTCGCGCGATCTCGCGTTGATCGGTTACGATGCCGCAACCTCGATCCTGGAAGTTGTATTCCGCGCGGGTGGCGTGTACCGCTATCAGGAAGTGCCCGAAGATGTTTATCATGGCTTGATGTCGGCGCCTTCGCACGGGACCTTCTTTCAAAAGCATATCAAGGTCCAGTATCCCTTTGTAAAGGTCAGCTGATCCGTGCAATGAAAAAAAGCCCGTCCCTTTTTTCTATCCCGTTTCTCCTTCTTGCTTTTTCCTGTTTTTGTTTTTCCGTTCCGGTCGCCCGGGCAGAGGACTCGCTCTTGAAGATCCAGGCGATCCCGGATCAGAACTCCGTGAAGGGCGGCATGATGTTCCTTGTGCATGCCCAGGTCGTGAACGCGAGCTCCGATACCTCGGAAGAATTCTGGAGCAATTCCTGCTCCTATGAAAAACATTGGGTGACGGACAACGCCGGGGTGTTCATCCAGTCCTGGACCTGCAACGAAAACACGCTTGAACCGGTCACGCTTGATCCCGGTGATGACTATGAAAAAAACATCATTCTCTACATCCCTAAAAAAGACAAGACCGAACCGGTGACCTTCCGGCTCGGGTTCAAGCGCATGAGCGAGAACGGCGATGTCGCCGAGCCTCTTTGGAGCGATCCGGTCACAATGACCGTCATTGTCCCCGAAGATATGAAAGAAGCCGCGCCTTCACCCGCGGCGGGGACGGACGTCGCGACGCCGCCGAAAACTCAGCCGCTTGTATTTCAGGATCCCGGTGTCCCTATCAAGGTTTCTCCGGGGACGGAATTTTCGATTCAGTTGGTCAGCAATCCCTCGACCGGATTTGGCTGGAAAATGACTCTGCCGGTCGATCAGAAGATCGTGGAGTTCCTCGGGTCCGGGTATGTAGCGCCTCAGACAGCGATGTTGGGAGCGCCCGGTCATGAGGTCTACAAATTCAAGGCAATAACCTCAGGTGAGATGAAGGCCGATTTCGTCTACGCACGGCCCTGGGAACCCAAAGTAGCTCCGGGCCGCAAGATCTTTACGATCCTCGTAGAAAAGGCTTAATAGGCTGAAAAGGCTAAAGAAGCTTAATAGGATTAAGAGGCTCAATAGGCTTGTTATGCGTTTTCAGCCTCTTCAGCTTTTTTAGCCTCTGAAGCATCTTGAGCCCGTCCCATTTCTTATGAATAAAAACCACGTGGTAATCGTCGGGGGCGGCCTCTCGGGTCTGAGCGCAGC
>JBAYVF010000038.1:0-5010 GCA_041674705.1 Candidatus Omnitrophota bacterium
CGGCATTTTTAATTCCTCGCGGGATTAGCGCCCGCTCTCAAGCCGTCACCCCTACCGGCTTGGAGTAAACGCGATTCCACTTCATGAAGATCCTCTTCCGTGTCCACGCTGATGAAGTCATACTTCGTTTCGATCACGCGAATGGAACGGCCCCTTTCAAGGACCCTGAGCTGCTCTAATTTCTCGGTATTCTCAAGGATTCCAGGTTCCCAGGCAACAAATTTCAAAAGAAAATCGCGCCGGTATCCGTAAACTCCAAGATGTTTTAAAAAACTGAACCCCGTACCACACGGGGTGAACGCGCCTTCCTGTTTCCCCTGAAAGAACGGGATCGGGGCACGGGAAAAATAAAGCGCATTCCCTTCCGCATCACAAACGATTTTCACGACATTGGGATTCTCGAAGCTGGCTTTATCTGTCATGCGCACGGCCAAGGTAAGCATTTCCACATCTTTCGATTTCTCAAAAATGCTCACCATCTCATCCAGCGCCTTCGGATCCACGAGCGGCTGATCACCCTGAATATTAATAACGACATCCTGCTTGAAGCGGCTCATGACCTCCGCGATCCTTGAGGTCCCGTTCGGATGATCCTTACGCGTCATAAACGCCCGGCCACCGAACCCCTCCACGCATTGCTGGATGCGGGTATCATCGGTTGCCACGATAACGTCTTCGAGCTTTTTTGCCTGCTTGGCGCGCTCCCAGACATGCTGGATCATCGGCTTGCCGTTGATGGAACGCAGGATCTTTTCAGACAAACGAGTGGAACCTAAACGCGCGGGAATAACGCCAAGGGCTTTCATTGAAACAGCCCCAAACTCCAAATCCCAAGATCCAAATTCCAAGCAAATCTCAAAACCCAAATTCCAAATGGCTTTTGTTTAGCTATTTTGGATTTGGTTCTTGTTTGGTTCTTGTTTCTTGGATCTTGAAATTTCGTCATTATGCTTTCTTAATTGCTTCTTCCAGCTCTCCGGGAGCGACGGTCGCAGTGCCAAGTTTCGCCACCACAATACCGGCAGCGAGATTCGATATCTTTGCGGCCTCTTGCATCTTGGCGCCCGCCGCCAAGGCGAGCGCAAGTGTCGCGATCACTGTGTCCCCCGCGCCGGAAACATCATAGACTTCGCGCGCCGCGGTCGGGACCCGGGTCAGCTTTTTATTTTTTTCAAAAAGAGCCATGCCATCCTCGCCCAGCGTGATCAACACGGAATCAAGTTTCAGCTTTTTCATCAATCCCCAGCCGACCGTTTCCAGCTCCGGAGTTTTGTAGCAGGATCCGTGTGTCCGCTCATAACCGATATACGCTTCGCTGCGGTTCGGGGTGATGCAGGTCACTCCTTGATAATAGACAAAGTTTTTTTCCTTGGGGTCCACGAGTACGGGTTTTTTGAATTTCTTGGCAAGGCGGACGATCTCTTTGAGAAGAAAAGGCTGCATCACGCCTTTGCCGTAATCCTCCAGGATCACAACATCCATGCGCTTGATATTCTCGCGAACAAATTTCAGGATCTTAAGAAGGTCGGTCTTGGAGATATCGTCCGTTTTTTCACGGTCAAAACGGACCACTTGTTGGGAATGCGCGATCACGCGGGTTTTAAGGGACGTCGGGCGCTCCGGATCATAAACGATCCCTCCGGTCTCAATACCTTGCTTACGCATCACCTTGAGCAGCATCCGGCCATAAAGATCACGGCCCACGACCCCGCATGGACAAACCTGGCCCTGAAGAGAGCGGATATTGTTCGCCACGTTAAGGGAACCTCCCGGCATAAAGGATTCGCGCTCGACCTTGACCACCGGCACCGGGGCTTCGGGAGAAATGCGCTTCACACTCCCCCAGACAAACTGATCCAGAATAAAGTCCCCGATCACGAGGATACGGGCCTCTTTAAACCCGCCGACAAGCTCCAAAAAACGCTTTTTCTCTACTGATGTAAGGGTGTTTTTCATTTTGAATCCTCAGAAGGAAACAGGCCATCCCCTTTGGGACGATCAAGGAAGGCCGTATGATAACACCCCTTCCCCAGGGTGTCAATGAAAGGAAACCTCTCTAACCCTTTCAAAATAAACGGGTTAGAGAATAAAAACACCGGGTTTTACCTTTGGGCATCACCCGGCATTCATCCGCGCTTGGAAAATCATTTTTTCGGCGTGGAACAGGAAGAACAATCCCCGGAACAAGCCGAAGAGGAAGGCACTGGCTTATCCTTTTTAGCCGCTTCCTTGTATCCCTTGGAACGGTAATCCGTCTGGTAGAAACCGCTTCCTTTGAAAAGCACCCCGGCCCCTCCCGAGATCATGCGCATGGCCTTCGCCTTCCCGCACTGGGGACATTTCTTGATGGCCTTTTCGGTCATGGACTGATATTTCTCGAACCGGTGCTTACACGCCCCGCATTCATATTCATAAGTCGGCATGGACTGTCTCCCTTGTGAAAAACTCAGGCGTCATAAAGGCTGACGGTGGAAAAATCGGTGTCGCTGGTGACATTGATCCCGAGACGCTTAAGGCCCTTGTCATCCCCGGAAGTCGGAATATGGGTCATATGCGCCTCACACCCGCTCAGCTCTTTAAGCTTCGCCATGGCGGCTTCGGCCGAAGGATTGGTAGCGGCGCTGATGCTTAGGGCCACCAAGATCTCATCCAGGTTCAGGCTGACCGCGTGAAAACCCATGATATCCTGTTTGAGACGCCCGATGGATTCGATCACGCCCAGCGACAGGAGGTGAATGCTGTCGGGGATCCCGGCAAGCTTTTTAACGGCGTTCAACACGAGGCTCGAGGCCGCGTGCATGAGTGGCGTATTTTTTCCGGTCACGATCGTTCCGTCGTGGAGCTCGATGGCCGCGCCACAACAAATGCCTTTATTGCCCTCGCCAAGACGCTGCGCTTCCCGGGATGTTTCTCGTGCGGGAACTACGACGCGTCGATCCTCGCTCTTCGCATCCAGCTCCTTCATGAGAAGTTCGGTCCGTTGCGCCGCTTCTTTTTCCACGTATCCCATGACGTATTCGCAGGAATAACGGAAGTACCGCGAGATCACTTCCTGAACCGCGGCCTTGCGAACAATTTCGTCATCCACGATCCCGAAACCGGCGCAGTTAACACCCATGTCCGTCGGTGATTTATAGACCGAACGATTCCCCATGATCTTTTTCAGGATCCGTTGAACGACCGGGAAGATCTCAAGATCGCGGTTGTAGTTCACTGTGGTCTTGTGATGGGCTTCGAGATGGAACGAATCGATCATGTTAACGTCGCCCAGGTCCGCGGTCGCAGCTTCGTAGGCAATATTCACGGGATGCTTGAGCGGCAGATTCCAGATCGGAAAGGTTTCGAACTTCGAATACCCGCTTTCAAGGCCTTTTGTATGATCATGGTAAATCTGGGAAAGGCAGGTCCCCAGCTTGCCACTGCCAGGCCCCGGTCCCGTTACGATCACGATCGGGCTCTTGGTCTCGATATGCTCGTTAGCGCCGTACCCTTCAGGGCTCACGATCATTTCCACATCCGTGGGATATCCTTTGGTAAACCGGTGCGTGTAAACGCGAACGCCGCGCCGTTCCAGCTTATTCTTAAAAATCTTGGCCGCTGGCTGATCGTTAAATCGTGTGATCACGACCGCGGTGATCCCCAGTCCCCACGTCTTCAGGTCATCGATCAGTTTGAAAGCGTCCGCGTCATAGGTGATCCCGAAATCCGCGCGGAGTTTCCGCCGCTCAATGGCCCCGGCATGAATACAGAGAATGATGTCGATCTTGTCTTTGAGCTTTTGCAGGAGACGCATCTTGACGTTCGGATCGTATCCGGGCAGGACGCGCGCAGCGTGATGATCGAAAAGTAATTTTCCGCCAAACTCGATATAAAGCTTGTTGCTGTATTTTTTGACCCGTTTCAGAATGGCTTCCGACTGTTCCTTCAGATATTTTTCATTATCAAAACCGGTCTTTTTCATAGATCAAACCCCTCCCCTTGCGTGGCGCCATTGCCTTGTAATTTTTTGCGGGATCGATATTTGGGACGGACTGGATTCTACCACGCGGAACAAAAAGAAAGAACGGGTTAATTGACCCCTCGGGGTGTTTTCCCGAGGGAGTCATCCTGAGCCTGCCGGAAGACAGGTCGAAGGATCTCGAAGGTCGTTAACTTTTTCTAACTAAGCGCCGGTGCCGGGTTCATAGCCGGCAAGCGTGGCGACAACTTCGCCCAAGACGGGGACCTTGACCTTCATCATAAGCGGGATGCGGCGCTCGTCCAGGCTCATCCACCCACGGACTTTTCCGCGACGGACAAAAAAGCCCTCGAACAGAATGATTGGTTCAACCTCAACCGCCTGGAAAACGCCCACAGGGTCGATCTTCATTTCCTGGACGCCATGCGTGACGACCTCAAGGTCCCAGTTTTTTTCATCCGCATTGACCGGGATCATAACTTTAGAATCGGGTTTTAAATCCTGGAGCCGGAGCCAGTAGCAACAAGAGATCTGGTCCTGAACGTTCTTGGGAATGAACATTTCCTTACGACTGTTGTCTTTCCGGGAATAAAAACGGCCGATATGCGCATCCTGGTCATACTCCATCATCTCGTCCGTCCAGTAACGGCCCTCCTTGATCTTTTTTTCATAACGAAGGGAATGAAAATGCTCCGCGTCAATATAAGTATGGTGCGTGTCCCGGACCTTGTAGATCCAGTCGAGGATCGCGCGGGATCGAACGTTGATCTCGATGTGATAGGTCTCGCGGCCGTTCATCTTCACGAGTTCTTTCACCTCGGCCACCGCCTCCCCCACAGGAATCCCGAGATAACTCACTTCGAACTTTATTTTTTCTCCGAGAAAAAGTTTTGCGGCGGGTTTTTCAGACGCAGGGAATGTTTTTTCGATTTCCGCAGCATAAGCCGAGAACGCCAGGAAATAAAAGAAGAGGGCGCTCCACAAACACCGGAAAATTATTTTCATCGCATCATCCAGCTTTCGTCCTTTGAGGCGACGGCGAGAGCGTTAAA
>JBAYVF010000039.1:0-4627 GCA_041674705.1 Candidatus Omnitrophota bacterium
ATCTTCCAGCCAAGGTCCCGGAACCCCTGCACTAAAAGATCACGACGCTCCTGATAGATCTTGAGATTCTTCTCCAGTTCCTTCTGCCCGTCCTGAAGCGCTTTGATCCCTGCGATCTGGATCGCCTGGAAAATACCGGAATCCAGGTTTGATTTTACTTTCGCGAGGAGCGCCAGCACTTGCGCATTTCCGACCGCAAAACCCACACGCCAGCCAGTCATGCTGTAAGTCTTCGAAAGCGAAAAAAGTTCAACCGTGATCTCTTTGGCGCCGGGGATCTCCAGAATGCTCGGTGATCTGAGCCCCTCATAACACATTTCTGAATAAGCGGCGTCATGAGCGATCAAGATCCCGTGCTTATGGGCAAACGCCACGGCCTTTTCAAAAAAGGCCTTGTCCGCCACCGCGGAAGTCGGATTGTTCGGGTAGTTAAGGAACATGAGCCTGGCGTTCTTTAACACATCCGCCGGGATCGCATCGAAGTCCGGAAGATAATGATTCTTTTCCAAAAGTGGCATCGTGTAGGGAATGCCTTCGGCAAAAAGCGTGGCCGATCGGTACACCGGATAGCCGGGGTCCGGAATGAGGCAAACTTTTCCGGGATCGAGGACGGCGAGCGGCAAATGCCCGATACCTTCCTTGGAACCGATGAGCGGGAGGATCTCTTTATCCGGATCCAGCTTCACATTAAAACGGTGTTGGAACCAGTCCCGGATCGCGTGGCGAAATTCCGGCATCCCCTGGTCGAGGGCATAACGGTGATTGCGCGGATTCCTTGCCGCCACGGTAAGGGCCTCAATAATAAAATCCGCTGTCGGAATGTCCGGATCCCCGACCCCAAGGTCGATCACATCCTTCCCCTTGGCGATGAGTTCACGCTTCCTTTTATCGATCTCCGCAAAAAGGTAAGGCGGCAATTTCTGTAATCGTCCCGTGGGTTCGATCGTAAGCGGCTTAAACATAGGATCCTTTCTTAAGGAAAGCTTAAAAATGACCGTGCTATCGAGCGGGGATTATACCAGACTTCGGAAAGCTTGGAAATAGGATGCCCGAACCGCGAGTTGACTCCTTTAGGAAGCTCTCCGGACCCTTCGAAAGGAATGCCTCTATTTCTTGCTATAAGGAGCGTAAGACTTAGGCGGGTTCTTGACTCTTTCCGGATCCGGGATCGGCAACCCATAACCCATGTCCGGAAAATCCACGGGGATAAAAAAAGTAGCGAGCTGGATCACCCCGCCCACCGTATAGATCACCCCTTCACCCAAACCGGCCGAAAAACCGATCCATTGAGCCTGATACTTTGGATTCTTGGCTTCGGCCCACGGCGTCATCCAGCCGAGCAAGGAATTCTTCATGCCAAAACAGAATTTTCCCCACGTTTTCTCTCCGTAGGTTTTCTTTTCCATCCAGGGAGATGCCGCCTGCGCGGGCATAACGGCAGTCAGCAAAAGACCGGCAGCCACGACAAGCGCTATAAGGGATCGTTTATTTTTTATATTCATAGGCAATGCCGCCCTGAGGCAACGGAATATCAAGAGGAACAGGAAATGTCGCCGCGTGAAGAATGCCGCCGGCCGTATTGGTAACCATGTAACCGATCCCCTTGCCGACACCGACGAAGAAATTCTGCTTCCGGCACGGTTCGAAAAGAAGAGCCGTCCACCCGGCCGTGATATTGAGAAACCCGAAGCCTAACTTTTGGGAGATCTTTCCAAAATACGTGGGCTCTTGAGTCCAGGGGCTAGGCTCGAAAGTTTCGGCATAAGCTGAACCGGCTACAAGAAAAAAAAGAACGAGCGTTGCAAGCGCCCGTGCTCTGCGGAAAGAGAAAAAAATCATGGATGGCTTCATAAGTGAAAAAATACTAACGGTTTACCGCTTACAAGTCAAGAAATCGAACCATCGCCTCTGAAAAGAAGCCCCGGTGTGAAAAAAAACGGAGCCCGCAGATCTCCCCGCCGGGCGCACAACGCGCCGAACACTGGCGAAGACCGACGGACTCCGAAAAGCGACTTTTCCTTATGTTGATCAGTTGAGTTTGGTAACATCAAAACAAAACTTGGGGTCCAACCGACTGAGCTCCTGAGTTAAATGCAAAATCTTATTTTTAAGTTCCGGGGACTTTGTCGAAAGCCATCCCTGATAGGCTTCGAGGAACTGCTCCATCTTGATGTCCCGCAAATGGTCCTTTTCATAATCGTTCAATTTTACAAGGAAATGCTGAAATGCCTGCTCACGAAAACATTCGATAAATTTAAAATAATCTTCTTTGACGCCGGTAAGAATATGTCGGTAAACGTCGAACTGCCCCGCAATCTTGCCGAGCACTTCTCCCACTCCGGTTTTTTTGTCATAGACCCCGGCGTGGCACTTGGCGGCCTGGCTGTAATAGAAGATCGCGGCCAAACGCTCCTCGTTCGTTTCCTCCTTGCCGTCTTTTTTAACCGAAAACCGCTTGGCCAGTTGAGGCCCCGGATTGAAGATCGTGGATTGAACAAGCAGATGGTCGGCGTTGACCTTGAAGATGAAATACCGGAGCATCGGATCGTCGGTCTCCCGGACCCATTCAAAAACCTCGCTCGTATTCGCCGAAAGAAAGGGATCTGCCATATCATGATATTCAGGAAGCGAAACGGCAAAGAGTAGATGCGCCAGATAAATATTCACATCCTCATCGAAGGAAAGCGTCCGTGTCAGGCCGTGGGTTTGATCCTTGGCCTTCAGGATCGACTCCAAAAGGAAATAGATAGCCGATTCCCGATCCTCGCTCGAGAGGCTGAAGTACAGATAGGGCGCTTTGGGATCCAACTCTTTCTTCTCGTTCACCTTAATTCCCCCTTTTTAAGATATAGCAATATATAACATGTGAGAATTTCTTGTCATTCCGCCCTTCTATGGAAAACATAGCATGGCAATATAGAAAAGTCAAATTCATGAGGTTAATATTTAATGATGTAACCCATTGAAAACAAATGGGTTACAGCTTTAAACGAAAATACATTCTGGAAGATTTCGCTTCAAATGACTAGGAATGGAGTACTGAGGAAGGAGGCGCTAGGAAGACTTCAGGACGGTACGAATAGAATCGAGGAACCTACGGGTCTTAAGAACTTTCCCGAGACGGTAGTTCAGGAAGGTGGTGATAAGGGTTTTGATCTGGCTTTCGATCAAGGAACTGTGCGAAACGCGTAAACAGTCCTCCAGAGCATCCTTACTGTAGGCCCGCAGTACCGCCAGCGCGGCGGAACCCACGGGGAGAGCCGCGGTATCTTTTGCCCGACACCGCTCACAAAGAAGCGCCCCGTGAGGGATCGAAAAGAATCCTTTTTCGAGAGGTTTCGCGCCGCATTCCAAGCAACTCTCAAGGAACGGCAGCCACCCCATTTCCCGGAGGAGCTGCGTCACAAAAACCGTCTCAAGACGCGCGGGCGGGATCACGGGAAGGAAATGAAAACTTTCCTTCAAAAGATCAAAGATCTTCGGATGCGGGTCCTGAACCTCGGTCAGCTCGTCCACGAGCTCACAAAAATAACTGGCGTACGCGATCCCATCCAGCCGGTCGCGAAGGCCGTGATGGCTTTCGAGGATCGTGGCATCCGAGATCAAATGAAGGTCCGAACGCTTTTTTTCGTAGAAGATATATTCCGCGTGAGTGAAAAGCTCATACCCCGCCTGGCGGATCTCCCCCTCCCGGTGAACGCCTTTCACCACCCCGCGCACTTTCCCGAGATGCGGGGTAAAAAAGGTCACGATGAGGGAACTGGAGCGGAATGGCAGGGTTTTCAGGACAAGAGCTTCGGTCTTATGAATACTCATAAAACTATTTTTTTTTCTTTTTCACGCGCGTAAGGATCTGGCTTTGTTTGCGGTGCATCTTTTGGAACGCAACGCGCCCCTTATCCTCATAACCCATAAGATGCAGGATCCCGTGGCAGAGGCAATAATGAAGCTCTTCTTCAAAGGTGTGTTCGTATTCCTTGGCCTGCGTGCGGATCGTGGGAAGGCAGAGGGCGATATCCCCGAGAAAATCAATGTCTTTACGGGCGAGGACCTGCGCGGGGATCCTTTCCTTGAGATGCCCGGGCGACTTCTGCTGGCTGAACGCGAGCACATCGGTCGACCATGCGTGACGGAGATAACGGCGGTTGAGCTTTCGCATCTCGGGACCGTCCACAAGGACCACGCTCAGGACCGCGCTTTTAAATCCAAGGTCCTTCAAGATCTTGGTCGCGATTTTCTTAAGCGTACCCTCCGAGACCTTGATCCTCGGACAATCCTGTTTCAGGTAGATCTCATATGCCATGAGGAAACCTCAACAGGCGCTCAAACGGCGCTTTTAATAAGAAATTCGAAACACGAAATTCGAAACAAATTTGAATGTCCTAATGTAAAAAATTTCGAAACTAAAAGCTCTAAGCTTATGTTTTGATCATTTGGATTTTGTAAGATTTGAGCATTGCTTCGGATTTCGATATTCGAGCTTCGGATTTTCTCACTACCTCAGCTAGGATTCTTCCTGGGCTTTTTTGCGTTCGTGCTTTTCGTACGCCTTAATGATCTCTTGCACGAGCGGATGGCGCACCACGTCTGTCTCGTTTAGGTAAATAAACTGGATATCCGGGATATC
>JBAYVF010000040.1:0-4606 GCA_041674705.1 Candidatus Omnitrophota bacterium
ATGGTTCCCGTCTTTACGGATCTTGTAGATGGACGGATCGATCTGGATGATTTTAAGAAAAAAATAAAAGATTGCCGTGCCGTTTTGATCAACTCGCCTTCCAATCCAACCGGAAGGGTCGAGGCCATCGAGACATTAAAAGAGATCGAAAAGATCACGCAAAAACTCGGCGTTTATGTTGTCTCCGATGAGGTGTATAAAGATTTAATTTATGAGCGCGAGAATTATCATATTCATGGCGATCATGTGATCACGGTCAATTCTTTTTCGAAGACTTATTGCATGTGCGGCGTGAGAGTCGGATATCTCTGGAGTTCCGACAGGAAAGTGGTCGAAAATGTCTGCGAGATGAAGACGCACACTTCGATGAACACGAATCTGGTGGGTCAGGACATGGCGCTTTCCGCCATGAGGGCTCCCAAAGAATATATCGCGAAACAACAGCAAATATGGCGCCAGCGGCGGGATTACATTTATAAGGGGCTGGTGGACCTCGGTTTCGATCTTTGGAAGCCGGAAGGTGCGTTCTACGTGCTTCCAAAATGCAAAAACGCGAGGGAGTTTTTGTCCGTTCTTTACAATGATTTCAAAGTGATCACTTACCTTGGAGAATGGTTCGGGGCTCCCGACAGGATTCGCCTCAGCTACGCCCTCGACATCAAACAAATCGAAGAAGGCCTCGGCCGCATCCGGCAAGCCATGCAAAAAGTGTCGGTGCTCTAATACTGCGTTCCGATTAATTTTAAGGAACAAGGGGCATCATTGAATTCCGGTCCGAGAGTTAGCTGAAAGAGATATGAAAATTTGTTCTTCTAAAAAATCCATCGCTCTGCGAAAGTCGTCTTCTTCACCCATCGGCGTATTTGATTCGGGACTTGGCGGTCTGACGGTGGTTCGCGAATTGCGGCGCCGTCTTCCGGCCGAAGAGATCCTTTATCTGGGAGATCTGGCCCATCTTCCTTACGGAACTAAATCCACGGATGAGATCCGCCGTCTTTCGACGGTATGCGCCAAGTTTCTTTTGGCGAAGGGGATCAAGGCGCTTGTCATTGCCTGCAATTCCGCCTCCAGCGTTGCCTACAAACTCCTTTCCGAGACGCTTCCCATTCCAGTCCTGGATGTGATCACGCCCGCCGTTGATGAAGCCCTGGCGGTTACGCGGAACCAGCGCATTGGGGTGATCGCGACCTATGCGACGATCGAAAGCGGAAGTTATGCCAAAAGCCTTGCCTCCAAGTCCTCAGATGCGGAATATTTCCTGAAGCCTTGTCCGCTTTTTGTCCCGCTTGCCGAAGAGGGGTGGCTTGAGGATGAAGTTTCTTTGGGGGCCGCCAAGAAATATCTGACGCCCATCAAAAAAAAGAACGTCGACACCCTGATCCTCGGATGCACGCATTATCCGCTGCTTCAGAAAGTGATCGCAAAGGTCATGGGCCCCAAGGTGCGGCTCGTGGATTCTGCCGCTCCCACGGCGCTTCGCCTGAAAGCGCTTCTCGAAAAGAAAGGTCTTCTTTATCCCCGGGCGCGTCGTGCGTCACTCAAGATCTTTGTCACGGATCATGTGCGGAATTTCGCGCGGATCGGTGAATCCTTCCTCGGCGAAAGACTCAAGATCGTCAAGCTCGTCAAAGTTCCATGAAAAAAGCCATTTGCCTGCTCTCCGGCGGGCTGGATTCCACCGTTTGTCTTTATGTAGCGCGTTCCGAAGGCTACTCGCCGGTCGCTTTATCGATCGAATATGGGCAAAAGCACCTTCGGGAAATTTCAGCGGCTCGAGCGCTGACCCAAAAGCTTAAGATCCCGCATCATTTTGCCGCTCTGAGCATGCCCTGGAAAGGGAGCGCCTTGTTGGACAATAGAATTCAACTTCCCACGGATCGCGATGAGAAGACGATGTCGGAGAAGATCCCGGCGACCTATGTCCCGGGACGGAACAGCGTATTTCTTTCGATGGCCCTGTCCTGCGCCGAAACGGAAAAGGCGGATGCGATCTTTATCGGTGTCAACGCCCTGGATTACAGCGGTTATCCCGATTGCCGGCCGGAATATCTTGCGGCCATCGTGGCAGCCATGTGGAGCGGCACCAAGGCCGGCGTTGAAGGACGTAAGATCGAGATCAAGGCGCCGCTTATCAAGCTGACCAAAAAAGATATCGTCTTATTGGGGCAGAAGCTCGGCGTTCCGTTCGAAAGGACCTGGTCCTGCTATGCCGGGGGCGACAAACCCTGCGGAACTTGTGACTCCTGCATCTTGCGCGCCAAGGGATTTCGAGAAGCCGGGATCCCGGACCCATCACTTGTCGCATGAAGCATTCTCCTTTATTCAATCGGGCTCGGATCACCGAGATTTTCTCATCGCTTCAGGGGGAAGGCCCGCGTATGGGCGAGCGGCATATTTTTATCCGGTTCGAGGCGTGCCATATGGCCTGCGCTTATTGCGATGAAACGGATAAAAAAGCCAGGGACATGTCGCTTGCGGGTATCTTGAAAGAAGTAGCAAGATTAGAGAAGAAATCGGGGCCTCATGCGTGCGTGAGCCTCACGGGGGGCGAGCCGTTGCTTTATGCGGAATTCCTGAAACCGCTTTGCGCCGCGCTCAAGAAAAGAAAATACAACACGCTTCTTGAGACGAGCGGTGTTTTATGGAGGCCTCTTTCGAGGATTATCGGGGCCTGTGATATCATTGCCATGGACCTGAAGCTGCCAAGCGTGACACGGCAAAAAGATTTTTTGGTGGAACACCGGAAATTTCTTGCGCTCGCCAAGAGAAAAGAAGTTTATATTAAAGTCGTGGTCTCCAAGAGCGTGGATCCCGGCGAATACGGCAAACATCTTCGCATGGTTGCTCAAGTAGCGCCGAAGGCGCCTGTTTTTTTACAACCCGTGAGCCGGGGCGGAAAGATTTATCCGGGTCCATCGCTCATGCGGTTTTTGGACAAATTGCAACGAACCGGAGCGAAAATCCTCAACGACGTCCGTGTTGGGATCCAGCTTCATAAATTAATGAACATTCGCTAGTGCTTCGACTGGAGTGAAATGATCGATTGTCGATCATTTCACTCTGCTCAGCACATGGTGAGCAGGCCTTGAAATCGGTTTTCGCCGATTTCAAGCAGGCCGAACCATAGGGGGAATATTGTGAGAATTGATAAAAGAAAAAATGACGAACTTCGCAAGGTAACCGTTCGGACGAAATATCTGAAGAACGCCCACGGCTCTTGTCTGATCGAAATGGGAGACACCAAGGTCCTGTGCTCCGCGACGGTGGAGGAAAAGGTGCCGTTTTTTTGCAAGGCTGAGGGAAAGGGATGGGTCACGGCCGAGTACGGGATGATCCCGGCTTCGTGCAACGAGCGCATCACGCGTGAAGCTTCAAAAGGAAAATTGTCAGGACGTACCCAGGAAATCCAGCGTCTGATCGGGCGCAGTCTTCGTTCGATCGTGGATCTCAAAAAACTCGGCGAGCGCACGATCTGGCTCGATGCGGATGTCATCCAGGGCGATGGCGGAACCCGGACGGCGTCGATCACGGGTTGTTACATCGCGCTTGAACATGCCGTTCAAAAACTCATTGCGAGTGGAAAGCTTACGGCAAGTCCCGTGTTGGATTCCGTGGCGGCGATCAGTGTGGGTGTGGTGAATGGGAAACCCGTGCTGGATCTTTGTTATGCGGAGGATTCCAAGGCTGAAGTGGATATGAACGTGGTGATGACGGGTTCGGGGAAGCTGGTCGAAGTGCAAGGAACTGCGGAGGGGGAGCCTTTCACGGAGACGGCGCTCCTTCAGATGCTGAAATTGGCCAAAAAAGGCATTCACGAACTCGCGGGGATCCAGAAGAAGCATGTCTAGTTCCGTGAGGACGAAGCTTTTGGTTGCGACGACCAACGTCAAAAAACTCAAAGAGCTCCAGGAGCTTCTTTCGGACCTTCCGATCCAGTGTCTCAGCCTTCGCGATTTCCCGGATGTGAAAGACGTGGAGGAAACCGGCCGGACGTTCGAAGAGAACGCCAAGATCAAAGCTCTGGGTTACGCCGGGCAGACAGGCGTGCTTACGCTAGGCGAGGATTCCGGGATTTGTTGCGATGCTTTAAACGGGGAGCCGGGCGTTTTTTCCGCGCGTTTTTGCGGCGAATCCAAGAACGATGACGAGAATAATAAAAAACTGCTCGAATTGATGCGGGATGTCCCGGATGAAAAACGTACGGCGTATTATGAGTCGGCTATTGCTCTGGCGGAACCGGCAAAACTGATCGGGGCGGTTCGAGGCCAGGTGCACGGTTTGATCGCGCGCGATCTCCGTGGAAACGGTGGCTTTGGGTACGACCCGCTTTTCTTCTACCCGCCTTACCGGGAGACTTTCGGCGAAGTTTCTATCGAAATGAAGCATCGCGTTTCCCACCGCGGCCAGGCGCTTGGAAAATTCCGGGAACTTCTGCAGGATTTTCTCAAGCGGGTTTGATCCTCGCAGCTCATCCGGCCTGGAAAATGAAGGAATTCTTGTGATTGTGGGGCAAGAACAGGCTTTTTTTCGTTGAATTCCCCAGAGGGGCGGTTTATGATGTGCCTCCCTCCGAGGCAATAGCACGGGCAGCAGAAGCTTTCAGTAA
>JBAYVF010000041.1:0-4027 GCA_041674705.1 Candidatus Omnitrophota bacterium
ACAGGACTCGGGATCAATTCCAGTCTCTATATCGCCAAGAGCATTGAGGCCCTTTGTCTCAAAGACATTTATACCGGGCTTCTTAAAAGTTTTATTTTCAGTATTCTCATTGCGCTTGTGAGCTGTCATCAAGGGCTTTCTGTTTCTGGCGGCGCGGATGCGGTCGGAAAGGCCACAACGCAGGCGGTCGTGATCTCGATCGTATTGATCATTGTGGTGGACTGTTTGGCGACGGCGGTCATTTACTACGCCCTGCCCACGTGAGGAATCTATGAGCGAATCCGAAGAGTCCGTGATCGAAGTTAAGAATCTCATCAAGCGTTTCGGGGACCTTACGGTGCTGGATGGTGTCAACGTGACGATCCCGCGGGGCAAGATCACGGTGATCATGGGCGGCTCCGGGTGCGGCAAGACGACCCTTTTGCGGCATCTGATCGCTTTACATCAACCGACTTCCGGCGAGATCCTGGTGGATGGTGAAAACATCGTAGGGCTCAAAGAAAAGGACATGAACGAAGTGCGGCGCAAGTTTGGCATGCTCTTTCAGGGATCGGCGCTATTTAATTCCATGACCGTCGGAGAGAATGTCGCGGTGCCTCTTAAGGAACACACGGATCTTTCGCCCGAGATTATCCGTATCATTGTCCGCGTGAAGTTGGAGCTTGTGGGGCTAACAGGTTTTGAGGATTTTATGCCGCATCAGATCTCGGGCGGGATGAAAAAACGCGTAGCGCTTGCGCGCGCGATCGCGCTGGATCCAAAGATCGTGTTCTATGACGAACCCGGCGCAGGTCTGGATCCGATCACGGCGAGTATGATCGATCGCCTGATCCTGGATCTCAGTAAAAAGCTCAACATCACTTCAGTTGTGGTGTCGCATGAAATGAAAAGCGCGTTCCGTATTGCGGACAAGATCATTATTCTTCATAAGGGCAAAGTGCTGCAGATCGGCACGGCCGAAGAGGTCAAGAACTCAAAAGATTCATATGTCCAGCAGTTCATTCACGGAGAGTCGGAAGGTGTTATCCCGTTCAAACAAACCAGCGAAGCTTATTTAAAAGGGCTTCTGTCCACTTAAGAAGTTTTTCCAAGAGGAGGAAGAAATGGATTCATCAAATGCTTATTCGTCATCCGAGATCAAATCTGGATTTTTTGTGCTGGCTTCGCTTGTGCTGCTTTTGGTCCTCACGTTCGTGGTTGGTGGTTACTTCAAAAAAGGGGCCAACGAATGGAAGGTCCAGTTCGGGTACCTGAGCGGCTTGAGCGATAGCGCGCCCGTTTATTATGCGGGCCGCGAAGTCGGCAAAGTGGACGGTATCCAGATCCTCCCGGGGGAAGCGAAGCCGGTCTTGGTGACGATCAAAGTTTCCAAGGATGCCTACGTCCGTAAGGACAGTGTGGCCTATATCGATACGCTCGGAATGATGGGAGAAAAGTTTATCGAAATCTCTGTCGGCTCGAAAGACGCTCCTCCCATGGAAACCGGCACCGTGATCGAAGGGGTGGACCCGATCGCCATGCATGTCCTGATCCGCAAGATGAACCTTTTGGCAGACGAAGTTGCTCAAATGACGGACAGCCTGAATCCCTTGTTAAAGACCGTAAACGATGTGGTGGGCGGGAACAAGGAAGAGATCTCCAAAAGCATTGGCAATCTCAATGAAGTGTCGGCGAATCTTCGAGATATGACCGCGGACTTAAAGTTACACCCGTGGCGTTTGATCCGTAAAGGGTAAGCGAGGATTTTATGCGTTTTAAAACTTCGATTCTATGGATCGCGCTGATGGTTCTTCCCGCGTCTTTTGTGTCCGCGGAAGAAGCAACCGTCGGAGACTATATGTACGGGATCGGAACAAAATTCGGTCGCGGCCTTGAAAACATCGGGACCAGTTTTGCCGAAATTCCGTGCACGATCCATAAGGACATGAAAGATCAGGGCGGTTCCGGATTTTTCCCGGGGTTGGGCATGGGAACTGTTTACATGTTGCGGCGGATGTTTATCGGAGTCTGCGAAGTGGGAAGCTTTTTTATTCCCATGGAGCGAACCATTCCCCGAGTTTGTCATGAAACGAAGCCTGCGGTTGCGTAAAACGGTCTAAAACGCGAGCCGGTAGATTCATCGCGTCAAATTTTGAAGGATTGTACCTTGACGGTGGTGTGCGGGTCTTCCTATAATAGCTCGCACATCAAAACAAAGGAGAAGTAATGAATACGAATCAGAAAGTGGCGGCACCCAAGGATCCCGAAGTCCAAGACGCGCAGTTTTTTGCGGCGATCGGCTATTTAAGCTTCCTTTGTTTTGTGCCGCTCGCGCTCAAGAAAGAGAACAAGTTTGCGCTTTTTCACGGGAAACAGGCCTTGGTGCTTTTTATCCTCGAACTGGCTGCGGCGATCCTGAAGGTTGTTCCCGCATTGGGGGACTTGGTATTTACGTTGTCATTCGTGGTGTTCGGGATCCTTTCGCTCATCGGGATCGTGAAAGTGCTGATGGGAGAGAAGTGGGAGATCCCGGTGATCCATGAGATCGCCGAACGGATCACGATCTAAGGCGGGCGAAAATTTAGACCTCATCAAGCGGCATCCTTTTCTTTTCAAATCGAAGATCTTCAGGGGCGGGCATGCTTACAGGCACTAAAAAGGTTCAACCGGGCGGGCAGGATTGGTTTGTGGTCCTCAATCCTCTCAAGAGCGAGTTGGAACGCAACAAGATCGCCCGCGAGATCGCCAAGGCCTTTCGTCTTCCTGTGGATGAGGCCCTCGATCTCGTCCAGAACACGCCGATCATCCTGATGGATAATCTTCTCTATGCAACGGCTCTCCAGGTAAAACAATATTTTCGGAGTTCTCAGGCCGATATCGTGGTCAGTAATGACAGCTTTTTGAAACGCCGCTGCTACAGGACCGTATGGCCGACGCCACCGAGTCTTGCATTCCTTCATCAAATGGGATCTTCCGCGCCATCTTTGCAAAAAAATGAGACTGAAAAACTCGATCATGGAGAAGCGATCCAGGAGATCCGATCCTGGGTTCAAAACGAAGGAGTGTCTTCAGAACGCGGTGAGGCGGGGGCTTCCGCAAAGAATGGTATGGCCGATCCCAACAACCGCCATTTCCGGAGCATCCTTGAGGAAGAACGTGAAAAACTTTTGAAGGAAAGCGTGGGGTTGAAAGAGAGCGTGAGCCAGCTCCGAAAGGCGCTTGAAAAAGCTCAGGCTGAAATTTCGGAAAAAGAAAGAGCCGTGCAAGCGAGCGCAGCGGCGAAAGAACAGAAAGAAAAAGAGGCCCAGGAGCTGCAATCCTTGATGAGTCATGCGGAGGAAAAATATGAGCTTCTCCGTGAAGAGTTTCGCCAGACCCGCCAATATTTCGAAGAAAAACTTGGCGCTGAAGATCATAAGTCAGAAGAGTGGCTGAAGCAGATCGAAGAGCGCGACCTGACCCATAAAGAGTTGCTGCAGGAGAAGCAGGCGCTTCTCAAGAGTTTTCACGCCGTGAAGAATGATCTCCAACGCGCCAAAGACGAGCAAGAACAGACGCGTCGCGAAGGGGAGAGCCAGGCGGCTCAGTTCCGACGGGAGCTGGAGAATCAAAAGACCCTGGTGGAGGGGCTTCATGCAAAGATCAAAAATCTTGAGGAAGGTAAGAAGATCGTTCAGTCGAGTGAGACTCGTTTGATCCAGGAGTTGGAACTCCTGGCCCAGCAAGCCAAGCGATGGGAACAGAGATCCTCCGAGTTTGAAAAGGAGATCCGCCAGATGAAGGGATCTTTCGAGGATAAGCAGAAGTCCTGGCAGGTGCGCCTTGCGGAGCTTGAGGCCCGGGAGATGGACCTTGAAAATGCCCGCCGGCAGATCCGTCAGCTTCATGCCGAACTGGACCAGCGTGAAACGGTGCAGAAAAAAGCACAGCTTCACGAACAACTCGTAGCCAAAGAAGCGCGCCTGAAGCAGGTGGTCAAACAACAGGAGAAGATCGAGTCCGAGATCCGCGACCGTGAAGAGGATATGCGTAAACTCCTGGCCGAACA
>JBAYVF010000042.1:0-3994 GCA_041674705.1 Candidatus Omnitrophota bacterium
GATCTTTTGATGGATGCGCGCCTGCTCCTGAACACGTTGAAGTTGCACGGAGCGTCCGCTCTGCACATTCTTGATCTTTTTATTCAGCTCGAGTATCTTTTGAATTTCCTGACGAATCTGGGGCACTGAGGCACGCGGCGTCGGCGGAGGCGGCACATAGTCGGGTCGCACGGGCGTGACGGTCGCGGTTTTGACGGAAGGTTTTTTGACGAAAGCTTTTGTGGCAGCGGCCCCCGTTCCAGCCACATTTCCAGCCTTTTCCATCATCAGCTCTTTACCGGTTTTGCGCCCAAAGAATTTCACGATCTCATCCCCAAGCGCCTGGGGCGTCGATACCGAAGGCAGGGATTTTTGCGTCTTGGCTTCCTTGGAGGACGAAGCGGCTTTCTTAGCATTTACGGAACTTTGGGGAGCGGAAACCCCGAGGTGAAGCAGGAAGAGCACCACGAACCCCAGACTCAGCTTGCGCATAAGGCCTTTCATTTAATAAGAAATTCGGATCCGTTTATTCCTTCGATGAAGGCGTCATTATAGCTTAAAACGTTATCGAAAAAATCTGTTTTTTCTTTACCCCGTTAGAGATAGGAAGCGCTTTCAAAAGCGTTTCCGTCAATTCTTCTAACACACTCGATATTTTTTTATGATATCTTTTATCGCCGGCATGAAATAGCGCCATTTAATTTTATGCATCTCTAACGGGGTGAACCGTAAATCGCGCTAGGCATGCTCAAAGATCAGCGTGCCGCCTTGACCACCGCCCACGCACAACCCCGCGATCCCCAACGCAACTCCCCGCCTTTTCATTTCGTGAAGAAGAGTCACCACGATCCTCGCCCCCGTCGCTCCCACCGGATGCCCCAGGGCGATTGCGCCCCCGTTCACATTCAGAATTTCGCGATCGATCGAAAGCTCCCTTGCCACAGCAAGACTCTGGGCTGCAAAAGCTTCGTTGATCTCCGCTAGCTTAATATCTTTTAGGGCGAGCTTCGCTTTCTGAAGCGCCTTCCGGGTTGAATCCACCGGACCGATCCCCATGCGTCGTGGGTCCACCCCGCTAAAGGCCCAGCTCCGAAGCGTCGCAAGGACTGGCAAACCAAGTTCTTCGGCCTTATCTCGATACGTCACAAGCACCGCGGCGGCGCCATCTGAGATCGAGCATGAGTTTCCGGCCGTCACAGTCCCCTGTTCTTTAAAAACAGGTGGATAGCCTTGAAGCTCCTGGAGGGTCAATGAAGGATTGGGGCCGTCATCATCAATAAAAACCGGCTGGGTTTTATCTCTCTTCGACTTCGGAGGTAAGATCACCGGAAGGATCTCGGCCTTGAACTTTCCGGATCGTACGGCCTGCGCTGCTTTTTGGTGAGATTCAATTGCAAAGGCATCCTGCTCGGATCGGCGGATTTTGAATTCTTCGGCTAAAACCTCGGCCGTCTCTCCCATCATCATCCCGGACACCGGATCCCGGAGACCTTCCCAAAGAGAGTCGATCATTTTGGAGTCACGAAGCTTTTTCCCGAATCGAAGATCACGGTTCACGAAAGGCACCGAGGACATGACCTCCACCCCGCCTGCCGCCACCACCTCAGCTTCCCCTGTCAGAACCATCTGAGCCGCGCTCACGATCGCCTGCATCCCGGAGGCGCAATTCCGGTTCACCGTAAAAGCCGGGACCGACTGCGGAAGACCCGCCATCAACGCAATGACACGAGCCACATTGTGAGCATCGGATTGCTGCCCCACACAACCAAAGATCACCTCATCGATGGCTTTAGGATCGAGATGCGTACGCTCCAAAAGCCCGCGAAGGATGACCTCCCCGAGCTTCTGGTTGGTAAGGTCCTTGAGGGCGCCGCCTAATTTCGCCTGGGCCGTCCGGACCGCACCGGCGATAACGATCTCTTTCATTGGGAAATTCTCCGTTGGGATTGTAAACTTTCTGGGGTTTATTCTAGCAGAAGCTGGCGTATATCCGCCAGCTGTTCGCGAGCCTTCTTCTCACCCTCCTCAATAAACTTGCGCGAGGAAAAGAATTCGATCCAGTGGGCATCCGAAACGGCAGCGTGGATAAAAATATCAGCCTCGCTTCCTTCCATGCGCGCGATCTCGAATTCGGTGAACATAATGGAATTCATCATAACATTAAAGATATTGGCGGTGTAGCGCCTCTGGATGCGATCTAGAGCCTTCATCGCAATCCGTTGCCAATAGCCCCGCGCTTGAAACCCCTGGTGAAAAGCCTTACGCCGCAGCTCATTACGCTCGATCAGGTCCTTAGGCGCCGGAAGAACATTGACCGCAATGATCTTGCGAACGCCCATATCGGAAAGGATCTTCACGGGAAGCGGATCCACGATCCCGCCGTCGATCAGATAACTTCCTTTGTAGGGATACGGACGCAGGAACCCCGGGATCGAGATCGACGCACGGACCGCATTCACCACATTCCCTGAATCCAGGACCACCTCTTCAGAGGTGAGAAGATCCGTCGCCACCATCTTGACCGGGATCTTGAGATCCAAGAACGTCATATCTTTTAAATAGGAGGACAAAAACTGAATGATCTGATTCCCCTTAAAAAATCCGCGATGGATCGCCGAAATATCCCGGAAACCGAGCAGCTTGAAGAACGCATTCTTCTTGTCTAGGGATTGGGCGATCTTCTCGATCTCATAAGAATCGTACCCGGCCGCCCAAAGCGTCCCGATAAGAGCTCCGATACTGGACCCCGCGAGAACATCCACGGGAATCTTCTCCTGCTCCAGGACCCGAAGCACCCCGATGTGGGAAAGACCATAGGCGGCCCCGCTGCCCAACACCAATCCCACCAACCGTTCCGACCATTCCTTGGCCAAAAAGGTCATGGTTTTTTCATACTGATACCGCTGGTATTGAAGTGAGGGAAGGGTGGAAAAAAGTTGAATCTCTCCTGTCGCGCCCGAACCGTCCGCGGAAAAAGACTTCCCCTCCTGGGAGGGCATAAGGATCTTGATCTCGTTTTTGCTGAAGCCGAAATCCCGGCAGAGCTCGCCCACTTTCTTTGAAGCGAAAGTGAAAACATCCGTTCTTTTTTCCGCCCAAAGATAGACGCGATCTGAATAATTAAGAGCCTTGACGGCAACCGGGGTGTTGCGGTCCGGAAGGCAGAGAACAATATAGTCGTAGCGGTAAGTCAGATAGGTCAGGAGCGCCGTGAATTTTTTTTCATCTTCGTCCAGGGCGGCATTCGCCACAAAGGGCAAAAGATCAAAGCTGGTGTCATGGACCAGAATCGACTTTTGGATTGTGGATTCATGGGAGGGGTCCATCGTTTTAAAATCGAACCCGGAGACATCCCCCCGGCGGAACTCGGCCGGAAGAAGATTCTTTAATTTCCCAGAAAGATCCAGAAGCAATACTTTGCTTTGGGTCTCATGCCGCAAGGTCTTGACGAAATCCACAAGAAAGCTCGCCATCCCTTCCGTGGAAGCTGCAAAATAAAAAGCAGCGATGCGGATCTCTCGCCGGTGATGACTGTAACCCCGGTCTTCGCGGGTCAGATGACGACCGAGAGAGCGGCTGAGATGAAGCGCCAGGGCCGGGATCTCGTGAAGAAGTTTTTGAAAACTTTCAGCGCTGATCTTGAGGGCTACGGCATCGGTTTTAGCCTCCACCGATGCGCTATGCACACTCCCGGTCAGAAGAGCGGTTTCACCAAAATGTTCTCCGCGATAGAAAAAAAGAAGCGTGGATTCTTTTTCGGGGCCTTTGGCTCGATTAAAAAGGCGGAACCGTCCTGAAATAATGATGTAGAAGGCATCCGGAACAGCCCCCTCTTCGTAAACAATGTCACCGCGTTTGAACCCCACCAACCGGGAATGCTGCTCGATCAGGGCCTGCTCGTCCGGCGCCAAGGACGAAAAAAGAGAGATCGACTCCGTTAAATACCCTTCTTTGGCCTCAGGCTTTGACTTTTTCCAAAAAGATAAAAAATTCATCATGCCCAATTCTCCGTTCC
>JBAYVF010000043.1:0-3864 GCA_041674705.1 Candidatus Omnitrophota bacterium
AGCGTTGATCCTCGGGACGCCGTTTATGGTCGGCTGGTTGCTTCTCCTGGAAAACGTGACACTCTTGCAGAGTATGACCTACAGTGTGACGCTTGGATTTTTGGCCGCATGGCCCGCGCTTCTCGAAGGTGTGGGCCGGCTTCTGGTCGTGTTTGTTTTTAACGAGCTTCTTGCCGCCGGGATCGGTTACTCGATCAAGGGAAGGCTGCTTGCAACGGTCAAAGCGCATTTGTTCATTCTTCTGGTTTCATTAGGGGTCGTTATAGCCCCGTCGATCGCGAACCTGGGAGCCCTGCCGGCCGTTACTGCGATGCCCGAGATCCTGAGGGCCCTGATCTCGATCCTGCTCACGGTACTCTCCTTCGGTGGATTGTGGGGCGAGATCTATCTGATCACCGGAATATTGCTCGATGGTGGCAAGCGTGTTGCGCCTTCAGCAGACAACATTTTCAAAAATGTCACGACCGGTATGAAAAAAGGTATGGCCTACAGCGGCATCCTGATGGCCATTCTCTACGCGCTTTCCATGATCTTTGCGGCTCCCGCGGCGCAAAAATTCATGGCTTCTTTTCCGTATGTGATCGGGATCCTTGCCGGGGTTTTGGTGTTTCCGTTCGTAAAGACCATCATCGAGACCTTCGATGGCAGCTTGCCGTTCTTTGAACGGGCGCGCTACAGCTACAAGAGCAAAACACTTTATGCCCGGGGGGCCGTGGTTGGATTCGGGTTCGCGTACATGATCGCGCAAGGTTATATTGAAAAAACGATGTCGGAACGGGTTGTGTTCGGTCTTCTGATCGGATTTTTGGCTTCAGGAGGTATGAGTTTTCTGAGGGACGTGTACTACGCCTTACGGGGTTGCGGGAAAGTCCAGTCCTGGCGGCTTTATTTTATCGACTCGTTGCTCGGCATTTTTCTTGGAAGCGCCGTTGCTTTTTATATGGATTCGCAACAGGTTGCGGTGATCCTCTATAAGTTCAAACTTTATGTCACCGCGCACTTTTCCGCGGCGCAATATTCGGCCTATCCCGCTTTCAATGCTGCGGGGGAGATGTCTTTCACGACCTATCCTTACCTGAATAACTTGGGGCACTACGTTCAGCCGGTCCTGATCAGTAAGTGGGGGCAAATGGACCTGGGGTATACTCCGGGCGGCGTGAAGTTACTTTTCACGGAATCCCTGGACGGCGTGATCAAGTGGTCGGTGGCCACCTGGCTTTTCGCTGTGAACAAAGTGTTCATGCAGGCGTTCTTTGATAAAGATAAAACGCCGATCAAATTCTTCTTTTCAAAAGCGGGCCTGGCGCAGCTCAGCGAGCTAATGATCCATGTGCTCAGGTGGGGTCTCTGGATGTCGCCCATCATTTATACGTTCCTGCGTATGATGCCGAACCCGACCTGGTACAACCAGGACGGCGCGATCCGTACGCTTTTTGCGATCTACAACAACATCACGATGTCCGCGCCCGCTTTTGTGGCCTGGAGTCTCAAGATGTTCATCTGGATCCTGGCGTTTGATGCTTTCCGGATCCTGATCTGGATGGATCACATGGGGCTGCGCGTGGCGACGCTTGTGAACTTAAGCTTCCTCGGTATGGACAAACTCGATGAAAAAGTTTCAAAGTTCATCGGCAAAGCCGCGGCCCAGCGTTATATCCCTGAAGGAGTCAAGCGGTTTACGACATGGGCACCTTTGCTCATTCCTTTTTATATCCCGCGCGGCGAACAATGGGATGAGGTGTGGAGTTCAGCCGAGAAGATCCAAAATGCGGCAAGGGGAAAAGGGCTGATCCCGTATTTACAGTCCCTGACGATGCCGCAGATGCTCATTCTCATAGCTCTGAGCATTTTTGTGTGTTCGGGATTCTCTTTCGTGATCCGTTTGTTGCGTCGCAGGTCTCGCGCGCGTTCGATCCAAAGTTTCGAATTGGCGAATCGCGAATATAAAGTGGTAGCCAAAAAGAACGGAGAGATCTACAGCGAGCTTCTTGGCAAAGAATGCGATATCAGCCGCCGTTCTTATGATCAGATCGATCCTTGCGGAAGGATCCTCTTTCTTGTGGACACGGTGGCGGGCCAAAACGGAAAACCTCAGGTTTGGCCGGTAGCGGGAAATTTTCCGGCGGAGCAGTTCGACGCATCCCAGGTCGAGCGCTGCGGGGATATTTTGAAAGTCATGAACACAAGCCACGGCGTGAAGACCACGATCGAGATCAGTCTCCCGGACATGGACAGTACCGCGGAGCTTTGGAAGATCACGATCGAAAACCAGACCGAACGGTCTCGGCAGCTCAAGGTCGTTCCGTACCTCGAATGGGTTTTAAACGGCGGCCTGCATGATCGTTTTCATACCCAGTATGCGCGGTTGTACCCCGAAATGGAATATGTCGCCGGCTCGAACGCGATCATCAGCTGGCAGAAAGCCACCAAATGTATGGGGCTTTTAGCCTCGGATGTCGCGCCAGAAGGTTTTCATTCGGGCCGTGTGGATTTTATCGGTCGCGGCCAGAGCGTTTGGGCGCCGCATAGTCTCGAGACGCTGGACTTTTTGCCGGCCAAGGATACGGCGGCTTATCCGACCTTTGACCCCATTGGAAGTTTGATGGTCAACGCCCTCGTGGCGCCCAAGGCGGTGACGACGGTGCGTCTCATGATCGGTTACTCCAAGAACAAGAAGGTGGCGCTTGAGATGATCGGAAAATATCTTAAGCCGAATCCGGCCCAGAGTTCGGCGCTTCCGGAAAAGAAGCACCGCGCGCTTTTGATCGGCCACGGAGAGATCCCGCCGGGAACGCCGCAGCCGTATTACGAATATCTGGATAACGGCAACAAATTGAAGGTTCTGACGCCTTACACGCCGCGCCCGTTCGATCACGCAATGTCGAATGCGGTCCATTCGACGATGGTGACGAACCGCGGGCTTCATACCTCGTGTAACGGCAACTCCCAGCAGAATCGTCTTACGCCGGACTGGCCGGATACGGTGACGAAGGAAACGCCGACGGAAGCGATCTATCTTTATGACCCGGATCGTGACGAGTGGTATTCGCCGACGTATCAACCTTTGAATGATAATAACGCAAAGCACGAATCCGAGTTTAGCGTGGACGGGACGGCGATTTTTCGCATGAAGGACGGAAGCCTTTCATCGCAATTGACCGTTTATGTGCCGCCCCAGGACCCGCTCGGCGTGTATTTGCTGACCCTCAAAAATGACGAGGACAAGCCGCGGCGCATGAGGATCGCGCCTTATTTTCAGATGGTGCTTTCTTTCCAGCCGGAAAAGGCGGGGCCGCTTGAGATGCGCCACGACAAGGCGTCCGATGCCTTGTATTTCTCGAATTGTCGCAATATTTTCCGTTCCGGATGGGCGTTCGCTTCTATGTCGATTCCGGCGGATTGCGTGGAAACCAAGCGCGGCCGGTTCTTCGGATCGCATCGCGGCGTCAAGCGTCCGTTCATGGTGGAGAATGCCGCCTCCGACGCGACCCAGCTGACCGATGACGGACAGATCGCGGGTTTTGTGGGGACCGTGGAGATCCCGGCTCGCGGCGAATGTACGGTCGCAATCGTGCTCGGCCAGGCCGAAGATCATAAAAAAGCGGTGGCGCTCGTGCAAAAGTACAAGAATCTCGAGACCGTCCGCAAAGAACTTGAGGGGACCCGTCAGTGGTGGCTCGGGTTGATGGGAACGGTCAAGTTGGAAACCAACCAGCCGCAGTTCGATCAGTACCAGAACTGGCTCAAATATCAGGCCTTGGCCGAGCGGATCTGGGCGCGGCGCGGGTTCTATCAGACGAGCGGCGCGTTCGGTTTCCGCGACCAGCTCCAGGATACCGTGAACCTGATCTGGGTGGATCCGGC
>JBAYVF010000044.1:0-3712 GCA_041674705.1 Candidatus Omnitrophota bacterium
AACCAAGGGAGGAAATTCAATGAAGAAGATCATCAGTCTCGTAGTGGTTCTTTCGATGCTTCTCGTGCCGGCTGCTTTCGCGGCCAGTTCGTGGACCGAAGGAAAAACCTATGGTGAGAAGGTCGCGGGGAAACTCGGGTATGGTTTGACCAACACGGTTCTCGGTTGGACCAAGATGTTCACCACGCCCAATGATTATTCCTCAACCGGAAAGAATGTTTGGCAAGGCGTTGGCCAAGGTTTGATTGACACGGTCGTCACCACGGTTCTCGGTGCTGCCCAGTTGGTCACCTTCCCGATCCCTGCTGACATTGAAATTCCGAGCCCAGTGAATCTCAGCGGCAAGTAAACGTTCGTATTTTGTTGTTCGAAAAGAGGGGGTTTCGCGACCCCCTCTTTTTTTTTGGTCTGAATCAAGCCGTGTCGTCCGGATCTCTCACGATGCTCGAGGGGCGTCCAGCATGTTGAAACATTTATGATCCTCTATCTTGCCTCCCAATCTTCCCGAAGACAGGAATTCCTCAGGGATCTCAAAATCCCTTTCAAGGTCGTCCCGAGCGCTTACCGGGAACGGTGGTGCCGGAAGACCGCTCCTGAAATTCTCTGCGTGCGTCACGCGATCGGCAAAGCCCGCAAAGCCGTGCTTTCAAAGTCGGCCCGCTTTGTGCTCGGAGGGGATACGATCGTCTGGCATCGCGGACACGGTCTTGGAAAACCCCGGAGCCGGGCGGAGGCCTTGCGCATACTTCGCGGACTTGCCGGGAAAAAACATGCTGTTTATACCGGCCTTGCGATCTGGGACCGGAAAACCGGAAATGTTCTTACTGGATGCGCCAGGACCGATGTGTGGATGAAGCCGGTGGGGGAGGCGTGGCTTGAAAAATATGTGGATACCATTCACCCTTTTGACAAAGCCGGAGCTTATGCGATCCAGTCCCCGCTCAAGATCGTGCGAAAGATCCGGGGCTCCTATTCGAATGTCGTCGGTCTTCCCAAAGAATTACTTCGAAAGATGCTCAAAGAAATAGAACAAAGGTCCGATGTTCTGTAGGAGACAGAAGCATTGCACTTCGAGGGCCGGCAGGTGAAACGCGTTATTTGGATCCTTCTATTCCTGATCTGGGGCATCGCCCAAGGGGCGGGGCTTTGTATCGCCGCTGATCCCAAGCCTGAGGCTGAACTTGAACCTGAGGATTACAAACTGCTTCGTGAGATCATTACGACCGAGTTTGCCGGTCAGGCCCCGCATGAGTGGGGGGAATCGGTCTCAGGGGTCAAAACCCGTCTGAAGACGGAGGACAAGGTCGTCGCGCTCGGGGTGGATGCCTGCGACTTGATGGGAAAGGGCCAGGATGCGAGGCTGATCAAGTTCCTCGCGGCCGAGAATATCCCGGCCACTTTATTCCTTTGCGGAGAATGGGTCGATAAGAACAGCCCCATTCTCAAAAAACTTGCAGCCAATCCTCTCTTTGAGATCGCCAATCAAGGCGTTTCGCGCAAGGCGTGCTCGGTGAGCGGTAAGACCGCGAACGGAGTGCCCGGGACGGGGAATGTCGAAGAACTTTTTGGGGAGATCGAACAGAACGCGCGGAAGATCGAAGCCGTCACCGGGACCCTGCCGCAGTACTATCACCCCGGCTCCGGTTATTATGATGAGGTGGCTGTGCGTATCGTTCGGGCGCTTGGGTACGAGGCCCTTGGTTCTTCCGGCCGTTCTTCTCAGAGCCTTGAAAAAAGACAGGTTCTGGACGCGCTCGCCAATCCGGCGGCCGGCGCGATCGCGATCCTCGGGGGCGTTTCGCTCCAAAGCTCTTTTGTGGATAGCGTGATCGAGGCCATACGCAAGCTCCGGTCCAAGGGTTACAAGTTCGTCAAAGTCTCCGACTATCCGTTGGAATGAAAAAAGTCCCACCGTCTTCTTGCAAATATTCCGTGATCGAGATCGCTTTGTGCGGTCAAGACCTTCGCGCCAAGGAAAAAGCGTCTGCCCGTGAACTCCTTTTAAGCTGCCGGATCCCGGAGCGAAGTCTCGTCTCTTCCGATTACAAAGGCGCTTTCCGTGTCAGCTGTTACACCCGGTCCACAAAAAAAGTCGGAGAGGTGCGCGAAGCCTGTCGAAGTCTGAAGTCCCGGCCATTCTCACTGAAAGTGACAAAGCTCGGGCGTCACGACTGGTTCGATAAATGGAAGCGGGATTATCACATCAAGCCCCTGGGCGCCAAGTTTATGATCGTGCCGGTTTGGGAAAAACACAAATTCAAACCCGGCCGGCGCATCCCCATCTTTCTGGAGCCCGGGAGCGCGTTTGGGTCCGGGTATCATGAAACCACGCGCCTCATCACGCGGCTTCTGGAATCACGGGAGGGGAAGATCGGGAGTTTTCTGGATATCGGGTGCGGGACCGGGATCTTGTCGGTCGCGGCCGCGAAATTGGGCGCGGGGAAGATCACCGGATACGATAATGACAAGCCCTCGGCCCTTGTCGCGGCAAAAAATTTCCGTGTCAATCAATGCAAAAACGGGGCATTCTTTTGTGCCCAACTTAAACGGTCGAAAGTCAGCGGATCTTTTGATACCGTCGGTGCCAATCTGCTTTCCAAGACTCTTCTGGAGCATCGTCCCAGGATCGTCGCCCGGGTCCGTTCGGGAGGTTTTCTGCTCGTGTCCGGGATCGCTCTCCAGAACTTTGCCGCGTTCAAACGCGGATTTTCCGGGGCCCCTTTAAGATGCATGAAGGTTCTTCGCGGGCACCGCTGGGTGGCTGTCCTTTATAAAAAGGCTTAGCCCGTCAATTAATGCCTGTCCCAATACCTTTCAATTTTAGTTTTGTTGAAATTGGGGCTGTCCCCGCAAAACACATTTTGCTACAATAACGCGGCTTAAAATCGAGAGGGATCATGGAAAAAATTCAGACAGATGTCGCAGTGATCGGTGCGGGCCCCGGCGGCTACACGGCCGCGTTCTATGCCGCTATTCTTGGGAAAAAAGTCATCCTGATCGAACAGGAAAAACGCCTCGGCGGCGTGTGCCTCAACCGCGGTTGCATTCCTTCCAAAGCCCTTCTTCATATCGCCAGGCTCATCCAAGAGACCGCCGAAACCGAAAAATGCGGCGTCACGTTCGCGAAGCCTGTTATTCATCTTGAGCAACTGCGCGCCTGGAAAGAATCCGTGCTTGAAAAGCTCGGGACGGGGATCACAAATCTTGCCGGACGGCGAAGCGTCCGGGTGATGACAGGACGCGCGCGGTTCGAAGGGCCCAAGACGGTGCGGGTCGAAACTCCGGAAGGCCCCCAACAGATTCAATTCAGTCAAGCCATCGTCGCCACCGGCTCGCGAGCCGCGTTGCCGGCCCTGTTTGACATTAAGGATCCGAGGGTCATGACCTCGACGGAGGCTCTGGCGCTTCAGGATATTCCGAAAAAACTTCTGGTGATCGGCGGCGGGTACATCGGTATGGAGCTTGGCACCGTCTACGCCGCGCTCGGCAGCGAGGTCACGGTCGCGGAAGCGCTCGGCGGGATCTTGCTTGGAGCGGACGCGGATCTTGTTCGGCTTGTCCAGGAACGCGCTACGAAGCTTTTTAAAGAGATCCGGGTGGGCTGTAAAGTGACACAGCTGAAGCCTTGCGCCGGGGGCATCGAAGTTAAAATGACCTTGGCGGGTGAAGAAAAACAGGAAGTTTATGACCGTGTCCTCGTTTCGATCGGTCG
>JBAYVF010000045.1:0-3625 GCA_041674705.1 Candidatus Omnitrophota bacterium
CGGCTCCGTGCAGATCTACGCTCCGCGTCTTGTGTCGGAACTTGACGATATTATGGACGAGGAAGTCAGCGCCCAATTATTGGCTGTTCTGACGCCTGAGGATTATGTTGTCCATCTGAAAACTGGCGATTTTCAAATCATTCGCCAGGGGACTCCGGCTTTTGACGCTTTGCTCAAAGACAGTTTTCCCGTCGTCCGAGCCTCCGATCTGCTTTCCCGCTCCGAGGCGAGGGATTTTGTTGAAAGTCAGGACGATGTTACCAAATGGATTATTGACTATTCGCCGAGTTGGTCGGATATTGCACCCCTTTTGGCCAATGAATTGGCGCGATTGGCGCTCAAAAATGTTAAATTCGCGGAAGAAGTGGCGGCGCGTTTGAATTCTAAGATCGGAAATTTTCGATTGGCACAAGACGCCGTGTTTTTCGGGATCCCGGCCGATAAGCGTGCAGAAATGGAGGAAGTATTCCAGCTGGCATATCTGAGGGCGGTCGTTCTTTTGGTGATGCCGGTTAATGTGGTGCAGGAGACCCGAACGTACACCGATCCCAAACCTAATCCAGAGGGAACCCCGAAAGCGATTTCGCTTGATGAACAGCGCCGGACTGCGGCCGATCTGGCAAACGATGTGAATGCCTTTCTGGCCGAGAAAAATAAGGCGAAGGAAAATCAGGCGGGGGGAACACAGGCTGTTTCTTTTGAAATGCTTGATAAGGTTTCTACGGAGGATGTTATCGACGAATTAGGGCGGATCTTGGTGGGAATCGAAGGGAAGATGGTCAACGTCGGGAGCGAGGTCGCGGAACTCATAAGGAAATACCAATTTCGCAACGGACCTCTCTCAAGCTTACAAGCAGTGAAAGAAAAAATTTCATTCACGCTTCCGCAACTGGAAATGTTGTATCTCGCTGCCGCGAGAGCGTCTTATGGGAAAAAATCTACGCAATCGCCTCCCAAACTTAATACGAACCCCAGCATGAAGGAGCAACAGGACTGGCGGGTTTGGCGTTCAACGTTAGAGAAGAAATCTTTGGTCGGTTTGGCACGGGAGATCCAGAAGATCGATGCTGGATTGTTGGCAGAGCAGCAACGGAAAAACATCAATGAGGCGAAGGGCATTCTTTTGGGAGCTCAAGACAAGTTGCTTTTATTGCCGGAAAAAGACCGTGATGATATGAGGGAGAATTTCACAAAGCTTGGGGGTGCGGTTGATGACGGGAAATGGCCTAAGGTCGTAGACCTTATTGAAACATTGATGAAGCAGATTCCTAAGCCAGCTCCGGTTAAAACTGGATTTTTGGCGAAATTATTTCCGGCCAAAGAAGAAGTGGCCCCTCAAACACTGGAAAATCTATCCGCCAAGATAGTGGAGTTGAGAAATTTCGCTGAAAATGTTATTGCTCGTGCTGAGATGAGGGTGCCGGTAACGGTTGGGGAAATAACGGCTCTGATTGGTAATAAGAATGTTTCGTTCACCTATACGACGAGCCTTGGAAAGCGCGTTACTGTGAAAGGTGATTTAGTGGATGTGAAAAGCACTCCGGGTTCTTCCGAAGTTCAAGTGACGATCAAAGGACAGGGAGAAAAATTGAAGTCGCTTTACCTTTTCGTCCTCGAAGGTCCGATAGGCGTTAATGACAACGGCATTCTTGAAAGTATTCGGCGGAGTGAGGGAAGGAAGGTTTCTCAAGAAGAAACGCCTTTCTTTAAGGGGATGGCGATTTTTTCCGGATGGGTCGGGGCCTTCTCGCTCGCGTTTATGTTTTTTGCGAACACCCAGGCCAGCGTGCAAGGGCTGAAATGGTCCGCTTTTCAGATCTTTCAACATGAATTACCGCTCTTAGCCGCGATCTTTTTTACGCTTGGCGCGGCTTTCTGGATCGTGAATCATTTCGTGGAGGCCCGGAACGCCCGGATCCATGACGAGCGCACGGCGGAAGCTGTCGACGCGGCGATCGAAATGATCAGTAGCAACAAGGAAGTGTCTCAAAGACTTTTTGACCAGTATCTCAGGGTGCGGCGAGCGGGTTCAAAACTTGTGATGACGGTTTACACCAACGAATGGGATCCCGTCGGCAGCATCGATATTTCGAATTTGGTTCCCGGAAGTTTTTCCGTTGTGCGGGACATCATGGGGAATGCGATGTATTTCAAGTTTAGGGACAATATCAATGATGCTTTTCTCCCGTTGGAGCAAAAGGCTTTGCTGAATTTGAATTATCGTGTGACCGCGATTCCCGAGATTTTCCGGAAACCTCTTGTCGACGTGGCTGAGGTCGTGGCTCGCGCCGAAGTGAGGATGTCGCAGCAGGAGCGTGAAACCGAGCGCGCGGCTCAAGACATAAGCGCCGGGACGGGGGTTGTTACTCTGGCTGCTGTTTTCACTTATGTGTTCGCGAATGCCAATGCCGTGCTTGGGTCTATTACGGTTGCCGCTTCGTCCTTGATCATCGGGATCATCGCGGCGGGCCTGACGATCTTTGCGTCCTATTGGATCGTCCGCGGAGTTTATGGCGCCGTGAGGGCCATCAAAACATCCCTGGGGTTGCCGTCGACCCCGCCGAATTACCGTCCCGCTCGCAACGGTCACTGGTTCTCTGCTCCCGTGGCTGACCCGGATGCCAAGCTTGCCGCGCTTGAAGCTAAGACGAGAGCTCAGGCCGCGGAAAAGGCCGCGCTCGCTAAAGCAGTGAGGGAACTGGAAGGGGAAGTAGCCCAGCTTAGCCCCTTTTACAACCTGAAGATTCAAAAAGGTATGGTGATCGTGGGGAAAGAGGGTCTGGCGGATTACGGCGTTTCAATAACAAGGGCGCAAGATATTGTGAAGGCGTTGTTGAGTCAGCTTGCTGACGCCCAAGATCTAACCGGATTAATTTTTATAAAGATACCGCAGGTCCAGGGTGTTATGTCGCGGGGTGAAAAAGAATTCGCGGAAGCGCTTATGGAGGCGCTTGTCGCTCTGAAGGCCTCTGTGAAGAGCGTTTCTTCTCAAACAAGGAAAGATATCGTAAGTCTGAACGTGGACGTAGCCGCGGCGAAAAAACAGTTGGCGGAGTTTTCAAAAATCCTCGGTCGCGCTGTTCCAAAAGGAGGGCGGTCGGAATTGCGGGAGAAGATCATTTTTGATCTAGAAAAAGATGTGCCGGCGATTAATGCGCTTCTGGAAAAAGTTCGCGGCATAAAATCCCAATCGGATGAGATCCGGAGCGGCATGACGAAAATGACTGATTTGTTCGTGTACGCCAACTACGATAACGGAAAGCTTTATGATTCGCTGGTAGCCTTGAGAGACAATTTGAGTCTTCCTCCGGAGTTCAAGATTGAGATCGATAGCATTTTTTCGGCGGCGCTCGCCAACCGCTTGGAAACCGAGCAAGGGCAGGCCGTCTTTATCTTTGAGCCGACGGATGTACCGACGATCAATGCTCTTTTGGCCAAAGTAAATGAAATAGACCTGTTGCAACCCGCTGTTCAGGAAATTCTGAATCGAACAAAGCCTTGGGACTTTGACCTCGAGAAAAAAGACACCGGCGAGCTTTATCCCTTACTTGTCGCACTGAAAAACAATGCGGACTTTCCTATTTTACTCAAGCCCGAACTCGATGGCGTTTTAGCGCTAGCCCAA
>JBAYVF010000046.1:0-3519 GCA_041674705.1 Candidatus Omnitrophota bacterium
GGTCACACAGATGAAGAGTCCGAGAGGAAAGACGGCGTCGATATTTTTAAGATTATGCTCCCGGCATCCTTTTACGATAAGTTTCGGGGCCTTGCGGCCATCTTTGCGATCTTTGGGCACCTCGATCGAAAGCTCACCGGAAAGATATTTCAGCGTAAGTGATTGAGGACAATCCTTCATTTCAGCAAGCTTGCCCTGCGCCACGATCTCGCCGCCTTCGATCCCCGCCCCCGGCCCGAGATCGATCACATGATCGGCCCGCCGGATCGTCTCTTCGTCATGCTCGACCACAAGCACTGTGTTTTTAAGATCGCGAAGTTTTTCGAGCGCGTCCAAAAGTTTCCCGTTATCGCGCGGATGAAGACCAATGCTCGGCTCATCCAACACATAGAGGACCCCGGTCAGTCCCAACCCGATCTGCGCCGCCAACCGGATACGCTGGAGCTCCCCACCCGCCAACGTCGCCACGGTGCGATCGAGCGCGAGATACCCGAGCCCGATATTGAGAAGGAACGAAAGTCGCTCGCGAACTTCCCGGAGAATAGGCTCGGCGATCACTTTCTGCGTGTTTTGAAAAGAAAGGCCACGAAAAAACGGCACTGCCTCATCGACCGGCAGGGCCGTAACTTCGGCGATATTTTTCCCCTCGATCAGAACGCCAAGACTTTCCTTGCGGAGTCGCTTGCCCGCACATTCCGGGCAGATCTCTTCGCGCAGGAATTTCCGGACTTTTGCGCGCACCTCTTCGGAATTCGTCTCATGGAAAAGCCGCTCCCATTCTTCCACAAGACCGGAAATGTCCCCATCCCCGAGAAAAAAAACCTCTTTGGCATCTTCCGGCCAATTCTGATAGGGCGTATCCCATTCGAAGTTATATTTTTCTGTCAGGTCGTGAAGGAGATCTTCAAAGAAATACTTATTGAATGAGAAAAAAACGTCTTTGTTGAGGGCGCTCATCAGCGGCTTTTGCGGAGACGAGATCACGCCTTTGACGAAAATCTGCGAAAGTTTCCCGAGCCCTTTGCATTTTGGACAGGCTCCGTAAGGGCTGTTGAATGAGAACATGTTGGGCGCAAGATCCGGCAAACTGATCTGGCACTTGGCGCATGTCTTGGTCGTGGAGAAAAAATGAAGCGTCCCCTTGCCGCCGTCTTTTTCCAGGATCGCCACATGTCCTTTCGTGAAGTCCAGCGCGCAGACAATGGAATTTCTGAAACGCCTTTCTTCGCCCTCAAGAGGCGTCAGTTCGTCGATCACGATCTCAATGTCGTGGCGCACGGATTTCCGGAGTTTCATATCCTGTTTGATAAGCTTTACGGTTCCGTCGATCCGCGCCCGGTCAAAACCTTTTTTAAGAGAATCCTGAAAAAGCTTCTGGAATTCCCCCTTCCGTCCTCGCACAAGTGGCGCCAGGACCTGCACTTCCCGGCCCGAAAAACGCGCGAGAAGATCCTTAAAAAGCTCTTCACGGGTCTGGCTCTGAAGCGGTTCCTGACATGAAGGGCAATGCGGCACCCCGACTTTGGCGAAAAACAGACGGAGGTAATCATAGATCTCGGTCACGGTTGCGACGGTGGAACGAGGATTATGCGTGACCGAACGTTGTTCGATCGCGATCGCCGGAGAAAGTCCGGAGATGTGATCCACGTCCGGTTTTTTGAGTTTTTCGAGGAATTGCTTGGCGTAGGAGGAAAGACTTTCGAGATAGCGGCGTTGACCTTCGGCGTAGATGGTATCGAACGCGAGCGAGGATTTTCCGGAGCCGGAAAGGCCGGTAATAACGGTGACCTTATTGCGAGGGATCTTGAGCGTCAGATTTTTGAGGTTATGTTCCCGTGCCCCGCGGACTTCAATGAATTCGTCCATGTGCGGAATTCCGCGGACCGGACCGATCAGGTCCCGACGCGAACCGAGGCGAAAGCTTTTTTGAGCGTAGCAATCGCGGCGAGAATGGCCAAATAACTTGTTTTGGGATTACCGGGCGCGGGCTTGTTCTGCGTTACCGTGGTGAATGTGCCGAAATCCCCTTCCACCAGGATCTCATGCCGGTTCCCTTTATAGGAACGCGAGGTCCAGATCTCCACTTGCGTGCGTTCGGGCCCGATCCCCGCGAGGCTCAGGACGGCAGCGACATTGATATTTTGCGGGAAATGTTCGATCGCTTCGATCGCCGCTCCGCGAAAAATACGTTTTTCTTCGGAGAAGGTTTTTAGAACCGGGAATTTTTTCTTGAGAAAATACGCCGCACCCATGAGCGCTTCGGGAGGCTTGCGCGTGATGAGCCGGACTTTCCGGATCTTTCCATTGGCGGCAGCGAGAACACCATCCACGCCCGTGATGGCGCCCGAAGGACAAAAAATGCGAGACCGGTTCTTCTTAAGAAGTTCCACCACCTGCGGCTGGAGCAATCCGCCCACGCTCATGATAAGGACTTTTTTATTCCATTCGCAAGCAAGCCTCACGACCTGCGCTGCGACTTTGGGTGAGGCGGCTTCGATGATCAGATCCGAACGGCGAACCAGTTCGGTCAGCGGCACTAGGCGGGCATAAAACTTGTATTTTTCCTGGAGCGCGGCTGCTTTTTCTTTATGCTTTTCGCACAGGAATTTGAGCTGGGCAAAAGCCTTCAGGTCCGTCACGACGGCTTGCGCCAGCGCCGTGCCGATCGTCCCACCCCCGATAATACCGACCTTGATCTTTTTTTTCATTTCGCCTTTTTCACGATACGGTTCTTGGAATCGACGTGAACGACTTTGGGTTTATGCCTTTTAGCTTCCGAAAACGTAAGCACTACAAAGGTCAAGATGATGACAATATCCCCCGCTTTTCCGTGCTTGGCCGCGCCGCCATTCAGGCAGATCACGCCGGATCCCGCAGGCCCCGGAATAGCATAACTTTCGATACGGGAACCGTTGTTGAGATTCGCGATCAAGACTTTTTCGTGCGGAAGGATATCCGCCGCCGCCATCAATTTCTTGTCGATCGTAATGCTACCGGGATAATCAATGCGCGCCTCGGTGACGGTCACGCGGTGGATCTTCCCACCCAACATTTGTTTCTGCATAAATCCCTCGATTTTAAGTGATAAGCGAAAAGCGTTAAGCGTAAGTTGCAAACTAAAAACGTCCGTTTTTCTTATCGCTTACACCTTAACGCTTACCGCAGTGGTGAAGTATAACATTATCGATCAGCCTTGTCTTGCCGACAAAGCAGGCCGTCAATGCGACCATGCGCTTCTGATGCTTTTTAACCGGTACAAGCGTCCCGGGATCCACGATCTCGAGATATTGCACCCGGTCCACATTTCTTTTCAATTTCTTGATCGCGCGAGCCTTTAAGTTGGCAACAGCCCGTTTCTTTTCAAGAAGATCCTTTTTAAGTCCCAAAAGCACCCGCGAGATCGAAAGGGCCCGGCATCGGTCACCCGGATTGAGATAGCGGTTCCGGGAACTCATGGCCAGGCCATCCTTTTCCCGCACGGTCGGCATCACGCGCACCCGGACTGCCATGTTGAGATCA
>JBAYVF010000047.1:0-3508 GCA_041674705.1 Candidatus Omnitrophota bacterium
AAAAAATAAAAAGCTGACCCGGGTCCCGACCGCGGCGCGCGAAGTCTATGATGTTTCCGGCGCGGGGGATACAGTGATCGCGACACTCGCGCTCACCTTGGCGGCGGGCGCCAAGATGCAAGAGGCCGCAAAGATATCGAATCTTGCTGCTGGTATTGTGGTGGCGAAACTTGGCACTGCGACCGTCGCTCCCGGAGAGCTAGAAGAAGCGATCCGGAAAGCATGATGCCCAATTTTAAATTTGAGATCGCAAATTTTCTATGAAAGCCCTCGGCGTTATTCCCGCGCGTTTAGGTTCCACACGTTTGTCTGAAAAAATCCTGCGTTCCATCAATGGCAAGCCGATGATCCAGCATGTCTGGGAGCGCGCCAAGCAGGCAAAAAAGCTCGAAGACGTCCTCGTGGCAACCGATGACACGCGCATCCAACAATGCGTGGAGGGGTTCGGTGGCAAGGCGGTCATGACACGCAAAGACCATCCGAACGGAACCTCGAGGAGTGCGGAAGTTATGGGTCGTTTCAAACAGGATATCGTTATTAATATTCAGGGCGATCAGCCGCTCGTGGATCCGAAGGCGTTGGATGAGATGGTGAGCATTTTTGAAAGATCGAAAGATGTGGAAATGCTTACCTTGGCCGTGCGCATGACAGATAAAGCCAGCTTCGAGAATCCCAATGTCGTGAAAATCGTTTGTGATGCGGAAGGGAATGCGCTTTATTTTTCCCGCGCCCCAATCCCGTTCTTTCAGGGGAAACAGGAAGGCGCCTTCAGTTTTTTAAAACATCTTGGAGTTTACGGGTACCGGCGCGATTTTCTTTTGAAATTTGTTGCCTGGGAACCTGGAATCCTTGAGAATACCGAGAAATTAGAGCAGCTCAGGGTCCTCGAAAGGGGCCGTTCCATTCGCGTGATCGAAACGAAGTATGACTTCATCAGCGTGGATACGGAAGAGGATCTTCACGAAGTGGAATCGCGTTTACTCCAAGCCGGTAGGGGTGACGGCTTGAGAGCGGGCGCTAATCCCGCGAGGAATTAAAAATGCCGAAACATATTTTTGTAACCGGTGGCGTTGTTTCATCCCTTGGGAAAGGCATTGCGTCCGCATCGATCGCGAAGATCCTTGAAGCAAAGGGTCTTAAAGTCGCGATCCAGAAACTTGACCCCTATTTGAATGTCGATCCCGGCACTATGAATCCCTTTCAGCACGGCGAGGTCTATGTGACCGATGACGGCGCGGAGACGGATCTGGACCTCGGGCATTACGAACGTTTTACGCATACGACGCTGGGACGCGAGAATAACGTTACAAGCGGTCAGGTCTATTACAGCGTGATCACCAAGGAACGGCGCGGGGATTATCTGGGCGGGACCGTGCAGGTGGTGCCGCATATCACTAATGAGATCAAGGAACGCATCCGGAACGTTTCGCGCAACAAACGCTATGATGTTGTGATCTCGGAGGTTGGCGGCACGGCCGGGGATATCGAATCACTGCCTTTCCTGGAGGCTGCCCGGCAATTCCGTCATGAAGTCGGCCGCGAAAACTCTCTTTTCATCCATCTGACGCTCGTTCCCTACATCAAAGCCGCGGGCGAGCTCAAGACCAAGCCCACGCAACACAGCGTCGGAACTTTACGCGAGATCGGTATTCAGCCGGACATTTTGATCTGCCGCACGGAAAAAAAGATCGATCAGGCGATGAAAGAGAAGATCTCGCTTTTTTGTAACGTGGAACCCGAAGCTGTGATCGAAGCGCGTGATGTCGAGTCGATCTACGAATGTCCGCTCGCGTTCAAAGCTGAAGGGATCGACAAAGTCATCTGCCAAAAGCTCAAGATCGAATACAAGACGGGAAGCCTTCATGAATGGAAAAAAAATGTGGTCGACAAGGCGCTTCATCCCAAACATATGGTCAAGATCGCCGTGGTTGGCAAATACATCGAATTGCAGGATGCTTATAAGTCCATCTATGAATCTTTGAAGCACGGGGGGATCGCCAATGATACCGGGGTGGTGATCAAGAGGATCAATTCTGAAAAGCTCGAGACGGGGCGTTCGATGGAACAACTCAAGGGTGTCTCGGGGATCCTGGTGCCGGGCGGTTTCGGAAATCGTGGCATCGAAGGAAAGCTCAAGGCGATTCAATTCGCCCGTGAGAAAAAAATCCCTTTTTTCGGGATCTGCCTCGGGATGCAGTGTGCGGCGATCGAATTCGCGCGCAACGTCATGGATCTGAAAGGCGCGCATTCCACCGAATTCAACAAAAAGACGCCGTTCCCGGTGATCAGTCTCCTCGAAGAACAACAGAATGTGAAAGATATGGGCGGCACCATGCGTCTTGGGGCGTATCCGTGTCAGATCAAAAAAGACACGCTTGCGCACAAGGCTTACAAGGCCGATGAGATCTCGGAGCGGCATCGCCACCGTTATGAATTCAACAATGAGTATCGCGAAAAATTTCAGAAGGCCGGCATGAAGCTCTCGGGCGTTTCCCCGAGCGGGAGGCTCATTGAGATGATCGAGCTGGAAGGCCATCCGTGGTTCCTCGCGGTTCAATTTCATCCCGAGTTCAAGTCCAAGCCGGACAGGGCCCACCCGCTTTTCCGCGAATTTATCCGTCACGCGCTTGCGTTTCAAGAAGCGCATGGTCTGAAGATTCCCGTTCCGGTGAAGCCGGAGCTTGCCAAGATCGAAATCCCTGAACAGGAGAAAGGGGAGGTCCATGCATAAAGTCGCTTTGAGGTCCATCGTCTTCGGAGACCCGCGCAAACTCGTTTTGATCGGCGGGCCTTGCGTGATCGAAGATGAGAAGAGCACGCTTAAGCTCGCGGAAAAGATTTCGAAGATTACGCGGGCGCTCAAAATGCCGTATGTTTTTAAGGCGAGTTTTGATAAAGCAAATCGCTCTTCGATCCGTTCCTTTCGTGGTCCGGGCCTTGAAAAGGGGCTCAGGATCCTGGCGCGCGTCAAAAAAGAATTCAAGCTCCCCATCCTGACCGATTTTCATTCGGCGGAGCAAGCGGAGCCGGTGGCCGAGGTCGCCGATATTCTCCAGATCCCGGCGTTCCTCTGCCGTCAAACCGATCTTTTACTCGCGGCTGCGGTGACGGGAAAGATCGTGAACGTGAAAAAGGGGCAATTTCTTTCCCCCTGGGAAGCCAAGAATATGATCCATAAACTCGAAGAGATAGGATGCAAGAAGATCCTTCTTACGGAGCGCGGCACGAGTTTCGGGTATAACAATCTCGTGAATGATTTTCGCGCGATCCCCATCATGCGCGGATTCGGCTATCCCGTGGTTTATGACGCGACCCATTCGGTGCAGATCCCGGGCGGGAAGGGAACGGCTTCCGGCGGCATGTCGGAATTCATTCCAACGCTGGCGCGTTGCGCGGTCGTGGCGGGAGCCGATGCGCTTTTTATGGAGATCCATGAAAATCCGGCCAAGGCGCTTTCGGATGGGCCGAATGCTCTCGCGCTTTCTCAACTAGAATCCTTGCTCAAAAA
>JBAYVF010000048.1:0-3411 GCA_041674705.1 Candidatus Omnitrophota bacterium
AGAAGCGCGGGCCATGCGGCCAAAAATCCAAGCGTCACACTGTAGGTCATACTCTGCAAGAGTGTCACGTTTTCCAGGAGAAGCAACCAGCCGACCATAAACGGCGTCCCGAGGATCAACGCTGCGGAAATGGGTTTCAGATTTTTTCCGTCCGCCGCAAACGCATGGGCATTAAAGATCTGATAGATCAAAAACGCGACTGTCGCCGTGAGTTTATTGATCATGAGGAGATAGCTCCACGTCGTGGGAGCCTGCAGGAGTTCCAGACGACTTGAGGCCGCCGCGAGGATCCCGGCCACTAAAACATTCTGGAAAACTTCACCCGCTGTCAGATGTTTTCCGGTGAATTGATGTTTCAAACATTCCGCGATCAAAGCTCCCAAGATCCCCACGGCAAGAATGCCCGCCATGGAACCCACGCTCAAAACTTCGGAAGCCCCCAACGCGTAGATCCAGATCGCCGCCCCCAGGGTCAATACTGTAATCGCTCCGTAAAGGAGATCTTTTTTAAGCCTCGCAAGGAGCGAGACGTCGTTCGGAGAAACAATATCCGGACCTTGTTCACTCGCCGGCCGGAACCGCGCCGCGTCACGATTTTTGCCGAAAAATTTTCCCGCGAAAGCGGCCAAAAGCGCCAGGAGGAACGCCAGCAGAAGAATCGATCCGAATTTTATAGCGATAAGATATTTCTTGAAAAATGTGGCCCTGTAAAAATCGAACCCAAGATACAAGGTCCCCTGAATGGAACCCACGCGCCCTTTGGGGCTCAGGATAAAGTTCACTTCTTTCAGCTCCCCGATCTCCTTCCAGCGAATTGATTTTTGGATCGCATTCCAGCCCGGCTTCAAGCCAAGTGAAATCGTTTGCGTGTTCGCCGATCCCACCACCTCAGCCTTGATCGAAAGCTGACTCAGCTGGGACGCTTCAAGCGCCCGGAGACCGAACTCCAGCGTATTGACTTGTGTGGCGGTCAAGTCCGCAGGAAATTTTTTCGTCCAGACAGTGATCGAGGATCCATCCGACAATGTATAGCCCAGGTCATAAACATCTTTTTTTGACTCTTCATCAAAAGAAAAAGTGATAACACCCTTGGCCGATCCGTTATTGATCACTCCCTTATCCCCGGCATCCAGAAGACCGAACGAGGACCGGGCAGGCACTTCAGAAACTTTCGCGGGACTCACGGCGGGTACTGCCTTCACGATCGCGGGAGTTTTAGCTTTGACTGCGGAAACCACCTGGGGCGTTGCGGCCGAACGCGGAGCAAACGTCGCTCCGGTTTTTACGACTCCGGTCGCCACTGTTTTTTTAACGGTGCTTGTCGCTGTTTTCGCGACAGCGGGAACGACCTCAGTCGTCACGGGTTTACCCACCACGGTTTCCGGCGCGGGCTTGGCCACAGCTACTTGCTGGATGAACTCTAAGGAAAATGACAGGGTTCCCTTAACCGCGGTAGCACCCTTCGAGCTAACCACAAAAGCGACCTCGTTTAAAGAACCGATTTTCGTCCAATCGATTTTCTCTTGAAGAGAATCCCAACCATTCTTGAGACTCATGGGGATCAGCTGAACCCCTTGAGCTCCGCGCACTTCCAGGGTCACCGACACTTCGCTTGCCTGAGTTGCCACGAATGTCTTGATACCGATCTTGGCGCTATGAACCGCCGACGACGTAAGCTCTGCCGGGAAATTCCTGGCCCACGCAGTGGCCGTGGCGCCCTGCGGAATCGAGTAATCGAATTCCAGAACATCCTTTTTGATCGCCTCGTCGAAGGTCGCGGTCAGCGTACCCGTAGCCTCACCGGTAGCCGTCGTTCCCCGCTCCCGCGTATCGAGCAGATTGAACACAGAAACCGCCCAAGCGCTGGTTGTGACCGAGAGGCTCAGAAAAAGAGCCACCAAGGCTCCACAGGCTTGAATTTTGGCGAAGGATCGAAGGGTTTTGGAATGAGAGGGCATTGCGTCCGTCCTATTTTTAAAGGGTTTAAAAACTTTCCAAAATTTTTTTGCGTTCTTGAAACTGAGTGATTATAAAAAAGACGCAAGTGCATCAAAACTCTAGCTTTAAAACTGTATTTTAGTCCCAATTCTTATCAATTGAAGCAAAGCGGAAATTGGGGCAATCCTGACTACCCCCAATCAAAAAAAATTAAAGTCAGGATAGGAGGGGCGTATTATACCAAATTACTGTTTTTTCCCAAGTTTTTGTTTGGGACTTTTGGGGCGCATCCTTCTACTGATTCCCTAGAACATTCAGGATCGCGGGCATCAGCAGTTCGGCCTGCCAACGCATCATACCGCATGCCTCCACCGCCCTCTCGACCGAGCGGGGTTCGTGCCGGGCCACGGCCGTTAAGGTAGCTCGAGACGCCAGAAAACAGGGTTCTATCTTAAGTTCCCCCGCGATCGTCTTGCAGCCGGCAAGCAAGGCCTCTACTTTCTCAGAGGAAGGCTGCCGCTCCCTCGACCGGATCCTTTCCGGAGCGACCGGCCATTCCGATAAAGGAAGGTCCTCCGCACAACGGATCGCCTTTTCCAGACGCACAAGATTCTCGCCCGTGATTCTTTTTATAGCTTTCGGCCCCCGGGAAAGCGGTTCCTGGGGACACGCGACGCGCCAGCGGGCAAGCTCGACCAGGTCTTCGTTCAGGAGGATCATAAAGGGAGGACGATCTCGTCGCCGGGCCTCTTCATCACGCCATTTCCAGATCTCCCTCACAAAAACGAGTTCCTGGGGAGCCAACTTGGAGGACCCTTTGATGCGCCAGGCTTCTTTCGCATCATTTTTGTTTTCAAGACCCGAAGTCTCGACCACGCGCTCGCAGCACTCCCGGTGCCAATCGAGCCGTCCCGCCTCCTGAAGATTCCGAGTCAGGGCATCGGCGATCGTTTCCAGATACTTTGTATCGTCCGAGGCATAGTCGAGCTGTTTTGAGGACAACGGCCGCCGCGCCCAGTCGGATTTTTGGCCTGCCTTCGAAAGCACTACTCCGCAAAACTTTTCGGCCAGAGCCGCAAGACCGATCTTTTCATACCCAAGCACCTGAGCGGCCAGCATGGTGTCAAAAACAGAAGCCTTGGGCCGGAACTCAAAAGATTTTTTCAGCATGCGAAGGTCATAATCCGCGCCCTGGAGGATCAACTCTTTGCGGGACAATACCTCCAGGAATTCCGTAATGGAGAAGCCGGCGAGAGGGTCGACCACGTCGTTGGACCCTGAAAAACTTAGCTGGATCAAACAAACCTTCTCGAAATAATGATGCAGGCTGTCGGCCTCTGTATCGAGGCCCACGCGGGAGGTAACTGAAAGCGCTTCCGTAAGACGCGCGAGAACTTCCGCACTATTCACATACGTGTAGTTTGAGCCAGTATCCGGATTCACATTTTTCCTGTGGAGTTGCTATTTAACGAA
>JBAYVF010000049.1:0-3017 GCA_041674705.1 Candidatus Omnitrophota bacterium
CCCCAGATTCGTCAGGAAATTCAAAAGATACTCGAGCTGAATAAAAAGATCAAGAATGTGCAGAGCGGACGCTCCGTGCAACTTCAACGTGTTCAGGAGCAGGCGCGCATCCATCAAAAGATCTTGGACGAGCTGGAGGCTTCACAGAAACAGACGAACGGTCAAAAGGCTTCCTCGAAAAATGCTCTTTTGTCGCAAGAAAAGTTACGGATTATTCATGAAGAGACACAGCGTAACACCCAAATGATGAATGATCTTAAGGAAAACTCTGCCAAGACGACCGCCCCAGTCTCTAAAAAACCAAAACCCTCCGCTTCCTGAGAAAAGGCCTATGGCCCAGAAGCGTCCCGACTTTCCGTCCGATTGCGTCGAAGAAAATTGTAATCTGATTCAGATTCTCCAGCACCGTGCCCGTTTCTTCGGGTCCAAGAAAGCCCTTTTTTATAAGGTCCAGGGCGAATACTCCGGTTCTTACAGTTGGCGCGAATGGATGAAGATCGCACGGGAGACCGCGATGGCACTTCATTCGCTCGGGATCCGTAAAGGTGACCCGGTGGGGATTCTTGCGGAAAATGGCCCGGAATGGACCTTCGCCGATCTCGGGATCTTGAGCCTCGGAGCCGTGACCGTGCCGATTTATCCCACGGCGTCCCTGGAGGACATCCGCTACATCATCGATCATGCTAACCTCAAGGCCCTCTTCGTTTCGACGGAGGAGCAATACCGAAAGATCGAAGGCTTTAAATCCAGGTTTCTTCCGGCGGGAATCATCCTTTTTGCTCGGGGGCCGGAAGAGGTGCCGACTTTGGAAACGTTCCGGGAGATAGGCCGCTGCCACGAATTGGCTCACGGCGATCTCTACGAGCAATCCGTCAAAAGTGTCGGGCCGGACGATCTCGCGACGATTATTTATACTTCGGGGACGACCGGTGCTCCCAAAGGGGTGATGCTGACGCACCGGAATTTCATCGCCAATTACCAGGGCGCCTTCCAACGCATCCAGATCGATGATCGGGATTCCGTCCTCTCATTTCTTCCGTTGAGTCACGTTTTCGAACGCCTGGCAGGATATTATTATCAAGCGGCTTACGGAGTCTCGATCGCGTATGCTGAAAGTTTCATGACGGTGGCCGAGGATATCCGCAAAGTTCGCCCGACCCTTGTGGTCGCGGTGCCACGTTTCTATGAAAAGACCTACGCGCGGATTCTGGAAGAGGTCCAGAATGCGCCCGCCTGGAAACAACGGCTTTTTGACTGGGCGGTTCGCATCGGAACCCGGACCGCGCAGATGAAGCTCCGCGAGCACCCGGTTCCGTTCTGGCTCAGGTTTTATAACCGGATCGCCCAACGAGTCGTTTTTAACAAGATCAAACAAGCCATGGGCGGCCGGATCCGTTTTTTTATCTCCGGCGGCGCGCCGCTTTCTAAAGACTTGGCACGGTTTTTCTATGCCGCGGGGATTATGATCCTGGAAGGCTATGGCCTGACCGAGACCTCGCCGGTGATCGCCGTCAATGCTCTCGATGATTTTAGATTCGGGACCGTGGGAAAACCCATCGCCGGGATCCGTGTCAAGATCGCCGACGATGGCGAGATCCTGACCCAAGGGCCGTGTGTGATGAAAGGTTATTACAATCATCCTCATGCGACAGCGGAGTGTATCAAGGACGGCTGGTTTCACACGGGGGATATCGGCCATTTTGATGACGAGGGTTTTCTTCATATCACGGACCGCAAGAAAGACATCATTGTCACCGCGGGAGGGAAGAACGTTTCGCCGCAGAATATCGAAGGCCGTATCCTCGCGGACCCTTTCTTTCTCCAGGCCATTGTACTTGGGGACAAGCGGCCTTATCTTTGCGCTTTGCTCGTCCCTCATAAGGCGGAGGTGCTCCATTTTGCCGAGCAACACCGCTTAAGCGATCTTCCTTACGAGAAGCTTTTGGAACATTCCTCGGTTCAGGTCTGGGTCCGGGAGCGGCTTGAAAAACGCATGGAAGGTTTGGCGGGATTCGAAACCGTGAGAGCTTTTATCCTTCTGCCGCATGAATTTACCCTGGGCGCTGGGGAAATGACCCCGACCTTGAAGATCAAGCGTCGTATCGTGATGAAAGAGCATCAACGGGCGATCGACGAGCTTTACCAAAAGGCCGACCAGGAGTGGAGCCAACGGAAGACCTAAGCTGGTAATAACCAAATCCCGAGAAGCAATAACCAAGGAATAACCAATCACCAAATTCAAAGGACCAAACCGGACGTTTAAGTTTTTGGATATTGGGCTTTGGAATTTGTTTGGTTCTTGTATCTTGGTTCTTTGGATTTTGGATTCGAATTCACAGTTTGTGAGGGTCGTAACATGATGGAACGTTTCGAATGGTAGATGTGAAATTGGGGTGGATCCAGGATCATTTTAAAAGCCGGGATGGAACGAAGATCTTCTACCGTTTTTATCCCGTGCCCGGTGCGCGCCATACCGTGGTCATGCTCCATGGCTATGGGGAACATTCCGGCCGTTATGAGAAATTCCCCGGAAAAATGAAGGGGCTTTCGGCGCAGTTTGCGGTGATGGATTTCCGCGGGATGGGACGCTCGGAAGGCGCACGCGGGGATATCCGTTCGTTTGACGATTATCTCAGGGATACTACGGCCTTTATTGAACACCTTCGGAAGAAGCATTCGATCCCGCCCAAGTTCATCCTGTTTGGGCACAGTTTGGGAGGCCTCGTCGCAATGTGTTGGGCGATGAAAAATCCGGAACCCGTGAAGCTTCTGATCCTTTCGGCGCCGTTCCTGGGTCTAAGATTTTCCGGGATCCTTCGTCCCTTGAATCGGCTGATGGTTCTTTTTGCGCCGCGCTTTGTTTACAAAAACCCTGTCCGGTCGGCGAGTCTGAGTCATGACCCGGCGGAGATCGCGGCCCATCGCAAAGACCCGCTGATCCTCCGCCATATTTCCGCACGATTGATTGAAGAGATCGCGTGGCGCATGGAGATCCTGCGGAAACAGCCGATCCTCTC
>JBAYVF010000050.1:0-2960 GCA_041674705.1 Candidatus Omnitrophota bacterium
CGCTTATCGCTAGTTTAGTTGCCGCCGACTTCGAAGCGTACGAAACGACGGATGATGATATTTTCGCCGATCTTGGCAATAAACTCCGTCAAAAGGTCCTGCACGGTCCGGCTGTCATCCTTGATGAATTTCTGATTGAGAAGGCAGATATCTTCATAGCGCTTCGCAAGCTTTCCTTCGATGATCTTGTTACGAACCGGTTCCGGCTTGTCCTTGACCTGTTCCAGAAAAATGGATTTTTCTTTTTCGAGATCCGCAGCCGGGATATTCTCCGGGTTCACATACAGCGGATGCGCCGCCGCGATCTGCATGGCAACATCGCGTATGAAGGATTGAAAGGACTCGTTCTTGGCCACAAAGTCGGTTTCGCAATTGACTTCCAAGAGCACGCCCAGTTTGCCGCCCGCGTGAATGTAGGAAACGATCTGACCTTCGCGCGCTTCCCGGGTGGACTTTTTCTTGGCGATATCCAAGCCGCGCTTACGGATCACGTCCTGAGCCCCTTTCAGGTCCCCTTTCGCTTCCACAAGAGCGTTCTTGCAATCCAACATCCCCGCCCCGGTCAATTCCCGGAGCTTCGTCAAATCTGCGCTGCTGAACTTCACTTCTTTAGTCGTCATGATGTCTTGTCCTTTATGGCTTTTATGAATAGGCAAACGAGACTTTCAAAAGTTGTCATTCCCGAATGCCTTTATCGGGAATCCATTTCCTGGATCCCCGCTTTCGCGGGGATGACAAGCCTCATTCAGAGGCTCTAGATTTCGCCGTCTTTTTTCTTGGCGGGTTTCTTGGACTTCGGCTTCACTTCGTCGGTCACCACCACGCCGGCCAGGATCTTCGGATCCAGCTTCTCTTCGATGACTTCTTCGTCAAGCGCCGCCTCCGGGTCGATAGCTTCGTCCGCGGCAAGTTCCGCCTGAAGTGCGTCCGCTTTGTCCTGGGCGACTTTTTTAAATTCCGCGCGGCCTTCGGCGATCGCATTTGAAACCGATTCGCAGAAAAGCTTGACGGCCTTGATCGCGTCGTCATTGCCCGGCAAAGGATAATCGATGTTATCCGGGTTGCCGTTCGTATCCAATACCGCCACGACCGGGATCCCGAGCTTTCGCGCTTCCGCGATCGAGATCTTTTCAAGCTCCGCGTCGATCACAAAAACAGCTCCGGGGACTTTCCGCATGTCACGGATTCCGGAAAGATTCTTGATGAGTTTTTCGCGTTCTTTCTTGAGAGAGCCGATCTCTTTTTTCGTGATGAACTGAAAGCTTCCGTCCTGCTCCATCTTATCGATCGAATCGAGTTTCTTGATGGACTTGCGGATCGTCTCAAAATTCGTGAGCATTCCGCCAAGCCAGCGCTGATTCACATACGGCATCCCGCACGCAGATGCAGCGTCTTTAAGAGGAATTTGGGCTTGTTTTTTGGTCCCCACGAAGAGAACGTCTTTCCCTTCCGCGGCGACCTGCTTGAGAAACAGGAGGGCTTTCTCGAGGCAACCGAGGGTCAACTCAAGATTGATAATATAAATGCCGTTGCGCTCCCCAAAGATGTATTTTTTCATCTTGGGATTCCAACGCGATGTTTGATGTCCGAAATGGACACCGGCTTCGAGCAACTGTTTGATTGTGATAGGGGACAAAACTTCCTCCATGGGTGTTCTGACTGCATAACGGGATCATCAATTTGAGCGCCGGGAAATTCCGGAGGGATCAGTATTGTCACCCTCCCTTTCCCTTCGGCTCGGAGGGCCCGTTATTTTCCAACCTGCAGACAAAAGAAAAGCACTTGAAGCACTCCAAGTGCTTGTGGTCTTTAAAGTTGGAGCGTCATTATATCCAAAAAGACTTGCGGAACAAGTCTTTTTTCAGACTACGGGCTGGAGACAACAGACTGCAACAAAATCAAAAAAAACACCGCGAAGTAGTTCTGCCTGTGGTCTGCAGTCTGTGGTCTATCTTGGAGGCTGGGTCAGATTTTCCGGAGAGAGGATCTTGCGAAGCTGAGCTTCCGTCATAAGTCTTTTAGAGAGAACCACTTGGCGCAGGGTCCGTTTGGTCTTAATAGCCTCTTTGACGCATTCTGCGGCTTTGGAATAACCGATATAAGGATTGAGCGCCGCAGCGATACCGAAGCTGCTCTCGGCATAATGCCGGCATTTTTCCCGATCGGCCTGGATACCCTCGACGCAACGCGTCCTCAGGATCTTGAGGGTATTCTTGAGGATCTCGAAGGACTGAAGGAGATTGTGAATGATCACGGGACGCATGACATTCAGCTCGCATTCCCCGCTCGCCGCCGCAAACGCGATCGCCGTGTCATTTCCGATCACTTGAAAACCCACCTGCGCCGTCACTTCCGGGATCACCGGGTTCACCTTGCCGGGCATGATGGAAGAGCCGGGCTGGAGCGCCGGTAAACGGATCTCGCCAAACCCCGTGTTCGGCCCCGAACTCAGAAGCCGGAGATCGTTGGCGATCTGGATCATGGAAAGCGAATAATCCCGAAGAGCCCCGGACACGGCGGCAAAATCCGCGTCGTTTTGCATCACGGCAAAAAGATTCCGCGCGCTTTTGACCGGAAACCCCGTCAGCTTTTTCAGATTTCCAACCACGGATTTTGTATAACGAAGAGAAGTGTTCAGGCCGGTCCCGACCGCCGAACCGCCGATCCCAAGATCGAGAAGTCCTGCCACCATCAAAACCACGCGCCCTCGTGCTCTTTGAAGCTGATAAGCCCATCCTCCGAACTCCTGCCCCAAGGTCACGGGAGCCGCATCCTGAAGATGGGTCCTCCCTGCCTTCACGATCGACGAAAATTCCTTGGCTTTTTTCATGAGCGCCTTCTCAAGCGCCTGAGAAACAGAGCAAAATTCTTCCGAAAGCTTCAGGGCCGCAAGACGAAGCGCTGTCGGGATCACATCATTGGTGGATTGGCCCATATTCACATGGTCGTGGGAATGAAGA
>JBAYVF010000051.1:0-2814 GCA_041674705.1 Candidatus Omnitrophota bacterium
AATCCTGGGGCTTGCAGAAAAAGCCAAGAAATATGACACGATCCGCCAGGAGTACGATGCGAAATTCTCGGAACAGGAAGTGAATTTTGCGAAGGTCGAGGAAGAGCATCGCCGTTATCGCAGCCGCGCTGACCGCAAAACCGCGGCCGCCACGCGCGAACTGGGAGAATGGGTTCGCGATGTGGATGCTGTGCGCCAAGGACTTCAAAAATTGATCCTGTTCCTCGGGAGCGAATCGGCGGTGCTTGACGAAGAAAAAAAACCTCGTTTGAAATCGCCCCTGACGCGTGGACCGGCTTCGCCGAACACAAGAAAAAGCTGAGCTTTTGTTGTGTGAAGAAAGTTCTCGCCGAGGACATCCGTCGTATTGATGAAGCGGCTCTCCGGGATTATTCAATCCCCGGTCTTCTCCTTATGGAAAATGCCGGGAGGAGTGTCAGTGATGCTATTTCCAAGCAATACCCACCCTGCCAGGTGCTGATCTTTTCCGGAAAAGGGAATAACGGCGGCGATGGGTTGGTGGTGGCACGCTATCTCGCCGATCGAGGCTATTCCGTTCAGGTCGCTCTTCTGGAGCATCCCTCCCGGCTTCAAGCCGATCCACTTCTGAATTATTCGAGTGTGATCAAGATGAACATTCCGTGTGTCCGTGTGAGCGCCGCCTCCGAAGAGAAACTTTTTGGGCTTTGCCAGGAATCAGAGCTTGTGGTGGACGCGATCTTCGGGATCGGGATCCGTCGTCCCGTGTGCGGAGTGTTTGAAAAGGCCATTCGTGCGATCAACCGAAGTCAAAAACCTGTAGTGAGCGTTGATATTCCTTCCGGATTAGACGCGGATACCGGGCAAGTTCACGGGATCGCGGTCAAGGCGACCCAGACCGTGACCCTGGCTTTGCCGAAGCGCGGACTTTTTGAAGGGGAGGGTCCCCGGTATGCCGGAGAGATCGAAGTGGCAGACATCGGGATCCCTCACGAACTGCTTCGGCCCTATCTCGATTAAGACCCGCTCAGGTAAGGACTTACAGTTTTTAAAAGGGGTGCGTCCCGAGCATGTTTGAAGCTTGACACTCTCTGCGCTTTCTGTTAAAAACACTCGATTTTCTTAATAACGTTCCGTGCACAATATATCCAGAAAGGTTCCACTTGCGATCCTTCAGGCGTTTTCCGGATTGGTTGCGGCGATCGTTGCCTGAGAATTCTTCCCAGAGAACCCATGCCATTTTAAAGAAGTACGAATTGAACACCGTTTGCCGTGCCGCCATGTGTCCGAACAGCCATGAATGCTATGCCAAAGATACGGCGACTTTCATGATCCTTGGCGGCGTTTGCACGCGTCACTGCGGTTTTTGTGCCGTGCCGACCGGGGCCGGTGAGAAACTTCGCGAAGATGAGCCCGAGCGAGTTGCGTTCGCGGCCAAGGAATTGGGGCTTCGCTATGTGGTGGTCACGTCAGTCACCCGGGATGATCTTGCCGATGAAGGCGCGGGACATTACTCGAGCACGGTGCGGGCCGTCAAACGGGAGATCCCCGGATCGCAGGTGGAGGTTCTGACCCCGGATTTTCATTCGAGGGAAGAACTGGTCCATCGCGTGATCGAGGCGGGACCGGAAGTTTTTAATCATAATCTTGAGACGGTGGAGCGGTTGCAGCGCGTGGTAAGGCCTCAGGCGGATTATCAGTGCTCGCTTAAGACGCTTGAGATCGCCAAACGGTTGGCCCCGAAGCGGATCACGAAAAGCGGTTTGATGCTCGGGCTCGGCGAAACGGTTCCGGAGATCCTGGAGGCAGGGCGGCATCTTTTATCGGTGGGTGTTAACCTGATGACGCTCGGTCAATATCTTCAGCCGACGCCCCAAAGTCTGGAAGTTCAGGAATTTGTGACGCCGGAGAAATTCCAGGACCTGACGCGTAAATTGATGGCCCTGGGATTCGAAAAAGTTTTGGCAGGCGCGTATGTCCGGAGTTCTTATCACGCCCGGGAGACTTTCTCGGGGCTGGGCGAATCGCGGACCTGCGGAAATTCTGAAACCTGCACAGGTATTTAAAGGGAGAGCGTGGACAATGTTTGAGGTGTTAGCGAAGGGTTTAGGAAAGAACGTAGATGAAGCGACGGTGAAGACCTGGCTTTTTGAAGAAGGGGATGCGGTCACGGAAGGGGATGATCTTGTGGAACTTGCGACCGAAGATTCGGTCGTGATGATCTCGGCTCCTGCGACGGGCGTTTTGGCGGAAGTTTGTATCGATGAAGATGATACGGTTCAGCGCGACGAAGTGCTTTGCATCATCGATGACGAAGAAGGTGATCTGAGCGAAGATGAGGAAGAGGCGTAAGCCTCTCAAATTAAAATGACTGAAATGCTCAAACTTAAAAGTCCCGCCGATTTTATCGGAAGACAGGGAAAAGGCGTCATTAGTTTCGGTTCCGGGCAACCGGATCTGCCGCCGCCGCCGGAAGCTTTCCAGGGCATCGATCTTACACGCGATCTCCGTTACGGGCTCATTCAGGGCGAAGTCAAATTACGTGAAGCTCTGGCTCGGGAGTACCCCGGCTCCACCGCGGAAAATTTCGTTATTACAAACGGAGCCTCCGAGGCGCTCGACCTTATTTTCAGGGGATGGTCCAAAGGCGAGAAGGTGTTGCTGCCTCGTCCCTATTACTATTCCTATTTGCCGATCATTGAATTGGCGGGCATGGTTCCCGTCTTTACGGATCTTGTAGATGGACGGATCGATCTGGATGATTTTAAGAAAAAAATAAAAGATTGCCGTGCCGTTTTGATCAACTCGCCTTCCAATCCAACCGGAAGGGTCGAG
>JBAYVF010000052.1:0-2789 GCA_041674705.1 Candidatus Omnitrophota bacterium
GTTTTCAGATGGACAACATAATCCTCAGGCGTCAGAACAGCCAATAATTGGGCGCTGACTTCCTCGTCCATAATATCGTCAAGTTCCGACACAAGACGCGGAGCGTAGATCTGCACGGAGCCGAGATCGAGATCAAGCACGCCGGTCAGAAAAGTTTGCGCATCATCCACCCGATTATTTTTACCCGTCGAATTAGGAGCGTAGATCATGCGATGCCCCACCGCATTCTTCCGCACAGAAATCCCCTTCGCCTCGGAACGGACGCTGACTAAAAGTTTAACTTGTGCGGGTTCTTGACTGGTACGCCCCTTTCCGCCGGATATGAATCGAAGTTCAAAAGTCGGGGAACCTTCAAGAGTTAATGCCTGCTTATATCCCAAAGATTCCTGTCCAATCCACGCGCCCTTGCTTTTCTTTCCGCTTTGAGCCGCCTCAATATAAATTGAGTTAATTTGAAGACCGATGGCGGAATAAGCTCGTTTCCAAGTGATCGTCAAGTCTCGCCCGTCTTGAGTTCCGATTTTAAGCGGCTGCTCTTCCTCAATTAAAACTGTCCTCGCCTCGGCACGGGCAAGTATTGGTTTGAGCAAATAATCAAACGAGTGATCGCCGATGGTTTCTTTCCTATCCAATTTTCCTTGTAGCGCTGGGATCAGCTCTTCATAAGCTTTCGCCAAACGACTCCTCGCATCCGTTTCGCTAATAATCTCCCCGGCCCAAGCCACCAACGCATAACTGGCATTCACATTGCCGTAGAAGAATTTAACATAGCCCTTTTGCATTTCTTCAGGGTAAGGGTAATATTCCGCCACGACAGTAAACGGCCCTACCTGAGTCTCAAGACGCCGAATAACACTTCCCGGCTTCTTAAACTCCTCCACACTCGCCTCGGAGCGAAGCATATCCTCGGCTACATTCAAGCCGCGTTGGAAAGCCGCACCAGCTCCTGGAGCCATATAAATATTTCCGTCCTCCCAGACCGTCACCTGGGCCAGCATTAAATCGACCGTTCCTGGTGTGAATAATGATCGCAACCGTTTGGCAAGCTCTTCATGGATATTTCCAGTCTCTGGAGCGCCGCTGAATTTTTCACCGGCAAGCCCCAACCTCGCGATCTCACCAATCAGATACGGATCCTGGATGTCCTTAATAGTCCCTTTCCTGGCTTTCCCATTTTCGTCGACATTCCGGTCGATCAAAAAATCACCGAACTCTGATGGCGACAAACTAAGCGCCTTAGCAATATCCGGAATATACGTTCTGGCCTCAAGGATAATTCTGTCCGCTTCGGTTTTGGGTGCGCCTGCTTTCGCGATCATTTCTGGAGTGACTTTGACCCCTTCTTTAAGTTTCGGCGAAGAATTCACTACTTCCAATTTACTCATGACACGATCAATGTGAGCTCGCACGGCAGGAGTCAAAGCGCGCCCCGTCCTTTCATACTCCCCCTGGATCGCACGAGTGAGGCTCGGAAGATCCCCGGAATCTCGACGATGAACAGGCCCGCCCGCGTACCGCCTGATAATGTCCAAGGCCTCAAATATCACGGAGGCTTCATCTTTTTCCGTGGTTGTGACAATAGCTTCTCTCACCGCCTGCAACATCCTGAAAGATTCGGCATAGGCGAGTGTTTCTTGCGAAGGAACTCGCTCCATCATGCCAAGGCCAAATGTGTTGTAATCTTTTATCGCGAGGGTTATCGCCTCTTCCAATCCCTTCAAGGCATCCTCATCGTTCCCCTGATCGAGCATTTGGATCACTTTGTCCAAAATGGGCGCGATAGGATGTTGGGGACGTTTGTCCGTATAGAATTTCCGGACCTTTTCCAAATCACTCCTCGCCTCGGAGCGTCCCCTATCGGAGCGGCGACGCAGCGCAGCATCGACTTGCTGCATAATGTCATAACTGTTTCCTTTAAGATCGATCCTCACGTCCCGGTATCTAACAACACCGTCTCCCATGTTCGAAACTGACAGTCCCGCTTGGCCAAGCGCCGTTGTCGCCACAACAACATCTTGTGAAGGATTCCCGGTCACAGCAAACGAAACTCCATTGTTCGCATAAACCACGAACCCCGCCTTTTTGGACCCACCCATATCCGGAATAGACTGCGAAGACGGCTTTGAGCGATTAAGGGTTTCTATTTCCCCGGAGAGCTTCGCCATTTCCGCGTTAAGAATCTTAAGCGCTGTTTCTATCTCCGTGAGGAGCACAAGCGAACCTAATTCCTTAAATCCTTCAATATCTTCGGCGATCGTTTTAACATTTCTTAGAATGTCTTGGGGCGAGGTAGATTCCTCAATGCCTGCATATGCCAGCGTCAACTCGTTGGCGAGACGTTTCATTTGCTCTAGTGTTTTCAGACCTATAGCCTCACGACTGTTCTTGATTGCTTGTCTCGCCTCTTCTTTCATTACCAACAAATCCCTCACCTCGGAGCGGCCCAGAGATCTCAAAAGCTGATTTCGGATATCGGTAGCTCTTGCATACTCCCTTGAAATGTTCTGACGTCCGACTGAAGAAAAGACATCCCCGCGTCCAAGAGTAAGACTTCTGATCTCCCTGTCGATCCCAGCTAATTTCGATTCTAAAATCTCGCGGGTCTCTCCAGCAATCGGCATGAGATTCGCAAAACGAACTCCCGTCCCCTCACTATAATCATGCGACGAGAGGTTCCCCAGAGGCAGTTTACCGGTTAAAACATATCGCACGGCCTGCGCAAAATTCAAATGTTTCGTCATCGCGATAAGAAGGCGGGCTTCGATCGATCCAAAACTAAAAAAACTCGA
>JBAYVF010000053.1:0-2735 GCA_041674705.1 Candidatus Omnitrophota bacterium
CCCACTTGCTTGACCGAAGCCACCTCTTTGATGGCCCGGACATCGTCAGCGGTAAGCCGTGTCGCCGCGGTTTCTTCAACCCCGTGAACTTTTACCGACCCCGGACGAACGGAAAGAAGATTGGAACCCATCCGGGATAATTGTTCGGTGATCGCCTCGCGCGCGCCCCGTCCCAAAGCCAGCATGGTGATCACGCACGCCACTCCGATCAACACCCCCAGCATGGAAAGGAATGATCTTAATTTATTCCCCAGGATCACACGGCCGGCTTGTTTGAAGTGTTCCTGGAATTCTTCAAAATTATATTTCTTGAGGGGGCGGGAATTTTGTCCGCCCCACTCACCCTGAGCCTGTCGAAAGACAGGTCGAAGGGTCTCAGGGATAGGGTCCTTCGACTCCGCGCCTTCGGCGCTTCGCTCAGCACTTCGACCCGTGCTCAGTGTGGTGAGCGGAAGTCGAACCAGATGACGCCCTCGGGAAAAACATCCCGAGGAGACGCGTCTATCATCGCTCACGATCTTCCCGTCGTGCATGCGCACAACCCGCTCTGCCGCAGCCGCAACTTCTTCGGAATGCGTGACAAGCACAATGGTCATTCCTTGTTTGTGGAGGTTCTTGAAGATCTCCAGGATCTCGGTGCCGGATCTGGAATCCAGGTTCCCGGTGGGTTCGTCGGCGAGGATCATGAGAGGCTGGGTCACAAGCGACCGGGCGATCGCCACGCGTTGTTGCTGACCTCCGGAAAGTTCATTGGGACGGTGTTCCACGCGATCGGCAAGCCCGACTTTTCCGAGCATTTCTTTCGAACGTTCGAGATCTCCGAGCCGGTCCTCGGAATAAAGCAAAGGAAGGCAAACATTTTCAAGAGCCGTAGAGCGCGTCATAAGATTGAACTGCTGGAAGACAAACCCAATGACGCGATTGCGGAGAAATGCATACTCTTCTTCTTTAAGATGGGCCGTGTCCCTCCCCATTAAATGGAAACGGCCGCTGTCGGGCGTGTCCAGGAATCCCAGAAGATGCATTAGCGTGGATTTGCCGGATCCGGAAGGCCCCATGATCGCGACAAATTCTCCGGATTCGATCGTAAGCGAAACGTCCTGAAGCGCCCGGACCTCAACTTCGCCGATCTTGTAGGTCTTGGAGATGCGCTCGACTTCCAGTAATTTCATGAACTCTTCTGGGCTCCGTTTTTCTTGGGAGCGCCGCCGGGGCTGAAAGGATTGGCGGATTGCGCCTTTTCTTTCTTCCGGACGATCGCAACCTCCGTCTTTTCTTTCAGACCTTCCGTGATCTCGGTCATACGCCCATCGGATTCCCCGATCTTGACCGCAACCGGCTCCGGTTTTCCGCCAAAAGTTTTCTTGTAAACAGCAAAGACCGCTTCCTGGGGTTTACGAAAATTTTTCGGCCATTCCACGATCGCCTCGGACGGCACAAGCAGAACGCCTTTTTTTTCTTTCACAATGAAAGTCACATTGGCGGTCATCCCGCTCCGAAAAGACTCGGGGACCTTTTCCGGAAGGATATCGATCGCGTAAACATTCACATTGTTTTCAAGCTTGCTCTCAAAGGTGATGTGATCCACCTTCCCCATGAACACTTCTTTGGGATAAGCATCGAGCCGTATCTCGGTTCGTTGCGCCAGCTTGATCATGGAAAGATCGGTCTCGTCCACCAGGGCTTCTACGATCAATCGGTCGGAAAGCACCACCACGGGATCGGCGGTCGTAACCGTCTGTCCCGGTTCCACCGAGCGGACAATGATCGTTCCATCCAGAGGCGCGAGAAGCGGCGCGACTTTGTAGGCCTCTTCCCAACGCTTGACCGCGGCATCCCCTTGAGCGCGGGCTGCATCCAGAAGCGCCGCCCTTTCCACCGAACTCATTCGGGCAAGCACCTGTCCCTGCTTGACCTCTTCCCCTTCCTGAACGAGCACCTGTTCAATACGCCCCGGGATCGGAGCCTTGATCTCGACCCGGTTGTAGGGTTTGACCGTTCCCGTCGCCGTGACCGTGACCAAAAGATCCCCGCGCGTGGCCTTGACCGTGCGAACGACCTGTAAAGAATCTTTCGCCGGACCACAGGAGGAGAACATCCGCATCAGAAGAAAAAAGCCCACCACGATTAATCCGAACTTGACCGGCCGCGACATATTATTTATTTTCATGATACGCATCCTCCAAAGTGGCTCCCCGGAGCTTTTCCCAGTTCGCCTGCTGAATAAAAACATCCGCGAGACTTCCGACATAATCCTTTTCCGCATTCGCGTTTTCCTGTTCCGCCGCGTCAAAATCCGTAAAATTCACAAGGCCTGTCGCGTATTCCGCCCGGATGATCTCGGCGCGCTTCCTCGCGGCCTCCAGAAATTTTCTGCGGACTTCCACCGACTCGATCGCGTCCATGTAAAGCACCCATGCATTCGCAAGCAGGGCGATCGTTTCGTCGCGCACGCCCTGGGCGGCCCGCTCGGCAGCCTCGTAATCCGCTTTTGCCTTCCGGATCGCGTTCACGTTCTTCCCGCCGTTAAAAAAAGGCACCGTTACATTGAGCCCCAGAAAACTTTCATCTTTCAAATTCGACGCCCGCTCGCCTGAATAGCCATAATCATAATTACCATCCACCTGGGGCCACACCGCGGACTGCGCCGAAACCACCGCGGCCTTGGCCGATTCCGCGATCTTGATGTATTGCATCACCTTCGGCGTTTTTTCGGCAAGACTCGCATAATCCGC
>JBAYVF010000054.1:0-2719 GCA_041674705.1 Candidatus Omnitrophota bacterium
GCCGCTGTAAGCCTAACTTCCGAGCGGGAGTCGCTGTCGGATATGTTTGAATCCTCAGGCCCTTGCCCGGAATTCCTGTTCTTCACGAGGGTAAGAGCCCCGAATTTCACCATAGAATGGACAACAATGCTAGAGAGAGCGGCGCTTAAAAAAACCTCTCCCCATGTCAGAGACAAATAAAGCGCTCCGAAGCCTCCGGCCAAAAAGGCGAAAAACGCCGGCGCCTGAGGTGCGGCCCACACCGCTCCCGCAAGCAGCTGTTCTTCGGTCGGGTTCTCGATGCCCTTAGATTGCGCGAGGCGCTGAGCAAGGACCTCGCGATAATTTCCATATCGACTTTCATCCCCGTTCACAAACGCCTTCACTTGCCGCAGTTCATGCCCCGAGAGAAGGTAAGTAATGACAAAAAATACAATGCTCGCGATCTGGACAAGATCCACCCGCAATTCAGAGCGCGGAGCTGAAGGCGCAGTATTTTGCTTTTTTTGGAATTTCTCAATAATTTTTACGGTATACCTGGCCATCTTTCGGACATCTTCGTTCGGGTCTTTCAGCGAAGCCTCCCGCAGCGCCGACATGACGCGCGCATCACTATACAACCGAAGAACACCGATGCTCTGCATGCGTATCTTTGCAACAGGGTCTTCTTTTAACACCCGGATCGCCTCGGGGATCACTCTTCGGTCGTTCAAATTTTGCAGAGTGGAAACAACGGCCATCCGAGTCTTGATATTTTCATCTTTGAGGTAAGGAAGCAATGCTGGTGTTGCCCCGTTCTCTTCTAATACTCCCAAGATCAGTATCGCCGTTTGAAGCACCCGACCGCTTTCCTTCTTATCAGTCAGGACTTTTATGAAAAAAGCAGAGAGACCAGGGTCAGAATTGAATTGATTCAGAACTGGCTTCACTGCGGTGATGATCCTAAAGAGATCTGCCGCATCCGGATCTTGAACGCCTCCTTCCTTTAGATACAACTCGATCTTGCTTTTCATATTCGGATCTTCGTCTTTTAAAGGATCCCGCAACATCGCAAAAAGCGCCGCGTCGCGCGCCGACAAGCCGGAAGAAGAATTGACAGCCCCCTGAGGCTTCTCAATATCTTTGGGCGTTCCCGTAGCTACCCACTTAACAAATCCATCTTCGTCTGATGCAGCGGACCTTAAAGCATCGGCAACCCGCGGATCGTCCCGGAATTCAGCGAGCACATTGATAGCGCGGCCACGAACACGCTGATTTTTATCTTTCAAAAGTTCGAGCAGCGCGGGAACGGTCCTGGGATCCTTTAGCTGAAGGAGTGCAATCGCTGCCCCATATATATCAGGTGACTTTAGTAAGTTATCAATCGCGATCTGAAAGGCATCACCTTTCGCGACTTCGGATTGAGACCTTGCCTCGGCGGTCGCAACATCATTCGCGGCAGGCGCCACAACATCAGCCGCTTTGGCAGATACCGACATCATCCCCACAACCGCCGCCAACATCAGTTTCTTGGCAACGCCGCTGAAGTGCGCGGTTACAGCAATTTTAGCTGTGGTCTGTTGACTGATGGCTGTAGTCTGAGTGAATTGCTTTTCCTGCGCGAGCGTCAGGCGGACTTCGGAACGAACATTACTGGGGGCGGCAATATACCAGTAGGCAGGAGTAGCTGGTATCGTTTCGGTATCGTAGTACTCAACATACCCGCCGTTCGACAAATGCTCCTGTTTGGGTTCGCCAACGTTCTGCTGATATTCCTTTGTCGCTTCATGAAAAAAAACCTCGAAATCACCTTTGGCATCAAAAACAGATTTCGCTTCCAGAACCAACTCTAGCGCCTTTTTCGATGAAATTTTTGGAGCTTTTTTCATAATAAGATCCAGAATCGGATTTTGGCGTCTTAGCTCAACTACATTCCGTGTATGTTTAATATATTTAACAGCGACTATGCCAATCAGGGACAACAAAACGCCAATACCAACGGTTACAGCCGTGGGGTGGTTATCCCAAACAATCTGAAATTGGTTGATCAGGTTTGTGAAAGCGGTAGTCTCGTCTCCCGTCGGCAACCGAACCTCCGCACGAGCAATAACAGGTGCCAGAGAGGACGTCGCTGAACCAAAGATAGAACTGGAAAAAGCAAGATTAAGACCTGGGCGGTCAGAGACATTTTCAGAATTGATCATGCCAAGGATAAGTCCGCGGACATCGCGTGCCCAGCCCTTGGTCGCGGCAATACCTGTCACAGTAACACGCTGTGCGCGATCAACGATCCCGAGAAGGGCGCTCATCTGGGAGGTTTCTACGTCGCGGCTCCCTAGAATGGACCGGAGATATACTTCATGATCACGCTTCGAGACTTCATTGATGCGCGGGGTGATCTGAATATAGGAACAGTTCTTGGATGTGGCAAGCTTCTTAAGGCCATCGGCATGGAATCCGCCGGTGACGATCACAGCGCGCTGTTGCTTTTGCGAGCTCATGCGGGTGAGAGCGTTTTGGAACATTTTCTCTTCGCGGACGATGGCCATTTGATAGAAGGACATGGCGGAACGATACAGCTCACCCAATTTCGAATCCCGAATATCGAAATCCGAAACAAATCCAAAACTCGAATGCTTCAAATTCAAAACGTCCTTGTTTTTGTCATTGGGTTTTTGTTCATTCGATATTGTTTCGAGTTTCGTGCTTCGTGCTTCGGATTTGAGTGAGAGCTCTTCATACTCCGCTCGTGTCAATTCCA
>JBAYVF010000055.1:0-2670 GCA_041674705.1 Candidatus Omnitrophota bacterium
GCCTAAAAGCACCATGCCAACCGAATCACCGACCATGATCACATCCACGCCTGCCGCGTCCGCAATCCGCGCGCTCGGATAGTCGTAGAGACTGAGCGAAACGATCTTTTGCCCCGCCTGCTTTTTCGAATAGATGGTTTGAGGAGTGTGTTTCATTCGCTTTTTGAACCCCCGCGCTTTGTTTTCGGTAGAAAACAGCCGGGGGTATTTATCATGTTGCCCCGCCAGTTTTCCTTGGAAAACTAGCGGCGGGGCTTTGCCATTCATACGCGATAATGAGATTTTCCATGAGCATGGTCACGGTGAGGGGCCCGACACCTCCGGGAACCGGTGTGATAAAACCTGCTTTTTTAATCGCTTCGTCGAATTCCACATCGCCCTGGAGTTTTCCGTCCACCTCCGTGGTCCCGACATCGATCACGACCGCGCCCTTCTTGATCCAGTCGCCTTTCACAAGACCGGGTTTCCCCGAACAGGCCACCACAATCTCGCTCGCGCCCACGATCTTTTTCATATCTTCCTCGGCAGTCCCGGTGTTACAAACAAAGGTCGTGACGCGCGCCTCACCTAAAAGAAGTTGGAGCGGCCGGCCCACGATCGCGCTTTGGCCGACGATCGCCGCTTTTTTCCCGCGCAACATGATCCCGCTCGCTTTAATGAGCGTGTAAGCCGCAAACGCTGTCGGCGGGATCAGTTTACCGCGCCTGAGAACGATCAACCCGAGACTGGTGGGGTGAACCCCTTCGACATCTTTTTTCGGATCCATCGCAAGCAGCACCTTGTCAGCGTCGATCCCCGGGGGCAGCGGCATGGAAATGAAAAGCCCGTGGACCGTTTTATCTTCGCCGAGTTCCCGGACCTTCTGGAGCAAAGCCTTTTCACCTTTCACCTGATCCGGCAGAATGCGCCTGAACTCAATGCCGAGTTTCTGGGCGAGTTTTTCTTGACTGTTGATGTACCAGACCGCGGACGGATCCTCACTGGTCTGGATCGCGGCCAAAGACGGCTTGGGAAGTCCTGCCCCCGTAAACGCGGCTATCTTCTCGACGATTTTTTCCTGCAATTTCGCTGCGATCGTTTTCCCCTCAAGTCTTTTTGCTTCCATCTAAATAAGACCTCACTTTGTCATCCCCGAATGCATTCATCGGGGATCCATTTTAAATTCCAACCGGAATTTGATTCCGACTGGATTCCCGCTTTCGCGGGAATGACACAAAAAAATATTTACGCGCCCTTAGTGAAACGGCTTCTGAGCTCGGCCAGCGCCTTCTCGGCGCGCTCTTTCCGCTCTTGGTTTTTCATGTAGACCACATTGATATGCGCGGTATGGAACGCTCCTTCAAACGCGGCGGACAAAAGTCCGTCGCTGACGATCAGATCGTTGGCGACCGAGCCCTTGACGAGCGTTTTCATATGTTCATTCCATTCCTTGGCCATCACGAGGATCAACGCAAGATCCGCCTGCAGGCGGAACGCGTTCTGGAGGGCATCTTCCAGCTTCTCGGGATTCGCCCCTTCCTTGTAACAAGCCATCACTTCGTCATAGACCTTGGGATCGAGCGATACCACCTCGAGCGCGTCCGAGCGGGTCTTCTCGAGAGAATCGACGATCTCCTGCATGCGTTGACGATTCGCCTCATTCTGAAATTTCTGCTCCTGGGTAAGATCGGCCTTGGGTTTGCGTTTGAGCGCGATCCGCGCGACCATTTGCGTCAGGGCCATGCCCAAAGCCCCGGCATAGGCAGAAACACTGCCGCCGCCCGGGACCGGCGCGTCACTGGCTAGTTTTTCGATATATTCTGCAAGACTAAGGTCTGTGTATTTTTTCATGATGTCCTTCAAAGGTAAAAGAATCCCCCACACACTTTCCTGCGATCGAGGATTCGATTGATCGGTTACTGTTTCAGAGCCACAAGCGCTTTTTGGTTGTTATTGGTCGAGATCACAAGGGTACACGGCCCGTAAGACGCCGGCGCGCTGGCGTAGACGTTGAGAATGTCGATCTTCTTGGCCGCAAGCTTCCGGGTGACCCGCATTAAAGCTCCCGGTCGATCCACAATCTCCAACAACAACACCGTGTTCTCCTGGGCTTTAAATCCTTTTTTGGCGAGAAGATCTCTCGTGTGCAGCGCGTCATCGGTCACAAAATTCATCAGCGCTACCCCGCCGGCCGCTTGCGCCGAAATAGCCACAATGTCGATCCCTCGATCGGCCAATATCGCCGCCACTTTCGAAAGCACGCCTACCCGGTTCTCTGAGACCACTACGAATTCCCTGCCTAATTTTACGCTCTGGATCATCGCCAAGCCCTCCTTGATTACTTTGCTAAGGATTCTTCAGCTCTTCCCACCTGCTTTATTATACACCAAGAAAGCAGTGAAAAACGAGTACATGGCATAGGGTACATGGTACTTGGTGAAAAAATCCGTTGGCGGCTCTAACGAGCTGACCATGTACTATGTACCAGGTCCCCGGCACTGCTTTTAGAATTCAATCCCGGGTTGGGCGGAAACGCCTTTGTGGAAAGGGTGTTTGATGCACTTCATCTCGGTCACGAGGTCCGCCAGACGGAGGATCGCTCGCGGCGCGTTCCGGCCGGTCAAAATAACGTGCTGGGCGGAAGGTCTTTTCTTGAGCGTTTGGATGACTTCCGGAACTTTCAGAAATTTA
>JBAYVF010000056.1:0-2597 GCA_041674705.1 Candidatus Omnitrophota bacterium
AATCCCCAGGCCAATCCTGAAATGCACAAAAAAGCGGAATCGCTCCGTTCGGAATTCGTGATCCTCGTGAGGGGGAAAGTGGCGGCGCGTCCGGCCGGTACCGTGAATTCCAAGATCCCGACGGGCGAGATCGAACTTCAGGCCGAGGAACTCGAGATCCTGAACGCCTGTCTTCCGATGCCTTTCGAGCTGGAGGAAAAGAACGTCGGCGAGGAGCTCCGGCTCCAATACCGGTTCCTGGATCTCCGGCGCAAGGAGATGATCCGGAACCTGACGCTTCGTCACCGCGTGACCAAGCTGGTCCACGAGTATCTGGATAAACAAGGCTTTATCGAGGTCGAAACGCCCTATTTAACAAAAAGCACTCCCGAGGGGGCCCGTGATTTTCTCGTGCCATCGCGTCTGACTCCCGGGAGTTTTTATGCGTTGCCGCAATCCCCGCAGCTTTTTAAGCAGCTCCTCATGGTGGCCAATTATGACCGCTATTATCAACTTGCCCGCTGCTTCCGTGACGAAGATCTTCGGAAGGATCGTCAGCCCGAACATACCCAGATCGATCTGGAGATGTCCTTTATTGATGAAGAGGACATCATGGGTATCGTGGAAGGAATGGTGGCGCACGTTTTCAAGCATGCCAAGCAGGTCGATCTCAAGATCCCGCTCCGTCGCATGAGTTATAAAGAAGCCATGGAAAAATACGGGAGCGATAAGCCGGACCTTCGCTACGGGATGGAGATCCATGACCTGACGCCGGTCTTTGAAAAAAGCGGGTTCAAGATCTTTGATGAGACGATCTCAAAAGGCGGCCAGATCCGCGCTCTGACGTTCACCCCGCCGGCGGGCGTGGAATTCTCACGCAAGGATTTTGATGATCTTACCCAGTGGATTAAGACTTATGGGCCGAAGGGGTTGGCGTGGTTCAAGGTCACGGGGCCGGACCAGGTCGAGTCGCCGCTCCAGAAGTTTTTTGACGCGGCGCGCATCGGAAAAATGATCGGGACCCTCGGCGCCAAGCCGGGCGATATTGTTTTTATGGTCGCCGATAAGTTCAAGATCGCGGCCGTGGCGCTCGGAGCGCTTCGCTGCTTTCTCGCCGACAAATATAAAATGATCCCGGAAGGGAAGTTCGAACTTCTGTGGGTCGTGGATTTTCCGCTTTTCGACTGGAACGAGGAAGAGAAGCGTTGTGATGCCTGTCATCACCCCTTTACGTCGCCGAAGCCGGAGGATGTGCCGCTTCTTGATACGGACCCGCTGAAGGTGCGGGCGCGCGCCTACGATCTGGTCTGTAACGGCACCGAGATGGGCGGGGGCAGTATCCGTATCCATGACCGGGCGGTGCAGTCCAAGATCTTTCAGCTCTTGAATTTGACGGCAGAACAGGCGGAGCTGCAGTTCGGTTTTCTTTTAAAAGCGCTTTCGTTCGGAGCGCCGCCCCACGGAGGCCTTGCGATCGGACTTGATCGTTTTGTGACGCTTCTCCTCGGCCTGGAGTCGATCCGGGAAGTGATCGCGTTCCCCAAGACGCAGAAGGGGACGTGTCTTATGACCGATGCGCCCTCGGTGGTGGATGAACGGCAGCTCAAGGAACTCAGTGTTGCGGTCAAACTGAAACCCAAGGTATAGAAAGGGAGTCGCTCTTGCAAAAACTGATCAAGCTGCATTCCAACGACGAAGCGAAGGCTCTTTACGGTAATCTGGACAAGAATGTCCGGCAAGCGGAAAAAGATCACCGCGTCAAGATCGTGGCGCGTAATGACCGGATGAAGATCATGGGCGATAAAAAGAACGTAGAAGAAGCCTCCCGTTTCTTTGTCCGGATGCTTGAGATGATCCGTAAAGGCGGCCGCTTACCGGAAAAGGGAAGCGCAGAGGCCAGTCCCAAGGTCGAGGCCAAGGTGACTCCTCCGCAGGGCGGGGGGATCCATTTCTTTCATCGCGGCAAAGTGATCCAGGCGCGAAGCGAGAACCAGCTGGCGTATCTGAAGGCCATGCAGACACGCGATATCGTGATCTCCATCGGTCCGGCCGGCACCGGAAAAACTTATCTTGCGATGGCCGCGGCCATCGAAGCCCTGAAGAAAAAATATGTCGCCCGTATCATTCTCACGCGTCCCGCGGTCGAAGCGGGAGAGAATCTCGGTTTTTTGCCGGGAGATCTTGCGGCAAAAGTGAACCCTTATCTTCGTCCGCTTTATGACGCGCTCTATGACATGCTTGAATTCGATGAAGTGGCCCGTTACACCGAACGCGGGGCGATCGAGATCGCGCCGATCGCGTACATGCGCGGACGGACCCTGAACGATTCCTATGTCATCCTCGACGAAGCGCAGAACTGCACCCACAGTCAGATGAAAATGTTCCTGACGCGTATGGGGCAGACCTCCAAACTTGTGATCACCGGAGATATCACTCAGATCGATCTTCCGGTCGCGAAAAAATCAGGGCTTGTCGAGATCCGCACGATCCTCGCCGATATCCCGGATATCCAGTTTATTTACCTAAACGAGACAGACGTGGTGCGCCATCCGCTCGTGCAAGAGATCATTAAGGCGTACGAAAAGCACGAACGCAAAAAAGCCCAGGAAGAATCCTAG
>JBAYVF010000057.1:0-2573 GCA_041674705.1 Candidatus Omnitrophota bacterium
CTCCATCGGGACGGCCGCTTCCTCTGCCTTGCCCGTTCCAATCACGTGACCACGCCGAGGGCCGGGATGTCTGAAGTCATTGACGAGCAGTGGATGTCGATCGATTTTGACAAGATGTACGCTCTTTCGGGAGGTTTTCAGGTCGGCAAAAGTTCCGCCGAACTCCGAAGACTCATGGAAGAACGCCTCAAGAGCGCGATCACTTCCGGCTCCGGGGCGGGCGCTGTTTCCAGCCTTTCCAGTCCGGTCAAGATCAAGCAACGCGGGTTCAATTTCTGGCTCGAGTGCGAGGTCATCATTTACGGCGGCACGGAACCCGACGCCAAGGTCACCATGCAGGGACGTCCCGTTCAACTCCGGCCGGACGGTACCTTCACGCTCCGTTACGGACTTCCGGACGGGAAATTCATCTTTGATTGTCATGCCGCCTCCGCGGACGGCGTCGAAGAAAGGGTCATCACCCCGATCGTGAGCCGCAATACAGAAAGGCCCGCGCCTGTCCTGAAGACAGGAAAGCCCCGATAACTATGGAAAAAGGATTTCTGTCCATAGTGCTTCACGCGCATCTCCCGTTCATCCGTCATCCGGAGCACGAATACTTCCTCGAAGAAGCCTGGCTTTACGAGGCCATCACCGAGACCTACATTCCGCTCATCCATATGTTCGAAGGCCTCGAGCGGGACAGCGTTCCCTGGCGGCTCACGATGTCGCTCACGCCGTCCCTCATGTCCATGCTGCAGGACGAGCTTTTGCAGACCCGCTACCTCCGGCATCTGGACAAGATGATCGAGCTGGCCAATAAGGAGATCGAACGCACCCGTTTCCAGCCCGAGTTCCATGAGACCGCGCTCCATTACTATTGGGAATTCACGCGCGCGAAGGACACATTTGAGAATCGCTATCACCGGGATTTGACGCAAGCCTTCCGGAAATTCCAGGATCACGGACATCTTGAGATCATCACCTGCGCCGCAACGCACGGATTCCTGCCCTTGATCAGCCGCAATGAAGGGACTGTCCGGGGCCAGATCAAGACCGCGGCGGAACTTTATGAAAAAGTGCTCGGCCGCCGTCCGATCGGTATCTGGTTGCCGGAGTGCGGCTATTATCCGGGCGTGGATAAATACCTGAAAGAACAGGGCATCCGTTATTTCCTGACCGACACGCACGGCATTCTTCACGCCTCGCCGCGTCCGAAGTACGGCGTTTTTGCGCCGATCTTCTGCCCGAGCGGCGTGGCCGCGTTCGGCCGCGATGTGGAATCCTCCAAGCAGGTCTGGTCGGCCATCGAAGGCTATCCGGGCGATCCGGATTACAGGGAATTTTATCGCGATATCGGTTTCGAACTGGATTTTGAGTATGTCCGTCCTTATATTTCTCCGGACGGCATGCGCGTCAATACCGGCATCAAATATCACCGCATCACGGGCAGCACCGAAGCCAAACAACCTTATGTGCGCGGCTGGGCCATGCAAAAGGCCGCTTCGCATGCCGCCAATTTCATGTTCAACCGCGAAAAACAGTCGGAATACCTGTATGATTTTATGGGCCGGAAACCGCTCATTGTGGCGCCTTATGACGCGGAACTTTACGGACACTGGTGGTATGAGGGGCCTGATTTTCTCAATTTCTTCGTGCGTAAAGCCGCGTTTGACCAGAAGACATTCCGGCTGATCGCCCCGTCCGATTATTTCAAGGAATATCCCGTCAATCAGGTCTCTACGCCGTGTTTTTCAAGCTGGGGCTGGAAGGGGTATAGCGAAACCTGGCTCACCGGCGCCAACGACTGGATCTACCGCCATCTTCACAAAGCCTCCTTGCGGATGAGTGAAATGACCCATAAGTTCCGTGGCCAGAACGGGACCGTCGGCCGGGCGCTCAAACAGGCCGCTCGGGAACTTTTTCTCGCGCAATCGAGCGACTGGGCTTTTATCATGCACACCGGGACTGTGGTGCCATACGCGGTGAAGCGGACGAAAGAACATCTCCTCAATTTCACGAAGATCTATGACGATCTTATGGGTAACCGGCTCGATGAAAGTTGGTTGAAGGCGCTGGAAGGGAAGGACAACATCTTCCCGGATGTGGATCACGACGTCTTTTAGCGCTTCTCATGGAAGCGCTTAAGCGCGAAATCCGAATATCGAAGCACGAAACAAATCCGAAATTCAAATGTATGAATGTCCAAAACGGATTGTTTGGTATTTTGGATTTTTGAAAATTGGAATTTGTTTCGAAATTCGAATTTCGTGCTTCGGATTTTTAAAAGTTCGCGTTTTTTTATAAACATTTTCTAACACGGGAAAGGAATCCATTATGCAGGAACAGTATTATGGGATCGGTGAAACGGCTGGAAAGATCTATAAAACATTGGAACAAAAAGGGGAGATGACCCTGGCCCGGCTCTTGAAAGAGGTCGGGACGGATGAGGCCCTTTTCAACCAGGCGATCGGTTGGCTCGCCCGGGAGAACAATATCAACTTCGGCAAGATCGGCAAGATCGTAAAAGTATCCCTCCTGAAAGGCTAAGCGAAGCTTTTCATCGGACATACCGCGCTTTCCAGGCGTGGGGC
>JBAYVF010000058.1:0-2516 GCA_041674705.1 Candidatus Omnitrophota bacterium
CCGCCGCTATCCCGGGCTTTACCTTACCGGGAACGGATTCCGCGGATTCGGCATCACCGATTGTATCCGCCAGGCCAGGGCCACGGTTTTCGGTCTCCAGCTTCCGGTTTCCTAGAAACCATTTCTAGTAGTCCTCCTCAATATGGAGTATAATTTCTCCCCATGCAAATTCGAGAAAATCCCATCTCTTCAGACTGCGCCTGCTCTTCGGAAGTCGCTTCCGGCCCTCAAGGTGTGGAGTCTGCCAAGGCAAGTTCCCACAAATACAAACGTCTTCATCTTTTTCTGATCAAACCCTCCAAATACGATGACGAAGGGTATGTGATCCGTTACTGGAAGGGGGTCCTTCCCAGCAATACACTTTCTTGCCTGAACGGCTTGAGCGAAGATGTCCGTGAACGGGGCGTCCTGGGAAAGGACCTGGCCTGGGAGATCACGCTGATCGATGACACGGTCCAGGGGATCCCCTACAAAAAGATCATCAAAGAAAGTCGCCGGCCGGGAACGAAGACCGCGATCTGCCTGGTCGGGGTCCAATCCAATCAGGTGCCGCGCGCCTCGGATATCGCGATGAAATTCCGGGAAGCCGGGATCGATGTCCTGATGGGCGGGTTTCATGTGAGCGGCGTGATGGCGACTCTTCCCGACCTGACTCCGGAACTCGTGACGCTCCGGAACGCGGGCGTGAGCCTTTCGGCCGGCGAAGCGGAAGGCGGCCACTGGGAACAGATGCTTCTGGATGTGATCCATGATCGGATCAAGCCCGTTTATAATTTTCTGAATGATATCCCGGATATTTCGAAGGCGCCCTTTCCGCGCATCAACCCCAAGCATCAGAAACGTTATGCCCTCCAGCATTTTGGAACGCTCGATTGCGGCCGCGGGTGCCCTTTCGGATGCAGCTTCTGCACCGTCATTAATGTCCAGGGGCGCAAAATGCGCTTTCGCGATGTTGACCTTCTGATCGAAACGGTCCGCGAAGGTTACCGGAATCACAAAATTTCTCATTATTTTTTCACGGATGATAATTTCTGCCGTCACAAGAATTGGGAAATGATCCTGGACCGGCTGATCGAGTTGAAAGAAAAAGAGGGGATCCCGTTCCATTTCATGATGCAGCTGGATACCCAGGCCCACACGGTGCCGAATTTCGTGGAAAAAGCCGCCCGGGCCGGTTGCCGGCAGGTTTTTATCGGAATGGAAAGCCTGAACCAGGAGAATCTTAAGGCGGCGAAGAAGAGCCAGAACGACATCGAGAATTTTAAATTACTCGTGGATTCCTTCCATGATGTCGGGATCGTTTGCCATCTGGCCTATATCATCGGATTTCCTCTGGATACGGTGGAATCCGTCAAGCAGGATATTGAAAAATTGATGTCCTTCGGCGCGGGGCAGGCATCGTTTTTCATGATGACGCCGCTTCCGGGCGCTATGGATTATAAAAATGCCCTCGCAAAGGGAGTGCTGCTGGACGCAGACCTCAACAACTATGACACCTTTCATGAGACTCACCGGCATCCGCGGATGAAACCGGGGGAATGGCTGGCCGCTTACGAGGCCGCGTGGAAGACCTTTTACAGCGTGGAGAACATGAAGCGGATCCTCGCCCGGAATCTCAAGGCGGATAATTACTGGGGCATTTTTTCAAATTTTATGTGGTATAAAAATTCCATCGATGTGGAAGGCGGGCACCCGATGATCAGCGGTTTTTTCCGTTTGAAAGCGCGCTTGGGACGCCGGGCGGGCTATCCGATCGAAGGCCGTTGGGTCTATTTCAAACGGAGATTTTGGGACATTCTGAAGGCTGGGAAGGGCCGGTGGAAGCTGGCGCTTGACCTTGAAGAGGTTTGGCTTGCGACTCGCCGTCGGGGGCCGCTCGAACAGAAAGTGATCTCCGAGATCGCGCGGTTGACTCAGTGCGCGAAGGAATGGCGGGGCCTCCGGACCTCAGAGATTTTAAATCTTTATCAGAAAGCTGCCACCGCGCTTGAGAAAAAGAATCTTTACCGGTTCCGGATCCCATCGCGATTCCAGATCTGGCTGGACAAGGTGAATCTTTTTTCGCTCCGGTTGACCTCAACGCGCGAGCCTCTTCAGAAATTTTGGGATCGTGTCCGGGTCTCCTGGCGAGAAGGGGATCTTCTGGGCATCAATTACATCCGTATTTTTCTTGCAACCATCGAGGAATCGGTCTTGCTGGTCCGGTTCATTCTCTCCATTCTCATTTCCGGGATCTTTTTGAGGAAACATTGAAAGTTTATCTCATCAATCCAAAGTTCCAACCGACGATATGGTCCTTTGAGGGGCTTCAGCCGCTCACCGGGACCCGTTTTTCCACGACACCGCTGGGCCTGGCTACCGTAGCCGCTCTGACGCCCGAACCCTGGGAAGTTGAGATCAGTGACGAGAATGTCGAGGATATCAATTTTGAGAATTCTGCCGACCTGATCGCCATCAGCGCTTTCAATGTTCAGTATCACCGGGCGCTGGAGATCATTGCGGAATTCAAGAAGCGC